>NZ_JBRREN010000008.1:0-169910 GCF_056760315.1 Stenotrophomonas sp. STEN014 | reverse complement strand
CCCGGCAGCGGCCGGGCTTGGGGACAGCCGCCAGAAAATGGCGTTCAGCGCGCCCGCTGCCGCATCAACACCGCATGCGCCCAGCGAGAAGCAATACCCGGGGCGGTGATGCACACCGCCTCGTCCGTCACCGTCGTCACCGCACGCTCCAGCAGCTGGATGTCCGCCTCGTGCTGACGCGCCACGTGTGGGTCCTCGAAGAAAATCGCACGCTGGCAGCGGTGCTCCAACACCCGGTCGGCGATCTGCGCGTCGCCACCCAGCGGCCCGCTCTGGAAGCGCTGGATCCACTCCTGGTCACGCGGCCAGCCGCGGCTCCACGCCAGCTCGTTCAAACGTTGGCCGGTGGTGCCGGTGCCGATGCGCTGGGCGAACTGCGAGAGCACCTCGAAATGTTCGGCGGCGAAGTCCAGCATCTGCGGTTTGCGCGCGTCGTGTGCAATCAGAGCCAGCGTCTGATTGGCAAAGTCATACAGATCGTCCGCACCGGGATCGGCGGAAAAGCCCGCATGCATCCGCTCCATCTCGATCCAGTCCCGCGCAGTGGCCACGGTGGAGATGAAAGGCTTGCCGTGGATCACGCACTGGCGTTTCAAGGCGATGGCTTCGGGGAATACCGAAGACGGGTCGACCGGGTCGATCAGGTAGATGGCGCCGTCCAAAGTCCGTTCCGGTGTGCCCATGCCGACGACTTCGGCCACCAGTTTCATCAGCCCGCCCTCGCGGCCGTAAGGGTAGCGCTTGAGGGCGGGATAGTTCTCCAGCGGCCGGGTGCTGGCGATGGCGTCATAGGTGCGACCAACCGCGTGCAGCTCCACGCCGAGCTCGCGGATGCCGTTTTCGCACGCGCGCAGCCAGCGGAACAGGGCCGAATCGGCCCCTTCATGATGCAGGCGGTTGGCCGCCAGACCGATACGCATTGCGGGGACTTCTCCGGATGGGGAGCGCTGAGTGTAGAGCGTGTGTCAGCGTTGCAGCAGGGCGATGATGCTCTGCGCTGCGTCCCGGCCTTCGGCAACGGCTGTCACCACCAGGTCGGCACCCCGCACCGCATCCCCGCCGGCGAACAGCCGGGGGTTGTGGGTCTGGTAGGGCAGCAGGGAGCTGCCGCCGGCGATGATGCGGCCGTTGCTGCTGGCCTGTACGCCTTGGGCTGCCAGCCACTCCGGCAGCGTCGGCGAGAAGCCGAAGGCGATGATCACCACATCCGCTTCCAGCAGCGACTCGCTGCCCTCGATGGGCACGGCGTTGCGGCGGCCGTTGGTATCGGGGGCGCCCAGCCCGGTTTCGACCACGGTCACGCCGATCACTTCGTCGTCAGCACCGGCCTCGATCGCCAACGGTTGGCGGTTGAACAGGAAGCGCACGCCCTCTTCGCGGGCGTTGGCCACCTCGCGTGCCGAGCCCGGCATGCTGGCTTCATCACGGCGATACGCGCAGGTCACTTTGGCCGCGCCCAGGCGGATCGCGCTGCGCACGCAGTCCATGCCGGTGTCACCGCCGCCGAGTACCACCACGCGCTTGCCGTTGAGGTCGGGCAGGGCGATCTGGTCTTCCCAGCCGGCGATCGGCCGTCCTTGCGGATCATCGCCACTGACGATGCGGCTGTTGTGCACCAGGAACGGCAACGCCGGCAGCACGCCCTTGAGATCCTGGCCGATCAGGCCGCCGTCGGTGTAACGGTAGGCACCGGTGCCGAGGAACACCGCGTCGTAGTCGGCCTGCAGCTGCTCGATGCTGATGTCACGGCCGATCTCCACGCCCAGGCGGAACTGCACGCCCATGCCGTCGAGGATCGCGCGGCGGCGGTCGATCACGCTCTTGTCCAGCTTGAAGCTGGGGATGCCGAACTGCAGCAGGCCCCCAATCTTCTCGTAACGGTCGAACACCACCGCCTGCACGCCCGCCCGTGCCAGTCGATCGGCGCAGGCCAGCCCCGCCGGGCCGGCACCGACAACCGCCACGCGCTTGCCGGTGCACTTGACCGCGTGTAGATCGGGCTTCCAGCCGGTGGCCAGCGCGGTATCGACGATGTACTTCTCGACCGCACCGATGGTGACCGCGCCGAATTCCTCCAGCGTGCAGCTGCCTTCGCACAGGCGGTCCTGCGGACAGACGCGACCACAGACTTCCGGCAGCGGGTTGGTGGAATGGCACAGCGTCGCCGCCTCGTGGATGCGGTCCTCCTGCACCAGCTGCAGCCACTGCGGGATGGCGTTGTGTACCGGGCACTTCCAGCTGCAGTACGGGTTGCCGCAATCCAGACAACGGCCGGCCTGGTATTGCGCATCGGCTTTGTCGAACTTGCCGTAGAGCTCGCCCCAATCGCCGGAGGTGCGCAATTCCACCGGAATGCGCTGCGGCATGGTGCGGGGCAGATCGAGGAACTGGAAGGCTTGCTTGCGGCTCATGGAAGATTCCGGGCGAGCTTCCCGTCTGCGGGAAGCATTGGCTAAGGCACAACGGTTGGATGCGTCGACGCGGGGCGTGTCCGTACCGACGCCAGATCAGGCCGCGCGGCGCAGCGACTCGGCCAGCGACTCGATGCTGGCGGCCTTGGGTTTGACCAGCCAGAACTTGCCGACGTAGTCGCGGAACTCGTCGAGGATCTGCTGCGCCCAGATGCTGCCGGTCAACTCGCGGTGACGGCCGATCAGGGTGTGCAGGTGTTGCCGGTAGTTCTCGAAGCCTTCGGCCGAAATGCGGTGGATGTCGATCAGCTCATGGTTGTAGCGGTCGACGAAGTCACGGTCGACGTCGAGCACATAGGCCAGGCCACCGGTGAAGCCGGCGCCGAAGTTCAGGCCGACCTTGCCCAGCACCACCACCACACCGTCGGTCATGTATTCGCAGCAGTGGTCGCCGGCGCCTTCAATCACCGCCAGCGCGCCGGAGTTGCGCACGCCGAAGCGTTCGCCTGCGCGACCTGCGGCAAACAGCTCGCCACCGGTGGCGCCATAGAGGCAGGTGTTGCCGATGATGGCGGTATTGCGCGCCTCGAAGCGGGCGCCGCGCGGTGGGCGTACCACCAGGCGACCGCCGGCCATGCCCTTGCCCACGTAGTCGTTGGCTTCACCTTCCACTTCCAGGTTCAGGCCGCCGACGTTGAACGCGCCGAAACTCTGGCCTGCAGTGCCGCGGAAGCGCAGGTTCAACGGCGCTTCGCTCATGCCGTGGTTGCCATATGCGCGGGCGATGGTGCCGGACAGACGCGTGCCCACCGAGCGGTCGGTGTTGTGGATCAGGAAGCGGTGCTCGCCGCCCTGCTTGTTGGCGATGGCATCGGCGAGCAGGTTGTCCATCTGCGTGGCCAGGCTGTCCGGCGACTGGTACAGGCGCTGCGCGGCGCAATGCGCGCCGTCGTAATGCGCAGGCGCAAGCAGGCGCGACAGATCGACCTTGACGCCTTCGCGCGGCGACACTTCCAGCTGCTGCAGCAGATCGGTGCGACCGACGATTTCATCCAACGAACGCACGCCCAGATACGACAGCCACTCGCGCACTTCCCCGGCCAACAGGCGGAAGAAGTTCTCCACGCGTTCCGGCAGGCCGGTGAAGTAGCCGGCACGCAGGCGCTCGTCCTGGGTGGCGACGCCGGTGGCGCAGTTGTTGAGGTGGCAGATACGCAGGTACTTGCAGCCGAGCACGATCATCGGCCCGGTGCCGAAGCCGAAGCTGTCGGCGCCCAGCAGTGCAGCCTTGACCACATCCAGGCCGGTCTTCAGGCCACCGTCGGTCTGCAGGATGGTGCGGCTGCGCAGGTCGTTGCCGACCAGTGCCTGGTGCGACTCGGCCACGCCCAGCTCCCACGGCACGCCGGCATAGCGGATCGAACTGATCGGCGAAGCACCGGTGCCGCCGTCGTGGCCGGACACGGTGATCAGGTCGGCACCGGCTTTCACCACGCCCGCGGCAATGGTGCCGACGCCGGCATGCGAGACCAGCTTCACCGACACCAGCGCCTGCGGATTGACCTGCTTCAGGTCGTAGATGAGCTGCGCCAGATCTTCGATCGAATATATGTCGTGGTGCGGCGGCGGCGAGATCAGGCCGATGCCGGGCTTGGCGTAACGCAGGCGCGCGATCAGCTCGTTGACCTTGTGGCCGGGCAGCTGGCCACCTTCGCCGGGCTTGGCGCCCTGCGCGACCTTGATCTGCAGCACTTCGGCATTGACCAGGTATTCGGCGGTGACGCCGAAGCGACCGGAGGCCACCTGCTTGATCTTGGAGCGATTCTCGGTGCCATAGCGGGCGGGATCTTCGCCGCCTTCGCCGGAGTTGGAGCGGCCGCCGAGGCGGTTCATCGCAATCGCCAGCGCCTCATGCGCTTCCGGCGAAAGTGCGCCCAAGGAAATGGCGGCGGTGTCGAAACGCTTGAACAGTGCTTCGGCCGGTTCCACTTCATCCAACGGCACCGGCGTTGCTGCCGGCTTGAGCTGCAGAAGATCGCGCAGCGCCGAGGTCGGGCGCGAATGCACCGCATCCATGTACTTGCGCCAGTCTTCGGCATCGCCGGTGCGTGATGCGCGCTGCAGCGTCATCACCACGTCCGGGTTGTACATGTGGTACTCGCCGCCGTGCACGTACTTGAGCAGGCCGCCTACTTCCGGCTGCGCCAGATCGTTCCAGGCACGCACGGTGAGCTCGCGTGCTTCGGTATCCAGACGTGCAAGGCCCACGCCGCCGATGCGGGCAGCGGTATCCGGGAAGCACAGTTCAACCACGTCCGGGTCGAGGCCAACGATCTCGAACAACTGCGCGCCGCGATAACTGGCAATGGTGCAGATGCCCATCTTGGAGATGATCTTGCTCAGGCCCTTGTAGATGCCCTTGCGGTAGCTGCGGCCGATCTGCGAGACCTCACCGCCCTTCTTCAACTGCAGGATGCCGCGCCGGCCCAGGTCGAACAGCGTCTGGTAGGCCAGATACGGATATACCGCGGTCGCACCAAAACCCAGCAGACACGCCATATGGTGCGCATCGCGGGCGGTGCCGGTCTCGATGATCAGGTTGACGTCGCAGCGCAGGCCAACCTTGGACAGATGGTGATGCACGGCGCTGGTGGCCAGCAGTGCATGCACCATCGGCCGGTCGGCGACCGGGTAGCGGTCGGACAGCAGCAGCATCACCATGCCTTCGCGCGCGGCCTGTTCGCACTGCGCGCAGATGCGCTCGATACCGGCCTTCAGCCCTTCCTCGACGCTGTAGGACAGGTCGATCAGGCGGTTGCGCGCGACGTACTGCTCCATCTTCAGCAACTGGCGCAGCTTGCGCTGGCTCAGCACCGGCGAGTTGAGGATGACGTGGTTCACCGTCTCCGCACCGGCGTGGAAGATGTTGGTCTCCTTGCCGAGCTGGGTGGTCAGCGACATCGCGCACTCTTCACGCAGCGGATCGATCGGCGGGTTGGTGACCTGCGCGAAAGCCTGGCGGAAGTAGTCGTACAGCGGACGGGTGTGGCGGCTGAGCACGGCGATCGGCGTGTCATCGCCCATCGAGCCGGTGGCTTCCTGGCCGGTTTCGGCCAGCGGCCGCAGCACCTGTTCCAGTTCCTCGGTCGTGAGCTGGAACAGCTTGTGGTAGCTGCGCAGCGTGGCTTCGTCGAACGGCTCCTCGGCCAGTGACGGATCGATCAGCTCGGTCTGCAGGTAGGTCACGCCCTGGTGCAGCCATTGCTTGTACGGCGCACGTGCACGGTTGATGCGGTCGATGGCGTCCGAATCGAGCAGGTCGCCACGCTTGAGATCGATGGCCATCATCTGGCCCGGACCGAGCTTGCCCTTGCGCACCACGCGCTCGGTGGGCACTTCCCAGACGCCGGCTTCGGAGGCGACCAGGAAGTGGCGGTCGGAGGTCAGCAGCCAGCGCGCCGGGCGCAGACCGTTGCGGTCCAGGGTGCAGGCGGCATAGCGGCCATCGCAGGCGACGATGCCGGCCGGGCCATCCCACGGTTCGCTGTTCAAGCCATAGAACTCGTAGAACGCGGCCAGATCGGCATCCTTGAATTCCAGCGACTGGGTTGCCGGCGGTACCAGGATGCGCAGCGCCTGGATCAGCTCCATGCCACCGGCCACCATCAGCTCCAGCATGTTGTCCATGCTCTGCGAATCGGAGCCGTGCATCGAGATCACCGGGTCGAGCTCGGCGATGTCGAACTTCGGCGTCTTCCACACCTTGCTGCGCGCCTGCGCCCAGCGGCGGTTGCCTTCGATGGTGTTGATCTCGCCGTTGTGGGCGAGCAGGCGGAACGGATGGGCCAGCGGCCAGCGTGGCAGGGTGTTGGTGGAAAAGCGCTGGTGGAACACCACCACGCTGGAGGCCAGTTCATGGCGCTGCAGGTCCGGGTAGAAGGTGCTCAGCTTGTCCGGCAGCACCATGCCCTTGTAGCTGATGGCTTCGGCGCTGAGGGTGGTGACGTAATAGTCGGCGACATCGCGCAGCGCCTGTTCGCTGCGACGGCGGGCCATGAACAGCGCCAGTGCGAACTGTTCGGCACTCTGCTCGATGTCGGCATCGACGAACACCTGCTCGATCTTCGGCAGCGTGTCGCGCGCCAGCTGGCCACAAACGCTGTCATCGGTGGGCACCTCACGCCAACCGCGCGGATGGCAGCCGGCGTGGCGCAGCTGGGCATCGAGTTCGTCACGGCAGCGCTGTGCGGCATCGGCGTCGTGCGGCAGGAACATCACGCCGGCGGCGAAATTGGGCCCCAGCGCGATGCCGGCTTCTTCGGCCAGCTGGCGCAGGAACACGGTGGGTTTGCGCAGCAGCAGGCCGCAGCCGTCACCGGTGAGCCCGTCAGCGGCGACGCCACCGCGGTGGGTCATGCGCGACAGGGCGGCGATGGCGGTATCCACCAGCAGGCGCGAGGGCTGGTCATCGAGCTGGGCGACCATGCCGAAGCCACAGGCGTCGCGTTCGTCTTGCGGGTCGTAAAGCCCTTGCGGGGTTCGGACTGCCATGTGTGCCTCTTGACGATGTCAGGTGAGCGGCGACACTCGCCTCGCGCTCAATCCCTGGAGCGCACCTTGAGGCCACCGGATGGCATCGACTAGATCACAGATGCTGCAGTGCCGCAATACATCGTTGCGGACGCAACCAAAACCTTGTGGGACAAGGCTTTGGCGGGTTTCCATTCAGCCGCAACGCACGCCGCTGACCAGGCCTTTTTCATCGAGCTCGATGTTCAGGCGCTCGCCGATGAACTCCATCGTGACCGGCTGGTTGGGCTTGAGCACGCGGACCTCGCTGGCGCCGGCATCATTCTTGGCCTGGGCCTGCATCGCCTCCGACCAGGTCTGGCCGACCAGCCCCTGCACCTGGCTGGCATCGCAGCTGCCCACCGGCGGAGGCGTGGCGGCTTCGGCGGTGGCAGCGGCGGCGGCGGCCTGTTGGGCCTGGTCCAGCGCCTGGTCCTGCTCTTCCGCGGCCGGGCCCGAGCACGCGCCCAGCAACACGAGCGAGAAAGTGGCGGCAATCAGCGCGGCGGAGCGGCGCGTCGTGGACGGAAACTGCATCGGAACTCCAGAACGTTGTTGGACGTCCCCAGCATATCGTCTGCGTCCGGATGTGTACTGTCGCGCTGCAAAACGGCGGGTCATCCGCAGCGCAGCGCGGTGATGTTGTTGGTGGGGCCGATCTCGATGGTCAGATGGTCACCGCCAGCGCTGGCACCCACGTTGGCGTCATTGCGCCCGCGCTGCCCGCGGACCACGCTGACGCCCAGGCTGTCGCTGTCCACGCGTGCGCGTTCCACCGTTCCCGGTGCCGCCGCCAGGCCCACTGCGCCGCGCACGCTATCGGTGTGGCATTGCCCGGAAATCACCCCGTCGATGGGTTCCACCGACGCGACCGGGGTGCTGCTGCAGGCGCTGAGCGCCATCGCACTGATGCCGACGACAACAAGGATGCGTGACATGTTCGACTCCGGGTGTGGCAGTTGCCTACAGCCTGCCGCCGCTGGCGTAAGCGGTTGATGAAAAGCCCGGCGGTGCTGTTCCGCAGATGGCTCACCGGGCGCGCACGCAGGCCGGCGATGCGGGGCATTCGCGACTCGAACGTAGGCATACGGACGCCCCGGTTGGCGGTCACCTGACAAAGGCCTGCTGCGCTGCCGATAATCGGGCCTTCACTTCCGGAGATGGCGATGTCAGCGCAGGAACGCTGCCGGGTACTGGTACTGGGCGGCTATGGCCACTTCGGAGCACGCATCGTGCGCGCCCTTGCGATCACGCCGGGTATCACGGTGATCGCCGCAGGTCGCAATCCGGCGCAGGCTGCCGCGCGTCTGCCAGGAGTGGATCTGGCGAACATCGAGCTGTGCCGATTGGATACTGCGGCTGCGGATTTTGCAGCGACGCTTGCCTGCACGCGCGCGGACCTGGTCATCCACACCGCCGGGCCATTCCAGGGGCAGGGCTACGACGTGGCGCAGGCCTGCCTGCGGGCCGGCATGTACTACATCGATCTGGCCGATGGCCGTGAGTTTGTCGCCGGCTTTCCCGGGCAACTGGACGCGCTTGCGCAGCGGATGCAGTGCTGCGCGATCACTGGCGCCAGCACGTTGCCGGCGCTGTCCAGTGCGGTGGTGGATGCGTTGGCGCCGCAGTTCGAACAGCTGCACAGCATCGACATGGTGATCGCGCCGGCGCAGGCCACGCCGCTGGGCATCGCCACGGTGCGCGCGGTGTTGTCCTATTGCGGCAGGCCGTTCGACTGCTGGATCGATGGGCGCTGGCAGACCCGTATCGGGTGGGCCAAGCCGCAGCCGGTGCGCTTTGCGCGCATCGGCCCGCGTCTGGCCTCGCCCTGCGATGTGCCCGACCACACCTTGCTGGTGCAGCGCTATCCGGGCGTGGCGACGGTGCGTTTTCGTGCCGCGCTGGAACTGCCGTTGCTGTCGCGCTGTCTGGCCGCGCTGGCGTGGCTGCGCAGTCACGGCCTGCCGTTGCCGATGGAAGCGCTGGCCGGGGTGTTCGCGCGCGCCGGACGCTGGTTCGACCGTTTCGGCACGGACCTTAGCGGTATGCGCATCACCCTGCGCGGCCAACGCGGTGGTTTGCAGCACACCGTCCATTGGGACCTGACCGCGCCGATGCTGCACGGCCCGGAGATTCCCACCTTCGCCGCGGTGCTGCTGGCGCGCCGCTTCGCCCGCGGGGAAGGGCTGCCGATTGGCGCCCATGCCTGTATGGGCATGCTGAGCCTGGCCGAGTTCGAGCGCGAGTTCGCGCGCTGGCGGATCGACAGCGCCGTCAGCTGAAGCATTCAGCCCGACAGGGGTCAGGGTGCCGACCGGGCTATTGACGACATTTGTAGTCAGGCCTACCGTGACGACACATGTAGTCACGGAGACGGCCATGCGCCGCAAGACCATCGGGGACCAGGAACTGGCCCTGCTGCAGTACATCGGAGAGAACGAACCGGCCAGCGTCGGCGAGGTGGCGGCGTGCTTTGGGGAGGCCCGCGGGCTGGCCCGTTCCACCGTGCTGACGATGATGGAGCGCCTGCGCACCAAGGGATACCTGCAGCGTGAGCACGACGCCGGTGTATACCGCTACACCACCACCACCGGGCAGCAGGACGTGGTCAGCGGTGCGGTCGGCAGCTTTGTCGAGAAGACCCTGCAGGGATCGATCTCGCCGTTCGTGGCATGGATGTCGCAGAAAGCCGAGGTCAGCGACCACGAACTGGCCGAACTGGAAGCGCTGGTCAGCAAGCTGCAGTCGCAGCGCCGGGAGGACTGAATCATGGATTCCACCTTCGAACTGTTGGGCAGCCGCTTGCTGGCCACCAGCGTGCAGACCGCCCTGTTGGCGGGCCTGGTGTGGTTGCTGTGCCGCTGCGTGCGGCGGCTGCCGGCCAGCACCCAGTGCGCGCTGTGGTGGCTGGTGGCGCTGCAGGCGGTGGTCGGCGTGTTCTGGGTCGCACCGCTGGAACTGCCGGTACTGCCTGCAATAGAAATGGTGACGGTGGTGCAGCAGGCGCAGGCCGCCGCTCCGACGGTTGCAGCCACGCCGCTGATCGTGATGAAGCCCCTGCCGGTGGACAGCGGCTGGTCGTGGTCGCTGGTGCTGATGGCGTTGTGGGGGGGCGGCGTTGCGGTGATGGTATGGCGCACGTTCACTGCCTGGCGCGGCAGCCGTGCGCTGCTGCGTCATGCCCAGCCGTGCCGCGACCACAAGCTCGGTGCCGCCTTGCAACTCGCCGCCGCTGCCCATGGCCTGCGCCGCGCACCGCGTCTGATGCTCAGCACGGCCATCGATTCGCCGCAGCTGATCGGGCCGTGGCATCCGGTCCTGCTGCTGCCGGCACGTGGCCTGCAGCGCATGGACGATGACCAGCTGGACATGGCGCTGACCCACGAGCTGGTCCACCTGCAACGCCGCGACCTGTGGCTGGGCCTGGTGCCGGCACTGGCCCAGCACCTGTTCTTCTTCCACCCGCTGGTCCACTTGGCCGCCCGCGAATACGGCATTGCCCGCGAAGCGGCGGTGGACGCCGCCGTGGTTGCCGGGAATCGCCACTGCCGCCACCACTACGGACGCCTGCTGCTGCAATTGGGCGTCGCTCCACGTCCCGGCGCTGGATTGGCCAGTGCCTCGCCCAGCTTCCTCAGTCTGAAGCGGAGATTGCTCATGTTGCAGGACACCCCATCTTTCCCGCGCGCCGGCGCGGTGCTGATTCTTGCCGTCGTCGCGCTGGTCGGCGTGGCACCGCTGCGGCTGGTGGCGATGCCGGCTCCGCCCGCACCTCCCCCGCCGCCCGCTCCCCCTGCTGCGCCACCTGCCCCCCCCGCGCCTGTCATGCCGGCCATGCCCAAAGCCCTGCCCGCGCCGGCGATGCCGGCGGCACCGACGATGCCGTCCGCTCCTCCCGCGGCACCAGTGAAGACGCAGGGCGTGCTCCATCTCTCCAGCCAACCCCGCAGTGATGGCTATGTACTGCTGAAGGGGGACTACAACGTGATGAATGGTTCGGTCGCGGATCTACGCCACGCACAGCAGCTGGACGACGGCAACGGCGTGCTCTGGCTGCGCCGCGACGGCAAGCAGTACGTGGTCCGTGACGCCGCCACGCTGACACGCTTCCAGCAGCTGTATGCGGAGACCGCGCGCCTGGGTGAGGCACAGGGCCAGCTGGGTGAACAGCAAGGCAAGCTGGGCGAGCGGCAAGGGGAAATCGGTGCACGCATGGGCGAAATCGGCGCGCGTATCGGTGCCCTGGCCGCGCAACATGCCCAGCTGGCGCTACGCAGCGATGACAGCACCGAGGCCATACGCAGCGCCGTCGAAGCGGCCCGTCGCAAGGCCGAGCAGGCCCGTGCCGAGCTAGACACCCCGGCGCTGCGTGAGGAAATGCAACGTCTTGCCCGACAGCAGGCGGCGCTGGGCACGCGACAGGCTGCACTGGGCAAGCAGCAGGCCGCAGCCAGTGCCCGCGCCGAGCGCGAGGCCGAGCAGTTGATCCAGCACGTCATCCGCGAGGGCCTGGCCAAACCGGTCAGCGGCTGACCGGCCGATCATGCCCCGGGCCGCGCAACATTGCTGCGCGGCCTTTCCATTTTCGGCGAAAGTGGCCGCCGGTCACGGTAAAGAGGGGTCTGGTCTGCGAATCTTCGGCAACAGTCGTTTGTGCCGGCGTGCGGTGAAATCGCCGAATTCCATCTGCGGCACAATCGGCTCCACTTACGTGTCATGGAGGACCGATGAAGCCGATTTCTCTATCCGTTATGGCACTGTTCCTGGCCGGTATCGGCACCGCATGCGGAGCACGTTCGATGTCTGACCCGATCGCATCCAATCCTTACGCGGATGTAAAACACAGGGCGCCGCCGCAGCCCGAACTCAAGCGCAACCCCACGCCCACCCCGTACGAAATCACGGTGACGTTGAAAGACGCGCCGGGGCCATTCGCCTCGATCAAAGGCTTCATGCAGTACGAGACGAAACTGGCCGATCCCTGTCTGCCGGATCTGGGGGGCATGGCCGGTACGCGGATGCGGATCAAGGAAAACGTGCCGTTCGAACTGCAACAGGTCGATGTCGATACCTATCGTGGTGTGATCTATACCGATCTGTTCGAGGACCACGATTACTTTGGTCTGGGGAGCTGCCATGTGGGCCTTGTAGCAGCAAGGGTGGAGTTGCGGCCAACCGGAGCGACGACCGAAAGCGCATTTGTTGAATACCTGTCGCTGGATGAAATCCAGAAGCAGACTCCCATGCATTCGGGATTTCTGAAGCGTCAGTATCCCGCAGGGACGTTCGGTGGCGCATCTGTTCCTTCATTCCGGGAAGGAACCCAGATGCGCGCCAGAGTGGATGGGAAAGATCTCTTCGGCATCGAGCTTGTTGCCCATAAGCGGAACTGACCGGGCATGGACACGACCATCAATTCCAGGTTGGCCGTAGATGTGTATGAGGCGGCGAAGCCGCGTCAAGAAGAAGAATGGTTTGATCTTGATGGACACAGGATCAAGGTTGTCAGGCGCTTCGATGATGAATCCGGCTATCAGGGAGTTCTGTATGAAAGCCTGCAGACCGGTGAGCTGATCCTTGCCCACCGCGGCACCGAGTTCGACAAGCAACTGGTCAAGGATGGTCTTATCGCCGACGGTGGAATGGTGATGTTTGGAGCGAACAGCCAGGCCAAAGCTGCGATGAACGCAACAGAGTTCGCGTTGGAATATGCGAAGAACAATGCTGAAGCCTGTGGAGCAATGCCACTCTCAGTTGTTGGTCATTCTCTTGGTGGAACGCTGGCGCAGATCACCGCTTACCGCTATGGCCTGCGCGGTGAGACCTTCAACGCCTATGGTGCTGCAGGTCTGACCGCCGACCTGCATGAAGGGGGCAGCCAGATCATCAACCATGTGCGTGCGACCGACTTTGTGAGCGCTGCGAGTCGGCATGTCGGCGAAGTCCGTGTTTACGCCGCACAGAAGGATATTCAAGCATTGGAGTTGGCTGGGTACGCCAACGATGACCGTCGTTTCACTGATCTACGCAATCCGCTGGCCGTAGTGGCTGGCGTTGGCGTCGAGGCGCACTACAGCCGCAACTTCCTCGCGGACAATGATCTCGGTATCGGCGGCTCGATCACCGGTGCTGAGAATGCCGCCCGCTACGAACAGTACAAGCCGATGATCGACAAGTACCGCGCGGACGTGGCCACGCTCCACAACACACTGGCGCTGCCACGGAACGTTGTCGACGGTGTCGTTGACCGGGCCCGCAACGTGTTCGCCGGACGTGACATGCAGGAACAGCCCGCGGCATTGCGACAGACCGGCTGTGCATTGCCTGCATCCGTTGATGCCCGCGATCCCGCACACCCGGATCACGGGCTCTACGTGCAGATCCAGCAGGGCATGAGGGCGGTGGATGCCAGTCTTGACCGGGTCCCGGACGCAGCGACAGATCGCGCCAGTGCGCGACTGTTCGCGGAGGCCAAGGCCGGTGGCATCACCCGTGCCGACCATGTGCTGATGAGCACGGGAGGCGCTGCTCCTGCCGCAGGTCCCAACCTGTTCGTTGTCCAGGGCGCGTTGAATGACCCGGCGCACCTGCGCGTGCAGGTGAGTTCATCCGAAGCCGTGGCCACAGCCGTGGAGCAGTCTTTTGAGCGTGCTGCGCTCTTTGAAAAGCGGCAGGCCGCTTCGCCTTCGCAACAGATGCAACAGCAGGAACAGGGCGCACCCCGTCTTTCGATGTGAGGGCGCGCGCTTGCCGATAGCACGGCGGGTGCGCGCCGATTCACTATTTCATCGCCTCTATCGCTGTCCGGCAGTGCGTCTCAACGGTGTAGTCCACAGGAACAGCTGCACCCCCCGACTTTTCGGATGCCGATGTCGAAAGCGTCTGGTTCCGATTCCGCAAAGGCGTTCTGCTTTCGTCCCGTTTGGATCAACTTGCCCGTCATGGAGGACTGATGAAATCGATACTTCGCATCCTTGGGGCGCTGCTGCTGAGCAGTGTGTTTACGGCATGCGGCGTTGGCTCTTTCACCTCAGGTGCCTACGCGGATGTGAGGCATAGAGCGCCGCCGCAGCCCGAACTCAAGCGCAACCCCACGCCCACCGCGTACGAACTGACGGTGACGCTGAAAGACGCGCCGGGTCCATTCGCCTCGATCAAAGGCTTCATGCAGTACGAGACGAAACTGGCCGACCCGTGTCTGCCGGATCTGGGGGGCATGGCCGGTACACGGATGCGGATCAAGGAGAACGTGCCGTTCGAACTGCAACAGGTCGATGCCGATACCTATCGCGGTGTGATCTATACCGACCTGTTCGAGGACCATGACTACTTTGGTCTTGGTCCATGTCGCGTCGGCTTTGTCGAGGCGCGAATAGATCTAAATCCAGATGGCGGCAGTACTTCGACGCGTTTCATTGGTGGTGTCGATGGTGGCGAGATTGAAACGGAAAGCGCTGTTGACGTCTATTTCCCCCGTAGGCAATACGGTCGAAATGATATGGATGGCGTGGGTGTGCCGGGTATGCGGCCGGGAACCCCTTTTCATGAACGCTGGAAAGCTGAAGATCTGTTTTCCGTGGAGATGTCAGTCCTGAGGAAGCCATGAGTCCCTCAACGGATGCGATGGCCGTAATTGCCGTCGACAGCTACGTTGACCCACGCAGCCGTGGCGATGATGAGACGATCAAGATCGGTGGACATGGGTTCCACGCGATCAACCACTTCAATAACCCGGCTGGATATCAGGTAGCCGACTATCAGGACGAGGTGACGGGCCAGCTGGTTGTCATCCATAGCTGTACGGCCTGCGACAAGTCACTTATCGAGGAGTGAGCACCGCTCCCGATACGATTCCCGCGAGCAACGAGAGGTAACGGTAAGAAGCGATGCGGGCAACGGAGTACGTCCTCAAGACACTGTTGCGGCAGATGAACGGAGGGCTTCCAGTTCATGCCGACTTTCGTCGTTGCGTTGTTCTTCGACCAGCCGCAGGAACAGCTGCGCCAGCGTGACCACGTCCTGATGGTTGTGCTCGCCGACACGGCGCAGGTTGCGCGCGCTGCCGCCGCGCAGATAGCCCAGCCACGCCGCCGGGGCTTCGGAGCCGGGCAGGTCATCCTCGCGGGCGATCTGCAGCAGCTGCCGTTCGATGGTGCCCAGCCTGCAGTTCTCCCAGGTGCCGCGATAACGGCGGCGGGTCGGGAACAGCAGGTCCACATGGTCCAACGCCGAAATAGGATCGCCACGCCGTGCCAGCCGGTAGCGCGTCTTCAACAACGGCGCGTCGTAGCAGCGGCCGTTGTAGCTGGACAGCACGGTGGACGGCGCCAGCCAGCTGGCGAACAGCTCCAGCATCGCGCTCTCGGCGGCCATCGTGGCCATCAGCAGCTGGCGCACACGCAGGCCTTCACCACGCGCGGCATCACGATGCCAGTCGGCCGCGCCGATCATGAAGGCGCGGGTGCCGGTGCCGCCGGCCAGGCCGGTGGTCTCGGTGTCGAAGAACAGCAGATCGTGCGGCGCCACCGCCTCATCGGGGCGCTTGCTGAAAGCCAGCGACAGCGGCTGCGCGGGAATCGGCTGGGGCAGAAAGGCTTCGATCAGATGCAGGCCGGGCGCGATCTCGCTGCCCGGCAGCTCGCGATCAATCGGACCCGCAGGTTCGGCGCGCAACGGAGCGCCGGCAGCGCGCTTGCGGGTGGCGAGCAGGCGCCGCAACACGTCGCCATCCTGCGGCCGGTGCACCGCTGGCCGCGTGGAAGTTGCGGCCGGCGCGCGCGGTGCCGCGACCGCTTTGTGCTGGATCTGCTCCACCCAGCCGAATACCGAGGTTTCGCGCGGCGCCGCTGGAGGTTGTTGCGCGCGTGCTGCGGTAGCGCCGGGCGAGCGCAATGGCGGTGTGGCGGCAGCTGCGATGGGAGAGACAGTGGCGTTCTCCGCAGCCGATGGCGGCGACACATCTACCACCGCCGCGTCTGCACTCGTCGCACCGCTGTCCGGTTCCGAAGAATCTCGGGCGTCCCATGTCGCCGTTGAAGAAGCGGAAGCGGGCGACGCCGCTGCATCCACCCCCCCTGCGGAAGACGGCGCAAGCGCTGCCTTGTCCACATGCCCTGCCTGTTTCCGCAGGGCTTTGAGCTTGTCCAGGCTGAGGCTCATGGCAGCAGGTCGAGGGCCTCATCGACGGGGTCGGCCATCACGGCGCACACCTGCTCGCAACGCTCGGCCGAGAGCAGCGACAACACGGTCAACGCCAGCGAGCGCGGTGTCTGGCCCTTGTCCTCTTCCTGCGCGGCCAGCACCGGGCCCACGCAGGCCGGGCAGCCGGCGTTGCAGTCACAGCGCTCCACCAGCTCCAGGGCACGCGTCACCAGTTCGCCTTGACGCTGCCACAGCGGCTCGCTCAGGCCCACGCCGCCGGGGAAGTTGTCGTACAGGTATACCGTGGGTACGAAACTCTGCATCAGTTCCACCGTGGTCTCGCCGGCGTCGTTGCCACGCAGCTGCCCGCGGCCGGTCTGGTCGGCGATTGCAAACCAGGCGCCATCGCCGCTGCCCACCGCTTTCTGCAGGTCGCGCGCATCGGCCATTACCGCCACGGTGGCGACGATGTGCAGCGCATAGGCCGCGCCGAGGAAACCATCCAGCGCGTCCTGCTTCTGCGCGAAGCTGCGCAGCAAGGTTGCCTGCGGCAACTGCCACCACACCGCAGTGGTATGCAGTTCCTGGTCGGGCAGGTTGACCGGGCCGTAGCCGATGTTCTCGTGGGTGTAGTAGCGGATCTTCTTGTAGCCGGCCACACGCCGCACGACATGCACCTCGCCATGGTGCGAATCGCCGCGACCGGCGCCGTTGCCGTCGAAGCGGTCCAGCACCTTGAGCTTGGTGAAGTCGATGCTGTCGGTGTAGTAGTCCACGTGCGTGCGGGTGACGTAGGCCTTGCGCCCGTCCCAGTCCAGCCGCTCCACCTGGTAGGGCGTGCTCTGCACCATGTGGATCGCGCCTTCGTACAGGGTCAGCGCGGCGGCGGAATAGTCCACCTCGGCGATGATCTGCTGCTTGCCGTCGCTGCGGTCCACCACCACGAAGTTGCCATCGGCCACCGCGCGCAGGCTCACCGCGTTGGCGGGGTAGCTGTCGGCGATCCACTCCCAGCGGTCGCCTTCCTGGTGCACCACTTCGGTCTCGGCCAGCGCCTGCAGGAACACCAGCGGGTCGATCGGCCCGAACGGCTCGCCGGCCAGGAACGGCAGTTCGAAGGCGGCGCAGCGGATGTGGTCGAACAGGATCAGCGGCTGGTCCGGCGAGATGCGTGCGTGTTCGGGCGTGGCATTGGCGAAGAAATCCGGATGTCGCACCACGTACTGGTCCAGCGGCTGGCTGCTGGCCACCATCACGCCCAGCGCCGCCTGCTGACGCCGGCCTGCGCGGCCGAAGCGCTGCCAGGTGGCGGCGACGCTGCCCGGGTAGCCGTTGAGGATGACCACATCCAGCGCACCGATATCCACGCCCAGCTCCAGCGCCGAGGTGCTGACGATGCCGTCGATGCTGCCCGCGCGCATCGCCCGTTCCACCTCGCGCCGTTCGGTCGGCAGGTAGCCGCCGCGGTAGGCGCGGATGCGGGCCGGCTTGCGCGGGTCGTTGTCAAAGATGTCCTTCATGTACTTGGTCAGCACCTCGACCATCAAGCGCGTCTGTGCGAACACCAGCGTCTTCAGGCCGCTTTTGATCGCGATGCGGGCGATGCGGTTGGCCTGCGAGCGGGCGGAGGCGCGCAGGCCCAGATCGGCGTTGATCACCGGCGGGTTCCACAGCAGCACGTGCTTGGGTCCACTCGGCGCGCCGGACTCGGTGATCGCATGCACCTTCTCTTCCACCAGCGCCTCGGCATGCGCATGCGGGTTGCCGATGGTGGCCGAGCACAGGATGAACTGCGGTTGCACGCCGTAGAACGCGCAGATGCGCTTGAGCCGGCGCAGCACATTGGTGACATGGCTGCCGAACACACCGCGATAGGTGTGGATCTCGTCGATCACCACATAGCGCAGGTTCTCGAAGAACTGCGCCCACTTGGTGTGATGCGGCAGGATCGCCTGGTGCAGCATGTCCGGGTTGCTGACCACGATATCGCCATGCAAACGGATCGCCTGCCGCGCATCGCCGGGCGTATCACCGTCGAAGGTGAAGGCCTTGACCCCAAGATCGCCGGCCCGGTTGAGCTCCAGCAGCTCGGCCACCTGGTCCTGCGCCAGCGCCTTGGTCGGGAACAGGTACAAGGCCTTGGCATTGCCCTGCATCGCCGCGCTTACCACCGGCAGCGTGTAGCACAGCGATTTGCCAGAGGCGGTCGGGGTGACGATGGCAACGTGCTCGCCGCGCTGGCTGGCGTCCCAGGCCTGCGCCTGGTGCGAGTACAGCTGCTCGATGCCGCGCGCCTTCAATGCGGCTTTCAGCGCCTCCGGCACGTCATCGGGAATCGGCGCGTAACTGCCTTCGCGGCCCGGAAGGGTGAAACTGCCGGTCACCCGGTCCTTGTAGCGCCGGGCCAGGCGCTGGCCCAGCAGCGAGCCGTCACGCGAAGGCAGGCCATCGGTGGTTGCCAGCGCCCGTTCGCTGGCTTCGGTGCGGGGAGCGAGGGAGAACGCCATGCACGCAACTGCCGGTCAAAGGAGCGGCATGGAAACACACCCCGATCTCAGCGTGTGAGACGGATTTGTTTTCTACGCTGAACAGGGCCGGGCATCCACCAACAAAATCTGAAGCCGCGCCGCCGTATCCTGCGCGCTCGGCGGAACAGGCGGACGTGGATGATGGTGGCAACACGTGGATGGCAGGCGATGATGGCCGGCCTGCTGTTGGCAGGGGCGGCGCAGGCGCAGCAGACGCCGCCGTCCGCACCGGCGTTACCGGGAACCGCCGGGGTGGCGCCCCCCATCGCGCCGCCGGCTCCGCCAACGCCGGCGCAGGACAAGGTCACCACCCTGGAAGAGGTGCGGGCGCTCAAGCCCGAGGACGAGCAGCCGCTGGACCTGTACCGCTTCAAGAGTCCGGTCGCACCTGCGCCCAACCGTTTCAGCAAATCCTGGAGCGAGCCGCCCACGCCCGAACAGGTCAGCCTCAGTGGTGGCTACCTTTTCATGGGCATCAACTACGGGCTGATGGCCGCGGCCAAGGGCCTGCACAAACTCACCAATGGCCGCGACCAGATCCAGTCCGCCATCGCCCGCCCGCCACCGGAGTTCGACGCCGAACAGCAGCGCCGCGCGCTGCAGTTCTGCCAGCAGCAGGGGGACTGCCCGGCGCCGCCGGGTTCGTGAGTCGAACGGTCCACGCCGACAGGAGGCTGGCGGCGGGGCCGTCACCGCCGTTGGGTGGGCGCGGCGGGTTCCGTTAAAGTAGCGCCATGAACAAAGAAAAGATCACTGGCGGCCTGCTCATCGCCATCGAAGGCATTGATGGCGCTGGCAAATCCACCCTCGCGCGCAAACTGGCGGGGGTGCTGGAATCTGCCGGTGCGGAAGTCGTCCTGAGCAAGGAGCCGACCAATGGCCCCTGGGGGACGCGCCTGCGGGAAACCGCGGCTACCGGAAGGCTCCGCCCGGAAGAGGAGGTGGAATACCTGCTTCTGGATCGCCAGCAGCATGTGGAAGAGATCATCCGGCCGGCGCTGGACAGGGGGCAGATCGTCATCCTGGATCGCTATTTCCCTTCGATGGTGGCGTATCAGGGCGCTGCGGGTCTGCCGGTGGAGCAAATGCTGCATTCCAATGATTTCGCACCCCGGCCGGATCTGCTGCTTTTGCTGGACCTGACGCCGGCGCAGGGGCTGCAGCGGATCCGCGCGCGCGGTGATGTGCCCAATCATTTTGAAACGGCCCAGAATCTGGAGCGCTGCCGCGAGATCTTCAATCAGCTGGAGTTGCCCGGCAAAACGGTGATCGATGCCAGCCGGGGTGAAGCCGAAGTGCTGGGGGATGCACATGCCGCCACCGTGGCCGCCCTGGCCAGGCGGATTGCGGAAGATGGCGGCCTGACGCCGGAAAATGTCCAGAAACTGGAACGCCTTACGGCCGCGGTTGCCTCCTGACCTGCGGAAACGGTGCCCGGTCCTCCCGGACCGGTGTCCACGCACTGCCCGTGTCTGCCGGGCGGTACGGCCCGGAGCGTTTGCGGTGGCTGCATCCGGCGCTCCCCATGGCGTCTAATACGTGCATGAATTCCCCATCCCCGCGCCCGTCACCGCGGCGTACCGCCGCCACGCCTGCCGCGGCGACGCCCGGCCTGCATCCCCGTAACCGCCACCAGGGCCGCTATGACCTGCCACGGCTGGTTGCCGCCAACCCGGCGCTGAAGGCGCACCTGGTCCGCACGCCGGCGGGCACGCAGAGCATCGATTTCAGCGATCCGCTGGCGGTGCGCGAGCTCAACCGCGCGCTGCTGGCCAGTGATTACGGCATCAGGCACTGGGATATTCCCGAGGGCTACCTGTGCCCGCCGGTGCCGGGCCGGGTGGACTACCTGCACGGACTGGCCGATCTGCTGGCCGCCGATGCCGGCGGCACGATCCCGCGCGGACCGCACGTGCGCGTGCTGGATATCGGCGTCGGCGCCAACTGCATCTATCCGCTGCTTGGGCAGGCCGAATACGGCTGGTCGTTCGTCGGCAGCGATATCGATCCGGGCGCGTTGCAGTGCGCCGCCGCCAACCTCCAGGCCAACGGTCTGGCCAAGGTGATCGAGCTGCGCCAGCAGCATGCGCGTGGCAGCCTGTTCGCCGGACTGCTGCAGCCGCAGGACCGCTTCCAGCTGACCATGTGCAATCCGCCGTTCCACAGCTCGGCCAAAGAGGCCGCGCAGGGCAGCCAGCGCAAGCGCCGCAACCTCGGCAACGCGCCGGCGCCACGCGGCAGCCGGGCGCCGGCATTGAACTTCGGTGGCCAGGCCAACGAGCTGTGGTGCACCGGCGGCGAAGCCTCGTTCCTGCGCCGGATGATCAAGGAAAGCGTGGTGTTCCAGACCCAGGTGCTGTGGTTTTCCTCGCTGGTGGCCAAAAGCGAGCATCTGCCCGACCTGCACAAACAGCTGGCCAAGGCCGGCGCCGCCGAGGTGCGCGAGGTGGCCATGGCCCAGGGCCACAAACAGAGCCGCTTCGTGGCGTGGAGCTTCCACGCGCCGGCCGCGCGCAGGGCATGGTTGTTGTCCGGCTGAAGCTCTACCGCGGAAAGCGCCGCGCCAGAGGCACCCCATCCTGAATCGATTTGGTCGGGTCTGATTGGTCGCCGCGATCGGTAATGAGCGGCACGGCGGGAGGAGTCTGAAAGCGGTGATGCATCACTGCGACTGCTGCCATGTGGGGTGAACACGACGAAGGCGTATCGCGTATATATGAATGTGCATAACCCGCCGCTCCCCTGACCGACTTTCGAGGATCAACGTGCTGACCCATTACCGTGCTGGAAGACTCGTCGCCAAGATTTTCATCAGGCTGGCCTGGGCCATTTTGATGGCCTTCGCTCTCATCCTGTTGATCGGGTTGCCCGGCTATTTCCTGTTTACCGGCAACTCCATCGCCGGGAGTTTGCAGTTGCTTCCCCACTCTGTTTTTCCCCTGCTGCCGTTGACATATGCGTGTCTGGCGACCGTGCTGTTCGGCCATGTCGCGCTGGCGGTGTTCGACATGGCCGATGCGGCGCGGAAAACCGGCTGACGCCGCCCCGACCGCCCGCGCTGGCGGACGACTGGAACGGTTCCAACAGAAACCGCGGCCTCGGCCGCGGTTTTCCATTTCAGAAAACGTGCCGCCGCCGGACCCTGACGATCCCGCATCCCGCATCCCGCATCCATGCCCCCTGCAGCGTGCGCCGGGGACACGCGCGGCGCCGCCATCCGACTTCTTTTTCACATGAATGAATACGAGCGCGGTTATGTGCAATGCTCCGCTGCCCGCCCTCTGGGCGTCCACCTGTGGAGACCGGAAGACCCACCATGCTCAAGCCACTTGTCCTCTGCGCCGCGTTGTTCCCCGCCACCGCCTTCGCCTGGCCGACCCCGGAGCAGGCGCTGGACGCGTTCGTGAGATTCGAACTTTCCGGCGGCCGGCTGGAAACGGACCCGGACACGCTGGCGCCGCTGGTCCACGCCCCGGCCGACTACGAAACCATCGGCGCGGACACGATCTCCGTGGCCAGCACCCACCGCATCGGCAAACTGCGCTGCAGCACCGGCAGCTGCATCGCCGAGGTCGCCTACGTGCTGCCGCCGGCGGCCCGGTACGGCGATATTCCGCTGTACAACGGCACCCGCCAGCGCACCGAGAAGGTCCGCTACCGGCTGCTCAACCGCGACGGCGACTGGCGCGTGGACGCCGGCTCGATCAGCGACGCGCCGATCGTGGATGAGGCGGCGCTGGCCGCGCACCTGGCCATGCTGCAGGACGATGCTGGCGAGGCCGACGCCGAAGGCTGATCCCCCCCGCGCGGAACCGGTCGCCGTAGCTCCACGCGTCGCGTTCGATTCCCGCCCGTCGCAACAAAAAGGGCTGCCTTCTGGCAGCCCTTTCGTTAGGTCGCGGTGTTGCGGCGACGGTTTACCGCCCGGTCGCCAGCCGCTCCTCCTCGGCGGTATAGGCCGAGTGTGTGCCGGCCGGGGCGCCGTCCATGCCGGTGGCGAAGTAGGCCACGCCGGTGCCGCTGGCCGGGTCGATCCACAGCCCCGAGCGCAGGCCGTAGGCGTTGCCCGAATGGCCCACGCGCACGATGCCGTCGCCGAACGGGTCATCGCCGCAGTCCGGGTGGCCGCTGGCCAGGGTGATGGTGGACAGGCCGTAGCGGCACATCGTGGCGCGCGGCTGGCCCGGCGGCGGCTCCGGCTCGCCGTCCTCCCAGGTCTGGCCGTTGCCCGGCGCGTACACCCACTGCGGGGTCAGCAGGGTCTGTACCGAGGCCGGACTGAGCACCCGCACCCCGTCGATCTCACCCTTGCCCAGCAGCAGCCGGCCGACCCGCGCCAGCGCGGTGGCGCTGATCCGCAGCCCGCCCTGCGGCGAGAACGCGCCGCCATTGCGGCCCGGCTGCCACAACGCCAGGTCACAGCTGCCGTTGGCGGCGCGGCGCACATTGCATTCGGGTTTTGCGCCGCGGTTGTCATCCACCGCCGGCTTCCCCGCGGCGTCATACAGCACCACCGCACGCGCGGCGGTGGCGGCATTGCAGCTTTCCCAGCCGTAGCAGGCGGTGATCTGCGCCGGCTGCAGCACCAGCCGCTGCATCAGCAGGTCGAAGCGCTCGCCCGTGGCGCGCTCCATCATCGAGGCCACCAGCGGCGAGTTGAGGTTGGTGTAACGGAACCAGGTGCCCGGCGCGTGCGTATCCCAGGCGCGCGGATCGTCCAGGATCTCGCGGATGTCGCCATCCAGCGGTGTGGCCCAGTAGCCGGCGTCATCGGTCAGCCCGGAGCGGTGCGAGAGCATCAGCCGCAGCGTGATCGGGGTGTCGGCAAAGCGCGGGTGGCGCAGCGGCCAGCCCAGATAAGTCGACACGTCGGTATCCAGGTCGAAGGTGCCTTCCTCCACCAGCCGCATCACGCCGATGGCCAGCACCAGCTTGGAGATCGAGGCGATCCGCACCGGATCCTCCACGCTGAGCGCGCGCTGGGCCTGCACATCGGCCAGCCCCTGGGCCTGGGTGGCGGTGACGCCGTCGCGGTCGAAGGCCACCCGCGCGCTGGCGATGGGCGGGTGGGCTGCGGCGGGCAGGGCGAGCAACAGCAGCGCGGCAAGGCTGCCGGACAGGACGGTACGCATGGTGATTCCCCGGTGATGTACCGGTGTTGATAGCCAGCCCGCGGGAAACCGTCAAGCCGGCGTGACGCCCGTCGCCCGGAAAGCCGGGGCCAAGCGGGGTGCGCGGAGCAATCTGCTCGGGCTTCGGAGCAAAAAGCCCGGCGTGCCGGGTAGGAGAGCTCGGCGTTCGGAGCAAATTGCTCGGGTCTCCGGGCAAAAAGCTCGCCGCTCCGGGCAATCTGCTCGGGCTTCGGAACAAAAAGCCCGGCGTGCCGGGTAGGGGCGCTCGGCGTTCGGAGCAAATTGCTCGGGTCTCCGGGCAAATCTGCTCGGGCTTCGGAGCAAAAAGCCCGGCGTGCCGGGTAGGGTAGCTCGGCGTTCGGAGCAAATTGCTCGGGTCTCCGGGCAAAAAGCTCGACGCTCCGGGCAAATCTGCTCGGGCTTCGGAGCAAAAAGCCCGGCGCGCCGGGTAGGGGAGCTCGGCGTTCGGAGCAGATTGCTTGGGCTTCCGAGCAAAAAGCTCGGTCGATGGAGCAATTAGCTCGACGCTCCAGGCAATATGCTTGGCTGTCCGAGCTCTGAGCTCGGAACAGTCATCCCCGGTGTGCCGCTGCGGTGCCGCGAAGCTTTCTGCTTTCCGCTGTTGACGTGCCCAAGCCGTGAAAGCATGCCGAGCATCGCAGCGGAGCGGGGGAATAAGGCGCGGGTGTCTGAGCGCAGCGAGTTCCGCGCCGCCCCGTTCCGCGAGAAGCGCAGGGCACCGATGCGGCTGCACCGCATCGGCATGCGTCCGGCGGAAGCGGTTTGACTCGCACCCTCGGTGCTCGCCCTTCGGGCCGGCTTCGCCGTTCGTCGCTACGCTCCGTTGGTTAGTTTTGCTGCGTCAAACGTTCTTCAACAGCCGAATGGCTGGTCAAAGTTACCCGGGCGCGAAGCGTACGGAAGCTTTTGTTCGGGCGCTTAGTGCGAGAAGGCAAAGGCAGAAAGAGCTTTCGTGCACCTGCGGTGCGCGAGTCACTTTTTCTTTGCCTGTGCAAAGAAAAAGTAACCAAAAGAGGCGCTTTTCCAACAGCCGAATGGCTGGTCAACACACCCGGGACGCATGCCCGCGCTGCGCACGGGGCCGCCACTGCCCGGCGCATTTTTCGACGGCACATCCATGTACCGGCGAAAAACGACGCGCTCCTGCGCGTCGCCCTGCGGGTATCCGCGCCGGTCATTGGCCATGCTCTACGGGGTGAACGTCAAAATCGGAAGGCAGAAGCTGAAAAGCCAACCTGACCTCGCTACCTGAGCATGCCTCGGGCACTCACTTCCGGTCATCTGCTTTTTTTGGGGAATGCCTTCCTGTGCGATACAAATAAAAGGATTGCTGCCAGTGCCGCCTTTAAATAAATCGCCAAATAGAACAAGAATGGCTCTCTATCCCGAGAAACTGTCGATATGCCCGCTTTGGATGAAACTCCTGCATGCCCTAGCGCCAATTCATAATAGACAGCAACGCCAAAATAGATGGCGCCAATGAGCCATGGGGCAGCCAGCAATACACCCGGGAAACGTTTTTCCTTTCTACCTCCCAAGCTCCACCATTTCGCAAACAACAAAAAAATGCCAACGCCAGTGAACACAATGATTATTGTGTTCCCTACCTTGCGCGCCTGCTCTCTCGTCTTCTCAGCCTCGTATCGCTTCTCGTAGGCCAGTAACTCGGCATTGAGCCACTCTTCGTCGAAATCCTGATTTTTTTCAGTTGCGGGAATTTCGTTTCGCGAATCAGCTGGCTGCGCGAAAGCCACCTCATTACCCAGAACGGCGGTGGTTCCCATGAGAAAAATCAGCGGTGCGAAAAACATCGAAAACTTCATGATCTTCTCCCTAGAAGCCAACTTGCCCCGTAACCGCCGTTACCGCCGCTGCTTTTCTTTAGGTTCTTTGAAAATAACTAATACCAGTATCCAGCAAGCAGACCAGGAAATACCGCCGCTAGCCATGACTGTTAACTTTTCATGCACAGCATTGCCCGGATCAAAGAGGAGATTCGCAATAATAAGTAATGCAAGCCCGATGTAGATTACCCAAGGGCTCCATCCATCCCCGACACTTCTCCGTAGCAATAGGAGGTCAACCAGGAATGAAATAACACCAATTACCAAGCCAAGAGTGAGGGGCTTCGATGGAAATTTCACGCCTATTAATAGCAATATCCCGGCTGTAGCGATAAGAGTAAGGCGGGAGCGAAAGCCATAACTAAATTTCATATCCAGCTCTTTCGTCTTTAATGGCAATAGGGGCATGTACTCCAGCCGCTCCTAACAATTTGCTGAGATGGCGAAAATCCACTCTGATCCCTGTCTTCCTTTTTTTTACCGGCCGCGATAGGGTTCGCAGCCGATACCGTCGTTATCGCGGTCCAGGTGCGGGCCATAACCGGGATCACCGCGCCGCACGGGCGCGGCACCTGCTGCGCGGGCTTCATCGCAATTGCGGAAAACCCTGCCACCCAGTGATGACGCAGCCGGGGAAGGAGTCAACGACGCCGGCTGGAAAGTGGATCGGGGCGTACTGGTGCCGGCCGCCCCGCGATGACAGTGATAGCCCCCGTTCTTGCGTCGTTGTGGCAGCCCTCCTTGTTCAGGCCACCGGAATGCGCATGGGCTGCCGTCCATGCCGCCAACAGCAACCCGGCACCCACCAGACCTGTTCCATACTTAATCAGAAACCGCATTGATATCGCGCCCCCAACGCGATGAAGCCGGATTTTTACGCGCCTACGTTTGGGTGTGGGAATGAGCGAAAATCGACTCTGACCCCTGTTTCGCGGGTTTGGCGCCGTGGTTGTCATCCACCGCCGGCTTGCCCGCTTCGTCGTACAGCACCACCGCGCGCGCGGCGGTGGCGCTATCGCAGCTCTCCCAGCCGTAGCAGGCGGTGATCTTCGCCGGCTGCAGCACCAGCCGCTGCATCAGCAGGTCGAAGCGTTCGCCGGTGGCGCGCTCCATCATCGAGGCCACCAGCGGCGAGTTGAGGTTGGTGTAGCGGAACCAGGTGCCCGGCGCGTGCGTATCCCAGGCGCGCGGATCATCCAGGATCTCGCGGATGTCGCCATCCAGCGGCGTGGCCCAGTAGCCGGCGTCATCGGTCAGCCCGGAGCGGTGCGAGAGCATCAGCCGCAGCGTGATCGGGGTATCGGCAAAGCGCGGGTGGCGCAGCGGCCAGCCCAGGTAGGTGGAGACATCGGTATCCAGGTCGAATTTGCCTTCCTCCACCAGCCGCATCACGCCGATGGCCAGCACCAGCTTGGAGATCGAGGCGATCCGCACCGGATTATCCACGCTGAGCGCGCGCTGCGCGGCCACATCGGCCAGTCCCTGCGCCTGGCTGGCGGTCACCCCGTCGCGGTCGAAGGCCACCCGCGCGCTGGCGATGGGCTGGTGGGCCGCGGCGGGCAGGGCGAGCAACAGCAGCGCGGCAAGGCTGCCGGACAGGACGGTACGCATGGTGATTCCCCGGTGATGTACCGGTGTTGATAGCCAGCCGGCGGGAAACCGTCAAGCCGGCGTGACGGCCGCCGGCCGGAAAACCGGGGCCGACGTGGGGTGTGCGGAGCAATTTGCTCGGGCTGCCGAGCAAATCACCCGGACCGCCGAGCAAAAAGCCCGGCCTTCGGAGCGGATTGCCCGGTCTTCCGAGCAGAAAGCCCGGTGTACCGGGCAGGGGAGCTCGGGGTTTGGAGCAAATTGCTCGGTCCTCCGAGCAAAAAGCTCGACGCTCCGGGCAATCTGCCCGGTCTTCGGAGCAAAAAGCCCGGCGTGCGGGGTAGGGGAGCTCGGCGTTCGGAGCAAATTGCTCGGGTCTCCGAGCAAAAAGCTCGACGCTTCGGGCAATCTGCCCGGTCTTCGGAGCAAAAAGCTCGGGCTTCCGGGCAAAAAGCTCGGTCGATGGAGCAAATAGCTCGACGCTCCAGGCAATCTGCTCGGCTGTCCGAGCTCTGAGCTCGGAATGATCGTTCCCGGCCTGCGCTCTCCGCCCTCATCGGAAAGGCTTTCGTGCACCTGCGATGCGCGAGTCACTTTTTCTTTGCCTGTGCAAAGAAAAAGTAACCAAAAAGAAAGCACACCCGGGACGCATGCCCGCGCGTTGCGCGGGTTCGCCACTGCCCGGCGCATTTTTCGACGGCACATCCCTGTACCGGCGAAAAACGACGCGCTCCTGCGCGTCGCCCTGCGGGTATCCGCGCCAGTCATTGGCCATGCTTTACGGGAGGGAAGGTAAAAAGCGGAATGCAGAAGCTGAAAAGCCAACCTGACCCCGTTACTGCATTGTCTAATCAAAATCTACTAATCGATTGGCTGTACGGAATTTGCAATTCTCTTTTCATTGCCGAGGAGCGTTGTATAGAAGCGCTGTTCGATTCCGTATAGAAGTAGCTTTAGTTGATCATCGGTTGATATTTCAAAGGTATTTTTATCCTTATCGAAGATCAATTTATTCGTGCAATACTTGCTGATGTAATCAAGGATGTCTTCTTTGTCTTTAGGCGACATTTTTTCGAGTGAATCCATCGCCAGGGCGATTCTTTTTCGATTGGGCTTTGAAACTCTGTCCGGGCCGTAGTCTTGTTTCAGATCTATAAAATTCATCTCTAAAAAGGCCGTTGTCTCTTGTTGAGTGGCCTCCCGGTAAAGCTGGTCGATTCCCTTGAAAATTCCTGAGATTGTCGCTAGGTTGCGAAAAATCAATGTGTCATGAGCGCTTATATATACTGCGTCTGGCAGTTTATTGATTATTAGCCGATTACTACCCTCTTCAATCTCAACTGCTTCGCCAAAGCCTAGGGTCTTTTTGTTCAAAATCAGGGCTGGTGTAATTTTCTGGAAATAGAAATCATTTGCTTGGACGGAGAGGATGAATGATATGTTTGAAAATTGCTTTTTCTCTATATTGTTGTAGTCCTTTGAATCTATCTTTTTCTTAATAAATTCGATGCAAAATGGTTGTTTGCTAAATAGCTCAATTTTGAACCATGACTCTTCATCCAGATTATGACCTGGCAGATATTTAATGCAGGCGTCTACATTGACATTTATGTTTTCGTATAGCGTGTAATCTGAAATAATTTTTAAGAACGGCGCCTTGGTGAGCCTTTTTACCTTGGCCAAAACGAAATTCATTCTTGCTCTCTCTCAATAAAAGTGTAATCGTTGATTCTGTAGGCAGCTGGAATCGTCACGTCGTTAGGATTTTTGTACTTTCGGCGACTTATTAGGAATATGGTTGTTCCGTTTTTAGTTGTTACGTTGTAGAACTCATATCCAAAAATCAGAAACAATGGGTTGAAGTACAGGGCTTGGGATAAAAACGTGAAAGTAAAAAGAACGGCGTATACCACATGTAATGTTTCCCAGTTTCCGATGCTGAGCGCTACGAAAAAGTAGCCTAGGTAGCTGGGTAAAAAGCTATTGTTCGCATGTCCGATGCTCGATACTTCGCCTGATTTGAATTCATCTTTCCCAAGTTTTTTGCTTAATGAAATGCTGAGTCCGGTGGAGGCTATTGGGATTAGCAAGTACAGGGCATACGATGCCGCTGGTGGTAATGCATCAAGGCAATCAAAGTTGTTGGAGTTTTTTAGGAAATATCCAAGCGTGTAACTTTTTTGAACCATGAATATAATAACGAGCAGGGACGTTGCGTTGAGCGTAAGTAATAATCGGAATGCGACATTTATCATTGGTGGTTCTTCTTAATTAATTGTTTTATTTTAATTTAGAGGCTGTCTATTTGGTTTCCGAGTAGAGTAACGGGGTCAGGTTCACTTACCGACACCTCTGCCACCCACCCGCAGCAGCCGACACCTGCTCCCAGCCATTCTTCAACCGCTTGAACGCCTGTCCCCCAACGCAGGCATAGCCCAGCGCCTTGGCCGACTCAGAGCCCAAAGGCGGTAATTCGATGATGGAAGACGAGGGTGCGGGGCGGCCTTGGCGACGGGCTTCGCCTTGCAGGGTCATGGTTTCGATGCCCTGGCAGTAACCGGCCATGCCCGGATGCGGGTGGTTGCGGTACTGCTCGCAGTTGAAGGCCGTGGTGTCACGCGCCATCGAGTTGTGCGGCTGCCGTGGCGGCGGAATGTATTGGCGCTGCTGCGTGCCCACCGCCGAGCGCACCGTCTGTGCGTGGACGGCGGTGCTGCACAACATCCCGGTTATCACGATCCACCGCACGACAGCGCGTGCGGACAAAACACATTCCATGTGTCCCCCTGTGATTCCCTGCGGAATCGGACTTGGTGAAGACTCGTTCACGCGGCGGCTTATTTCAAGCCCATGCCTCTTACGATCAGGGCGTGCCGCATACGGGCGTAGGGAAAGTGCTGCTTGGAATGTCGGTGGTTGCGGGGTAATGATGGCTCCGGGGCAACAGGGAGTGCGCAGGGAATGCTGGCCGAAGTCGTCGCTACACCGCTGGTTGAGAACCGGCGCATCAATTACGTGCTGATCGATCACGAGAACGTGCAGCCCACCGATCTGAAGCTGCTGGACCGGGAGGATGTCCGCCTGTGGGTATTCGTAGGCGCCGCCCAGACCAAGCTGTCATCCGAGTTGGCGATCCAGATGCAGGCCATGCGCGAGCGGGCCGACTACGTGCGGATTTCCGGCAATGGCTCCAATGCGCTGGACTTCCACATCGCGTTCTATATCGGCCAGCTGGCGTGCGAGGACCCGCGCGGGTTCTTCCACATCATTTCCAGAGATACCGGCTTTGATCCGCTGATCGAACACCTGAAGGCGAAGAAGACATTTGCGTGCCGGTCGGGGGCGATTGCGCAGATGCCGCTGTTCAAGCCGGTGGTGGCAAAAGCCGTTGCCGCAGCGCCCGCGGTGACGCCGGAGGCGAAGCCAGTGGTCAAGCCCGCCGTGAATGCGGTGACGGTGATAGTGGAGAAGGCCCCCACACCGGCCAAGCCAAAGGTGCCGGTGGACAAGGTAATGACTGCAGCGCAGCGCCTCGAAAAGACGAAGTTGGCGTTGGCAAAAATGAAAAGCAACAAGCCAGGAACATTGGCGGCATTGAAGAAGCACGTGGCTGCCACTTTCCAAAAGCAGATCAAGGCCGAGGAAGTGGATGCGCTGATTACGGGGCTGACGAAGGCCGGGGTGGTGAAGGTGGAAGGCAGCAAGGTGCGGTATGCCTGAGGCCCGCAGCGGGAGACGTCAAACAGCCAGGGCTCCGCATTCGGCGGTACTGGTCTATCTGCGATCCGGGACGCGCGGCGCCATGACGGCAGATGCGCAAGCGGCGCCGCCGCCGCGTGCGGGCCGACGGTTCTTCATCGCCCGGCACCGGGTTCACGGCGGGCACATGGGGGCCGGCGCACCGTCGCTGGGGTTTTGCGGGCGCGCGTCCGGTCGCCGCGCCGTTGAGGAGAAACGTTGATGGTCTTCCTGCTGATCGCCTACCTGGGCGGGGTACTCACGATCCTGAGCCCGTGCATCCTGCCGGTGCTGCCGTTCGTGTTCGCCCGCGCCGACCGCCCGTTCCGCCGCAATGGCCTGCCGCTGCTGATCGGCATGGGCGTGACCTTCGCGCTGGTGGCCAGCCTGGCCACGGTCGGTGGCGCGTGGGCGGTGCGGGCCAACCAGTACGGACGCTGGATCGCGCTGGCGGTGCTGGCGCTGTTGGGGCTGACGCTGCTGTCCGAACGGGTGGCCGAATGGGTCAGCCGGCCGTTCGTGCGTGTGGGCCAGCGCCTGTCGCAACGGGCCGATGCCGGCGGCGATTCGATCTGGGCCGCGCTCGGGCTGGGCGTGGCCACCGGCCTGCTGTGGGTGCCGTGCGCCGGGCCGATCCTGGGCCTGCTGCTGACCGCCGCGGCGATCAACGGCGCCAGCGTGGCCACCGCGGTGCTGCTGCTGGTGTACGCCGCCGGGGCCGCGACCTCGCTGGCGCTGGCGTTGCTGATCGGCGGGCGCGTGTTCGCAGCAATGAAACGCACCCTCGGCGCCGGGCAATGGTTGCGCCGCGCGCTGGGCGTGCTGGTACTGGCAGGGGTGGCGGCGATCGCCCTCGGGCTGGATACCGGGCTGCTGACCCGGGTGTCGCTGGCCAGCAATGGGCCACTGGAGCAGAAGCTGCTGGATACCTTGAAGCCGCCGCCGGGCGGCCCGGCGGTGGCGCAGCCGGCGTCCGAATCCGAGGTGCTGCTGGCCGACCTGGGCCCGATGCCGCCGCTGGCCGGCGCCACGCTGTGGTTGAACAGCCCGCCGCTGGACAATGCGGCGCTGCGCGGCAAGGTGGTGCTGGTCGATTTCTGGACTTACTCGTGCATCAACTGCCTGCGCGCGCTGCCGTATGTGCGCGCGTGGTCGGACAAATACGCCGCGCAGGGGCTGGTGGTGGTCGGCGTGCATGCCCCGGAATTCGCCTTCGAGAAGGATCCGGGCAACGTGCGCCGGGCGGTGCGCGAGCTGGGCATCGGCTATCCGGTGGCGTTGGACAACGACTATGCGATCTGGCGCGCGTTCAACAACCAGTACTGGCCGGCGCACTACTTCATCGATGCCAACGGCCGCGTGCGTTACCGGCATTTCGGCGAGGGCAACTATGCGCGCAGCGAGGCGGTGATCCGCCAGCTGCTGCGCGAGGCCGGCGATGCCGCGCTGCCGGCGGCCGGCACCGCGCCGCGCGCGGCCGGGGCGCAGGCCGCGCCTTCCACCGGCCTGCGGCAGTCGCCGGAAACCTATATCGGTTACGAACGTGCGGCCAACTTCGCCGGCGGCCGGCTGGTCTACGACGATGGCTGGGACTACCGCGCACCGTCGCAGCTGCGTCCGGACCAGTGGGCGCTGGACGGGCGCTGGAACGTGCAGCGCCAGTTCGCCCGCAACGAGGCCGCCGGGGCGCGCGTGCTGTACCGCTTCCGGGGCCGCGACCTGCATCTGGTGCTCGGCCCGGCCGGCGGTGGCAAACCGCTGCGCTTCCGCATCCGTCTGGACGGGCAGGCGCCGGGCGCCGACCACGGCGTGGACACCGATGCCGACGGCCAGGGGGTGGTCACCGAGCACCGCCTGTACCAGCTGGTGCGGCAGCAGGCCGGCGGCGGCGAACGGCTGTTCGAGATCGAGTTCCTCGACCCGGGCATGAAGGTGTACGCCTTCACCTTCGGCTGAACGCGGCCGTGGCCCACCGGCGATGAATGCGGCGTGTTGCCATCGTCGCAACATCGCCTGCGGCAAGGTGGCGCTTCTTCGCGCCATTGCGCGCGGACCTGTGGAAGACGGCCCTCCCGGTCGTCATCACCCCGGAGCTGCCCCATGTCGTATGTCGATGGTTTCGTCCTGGCCGTGCCCACGGCCCACAAGGAAAAATTCATTGCCCATGCCCGCACTGGCGATGCGGTGTTCATCGAGCTGGGCGCGCTGCGCGTGGTCGAGTGCTGGGGCGACGACGTCCCGCACGGCACGCAGACCGATTTCTTCCGCTGTGTGCAGGCCAAGGACGATGAGACGGTGGTGTTCTCGTGGATCGAATGGCCGGACAAGGCCACCCGCGATGCGGCGATGGAAAAGATGATGGACGACCCGCGCATGGACCCGGCCAACAACCCGATGCCATTTGACGGCAAGCGCCTGATCTACGGTGGTTTCGCGCCGCTGGTGCAGCTGCAGGCCTAGCCGGGCCCGCCGGCCGCTGAACACCTTGCATGGCCGCGTATCGCGCGCCGGATGAATTCACATGCGCCAAACCCGGCCGCGCGCAGCGTTCGCCCACGCCCCGCCGCCTGTGGCGGCCTTTCCTGGAGAACACGATGAAACGCATCGCTTCCACCCCGCTCGTGCTGGCCGGCCTGCTACTGGGCGTCGCCGCCCACGCCGAAGAGAAAGCCCGCTCGATGGATGCCAACGGCGATGGCATGGTCTCGGCCAGCGAGCATGCCGACGCGGCCAGGATGAAGTTCGAGACGATGGATGCCAACAAGGACGGGTTCGTCACCGCCGCGGAGATGGACCAGTCCCCGATGGCGATGGGCAAGGACCGCCCGATGCGGCAGCCGCCCGCAGCCGACCGGATCAGGATGATGGACGGCGATGGTGATGGAAAACTCTCCGCCGCCGAGTACGCCGCCGCCACGAAGAAGATGTTCGACAGTACCGACACCGACAAAAACGGGATGATCAGCCGCGCGGAAATGGAAGCCAGCCACAAGGCGATGGCCGCCAGAGCCGGCGGCAACAAATGATCCAGCGCCGGGCGCAGCGGTCGCCGCGCTGACTGCCGCGACCGCTGGCACCGGCGCCCATGCCGTTCGGCTCATGCGCGCACGCGGCCATCACGACAGGATGGAAGGTCCTTCCTGATCGAGAACTGCGTGATGCGTGTACTGCAACTGGCGGCGTTGAGTGTGGCGTTGATGACGGCCACGGGACTTGCCTCGGCCGCGCCGCGGGTGCCGGACACGGATGCACGCGGGGTGCGGATCAGCGAGGCGGCCTACCCGGGCACGATCCGGCTGGACGTGGATGCCACCGCGCTGGGCCAGCGCGTGTTCAAGATCCGCCAGCGGGTGCCGGTGCGGGCCGGCCTGCAGCGCTTCCACTACCCTGCCTGGCTGCCCGGCAACCACGCCGCCAGCGGCGCGATCGAGAAGCTGGCCGGGCTGGTGATCACCGGCAACGGCCAGCGGCTGGACTGGGTGCGTGATCCGCTGGATGTGTTCACCTTCAACGTGCAGGTGCCCGAGGGTGTCACCGAACTGCGCATGGACTACCAGTTCCTGAGTCCCACCGATCCGGCGCAGGGCCGCACGGTGATGACCCCGAACATGCTCAACCTGCAGTGGAACGCGATGCTGCTGTACCCGGCCGGGCATGCCGCGCACGCGATCACCTATGAAGCCAGTGCGCGCTATCCGCAGGGCTGGCAGGCGGCGTCCGCGCTGGAGGTGGCGCGCCGTGACGGCGACACGGTGCATTACGCGCCGGTCAACCTGGAAATCCTGATGGACTCGCCGGTGTTCGCCGGCCGCTACCACAAGACCTTCGATCTGGCCCCGGCCGGCACCCGCCCGGTGCGGTTGAACGTGTTCGCCGACCGCGCCAAGGATCTGGAGGCCAAGCCCGAGCACATTGAGCAGCACCGCGCGCTGGTGACCCAGGCGCGCAAGCTGTTCGGCGCCGAGCACTACGACCACTACGACTTCCTGTTCGCGGTGACCAGCCAGCTCGGCGGCATCGGCCTGGAGCACCAGCGCTCCAGCGAGAACAGCGAGGACCGCGACTACTTCAGCGGCTGGGACGCCAAGCTCGGCAGCAGCGACCTGCTCGGCCACGAGTACACCCATTCCTGGGATGGCAAGTACCGGCGTCCGGCCGATCTGGCCACGCTCAACTACAACGTACCGATGCAGGGCAGCCTGCTGTGGGTGTACGAGGGCCAGACCCAGTACTGGGGCAACGTGCTGACCGCGCGCTCGGGCATCCGCCCGCTGCAGGCCTCGCGCGATGCGCTGGCGATGGTGGCGGCCACCTACGCCGACAACCGCCCCGGTCTGGAGTGGCGCTCGCTGGGCGATACCACCAACGATCCGGTGATCGCGCGGCGCAAGCCCAAGCCGTACCGCGGCTACCAGATGAGCGAGGACTACTACCAGGGCGGGCAGATGCTGTGGCTGGAGGCCGATGTGCGCATCCGCACGCTCAGCGGCGGCAAGCGCAGCCTGGACGATTTCGCCCGCGCGTTCTTCGGTAAGAACGACGGCCAGTGGCAGCGGCCGGACACCTACACCTTCGAGGACGTGGCCGCGACGCTGGAACAGGTGCAGCCCACCGGTGACTGGGCGCGGTTCCTGACCGAGCGCGTGGACGGCCGTCGTGGCCTGACCGATGGTCTCGAGGCGGCCGGCTGGAAGCTGGTCTACCAGGACACGCCCAGCGCCTACTTCAAGGCGATGATGAAGGGCCGCGGCGTCAACCTGATCTATTCGCTGGGCCTGAATGTGAGCCCGGCCGGGACGGTGACCGAAGTGCGCTGGGACAGCCCGGCGTTCAACGCCGGTATCGGCAGCGGCATGCAGCTGCTTGCGGTCAACGACCTGCAGTACAGCGCCGAGGAACTGGAAGGCGCGGTGCGCGCGGCCAAGGACGACACCGCGCCGATCCGCCTGCTGGTCAAGCAGATGGACGTGTACCGCACCTTCGAGATCGACTACCACGGCGGCCTGCGCTATCCGGTGCTGCAGCGGATCGAAGGCCGTCCCGATCACCTGACGCCGATCCTCAGCGCGAAGAAATGATCTCCGCGTAGTGCCGGGCAATGCCCGGCAGAGGGTGGATGGGAAGACCTTGTAGCCCGGGTAAGCGCAGCGCACCCGGGGCTCTGCGCGAAAGGCTCCCGGGTGCGCGGCGCTTGCCCGGGCTACGGGGAAGGCGTTTGGATCGGCCGGCGTCTTTCCAGCCACCACAGCAGGCTCGCCCCCAGCACGAAGGCCAGCAGCCACGGCCAGCGCGGCCCGGGGACCGGCACGGGTACACCGCCCCCGCGGCCGGCGTGACCGCGCAGGGCGAAGGTGGCCTCGCGGGTCTGCTGGGCATGCAGGGCGCGGGCGTGGGCCGGATCGAGCAGCAGCACACCGGCCTGCGTGTCACCGGCGGTCAGCGTGTGCCAGCCCGGGCGGGTCGGCCACCAGCCGCTGCAGTGGCCGGCCTGCGGATCAGGCAGCAGGTCACTGCGACGGCCATCGGGGGCGATCACCTGCGCGCCTGCAGGCAGGTCGCACAGCGTGTTGCGCTCGCCGCTCCAGCCCAAGGCCGGTAGCGGTGACAGCGGGGCGGCGGGTAGCGGCCGCGCCAGCGTTGCCAGCACCTGGTTCCACAGTTCGGCATGGCGATCGCCATGGCCGGCCAGCACCAGCGTATAGCTGTCGCTGACCGGCAACAGCCCGAGGCGGCCCTGGCCCAGCGCCCGCCAGGCGCCGATGCCGCTGCCATCGGCGGCGTGCAGCAGCGGCACGCCCACCTCGTCCTCGATTTCAAGCCGGAAGCGCTCCAGCGCCGGCAGCGGGGTGCTGGATGCGGTGTCGCCAGCGCGGGAATCCCCAGGCAGTTTCAGCGTGCCGGTCTGTTCACCGCCGCGCGTGGCCAGCCCCCAGTCGCGCAGCGCCCGGCGGGCGTTGCCGTCGAGCGGGCCGCCCATCCGTACCAGCACGCCCAGGCCCGTGCGCATGGCTTCGGTGAGGACCGCGCGCTGTGCCGATGACAGGGCGGCCAGCCGGCGCTCGTCGAGCAGCAGCAGATCCAGCCGTGCCAGGCTGGCCGCGTCCAGTGCCTGCGGCGCATCGCCCAGCTGCACACCGCCGCCCACCTGGATACCGGTCTGCAGCCGGGCGCCGGTGTCGCTGGCCCAGCGCTGCAAGTATTTCAGTTCCGGCCCCGGCGCCGCCGCCAGCAGCCGCAGCGTGGGTGCCGGGACCTCGCGTACGCGCACCGGCACCGGCAGCTGGTCGAGCACCTTGCCGGTGCCATCGAGTACGCGCAGGGAAAATGCAACGTCGCCGGGCGCGCGCGCGCTGGCGTGCAGCCGCACGCGGCCGTCCGTATCGGGCGTGGCGATGGCCACCCGGTGGCCGGCCGGATCGCGCAGCTCCACCCGCACCTGCGCCAGGCCCTGCACGCGGCTGCCCACGCTGAAGCGGGCGCCGGGCGCGAGCGGTGGCGGGGCCTGCAGTTCGACCAGTCCGCGCGGGGCCGGGCTCGGCACGAACTGCAACGGTGGCAATGGCAGGTCGCGGTCACGCGCGGGCAGGCCATCGCCGACGATCACCAGCGCCCGTGCACCGGGATGCTGGCGCAAGGCGGTGGCCAGATCCGGCACCGGCGCCACTCCCGGCAGCGGCGCGGCTTCAGGCAGGCGCAGACGCCGGGCCGGCGCTTGCGCGGCCAGCTGCGCGGCGGTGGCGCCGCGCGTGGCGATGACCAGGGTCTCGGCCGGGCCGGGGCGCGCTGGCGGCAGCAGGGTGAAATACAGCAACGCCGCGACCAGCAGCTGCAACAGCAGCAGTAGGCCCAGGCGCAGCGGTGCCGGACGCGGCGCGCGGCTCAGGCGCGCGCTGGCCAGCAGCACCGCCAGTGCGATCACGATCAACGGCAGCCAGGACATCATCGGGCGGGCTCCTGCGGTGCGGCCAAGGCGTCCAGATAGCGGCGCCCGGCGGCATCGGCGGTGGCGCGTCGTGCCGGCGGTCCCAACGGGCGCTGCAGCGCCGGCCACAGCTGGTCGCGCAACTGCACGCGGCAGCTGTGGCAGTCCGGCTGCTGGCGCAGCGCGTCGATGGCGGCGGCCACATCCAGCACCTCGGGAACCGCGTCGGGATGGGTATCGAGCCAGCGCGTGAGCGCGTCCAGATCCACCGGCGTCCCAGCCGTGGCCAATGCCCGCCAGGCCCCGCCGACCGTGCCATCGTCGGGCGGGCGCGCGGGCAGCGCCAGGCCGCGGTTGCCTAGTCCATCGCGCTTGCCGCTCATGCGCCGGGCCAGGTCGATCGGCGGCAGCTCATCGCCGACCCGCGCCAGATAGATGCGTTCGGCCTGCTGCACCTGCTTGATCAAACCCAGCGCCTTGTAGGCATACGGCAGCGCGTCGGCGGGCCGGCCCTGGCGCAGCTGGCCTTCGGACTGCCACATCTGGTCCAGCGCGGCCTTGAGGATGGCGCGGGTCTGCGGGTCGAGCAGCGTCGCCGCCTCGGCGTGGTCGTGGGTGTGGCCGTACTCGGCCAGCACATCGCTGGCGCTGCCGAATACCGGTGCGGCGTCGCGGCTGGCATCGCCGTGGTCGTGGCCATCGTCCTGCGCGTGTCCCTCGCCATGGCCCTCATCGGCACCGGCAACAGGCGCGTCGCTGGTCGGCGGCGGTTTGGCCCCGCCCTCGGCTTCCTCGCCGAGGAACTGGCCGTAGCGCAGGCGCAGGATGCGCTGGTCCACGCCGATCGCATCGGCGCGTTTGACGAAGGTGTCGGCATCGAGCGTGCGCTGCTGCTTCAACAGCGCCTCGGCGTCGATGATGATCTGCCGCTGGCTGCGGAAGTAGGCCGGCATCACTTTCTTGATCGCCTCTTCCAGGTCGCTGGCCTGCACCTGCTGCTCGCTGGGCAGGCGCAGGATCAGGCTGGCGCTGCGTGTCTCCTGCGGCTGCGGGCTGCGGTTGTCGCGTACGCTCAGGCGGGCGACCACTTCGTCGCCCGGTTCAAGGCCGAGTGCGGCCAGGTCGGCGGTGTAGGCGAAGCGCCGTGCGGTGACCGGTCCGCTACCGGCCAGGGTGAGCTGGCGCTGCTGGAAGGTGATGTTCTCGCCGCTGCCCTTGGCGGTAGTGATCGCCAGCGTCGCGGCACTGTTCACGCCGAAATCGTCGCTGGCCTCGAAGCGCAGCTGCCAGGTGCGCTGGCGCGGTGCGGCCTGGCTGAGCGTCTGTGCCGGCGTGATCACCTTCACCTGCGGCGGGCGATCCCCCACCACGTCGAGCCGATAGGCGCGTCCGGCCTCGGCCATGGCCGGTGTCGTGTGGAGGCGGTACAGGCCTGCGCGCAGCAACACGTCGCTGCCGCGCCAGTAGTCGCCATCGCGCCGCAGGGCGACCCGGCGACCATCATGGAACTGCAGCCACGCCTGTTGTGGCTGGGGGCCGAACTGCAGACGCCACTGCAGACGGCTGCCTTGCAGGGCGCGTGCATCGAGCGTGTCGCCGGCCGTTGCCGCCTGGCCGCTGTAGGCCGGCGGGGTGACCTGCAGCCAACGACCGCGCACTACGGGCGCGGTGTTCGCCGCGACGCGGCCAGCCAGGCTTGCATCAGCACCCGCGGGTGGATTGACCGCGTTGCGCGGCCATAGCAGCGCGGCAGCTGCCATCAGCACGGCAAACAGAAAGCACAGCAACACGCGCGGCCAGGGCCAGCGCGGGCGCAGGTCCGGCGGAACGCGTTGCAGGCGCTGCTCGATATGGCGGCGTTGGCGTTGCTGCAGCGGGTTGAGCGTGGCCGCTGCGGCGAACAGCAGATCGGCACTGTCCTCGAAGCGCGGATGATCGTTCAGACGTGCGACCAGCCAGCGCGTATCCAGGCGCCGTGCACGCCAGACCGCAATGCCCGCCGCCACCAGCAAGGCTGCCGTGGCGGTGATGTAACCGGCGTCGACGCCGAACATGCGCGCTGCCAGCACGCCGACCGCCAGGGCCAGCGGCAGGCCGGCGGACAACGCGATCAGCCGCGTGCGGCGTCGTGCGGCGCGCAGCAAAGTGGGGGCGTTCATGGCTGGCCCCGCCGGCGCGGCGCGCTGGCCAGCCAGCGCTCAAGCAGGAACAACAAGGCGATGGCCAACAGCAGCCAATGGCCCAGCTCGGTTGCGGGCTGCGGATAGGGCGTAGCACCGGTTTCCGGCGGTATCGTCGCGGCCGGGGCACGTTGCGGCGTGGGTGACGCCTGCAGTACCGAACGCAGCCCGGTGGGGAATTCGGCATCAAGCAGCACCGGCAGGCTTGCCGGCTGCAGTGGTGCTGCCCAGCGCAGCCATTGGCCGTGCGCCGTGCCAATCCGCTCCACGACCAGTACCCCGTTGGCGTCACGCCACAGCGGTGTGCGCTGGGCATCGGCAGGTACCGGTGTGCGTGCATCCACCAGCAGGCGGCCGCCGCGCTGCAGCCATGCGCTGGTGTCGGCGGGCAGCGGCTTGGCCGACAGCCAGACGCGTAGCGCGTTGTCGTCGCTGAAAGCGACCGTGTCATCCGCCGTCTGTGGCCTGGCGCCACTCCATGCGCTGGCGGCCGCATCGAGATAGCGCACGCCCGGCGTGCCAGCGTCGTCGTGACGGATCTGCAACTGCGGCGCAGCGACGGTCGTCGGCGTTTCCGTCGCGGCGGTCTGCTCCAGCACCTGCCACCGCACCGTGCGTGACAGCTGAGGACGTTGCGCGTCCAGCCCATCAAGCACCGATGGAACAACCACGGTGAGCGGGGCGCCGGCCGGCAGGCTGGCGTCCAGCTCGCGCAGCAGGCTGGACGGCGACTCCGAGTCCTGCGGAGCTGCGGTGTTGTCGATGGAGGGGAAGCCCGCTGCCAGCCACAACCACCGGGCATCGGCATGGCCAACGCTGCGTTGGGCGGCGGCAAGATCAACACCGGGCACTACCGCGATGCGCGGCCGGGTATCAGGCACACCGGTCAGTGCTGGCCGTGCCAACAGGACGGCCAGCAAGGCAAGCAGCAGCAAGCGCAGCACCAGCAGCGGCCATTCGTCGAAACGGATGCGGCGACGCGGGCGCGGCCTGGCCGACAGCCAGCGCAGCGCGGCGAAGTCGATGACGCGTTGCTCGCTGCGGCGGGCAAGATGGATCAGCAGCGGCAGCAACAGTGCCGCCAAGGCGATGAAGCCGGCTGGGAACAGCCACAGCAGGCTCATGCACCGCTCCCGGCACGGCGCCCGAACAGGCGCTGCAACGGTGCATCGATGGCTTCATCGAGATAGGCGGTGTCATGGCGGATGCCGGCGGCCTGCAGCCGTGCATCCAGCACGCGCTGTGCGTCCTTGAAGCGGGCGAGGTACTCGCCGCGTACCGTTGCGCCATCGCCCAGCAGCTCATCGCCGGTTTCCGGATCACGGAAACGGTGGCCGTCGCGGAACGGGAAATCACGCTCTTCCACCGTCAACAACTGCAGGTGGATCACATCGCGGCCGGCCCTGGCCAGGCGCTCGGCCAGCGCGATGCCGGCTTCGTCGAAACCGTCGCCGATGATCACCACCAGATCATTGCGGGCGATGCGCTCCCACAAGGGTGACAGCTTCAGTTGTGGCGGCCATTGCCCTGCAGCCTTCAATCCCTGCAGCTGCAGGTGCAGGCGGTCGCGTTGGCGCAGGCCGTTGCCGGCCGGCAGCAACTGCACGCCATCGCCGCCCAGTGCGATCAGGCCGAAGGCGTCCCCCTGCTGCATCGCCAGTTCGGCCACGCAGCCGGCCAGCGCCCTGGCCGCATCCAGCCGCTGCCAGTCCGGCCGCGTCTGGTCGGCCTGTGCCATCGAGGCACTGGCATCGAGCAGCAGCCAGACGGTGATCGGGCTTTCGCGCTCGGATTCGCGTACGAAGAAGCGGTCCGAACGCGCATAGAGTTTCCAGTCGATCTGGCGCAGTTCATCGCCCGGTTCATAGGCGCGGTACTGCGCGAACTCCAAGCCGGCACCACGGCTGCGGCTGGCATGCGCGCCGATGCCACGGCTGCCGCTGGCCCGCTGCGGCCACAGCCGCAGGCTGCGCAGGCGGCTGCGCACATCGGCGGGAATCAGCGGGGGCACCGGGGCGGCCATTGCGAGCGGCGGGCGTATCGATCAGGCCGGGAACGGCACCGCGCGCAGCAGCGCGGCGATCACGTCATCGGCACTCTTGTGCTCGGCCTCGGCGGCGAAGGACAGCAGCAGGCGATGGCGCATCACCGGCGCGGCCAGTGCCTGCACATCCTCGCGGGTCGCGGCGAAGCGGCCCTGCAGCAGCGCACGCGCCTTGGCGGCCAGCACCAGCGATTGCCCGGCGCGCGGGCCGGCGCCCCATTTGATCCAGTTGTTCACCTCGGCCGGGGCGCCCTCGCCGGGGCGGCTGGCGCGGACCAGTCGGGTGATCCAGCTGAGCAGGTCGGGGCTGACATGCACCTCGCGCACCGCCGCCTGCAACGCCAGTACCGCATCGCTGTCCATCACCTTGGGCACCACGCCGCTGTGGCTGCCGGTGGTCTGGGCGAGGATGTCGCGCTCCTCGGTTTCGCTGGGGTAATCCACCCGCACGTGCAGCAGGAAGCGGTCCAGCTGGGCTTCCGGCAGCGGATAGGTGCCGGCCTGCTCGATCGGGTTCTGCGTGGCCAGCACGAAGAACGGCGCCGGCAGCGCGTAGGTGGTGCCGGCATAGCTGACGGTGCGCTCCTGCATCGCTTCCAGCAGCGCGGCCTGGGTCTTGGGTGGGGTGCGGTTGAGCTCGTCGGCCAGCAGCAGGTTGGTGAACACCGGCCCTTGCTGGAAGCGGAACGCGCGCTTGCCGGTGCCGTGGTCTTCTTCCAGCAGCTCGGTGCCGAGGATGTCGCTGGGCATCAGGTCGGGGGTGAACTGCACACGCCGGAACTGCAGCTCCAGCGCCTGGCCGAGCGAGCGCACCAGCAGCGTCTTGCCCAGGCCGGGGGCCCCTTCGAGCAGGCAGTGGCCGCCGGCCAGCAGGCCGATCAGCAGGTGTTCGACCACCTCGTGCTGGCCGACCACGGCCTGTGCGAGCGCGCTGCGCAGCGTGTCCAGACGCGGCAGCAGGGAGTCCAGATCGGTAGCGGTCATGCGGTCACCAGTGGGGTCAGTGCGTGAGTGCGTACATCACGATGTTCACGGCGAACTTCGTGTTGTCTTCGGCCAGGAAGCGTTTGTTGCGCCAGTCGTAGTCCCATTCGCAGCCGTAGTCCTTGTTGCTGTAGAGCACGCCGAGCCGGCCATCGATCTCGATCCCTTTCAGGTAGTCGTGGACCAGGTCGTCGCCCCAGCCGTTGAGCTCGAAGCCGGTGGCGGGTGGACCCTCGGGAAACCTGAAGAAGCTGTTGTACAGCGCATGGCTGTTGGGCAGCTTCTTCAGCGCGTTGGCACCGAAGATGCTGCGCATCTGCGCCTCGAACGAGGTGGCGAACAGGCCGTCGATGTCGTGGTTGCAGTCATCGACGAAGACGAAGCCGCCATTGCGCACGTAGCGTTCGAAGTTGCGGCGTTCGTCCGGATTGAACTCGACCAGCTTGTGTCCGGCCAGATAGCAGAACGGGGCGGCCAGCATCTTCGGATCGGCCAGCGCGATGACGTGTTCCTTCGGATCCACGCGCAGCGTGGTGTAGTCCACCAGCGAGGTGAGCAGGTTGGATGGCATGCGCGCATCCACATCCCAGTCGCCGGAGTCGTACTTCAATCGGGTGAACCAGAAGTCGTAACGGCTGGCCTGGGCTTCAGCCCGCCAAGGCAAGGCCGCTGCCACCGTGCCGCCCAGCAGCAGGTGGAGGAATTGCGCTCGCGTTAGGCCTGACTGTGACAAAGCGGAACTGTTCTCTTGGGCCCTTCGCTGCCACATGAAGTTGTGCAGGAAGGTTGGTAAGTAAGGTTGGAGCAGGTTGCAGCGATTGGGCAACGACCCTCAGTGGAAGAGTGGCAGTCACCTGCCGCCGCGCATCCTGCGTTGATTCTCCCAATCCTTGCGCGCCGCAATCTCTCCGATCGTGACCTTCCGGCGGGGAAGGACGCTGCTCGCAACAGCTGCGGCGATCGCTATGAAGATGCAAACCACGGCTGCAGCAGCGATCAGCAGCAGGAAGAATGGGAAGAACGCAAGTCCCATGGAGAGAAGCATGAAGTCATCGAACTGCTTATTGGAAACGTCAGGGAGAAACTGGACTGCGATAGCGATTTCCGCTGTCAGGACTACGAGGAAAATCAAAACTGCAAGACACCAGCGTCTGAAGCTGCTCATTCTGCCTCCCGGTTCTCTCGCGATGTCTGGCAGTTATGCCAGACATCGCCCGTGGAAGCAGCTGCCGTCCGCGCTTACACCGCGTCCGACAACGAGGTGAAGGTGAAGTCGCGCAGCTTCATCGGCGGGATCATCATCACCAGGCTGGACTCGTCACCGGCCACGCGCACCGGCTTGCCCAGCTCCTCGATGTTGTTGAGCATGATCACCGGCGACTCGTTGAAGCGGAAGTTCTTCACCGGATATTTGATCTGGCCGTTCTCGATGTAGAACGTGCCGTCGCGGGTCAGCCCGGTCAGCAGCACGGTCTGCGGATCGACCATGCGGATGTACCAGGTGCGGGTGACCAGGATGCCCTTCTGCGTGCCCTTGACCAGCTCGGCGGTGGACTTGTCGCCACCGGCCATCAGCAGGTTGCCCGGCCGCGCGTTGGCGGTCTTGCCCTGCTTCTGCGCCCAGTAGCGCGAATAGTTGAGGTTGGCGATCCTGCCCTTGTCGATGATCGCCAGCTTCTCGCGCGGCATGCCTTCGCCATCCCACGGCAGCACCGGCGCGTCCGGGTGCCACGGATCGGCGAGCATGGTCACACGCGGGTCGTAGACCTGTTCGCCGAGCTTGTTGCCACCGCCCTTCCTGGACAGGAAGCTGCGGCCTTCGTCGGCCGCGCGCGCGTCGAAGAAATTCATCATGAAGCTGATCAGGCCGGCGGCGGCGGCCGGCTCCAGGATCACCGTGTACTTGCCCGGCTCCAGCGCCTTTGCCTCGGCCGATTCGATCGCCTTGCGCTTGGCGATCTCGATCTCCTGGCTGGCCCTGAAATCGGCCGCGTCCTTGAGGTTGCGCCCGACCCAGCCCGAGCCACGGCCGTCCTCGGTGCGCACGGTGCAGGTGTAGTTGAAGCTGGTCGCCTGCTGGTAGCCGAAATTGCCGTTGCTGTTGGCGGTGGCGATGAAGCTGTTGCCATCCTCCAGGAAGCCGGCGGCGACCAGGCCGTTGCCGCGGCAGGGCGTGATCGAATCGGCGGCCACCTGGGCGCGGAACTCCGGATCGATCGCGGCGGTGGAGGCGCTGAAGGTCGGGCTGGGTGTGTACTGCTGTTTGCCGATGGCCGGCATGAACTCCGGGTTCTCCGGTGCCAGGCGGGCCAGGTCCTCGGCGCGGCGCACCACGCGCTCCAGCGAGGCGTCGTCGAACTCGTTGATCGAGGCGGTGCCCACGCGCTTGCCGAAAGCGACCTGCACGGCCAGTTCGGCATTGCTGACGATGCCGCTGGTGGAGACGTTGTTCAGCGCGAAGCGGATGTTGCCATCGACCGAGCCGGCCAGCGTGGCGGTGCATTCATCGGCCTTGGACAGCGCGATGACCTTGTCCAAGATGGCCTTGGCTTCCTGTTCGGTGAAGATGCTCATGGTTCAGGGGCTCCTTACCGGTCAGCCGAGGCTGCGGGCGGTGTTGATGACGTTGATGCCGTTGAAACGGGCGGTGGAAGAACCGTGCGAAACCGCCGAGACCTGGCCCGGCTGGCCCTTGCCGTCGAAGAACGAACCGCCCAGGCGGTAGTCGCGTTCATCGGCCACGGCCACGCAGGCGTTCCAGAACTCCGGCGTGCGGATCTGGTAGGCCACGTCTTCGAGCATGCCGGTGATCTGGCCGTTCCTGATCTCGTAGAACAGCTGGCCGCCGAACTGCGCGTTGTAGCGCTGCTGGTCGATCGAGAACGAGCCGTCGCCGATGATGTAGATGCCGTTCTCCACGTCCTTGACCAGCTCGGCCACCGACAGCGGGGTCTTGCCCGGCGCCATCGACACGTTGGCCATGCGCTGGAACTGCACCGAGGACCACGAATCGGCATAGCAGCAGCCGTCCGATTCGGTCTTGCCCATGATGTGGGCTTGGTCGCGGATGGTCTGGTAGTCCACCAGCTTGCCGTCGGTGATCAGGTTCCAGCGCTTGGTCTTGACGCCTTCATCGTCGTAGCCGACCGCGCCCAGCGAACCGGGCTGGGTCTTGTCGGCGAACATGGTGACCTTGTCGCTGCCGTACTGGAAACGCTGTTCGCGCTTGTCCAGCGTGGCGAAGCTGGTGCCGGCGTAATTGGCTTCGTAGCCGAGCACGCGGTCCAGCTCCAGCGGGTGGCCGACCGCTTCGTGGATGGTCAGCCAGGTGTGCGACGGATCGAGCACGAGGTCGTATTTGCCCGGTTTCACCGACGGCGCCTTGAGCTTCTCCTGCGCCTGCTTGGCCGCGGCGATGGCGTCCTCGCGCATGTCGTAGGACTGGCCGTAGACCACCACGCCATTGGGCAGCACGGTCTTGCTGGAGGCGTCGCCGTCAAGGTATTCGAAGCCCAGGCCCATCGGCGAGGACAGCCCGGCGCGGGTGCGGAACTTGCCGCTGCTCTTGTCGATGGCGGTGACCGTCATCGGCGCCCAGATCCGGTGCACGTCCTGGTCGATGTAGGAGCCGTCGGTGGAGGCGAAGTATTTCTGCTCGTTGACCAGGAACAGCATCGAGTTGACGAAGCTGGCACCGGCCTCCATGGCGGCGGCATTCACCCCCAACAGCAGGTCGGCCTTGTCCTTGAGCGGCACTTCCATCGCGTTCTTCCGGATCGGGGTCTTCCACGACACCTCGCCATACCCCGGCGCCTTGGCCAGCTGCACCGGCGCGGTCTGCACCCGGGCATTGGCCCGGGCGATGGCCGCGGCCTGCTGCGCGGCCTTGACCACACCGGCCGGGGACAGGTCATTGGTCGCGGCAAAGCCCCAGGCGCCGTTGACGATCACGCGGATGCCGGTGCCGGTGGACTCGGTGTTGACCACGTTCTGCACCTTGTCCTCGCGGGTGATCACGAACTGGCGCAGGTAGCGGCCGATGCGCACGTCGCAGTAGGTAGCGCCGGCGGCGCGGGCGGCGTTCAGCGCATCATCGGCCAGGCGCTTCTTCAGCGCCGGGTCGAGCACGGTGAGCAGCTGTTCGGCGGCGATGGCCTTGCCGAAGATCGACGGCAGCATCAGGCCGCCTGCGGTAAGCCCGGTCAGGGCGAGGAAGTCACGTCTTTGCAAGGCTGCTCTCCAAGGGACACGGCCCGCGCGGCGGGCGTTACGGCAACAAACGACGATGGCTTCGCGGTGCTCTGCGAACGGTTCGATTTTTGCGGGGACCTCGCTGCAGCGGTAGTGACTTTCGACATGCACCCCGGTTACGAGTGCGCATTTGCCGCCATTCCCCGCCGGTTTGCGTGGACTCCGCTCAGCCCAGGCTGCGGGCGGTGTTGATGATGTTGATCCCGTCAAAGCGGGTGGTGGCCGAACCGTGCGAGACCGCCGACACCTGCGAGGGCTGGCCCTTGCCGTCGAAGAACGAGCCGCCCAGACGGAAGTCGCGTTCATCGCAGATCGCGCTGCAGGCGTTCCAGAATTCCGGCGTGCGGATCTGGTAGGCGGCGTCTTCGACCATGCCGGTGATCTGGCCATTTTTGATCTGGTAGTACAGCTGGCCGCCGAACTGCGCGTTGTAACGCTGCTGGTCGATCGAGTAGGAGCCGCGGCCGTGGATGTAGATGCCGTTCTCCACGTCCTTGACCATCTGCGCCGGGGTCAGCGGGGTCTTGCCCGGCGCCAGCGAGACGTTGGCCATGCGCTGGAACTGCACGCTCTTCCACGAATCGGCGTAGCTGCAGCCGTGCGAGGCGTTCTCACCGAGGATGTGCACCTCGTCGCGGGTGGCCATGTAGTTGACCAGCTTGCCGTCGGTGACCAGATCCCAGCGCCGGGTCTTGACCCCTTCATCATCGTAGCCGACCGCGCCCAGCGAGCCGGGCTGGGTCTTGTCGGCGAAGAAATTGACGATGTCGCTGCCGTACTGGAAACGCTGCTCACGCTTGTCCAGGGTGGCGAAACTGGTGCCGGCGTAGTTGGCTTCGTAGCCGAGCACGCGGTCCAGCTCCAGCGGATGGCCGACGTTCTCGTGGATGGTCAAAAACAGGTTGGACGGGTCCAGTACCAGGTCGTACTTGCCCGGTTTGACCGACGGTGCGCTGAGCTTGGCACGCGCCTGCCGGGCCGCGGCAATGGCGTCTTCGACCGGATCGTAGGAGGCGCCGTAGCCGATCACCTCGCCGGGCAGCGGATGCTTGTCGGCGGCATTGCCATCGAGGAACTCCCAGCCGCGACCGGCCGGCGCCGACAGCCCGGCGCGGGTGCGGAATTTGCCGCTGGCCTTGTCGATGGCGGTGGCGGTGAACGGCAGCCAGATGCGGTGCACGTCCTGGTCGATCCACGAACCGTCGGACGAGGCGAAATACTTCTGTTCGTTGACCAGGAACAGCTGCGAGTTGATGAAATCGGCGCCGGCGTTGATCGCCGCGGCGTTGATCGACAGCAGCAGCTCCACCTTGTCCTTGACCGGTACCGCCATCGCGTTGCGGACGATCGGCGTCTTCCATTGCACCTCGCCCACCCCCGGCGTCGGCGCCAGTTGCACCGGCCGGCTCTGGATCTTCGCATTGGCACGGGCAATGGCGCTGGCCTGGGCCACCGCGGTGGCCACGCCCTGCGCGCTGGACTGGTTGCTGGCGGCGAAGCCCCAGGCACCATTGACCAGCACGCGGATGCCGACCCCGGCCGATTCGCTGTTGGTGACGTTCTGCACCTTGTCTTCGCGGGTGACGATGGCCTGGTTGAGATAGCGGCCGATGCGCACGTCGCAGTAGCTGGCGCCGCCGCGCCTGGCCAGTGCCAGCACGGTGTCGGCCAGGGCCTTCTTCTTGGCCACGTCCGCCGGTGCGAGCAGCTCCTCGGCGGCGATCAGGCGGGCGTTGGGCAGCAGCATCCCGGCAAGGCCGAGGCCGGAAAGGCTGAGGAACTGGCGGCGTTGCATGGCAGGCGGGGCTCCGGGGCAGCGATGCCGGGCATCGCACAGGACTTCCGAATCTGGGCTGCCATGCAGTCCGGACACAAGTGACCATGGTCATGCGTGGCCGAAACCGGCACTGCGGCACAATCGGATCTGCTTTCCAGATCCCCCACCGTGATGATCCCCAAACCCTACGCCGAATCCTGCGAGCGCAACCGCGCGCCGATCCTGTCGGTGCTGCAGCGCTATCTGGGCGATGCCCGCCAGGTACTGGAGATTGGCAGCGGCACGGGCCAGCACGCGGTGCATTTCGCCGCGGCGCTGCCGTGGCTGCGCTGGCAGGCCAGTGACCATGCCGATCACCTGCCCGGTATCCGGCAGTGGCTGGAGGAGGCGGCGTTGCCGAACACGCCGCCCCCGTTCGCGCTGCAGGCGGTGGCCGGTGCATCGCCAGGATTGCAGCCGCTCCCCCCGGGGCCGGAGGACCGGTGCTTCGATGCGGTGTTCACCGCCAACACGCTGCACATCATGGGCTGGGACAACGTGCAGGCGCTGTTCGCCGGTCTGCCGGCGCTGATGGCGCCTGCCGCGCTGTTCATCGCCTACGGACCGTTCAATTACGGCGGCGCTTTCACCAGTGACAGCAACCGCGCCTTCGATGGCTGGTTGAAGGCGCGCGATGCGCGCTCGGGCATCCGCGACTTCGAGGCGGTCGATGCGCTGGCGCAGGCCCAGGGAATGCGGCTGTTGGAGGATGTGGCAATGCCGGCCAACAACCGGCTGCTGGTGTGGCAACGCCTGCAGCGCTGAAGGCGGGCTAGGATGCGATCACTTCTGGCGAGGATGGGGGCGTGGTGAAGCACGGACGTAACTGGTGGTTGGTGATGGCGCTGGGCGTCGCGCCCTGGTGGGTGCAGGCACAGCAGCACGATGCCCCGCGCAGCGACCCGCGGCAGGCGGCGATGCAGGTGCAGCCCCGCTATCCGGGCGTGATCGAACTGGAGGTGGATGCCAGCGACATCGGTCGCCGCATCCAGCGCGTGCGCCAGCGCATTCCGGTAGTGCCCGGCCCGCTGCGACTGTGGTATCCGCAGTGGATTCCCGGTAACCACGCGCCGACCGGACCGATCAACCAGATGGCCGGGCTCATCATCCGTGGCAACGGTCAGCCGCTGCAGTGGACGCGCGATTCCGGCGACATGTACGCCTTCGGGCTGCAGGTGCCGGAGGGGGTGAGCATGCTGGAGATCGAGTTCCAGTATCTGTCGCCGACCGCTGCCGACCAGGGCCGGGTGGCGATGACACCCAATCTGCTGGATCTGCAATGGCACCGGGTGGTGCTGTATCCGGCCGGGGTGGATGCGCGGGGCATCCAGATCAAGCCGTCCTTGCGCCTGCCGGCGGGCTGGCAAAGCGGCAGCGCGCTGGAGCTGGTGCGCCGTGACGGCGACACCGAGCACTACGCAACGCTGCCGTTGATGACGCTGATCGATTCGCCGGTGTTCGCCGGTCGCCATTTCAGGCGGTTCGCACTGGATGACAGCGCCCGGCAGCCGGTGTGGCTGGAGGTGGTGGCGGAGAATCCGCAGGCGCTGCAGGCCGATGCCACGGTGTTGGAGGCGCATCGCGCGCTGGTGCGCGAGGCCGATGCGGTCTTCGGCTCGCGCCCTTACAGCCGCTACAACTTCCTGCTGGCGGTATCGGACGTGTTCAGCGGCATCGGTCTGGAGCATGCGCAGTCCAGCGAGAACGGCATGCACGACGGCTACCTGCGCGGCGAGCGCCCGTTCCTCGACAACGACCTGCTGCCACACGAGTATGCCCATGCGTGGATAGGCAAGGCCTGGCGGCCGCGGCCGACCTGGGTGCCGCACTACAACGCGCCGATGCACAACGACGAGTTGTGGATGTACGAAGGCCAGACCCAGTACTGGGCGGTGGTCCTGGCCGCACGCGCCGGGCTGTGGAAGCCGGACTACGCGCTGGGCATGCTGGCGCAGCTGCAGGCCAACTACGCCATCCAGCCGGGCCGGCAATGGCGCGACCTGCACGACACCGTGCATCAGGGCATCCTCGACTTCAATTCAAAGCCGCAGGCCTGGGCCGACTGGCAGCGTGCGTTCGAGTTCTACAACGAGAGCACGCTGCTATGGCTGGGCGTGGATGCGCGGCTGCGCAGCCTGTCGAAAGGCAAAGCCACGCTGGATGATTTCGCCCGGCGTTTCCACCAGGGCGGTACGCCGGGCGAGATCCGCCTGTACGACCGCGCCGACGTGATGCAGGCACTGGAAGCGGTGCAACCCGGCAACTGGGATGCGTTCATCGGCCAACGGCTGCAAGCCCGCGATGGCCGGGCGCCGGATGGTCTGGAGGCCGCGGGCTGGGAGGTGTATTTCAGCGATCTGCCGAATCCGGTGATCGCCGATGGCGAGGCCGACGGGCTCACCGATCTGCAGTATTCGCTGGGAATGAAGGTCGGCAGCGATGGCGTGCTGCAATCGGTAGGCTGGGAAAGTGCCGCATTCAAGGCCGGTCTGGCCAAGGACATGACGCTGCTGGCGGTCAACGGGCTGGCCTACAGCGGTGCGCGTCTGAAGCAGGCGGTAACCGATGCCAAGGACGGCGCGCCGGTCGAGCTGATCGTGCGCCAGGCCGACAGCTTTCGCACCGTGCGCATCGACTATCGCGAGGGCCTGCGCTATCCGCATCTGCGTCGTATCGCCGGAACGCCGGATCTGCTGACGAAGATTCTTGCGCCGCGACGCTGATCTTCGATCTTAAAAACAACAACGCCCCGCATTGCGGGGCGTTGTTGGTCAGGCAGCGTCGCCGCGTCTTAGCTGGCGTGCACGATATGCAGCGCCTTCGGGTTACGCCAGGTTGCCAGCAGCGTGGCTTCGCGGGCCTTGGCCTCGTGCAGGTGTGCTTCCTTGACGTGGCCGTAGCCTCGGATGTGCTCGGGGATGCTGGCGATCTCCACCGCCAATGACAGCCGACGCGCATCCAGCGAGCCGATCAGTTCCTGCAGGGTCTTCTCGTAGTCACTGATCAGCTGGCGTTCGCCGCGGCGTTCTTCGGTGTAACCGAACACGTCGAAGCGGCCGCCGCGCAGGAACTTCAGCTTGGCCAGCAGGCCGAAGGCCTTGAACATCCACGGCCCGTATTCCTTCTTCTGCAGCTGGCCGTGTTCGTCGCGCTTGGCGAACAGCGGCGGGGCCAGATGGAAACGAACCTGGTAGTCGCCTTCGAACTTCTCTGCCACACGCTTGGCGAAGTCGCCACTGGTGTACAGCCGGGCCACTTCGTATTCGTCCTTGTAGGCCATCAGCTTGAAGAAGTAGCGCGCGGTGGCTTCGCTCAAGGCGGTGCTGCCGGGAATGGCCCGCTGCTCGGCGCTGCGCACCGCCTCCACCAGGGTGCGGTAGCGGTTGGCGTAGGCGGCGTCCTGGTAGTCGGTGAGGAAGCTGCTGCGGCGGGCGATCAGTTCGTCCAGCGAGCGCGACAGGCGGGTGTCGTCCAGCGGGGCGAAGCTGGCTTCACCACGGGTCGGGCTGGCGGCCGGCAGGCCACGCACATCCGGCTCGTTTTCCGGGTTGCGCGGTGCCGACGGGGCGCCGGCTTCGCTGCCTTCCCAATCGCCCGGCGGCAGTTCGCGCAGTGCATGCGGCTTGCGCTCGGCCTCGGTCGGCGCGTTGTGGATCAGGCCGGCAGCCTGCTGCACGGCCTGCGGATCGATCGCGGCCAGCCGGCCCCAGGCGAACGCGGTCTGGTTCATGGCCACGGCGGCGCCGTTGAGTTCCACCGCGCGCATCAGCGATTCCAGCGACAGCGGCACCAGCCCCTGCTGCCAGGCGAAGCCGAGGATGAACAGGTTGGAGGCGATCGCGTCGCCGAGCAGCGCGGTGGCCAGCTGGGTGGCATCGAGCAGGATCGGGTCGCGACCGCCCAGTGCCAGCTTCACCCCGGCAATGATGTCGGCGGCCGGGAACTGCATGTCCGGGTGCGTGGTGAAGGTGCCGGGCATCGCTTCGTAGGTGTTCAACACCACCTGGGTGCGCTCGCCGCGCACCTTGGACAGCGCCCAGTAGTCGTTGACCACCACCATGTCGCAGCCCAGCACCAGGTCGGCCTCACCGGCGGCGATGCGCACGGCGTGGATGTCGGCCGGGCGGTTGGCGATGCGGATATGGGTGGTCACCGCGCCGCCCTTCTGCGCCAGACCGGTCTGGTCGAGCACGCTGGCGCCCTTGCCTTCGAGGTGGCCGGCCATGCCGAGCAGCGCGCCGATGGTCACCACGCCGGTGCCGCCGACGCCGGTGATCAGGATGTTCCAGGGCTGCGAGAAGTCAGTGCGGAAGGTCGGCGCCGGCAGGTTGTCGAGCAGGCTGGCGGCGCTGCTCTTGCTGCCCTTGCGCAGCTGGCCGCCGTGCACGGTGACGAAGCTCGGGCAGAAGCCCGTCGTGCAGGTGAAGTCCTTGTTGCAGTTGGACTGGTCGATATCGCGCTTGCGTCCGAACTCGGTTTCCTTCGGCAGTACCGACACGCAGAAGCTCTTCTCACCACAGTCACCGCAGCCTTCGCAGACCAGCGAGTTGATCATGGTGCGCTTGGCCGGGTCGACGATCTTGCCGCGCTTGCGGCGGCGGCGCTTCTCGGTGGCGCAGGTCTGCTCAAAGATCAGGATGCTGGTGCCCTTTACCGTGCGCAGCTGCTGCTGCACGGCATCGAGCTCGGCGCGATCGTGGAATTCCACATCACTCGGGAACTCGTGGCGGCGCGACTTCCACTTCTGGATGTCGTCGGACAGCAGCACGATGGTGTGCACGCCTTCGGCACGCATCTGGTGGGCGATCTGCGGCACGGTCAGGGTGCCGTCCACCGGCTGGCCGCCGGTCATCGCCACTGCATCGTTGTAGAGGATCTTGTAGGTAATGTTGACGCCCGCGGCGATGGCCTGGCGGATCGCCAGCGAGCCGCTGTGGAAATAGGTGCCGTCGCCGAGGTTCTGGAACACGTGCCCGGTGTCGGTGAACGCGGCTTGGCCGGCCCAGGTGACGCCTTCGCCGCCCATGTGGGTGAAGGTGTCGGTGTCGCGGTCCATCCACGTCACCATGTAGTGGCAACCGATGCCGGCCAGCGCACGCGAGCCTTCCGGCACCTTGGTCGAGGTGTTGTGCGGGCAGCCGGAGCAGTAGTGCGGCACGCGCGGGAACTGCGCGCGCGGCAGGGCCATCTCGGCTTCCTTGACGTCCATCCAGCGCAGGCGTTCTTCAATCGATTCGGTGTTGAAGAACCGCTGGATGCGACGACCGATCACGCCGGCAATCGTGGCCGGGGTCAGCTCGCCGGTGGACGGCAGGATCCACTGGCCCTGCTCGTCGTACTTGCCGACGATGGACGGGCGCGCCCCCCAGTTGGCCGGCCAGTTGTAGAAGTACTCCTTCATCTGCCGCTCGATGAAGGCCTTCTTCTCCTCCACCACGACGATGTCTTCCAGGCCGCGGGCGAACTCACCGATGCCCTGCGGCTCCAGCGGCCAGGTCATGCCCACCTTGTAGACGCGGATGCCGATGTCGGCGCAGGCCTTCTCGTCCAGGCCCAGGTATTCCAGCGCCTGCAGCACGTCCAGGTAGCTCTTGCCGGTGGTGACGATGCCCAGCCGCGCCTGCGGCGAATCCATCACCACCTTGTCGATGCCGTTGGCGCGGGCGAACGCCTGCGCGGCCTTCACCGCATAACGGTGCAGGCGCATTTCCTGTTCCAGCGGCGGGTCCGGCCAGCGGATGTTGAGCCCGGCGGCCGGCATCTCGAAATCTTCCGGCAGGAGGATCTGGCGGGCGAACGGGTTGACGTCCACCGACGCGGAGGACTCCACCGTCTCGGCAATGGTCTTGAAGCCGATCCAGCGGCCGGTGTAGCGGCTCATCGCCCAGCCGACCAGGCCCATGTCGAGGATGTCCTGCACACCGGCCGGGTTCAGCACCGGCATCATCGCGCTGACGAATTCCTCTTCGCTGCCGTGCGGCAGGGTGGAACTGCGGCAGGCGTGGTCGTCGGCGGCCAGCGCCAGCACGCCACCGTGCTTCGAGGTGCCGGCGGCATTGGCGTGTTTGAACACGTCACCGCAGCGGTCCACGCCCGGGCCCTTGCCGTACCACATGCCGAACACGCCATCGACGTTGGCGCCGGGGAACAGGTTGGTCTGCTGCGTCCCCCACACCATGGTCGCGCCCAGGTCCTCGTTGAGGCCGGGCACGAACTTCACCTTGGCCGCTTCCAGGTGCTTGCGCGCGCGCCACAGCTCCAGGTCGAAGCCACCCAGCGGCGAGCCGCGGTAGCCGCTGACGAAGCCGCCGGTGTTCAGCCCGGCGGCGGCATCGCGCTGCTGCTGCATCAGCGGCAGGCGTACCAGTGCCTGGACCCCGCTCAGATAGATGCGGCCGTCGGTGCGCGTGTACTTGTGTTCCAGGGTGTAATCGGAATCACGCACGCCGATCAGGGGATCGTTGGCGGAAGCTGGCGAGGTAAGTTCGGCGGTGCTGGTCATGGCTGGCCCATTGCAGGAACGGCTGGCGGCGGAGGCCTTCACACAGGCTCCCGGCAGCCGGCAAGTGTAGCAGTGCGGTTTTCCCCGCCGCCGGTGTTGCAGTCGCACATGGGCAGCCGTGCAGGTTAGGATCGGGGGCAGGGTGGGGGACAACCGAGATACGGGGGAGCAAGTGATGGGGATGACAATGCGCCTGGCAGCGGGAGTGCTGCTGGCCGGTTTTTTGCTTTCGACGGCGCAGGCGCAAAGCCTGCCCAAGATTGCCGAGTTCTACTTCGATGAAGACGTGGCCGCCAAGCCGCTCCAGGCGTTGCCGGCCGATCAGCCCGGGCTGGTGGACCAGCTGATGAAACTGCGTGAGCGCGGGCGCAAGGCCGTCGAAGCCAGCGTGCAGCTTGCCTCCATCGCCTATGCCGAAGGCCGCAGTGAACTGGCGAACAAGCTGTACGGCGAAGCGCTGGGTGCGGTGGGCGATACCTCCGCGCAGGCGCGTGCCATCCGCTGGAATCACGCGTGGGATCTGTACCGGCAGGGTGATGCCGAAGCGGCCCTGGCGCTGTGGGCTGCCGCCGCCGAAGGCACCCGCGGGAACGCGGCCTGGGTGCCGCCGACACTGGCGTTGGCGCTGTGGAAGCTCGACCGCAAGGACGAGGCGGTCAGCTGGTTCGCCGCCGCGGTGCGTACCGAGCCGGAGCAGTGGAACGATGTCTCACGCTTTGCCCAGTTGCTGCCCCACTGGCAGGACGGCGAGCGCGCGCAGCTGGCCGAAGTGCAGCAGGCCTGGGCGGCCAGTCCACCGGCCTGGCCCTGAGCCGCGTGCTGTCCGGGTGACCCGTTGCCGCGGACACCGCGCGGTAACCCAGCGCAGCGTCCCTGCCCGGGACAGGGCGTCGGGCACGCAGGAATGAGCGGGCAGGGCGAGCGCTTCGTCCGAGCCTGCTCGGATGCCGGTTCCCTCACCGATATCGTCAGTGCATGCTTGTGCCATGGCCTTTGATGCTTTCGCACTGATCCTGGCCATGCTCGCGTTGGGCATGGTTTTCGCAAGGTTGCGCACCTTTCCCGACAACGCCGCCGACACGCTCAACAAGGTCGTGCTGTATGTGTGCCTGCCGGCGGCGGTGCTGACCTATGTGCCGCGGTTGCAGCTGGATACCGCGCTGCTCGGCCTGATGCTCACACCCTGGGTGTTGATGGGGTTGACGCTGGCGCTGGTCAGCCTAGCCACCCGGCTGTTCGGCTTCGAACGGCAGGTGCATGCGGTGCTGCTGCTGTGCGTGGCGTTGTGCAACTCCAGCTTCATCGGCTACCCGATGGTGCGCGCGCTGCTGGGTGATCACGCCTTGCCGTATGCGGTGGTCTACGACCAGTTCGGCACCTTCGTGCTGCTGTCCACGTTCGGGCTGTATGTGCTGGCGCGTTACAGCGGCGATGCGCCACCGGGCGGACGTGCGATCGTGCTGCGGATCCTGAAGTTCCCGCCGCTGTGGGCACTGGGGTTCGCGCTGGTGCTGATGCCGGCCAGTCCGCCGGCCTGGATCGCATTGGCGTTGAAGAACCTGGCTGATGCGATGCTGCCGCTGGTGATGCTGGCCGTCGGCTTGACCATCCAGCTGCGGCTGACGCGCGCTGAACTTGCGCCGTTGGGGGTGGGGCTGCTGCTCAAGCTGGTGGTGCTGCCGGCGGCGGCCCTGCCGCTGTCGTGGGCCTTTGGATTGCAGGGCGAGATGTTGCGGGTCAACGTGCTGGAAACCGCCATGCCGACCATGATCACCGCGGCCGCGCTGGCGATCTCGCACCGGCTGGCGCCGCGACTGGCCGCCGCGCTGGTCGGTTACGGCATCGTGCTGTCGCTTGTCACCTTGCCGGTCTGGGTGTGGGTGTTGCACCGGGTTTCCTGATACAACGTGTCTGGGAGCCGCTACCGCTCCCTCCACTTCCAGGAAGGAGTTGGCTGATGAAGGGCAACAAAGCGTTCTTCCTCTTGTTTGGCACGTTGCTGTCGGTCCCCGGTCTGGCTGGCGGATCAACGTCTCCCGAACCTACCGTCGAGTCGGGGGCGAACGACTTTCACGCACCGATGCTGCAGAAAGCGCAGGAGCTGGCAGCCAGCGGGCAGCCACTGGCGTTGCTGGTAGCATCACGCTTGGCCTTGCCGACCGAGCTGTCGGCGCAGCCACATTCATCGTCCGTTCCCCGCCAGAGTGATGCTTGGCTGGAGCAGGCCATCCGCGAGGGCAGCGAGCAGCCTGTGATAGCGCGCGCGGCGGTGAGCCGTTGCATCAGCGCGGGACAGTGCGACATCCCCCTGGCGATTCGTACACTGAAAACGCAGGAAGCCGATGAAGCAGTTGCACAGCTGCTTTTGTGGCGCATGGCCGTGGCTTTGGGCGATACCGAGGAGGCGTCGCTGGCATGGACGCGCGCGACCCAAGCGACCCGCTTTGTTGATGAATATGCCGAAGGACTGGACATGCTCGATCGCATGACCCGCGGCATGCGCATTCCAGTGCACTCCACGGCGGTGCAGACCGATCCGGAACAGGCGCGCCTGATCATGGTGTATGCCTTGGCCTCGGCCTTCTCCATGACAGCGCTGGGTGAGGTGCAGCAGCAATGTCCAGCACCCGCCGACGCTACGCGCAGCGAGGGATGTCGAAACCTCCTGACGTTGCTGGCCGGCAGCAATGCGCTGCTGGCCAGCAGCTATGGAAGCGCAAGGATGCAGGTATATGCCCGGGATGCGACTGAGCGTGAATACTGGCAGCAACGCCGGCGCGAAGTGGCCTGGATCTCCGGGCAGGCGCTGGGTTTGCTGTCGCACCAGGCCGATGGCGGTACCGTGGCGGAAATGCAGCAGTACCTGCGCTGGAACGTGGTATCGGGCGAATTGGGTGCGATGCGGCAACTGTTGGCGGCGAACGATATCCCGCCAACGCCGCCGCTGAACTGGCAGCCGGAAAAGGTTCTCTAAGGCCTCACCCGCCTGCGGGGGAGGCGGCAGGGCCTCAATCCGCCGACACCGTGCGTTCGCGTGCCCACGCGCGCAGCGCCTGCACCGGTTCGGCCATCAGCACCGACAGCGGCCTTGTGCTGCGGATCTCGGCCATCAGCAGTTCGGTGTCCAGCGGCTTCTGCTCGGCGTGGGCGGCGTACAGGCCGGCGACGATGGCCTGCTCGATTTCGGCACCGGAGAAGCCTTCGCTGGCTGCGGCCAGGGCCGGCAGCGCGAAATTCCCGACAACGAGGCCGCGCTTGCCCAGGTGCAGGCGCAGCAGCTCCACGCGGGTGTCCGGCGAGGGCAGGTCGACAAAGAAGATCTCGTCGAAACGGCCCTTGCGCAGCAGCTCGGCCGGCAGTTCCTGTACCTGGTTGGCGGTGGCGACGATGAACACCGGCGCCTTGCGCTCGGCCATCCAGGTCAGCAGATAGCCCAGGACGCGGCGTGACACACCGCCGTCCTCGCCGTTGCTGGCAAGCCCTTTTTCGATCTCGTCGATCCACAGCACGCACGGCGCCAGCTGCTCGGCCGAGGCCAGCGCATCGCGCAGGTTCTTTTCGGTTTCGCCGTGGTACTTGTTGTAGAGCATGCCGAAGTCCAGCCGCAGCAACGGCACGCCGAACCCGGTGGCGGTGGCCTTGGCCAGCATCGACTTGCCGCAGCCCTGCACGCCCAGCAGCAGCATGCCCCTGGGCGGGTCCAGTCCGGGCGGTGCAGTGCCGGCGACGAACACCGCGCGGCGCTGCGCGATCCAGCGTTTCAGCCGGGCCGCGCCGGCGACGTCGCCGAACCGCGCGCTGTCGTATTCATAGTGCAGGTGGCCGCTGCGGTTGAGCAGCTCGAACTTCAGCTTGGCCAGTTGCGGCAGGTCGTTGGGTCCCAGCGCGCCGTCGTCGTAGATCAGCTGGCGGGCGATGCGGCGGGCATCGGGCAGGCTCAGGCCCTGCAGGTTGCGTAGGATCTGCCGCACCGCGTCCTGGTCCACCTCCACGCGCCGGCCGCCGTGCTCGCCGGCATAGGCGCCGGCTTCCTCGCGCAGCATCTTCAACAACGCGTTGGCATCGGGCAGGCGCGGGTTGAAGCGGGTTGCCAGCGCCTCCAGTTCGGCCGGCAGTTCGACCTTGCTGCCGACTAGCACCAGCACATGCGGCTGGCTGTGCCGGCGCTGCACGATGTCGCGCAGCAGCCGTTGATGGCTGGCGTAACCCAGGTAGGGATGGATGTCGAGCAGCAGGTAGATACCGCGCTGGTCGGCGTCCTGGATCATCCGCAACACCGCGCTGGCATCGGGGGGACCGATGGCATCGTCCTCGCGGTCCATGTCGATGCGGCGCAGGCCTTCGGTGATCGACCAGCGGTACAGGGCGCGCCACACCTGCATCAGCGCCTGCCGGAACAGCTCCACGATCCGTGCTTCGTCCTGGGTCTGGATGACGATCAGCGGCGTGTTGGCGCGGATCAGTGCGGTGAGGTCCTGCAGCTCGCTCATGGTGGTTCCATCCCGGGGCGCACACGATAGCAAAGCCGGACCGGGCCGCTGGCCGACGTTCCTGATCCGGTGACTACCGTTGGCAATGCGCCGCGGTGTACGCTGCGGACAAGTCCCGCGCAAAACGAGGCGTGCATGAAGACGATCTTGGTAGCCGGCTCCAAAGGCGGTGTCGGCAAGACCACCATCGCCACCCATCTGGCCGCGCAATCGGCGTTGGCCGGCACTGCCACGGTGATCGCCGACGCCGACCCGCAGGGCTCCAGCACCCGCTGGGCGCAGCGCCGCTCGGTGGTCGACAGCGCCGTGCTGCCGGTGGACGTGTACCGCAAGAAGCACTGGGAAAAACGCATTCCCGATGGCACCGGGCAGGTGATCATCGATGCGCCCGCCGGCGCGTATGCCGAGGATCTGGAGCAGTTCCTCGACGTGGCCGATGCGGTGGTGGTGCCGGTGCTGCCCTCGGCGCTGGATATCGAGGCGATCGTCGGCTTTCTGAACAGTCTGGCCAAGATCCCGCGCGTGCATTCGCGCGCGCTGCCCGTGGGGCTGGTGCTCAACCGCACCAAGCCATGGACGCAGACCTCGCAGCAGGCCCAACAGATGTTGGCGCAATGGCCGTATGAAGTGGTCGCGCAGCTGCGCGACAGCCAGAGTTACGTGGTGATGGTCGGGCTCGGGCGCAGCCTGTTCGACTATCACTCCGCCCAGGTACGCGAGCACCAGCACGACTGGGCGCCACTGCTCAAATGGTTGAACAAGGTCTGACAGGAGTATTCCCCGACCATGCGTGAACTGATCCTGCTGCGACATGCCCACGCCGAACCGGCGGCCACCGGCCAGGCCGATATCGACCGTCCCCTTTCCCCGCATGGCCTGGCCGAAGCCGAAGCCGCCGGGCGCTGGTTGCTGGAACACAAGCTGACCCCGGACCGGGTGCTGTGCTCACCGGCGCGACGCACGCGCGAGACGCTCGAAGCGGTGCTGGAACGGACCGGCTACGTCGAACAGCGCCTGGACGAGCGCATTTACGACGCGGTCCCCGGCACGCTGGCCGCGCTGGCCGATGAGCACCGTGAAGTGGAGCGCCTGCTGATCGTCGGCCACAACCCGGGGCTGGAGCAGCTGGTGGCACTGATGCACAGCGGCCAGTCCGGCGACTACCGCGGCATGCCGCCGGCGGCGGTGGCGGTGTTGTCCTTGCCGATGGAGGCGGCGATCGAGCCGGGTATCGCCCGGCTGACCGCGTTCTGGTGGCCGTAACCCCATGGCGGCGGCGCGGGGAGGGCTGCTGCTGAGTCTGGTCCTGCTGGCCGGCTCGGCTTTCGCGGGCGAGCCGCTGCAGTTTGATACCTCCCATTCCCGGTTCGGTTTCGAGATACGCACCCGCTTCGGGCAGACGATCGAGGGCGTGTTTCCGCGGTTCGAGGGCTGGATCACGGTGCTGCCCGACGGCAGCCACCAGGTGCGGTTGCGCATGTTCACCCAGTACGTGGAGATCCCGGGCAAGCCGCGCTACACCGGCTGGATGCGCGGGGAGGACTTCTTCGATGCCGTCCATCATCCGCTGGTGGAGTTCGAGTCCGATCCCTACCGGCCGGAGATCGCCGAGCACGGCGGCAAGATCGACGGACGGCTGAGTATCCGCGGCATCAGCCGGCGTGAAACGCTGCATCTGCTGAAGCCTGAATGCGCAAGGCCCGGCTATGATTGCGACCTCATCAGTCGTGGCACCGTCCAACGCGGGCGCTACGGCATGGATAGCTGGCAGATGGCCGTGAGTGACCGAGTGACCTTTGTATTGCGTACGCGCCTGACCCGCGCCCCCGGACCGTGAATTTCCTGTTGCGTCTGCTGCTGCTCGGCGCGGCGGTGCTGGGCGCTGGCTGTGCCTCGCTGTCGCCGCAGCAGAAGGACCGTGCCCAGGGGATCGCCATCGCCGCGCGCTCCAGCACGGTGACGTGCGATCTTCCCGACCGCTGCGCGCTGGATTCGCCGCTGCGCGCGCTCGGCGGCCAGGCGATCGCCGGCTCGCAACCGGAGTTGCCGCTGCACTACGCCACCATCCTGGACGAGGGCGAGCTGTCGCTGGTGGCGCGCCTGAACCTGATCCGCAGCGCCACCCGCAGCATCGATCTGCAGACCTACATCTTCGACACCGACGACAGTGCGCGGCTGGTACTGGACGAGCTGCTGGCCGCCGCCCGGCGCGGGGTCCAGGTGCGGTTGCTGATCGACCAGCTCTCGGCGATCTCCGACCTGGAGGTGCTCGGCGCCCTGTCCACCGCGCACGTGAACTTCCAGCTGCGCGTCTACAACCCCGCCTTCGGCAAGGCCAAGCTCAACTATCTGGATTACGCCGGCAGCGTGCTGTGCTGCTTCCGCCGCTTCAACCAGCGCATGCACAACAAGCTGCTGGTGATCGATGACGTGATCGGCGTGGTCGGCGGGCGCAACTACCAGGACGACTATTACGACTGGGACCACGAGTACAACTTCCGCGACCGCGACGTGCTGGTGGCCGGCCCCGAGGCGCGCGAGATGGCGGCCAATTTCCAGGCGTTCTGGAACGCGCGGCGCAGCGTGGATGCCGAGCGCCTGAATGATGTGGGCCGCACGCTGCTCCGGCAGGGGCCGCCGCCGATGCCGCCAGCACGCTTCCGGCGTCCGGAGCGCATCGCGCGGGTGGATGCCGAGGCGTCGGACCCGGCGTTCATCGCCCGCCAGTTCGTGGATACCGCGCTGCCGGTGCGCTCGGTCAGCTATGTGGCCGATCTGCCACGCAAGCACCGCCGCGACCGCAGCGATCCGGCCCTGGCCGGCCAGCACCTGACCGAGCCGCGGCTGGATGCGCTGATCGCCGGCGCCGAGCGCGAAGTGCTGCTGCAGACCCCGTACCTGGTGCTGTCCGAGCCGGCACAGACGCTGTTCAAGGACCTGCGCCGGCGCACGACGCCGCCGCGGGTGGTGGTCTCCACCAACAGCCTGGCCGCCACCGACAACCCGATCGTCTATGCGCTGTCCTACAAGTACAAACGCCGCAACCTGCGCGAGCTGGGTTTCAACATCTACGAATACAAGCCGTTTCCGCTGGATGCGCCGGTGGCTTCTTTCAATATCGTGCCCCCGCCGTTGCCCGGCGAGCGGGAGGAACAGCACCGCAGCCGGGTGCTGGGCGGCAGTGCCGCCGGCAGCAATGTGCGCGGCAGTGGATCGGGCCGGCGCCTGAGCGCCGATGGCAGCGAGGTGGAATACGAGCTGCTGCGCACCGAGACCCGTCCCTCCTTCCTCGGCACGCGGGCGGTGAACCGGCCGCTGCCGGTGACCCGCCGTGGCGCGCGCATGGGCCTGCACGCCAAGTCGCTGGTGGTGGACCGCCGCATCGGGGTGATCGGCACCCACAACTTCGACCCGCGCAGCGAGAACTACAACACCGAAGGGGCGGTGATCATCGAGGATCCGGTGTTCGCCGAACGGCTGGCGCAGAGCATCCTGCGCGATGTGCATCCGGACAATTCCTGGGTGGTGGCGCCACGGCAGAAGGCGCCGGTGCTGTCGGGACTGAACTACAGCCTGGGCAAGGCCTCCGAGGCGCTGCCGGTGCTCGATTTCTGGCCATGGCGCTATGCCACCGACTATGCCTTCCAGCCCGGCCCGGACTGTCCGCGGCCGCTGCCCCGGCAGGATCCGGATTTCCACCGCTGCTACACCGCCGTGGGCGATTTTCCGGAGGTGGATGTCGGCCCGAAATGGCTGCTGGTGCGGATGCTGACCGCCTTCGGCGCCGGTCTGGTGCCGATCCTGTAACGCCTTCCTTGGTCTTTGAACAGGTTATGCGCATGTCCCGAGTATTCCGCCAGCCGGTCGATCTGCAGCAGCTCAACGCGCTCAGCCGCAACACGCTGATCGAGCATCTGGGCATCGTCTTCACCGCCGCCGGCGAGGATTGGCTGCAGGCGACGATGCCGGTGGACGACCGTACCCGGCAACCGTATGGCCTGCTGCACGGCGGTGCCTCGGTGGTGCTGGCCGAAACATTGGGCAGCAGCGCCGGCAACCTGTGCGTGGACCCGGACCGGCAGGTCTGCGTCGGTCTGGAAATCAATGCCAACCACCTGCGCGCCGCACGTTCGGGGATGGTGACCGGTACCGCCCGCGCGCTGCATGTCGGGCGCACCACGCAGGTGTGGGAGATCCGCATCGAGAACGAGGCCGGCAAGCCGGTGTGCGTCTCGCGGCTGACGCTGGCGGTGGTGGCGTCAGCCTGAGGTGTTGGCGCCGGCTCAGCAGCTCACGGCCGGCGCTGCGGGTACGGCCAGATGCTCGCGCACCCACTGTGCCAGTGCCGGCGCAGGCAGCGCCGCGGTGAAGTGGAAGCCCTGGGCGATCTGGTAGCCCTGCTGGCCGAGCAGGCGCAACTGCGCCTGGCTCTCCACGCCTTCGGCCACCACTTTGAGTTGCAGGCTCTGGCCGATATGCGCGATCGCCTGGGTCAAGGCGCACGCGATCGGATCCTCCTCGATCCCGCAGACGAAGCTACGGTCGAGTTTGAGTTCGCTGATCGGCAACTGTCGCAGGTAGCTCAGGCTGGAGTAGCCGGTGCCGAAATCATCCATCGACAGCCGTACCCCCAGGGCATGCACTTCGTGCAGGGTGCGCAAGGTGGTGGGATCGGTGTCGAGCAGGATGTCCTCGGTGATCTCCACGGTCAGGTCCGTGGCCACCAGGGCCTCGCGCTGCAGGATCTGCGCGATCCGTGCCGGCAGCCCGGCGTCGTGGAAGTCGGTCGGAGACAGGTTCACCGCCACCGACGGCACCCGCAGCCCGTCGCGGCGCCAGCTGGCCAGCTGCTTACAGGCCTGCGCGAGTGCCCACTGCCCGATTTCGCCGATCAGGCCGCACTCCTCGGCCAGCGCGATGAAACGTATCGGCGGCACCGTGCCCAGCGTCGGATGCTGCCAGCGCGCCAGCGCCTCGACGCTGTGCAGGTGGCCATCGGCGATGTCGATCTGCGGCTGGTAATGCAGCTGCAGCTGGTGATGCTGGAGCGCCTCGCGCAAGGCCGCCTCCATGGTCAGCCGTTCCTGTGCGCTCTGGTTCATTTCCGGGCAGTAGAAACGCACCCGCGCGCGGCCGCTGTGTTTGGCCTGGTACATGGCCATGTCCGCGTTCTGCAGCAGTGTCTCCATGTCGCCGCCATCGTGCGGAAACACGCTGATGCCGATGCTGGCCGAGGACCGCACCTCCACCTCGCCCAGCTGCCAGGGTTGGGACAGCGCGTGCAGCAGGCGCTCACCGCGCTCCAGGGCTGCCTGCGCATCGCACGGGGCCAGTACCACCACGAATTCGTCGCCGGACAGACGCCCGACGATGTCCCTGGGCCCGGCTTCCTCCTGCAGCCGTCGCGCGACGGTGCGCAGCAGGGCGTCGCCCCCGGGATGGCCCATCGAGTCGTTGACCTGCTTGAAGCGGTCCAGGTCGATGAACAGCACCGCCAGTTCCTGCCCGGCATGACCGGCCGCGCTGATCGCCTGGTCGGCCTGGGCATGCAGCAGGCTGCGGTTGGGCAGCCCGGTCAGATCGTCATAGAACGCCAGCCGGCGGATGCGGTTGCGCGCCTCCTCGCGCTCCAGCGCCAACGCGCACAGATGCACGATGACGGCCACCAGCCGGTGATGGAACTCGTCCGGATCATGCGGCTGGCGGTAGTAGAAGGCGAAGGTGCCCAGCACGCGGCCGTCGCTGGCCTTGATCGGTGTGGACCAGCAGGCGGCCAGGCCGTGGGCAAGGGCCACGGCCCGGTGGGGAATGTCGGCCCAGTTCGGATCGCTGGCGATATCGCGGGCGATCACGGTTTCGCCGGTATACGCAGCGGTGCCGCAGCTGCCCGTGCGCGGGCCGGCGATCACGCCATCGACCAGGCGGCTGAAGGGGTCGGGCAGGCTGGGGCCGGCCAGGGTACGCAGCTTGCCGTCCTCGACCCGCAGCACCGAGCTGATCACCTCCGGCGCGATGCGTTCGACCTCCTGGCACATCATCTGCAGCACTTCGGCGGTGGGCACCTCGCGGACCAGTGCATCGAGCATCTTGTGCTGCAGCAGCTCGTGTACTTTGGTGCGGGTGATGTCCATCAGCACCACCACCCGGTTCACCAGCGTGCCGTAGTCATCGAAGATCGGGTTGGTGCTGACCGAGCACCACAGCGGTTGCCCGTTGTGCCGGTACAGACGCTCGTCGCGCTGGATCGGCTCTCCGGCCTTGAGCTGCCGCGTATCGGCGTCCATCTGCGCGGCGCCATGACTGCCCGGGGCCAGCAGCGCCGGCAGGTACTGGCCGATGGCTTCGTGCTCTGCAAAGCCGAACAGCCGGCCAAAGCCCTTGTTGAGTTGCACGATGCGCCCTTCACCGTCGGTGATCAGCACCGCGCTGTGGGTCTCATCAAAGCCCAGTGACAGCAGGCGGCCGCGTTCCTGCTGCTGGCGTTGCACGGTGACGTCGCGGATCAGTGCCATGCGCAGGCTGTCCGTGCCGGCGCTGAGCGTGGACAGCGCCACGCTGATCCAGCACTCGCTGCCATCCGCGCGGACCAGCTTGATGTCATGCGGCTGGGCGGACAGCTCGCTGATCCGGTTGCGGTCGCCGGGATACAGGCGGGTGTCGTAGCGCTCGCGCACCGCCGGCGGCGCCAGCACGCCCAGGTTGCGGCCGAGCAGCTGCGCGCGCGGCCAGCCGCAGATCGCCTCCATCGCCGCGTTGACGTACATGATGCGGTTCTGCTCGTCGAACAGGATCACCCCGTTGCCGATCTGTTCCAGCGCGGCCGAGAAGAACGGCAGCATCGCGCTGGCCGGTCCGGGTGTGTTTTGCTCCATCCTGCGGCTCCCCATGTCCATGGCTCCCCATGCCCGGCGGCAGACCGTGAAGGGTGTGACGCAGCCAGCATAAGCCAAATGTCCCGGGTCCCTGCAGCGGTGTTGGCGGCGGCATCGCCCGTGCGACGGAGGGGGCTGGCGCCGGCGGCGGTGTTCGCGCTGGCGAAAGCCGGACCGCATCCGGTATCGTGCGCGGATGACTTTCCCCCGATCCGCCGGCCATGGCGGTGTGGTCCGCGTGTTCCGCTACCTGTACCGCGTCCCGCTGCTGCTGGTCCACATCGTGCTGTTCCTGCCGTTGATCCTGCTGCTGATGCTGCCCCCGTGGGGGCGTCTCGGTGCGGCGGACGATCCGCTGGAACATCGCGTGGTGCGCGGGTGGTCGACCGTGTTCATGTGGATATTCGGCTTCCGCCTGCAGCGCTATGGCCAGCCGCTGCCCGGTGCGGTGCTGTTCGTGGCCAACCATGTCTGCTGGGTCGACATCTGCATGATCCACAGCCAGAAGATGGTCGGTTTTGTCGCCAAACGCGAAATCGCCAGCTGGCCGCTGGTGGGCTGGGTGGCCTCGCGCGGGCACACCATCTATCACCAGCGCGGCAACACCGAATCGCTGGGCGGGGTGATGGAGGAAATGGTCAAGCGCCTGCAGGAACAGCGTCCGGTGGCGGTGTTCCCGGAAGGCCGCACCCGCGGTGGCCAGCAGGTGGGCCCGTTCCACGCGCGTATTTTCCAGGCCGCGGTGGAGACCGGGGTGCCGGTACAGCCGGTGGCGCTGCGCTATGGCGAGCGCGGCGATGCGCAGACCACGGTGGCGTTCGCGCCGGGTGAGAGCTTCCTTGGCAACTTCCTGCGGCTGCTGGGTGAACCGGTGCGGCGTGCCGAGGTGCATTTTCTCGAGCCGATCGGCAGCGTGGATCTTGAAGGCCGGCGCCGTCTCGCCGAGACCGCGCGCGCGCGCATCGTGGCGGTGATGGAAGGGCCCTGAGTGATGCGGGTTGTTCACGCCCTCTGGCTCCGGTGCGGCGCAGCCTGTCGGCCATGTTGAGTGCCGCCAACTACCTGCCGCCGCCCTGGCTGCGCAATCCGCACCTGCAGTCGATGCTGGCGTCCAGCCGGCTGCGGCTGCGCCGCGGCGAGCAGCTGCTCGCGGCCAGTGGCGCACAGTCGCGCGAACTGATCCTCGATGGCGGCGACGGTGTGCGCCTGCAGGCGTTGCACAGCCGGATTCCGGCGCAGCGTGAACCGGTCGGGCTGGCACTGCTGCTGCATGGCTGGGAGGGCAGCACCCAATCCAGCTACATGCGCATGACCGCCGCACGGCTGTTGGAGCAGGGCTTCGAGGTGGTGCGGCTGAATTTCCGCGATCATGGCAACACCCATCACCTGAATCCGGGCATCTTCCATTCCTGCCGGATCGACGAGGTGGTGCACGCGGCCGCGGATGTGGCGCGGCGTTTCCCGCACCTGCCGCTGGTGGCGGCCGGCTATTCGCTGGGCGGCAACTTCGTATTGCGGCTAGCCTTGCGCGCACCGGCCGCCGGGATACCGCTGGTGCGGGTGGCCTCGGTCTGTCCGGTGCTGGATCCGGCGGTGACGATGGACAGCATCGAGCGTGGTCCGGTGATGTACGACTGGTATTTCCATCGCAAATGGACCGGCTCGCTGCGCCGCAAGCGCGCGCTGTTCCCGGAGCTGGCCGACTGCGATGACGGGGTGCTGAAACTGGACATCCGCGCGCTGACCGGCTGGCTGGTGGAACGGCATACCGATTACGGCTCGCTGCAGGCGTACTTCGACGGCTACTCCATTGCCGGCGGGCGGCTGGCCACACTGCAGCTGCCGGCCGACATCCTGATGGCCAAGGACGATCCGGTGATTCCCTTCACCACGTTCGACCAGTGGCAGCTGCCGGCGCAGGCGCGACTGGAGATCGCCGACTGGGGCGGACATTGCGGCTTCCTGGAAAACCTGCGCGGCGACGGCTTTGCCGAGCGCTGGGTGGCGCAGCACCTGCGCCGGGCCGTGACCGGCTGAACCGGCACGGGCCGGACGCATGCGCGCTGCCGGCTACAATGCGGGTTTGCGCTAACGCCGGACCGTCATGCAAGAGAACATCATTCAAGCCCTGCGCCGTAACGCCGCCGATGAGGCCGTGTCGCTGGCGCGCGAATGGACCGCTGCCGAGCCGCAGCAGCCGCAGGCCCACCGTTGGCTGGCGCTGGCGCTGCAGCAGCAGGGCAATCACGCCGATGCGCAGGCTGCGCTGGGCCAGGCGCTGGCACTGGCGCCGGACGATGCCGCCTTGCACCTGCAGCATGCCGGCCTGCTGCTGGCGCAGCGCCAGCTCGAGGCTGCCGGCCAGGCGCTGGACAAGACCACCGCGCTCAACCCCAACGAATTTGCCGCCTACCTGATGCAGGCGCATCTGGCGCTGGCCCGCGACGACGTCGATGAGGCCGACCGCCTGGGCCGGCTGGCCGCGCGCGTGGAGCCGGACAGCCCGGAGCTGGCCGCGGTCGAAGGCATGGTGGCGTTGCGCCGTGGCGAGGTGGACCGTGCGCTGGCGGTGCTGTCGTCGGCCAGCCAGGCGCTGCCCAACGATCCGCGCCTGCTGTATGCGCTGGGCTTTGCCTATCTGGGCAAGGACATGCTGGCCTTCGCCGAGCAGGCGTTCCGCCGTGTGGTCGAATTTAACCCGTCCAACCATGCCTTGCGCGGCCTGCTGGTGCAGCTGGCGCTGCGCCAGGGCAATACCGAAGGTGCTGCTGAAACGATGCGCCAGGTGCTGGCCACGGCCGAGGGCGACACTCCGGGCATGCGCCGCCTGGCCGGTGAGCTGGAACTGGCTTCCGGCCAGCCGTTGCAGGCGCTGGAACACCTGCGTCCGCTGCTGGCCGCGTTGCCGGGCGACCGGCCGACGCTGCAGATGCTGCTGGTGGCCTGGCAGCGGCTGGGCCGCGACGAGGAAGCGCGCACCGAGCTGGACGCGGTGCTCGCCAACCACACCCGGCTGCACGATCTGTGGCTGGCCCGCCTGGCGGTGGCGCCGGTCGGCAGCGCCGAAGCGGTGGAGGTGGTCGAACGCTGGCTGACGGCCATGCCCGAACACCTGCCGGCGCTGGAAACGCGCATGCGTCTGCACGACATGAACCAGGAAGCCGACGCGGCCGAAGCCGTGGCGCGGCGCATCGTCGCGCTGGAGCCGGGCCGGGTCAGTGGCGAACAGCGCATCGTCGAAGCGCTGCTGGCGCGCGAGCCGGCAGCGGCGGTGGCGCATGTGCAGGGCCTGCTCGACAACGCGCCGGCCGAAGTGCGCCCGGCGCTGCGCACGTGGCTGGGCGCGGTGCAGGATCGCGCCGGGGAACCGGCCGCCGCACTGAAAACCTGGCTGGAGCTGCACGCCGAACTGGCGCCCTCGCGGCTGCCGTTGCCGCCGCAGGCCAAGGCGCCGGCGAGCTGGCCCGAGCAGGGCAGTGTCGCTGAGGATCACCCGGTCCGGCCGATCTTCGTCTGGGGCGCGCCGGGTTCCGGTGTGGAGCGGGTGGTGGAAGTGATGGCCGCCGGCAGCCCGGTGCTGCGTACCGACCGCTTCGGGCCGAACCCGCCCGACGATGGCTTCCAGAATTTCCATACCCTGCAGCGTCTGGCCACCGACGAACTCCCCCCCGGGCAGCTGGTGCAGCAGTGGCGTGAGCAGCTGCCGGCGCGTGGCATCAGCGACGGCAACGTGATCGACTGGCTGCTGTGGTGGGACAACGCGCTGCTGTGGGCGCTGCGCCCGCAGTTGCCCGAAGGCCGGCTGGTGGTGGTGGTGCGCGATCCGCGCGACATGCTGGTGGAATGGCTGGCGCTGGGTGCACCGGCACCGCTGGCGGTGAATTCGGCCAGCGAGGCGGCCCAATGGCTGGCGCGTTCGCTGGAGCAGGTGGTGCAGCTGCACGAGCAGGAGCTGTACACCCACCTGATCGTGCGTACCGACGATGCGGTCAACGACCCGGCGGCGATGGGCGCGCTGCTGGAACAGGCCTTCGGCCTGCGTTTCCCGCCGGTGCGCAGTCTCGGACCGACCACCCTCGCTGCCGGCCACTGGCGCAAGTACGCGCAGGTGCTGGCCGGCGAGTTCGCCAAGCTGACCCCGGTCGCGGTGCGGCTGGGTTATCCCGAAGTCTGAGCGACAGGAGCACGCATGAAACTGGAGAGTCAGAGCTTCCACAACGGCCAGCCGATTCCGGCCGAATTCGCCGCCGGCGATGCCGCCGGTTTTGCCGGCAACCGCAATCCGCAGCTGGCCTGGCGCGAGGTGCCCGACGGCACACGTTCGTTCGTGCTGCTGTGCGTGGACCCGGATGTGCCGACCGTGCCGGAAACCGTGGGGCGTACCGATGTGACCGTGCCGCTGGACCAGCCGCGTGGAGAGTTCGTGCACTGGGTGATGGTGGATATCCCCGCGCAGCTGCGGGAGATCGCGGCCGGCAGCTGCAGCGAAGGCTTCAGCGTGGGCGGCAAGGCGCAGCTGGCCGGTCCGGCCGGTGCCCGTCAAGGTCTGAACGACTACACCGGCTGGTTTGCCGGGGACGCGCAGATGGGCGGTACCTACCGCGGCTATGACGGCCCGTACCCGCCGTTCAACGACGAGCGGCTGCACCGCTACTTCTTCCGCCTGTTCGCGCTGGATATCGCGCAGCTGCCGGTGGACGGCGATTTCACCGCGGCGCAGGTGCTGCGGGCGATGCAGGGCCATGTACTGGCCGAAGCCAGCGTGCATGGCACCTACACGCTGAACCCGGCACTGGGCTGAGGCGGCGCAGCGGCAAAAGAAAAGGGCGCCGCAAGGCGCCCTTTCTGTATCGGCCGGTGGGGTCGCTTACGGCTTGACCTGTTCCGAGCCGACCACCATGTCCAGCACATAGGCCTGCGAGGCGCCATCGGCCGGCGGGTTCTTGACCTCGTAGCGCTTCACGCGCAGCACATTGCGCACGCCCGGCTGATGGGTGTAACCCTCGATGTTGCCGTAGAAGTTCTCCCAGGCGCCGCGCTGGCCCTGTTCCAGGCCCTGGTCGTCGTACTTCACTTCACGCACCTGCAGGCAGGTGGCGTCCTTCATCAGCGGGTGGGAGCACGGCTTGCTCTGCGCGTCCACTTCCAGGAACACCGTCTCGCCCTGGCCGCCGTAACGGGTTTCCGCGGTGGGCGCGCCGGCAAACACCAGCACATCGCCGCTGGCGGTGACCAGGGTCAGCTTGTTTGCATCGAGCGAACGCACGGTCAGCTTGCCGCCCTGCAGGCGCTCGCTCACCAAGCCATCCAGTGCCATCAGCTCCGGCTCGCAGGCCATGTTGGTGGACATCAGGCTGCCGATGGACAGCGCGTCCCCTTCCAGCGTGTAGCTGCCGCCCAGGCCGTTGCAGGTGTTGCTGACGGCGACGCGGCCGTCGGTGAAGTCCAGCGTGACCGGCTTGTCGGTACGTACGAACAGGCCATCGATGCGCTTGCCACTGGCGTCGGTCGCGGTTTCCAGCGTCCAGTGGCGGGTGCCCAGCAGGGCGCCGTCGATGCCGGCGGCGGCCGGCGCACTGGCCGCTGGCGCGGTGGTCGCCTCATCGGTGGTCGCCGGCGGATTGCTGCAGGCGGTCATCAGGGCGAAGGGAAGGGCCAGCAGGAGGATGCGCTTCATGGGGAACTCCTTGGAGCTTTGGAAAGAGGTGGCACGGTAAACGGGCAGGCGTGCCTGGCGGGGTTGCGGACGTTTTGCCTATTCAGTTTCCAGCAGGCAAAAACAGCAGCAGGCCGATGCCCAGTGCGATGCGGTATAGCGCAAAGCCCGTGAAGGGACGGCGCTTGATGTAATCCAGCAACCACTTCACCACGATGAAACCGGTGACCACCGCGGCGGCGAAGGCCACGCCCACCTCGCCCCAGTTCTCGCTGCCGAGCGCTCCGTCCCTGGCAAGTTCCATGAACGCGTAGCCACTGGCGGCGAACATGGTGGGAATGCCGACCAGGAACACGAATTCGGCCGCGGCTGCGCGGCGCGTCAGGCCCAGCAGCATGGCCAGGAAAATGGCCGCCGCCGAGCGCGAGGTGCCGGGAAACACACCGGCGACCACCTGGGCCAGGCCCACGGCGATGGCGACTTTCCAGGTCACCGTCTCGCTGTCGGGCAGGCGTGACGCCAGGCGCTCGGCCACCAGCATCCAGACCCCGCCGATCAGCACCGCCCACGCGATGGGGGTGACGGTTTCAGGCAGCTGCCAGCCAGCCAGCCGCACCGGCAGCCCGACCAGCGCGGTGACCAGGAAGGCCACGCCCAGCTTCATCACGTAGTCGCGGTTCTCACGCTGGTCCAGGCCGTTGGCCAAGGTCCACAGCCGCTCGCGGAAGGCCAGGGTCACCGCGAGAATGGCGCCGGCCTGGATGACGATGTTGAAGAAGTCCGAACGGGCACCGAGCCAGTGCTGGGAGATCAGCAGGTGGCCAGTACTGGAGATGGGGAGGAATTCGGTGAGGCCTTCGAGGATGCCCAGCAACAGGGCGGAGAGCAGGTCGGACATGAAAAGAGTGTGTGAAAAAGGCGCCGACAGCATAGTGCATGCCCGTGGTTGCACCAGTTTGGTGCTTCAGCTGCGGTTTGCACTATTTTGGTGCAAGTGCCTGACGCGGGAGGGCGGCTGTATCCAATAGAAACAAACGCTTGCGATGGTTTGAAAGTTGGCACGCAAGCTGCTTAGGTACCCGTACATCATCCATCCGAGGTTGCACCCGATGTCCCTGGAAAACGTTGAGAAGCTGATCAAGGACAACCAGATCGAGTTCATCGACCTGCGTTTTGTCGACATGCGTGGCATCGAGCAGCACCTGACCTTCCCGGTGTCGATCATCGAGCCGTCGCTGTTCGAGGAAGGCAAGATGTTCGATGGCAGCTCGATCGCCGGCTGGAAGGGCATCGCCGAATCGGACATGGTGCTGCTGCCGGACGCTGACAGCGCCTACGTGGACCCGTTCTACGCCGATCCGACCCTTGTGCTGATCTGCGACGTGCTCGACCCGGCCACCATGCAGGGCTACGGCCGCTGCCCGCGCGGCATCGCCAAGCGCGCCGAGGCCTACCTGAAGTCCTCGGGCATCGCCGATCTGGCCTTCTTCGGTCCGGAACCGGAATTCTTCATCTTCGACTCGGTCCAGTTCGCCAACGACATGGGCCACACCTTCTTCAAGATCAACTCCGAGGAAGGCGCCTGGAACACCGGCAAGAGCTATGACGGCACCAACACCGGCTACCGCCCGACCGTGAAGGGCGGCTACTTCCCGGTGCCGCCGACCGATTCGCTGCACGATATCCGCGCCGAGATGTGCAAGGTGCTGGAAAAGGTCGGCATCGAAGTGGAAGTGCACCACCACGAAGTGGCCAATGCCGGCCAGTGCGAGATCGGCGCCAAGTTCAACACCCTGGTGACCAAGGCCGATGAACTGCAGCGCATGAAGCACGTGATAAAGAACGTGGCGCACCGCAACGGCAAGACCGTCACCTTCATGCCCAAGCCGCTGGTCGGCGACAACGGCAGCGGCATGCACGTGCACCAGTCGCTGGCCAAGGGTGGCACCAACCTGTTCTCCGGGGACGGTTACGGCGGCCTGAGCCAGATGGCGCTGTGGTACATCGGCGGCATCTTCAAGCATGCCCGCGCGATCAACGCCTTCACCAACGCCGGTACCAACAGCTACAAGCGGCTGGTGCCGGGCTTCGAGGCACCGGTGATGCTGGCCTATTCGGCCCGCAACCGTTCGGCGTCGTGCCGCATTCCGTGGGTGTCCAATCCGAAGGCACGCCGCATCGAGATGCGCTTCCCCGATCCGATCCAGTCCGGCTACCTGACCTTCACCGCGCTGATGATGGCCGGCCTGGACGGTATCCGTAACCAGATCGACCCGGGCGCACCGAGCGACAAGGATCTGTACGACCTGCCGCCGGAAGAAGAGAAGCTGATTCCGCAGGTCTGCTCCTCGCTGGACCAGGCGCTGGAAGCGCTGGACAAGGACCGCGAGTTCCTCAAGGCCGGTGGCGTGATGAGCGACGACTTCATCGATGCCTACATCGCGCTGAAGATGAAGGAAGTGACCGCGTTCCGCGCCGCCACCCATCCGCTGGAATACCAGCTGTACTACGCCAGCTGAGGACCGTCTGAAGTAACGGCGGCCTACGCAGGGCGCTGGCCGCCGGCATCACCGGATACCGTTTGCCGCTGTTGTCAGGTGGCGATGGCGAAGACCTTCCCCCTCCCATCTTCGCCATCGCCGCCGCCTTTGTTGCCCGGGGAGCGCAGGGGCGCTGCAACCGCCGTCAACGCATCCGCAGGCGCAACGCACGCCGCGCGCGACATGGGTGAGGACTCTGCCCGTGGGCAGGTGGTGGTCGGCGGGCAACGCCGGTCGTCACCGCCGAACTCTCGCGGCGTTCGGCGCAACAGGCAGTGGCCGTACCGCGGCCGCTGCAAGACACGATCCCGGCCCGCAGCCGCAGGCCGGTCTCCTCCACATCGGGACATGCGCATGAAACTGATCTCCGCGATCATCCGGCCGTTCAAGCTCGACGACGTGCGTGAGGCCCTGGGCGCCGCTGGCGTTTCCGGCATCACCGTCACCGAGGTCAAGGGGTTTGGCCGGCAGAAGGGCCACACCGAGCTGTACCGTGGTGCCGAGTACGTCGTCGATTTCCTGCCCAAGATCCGCATCGAAACCGCCGTCACCGACGACAACGTCGAGGCGGTGATCGAAGCCCTGCAGGGGGCGGCCGGTACCGGCAAGATCGGTGACGGCAAGATCTTCGTTACCGCACTTGAGCAGGTGGTGCGGATCCGCACCGGCGAAACAGGCGCCGACGCGCTGTAAGAAGAACCCGCTCCCGACCTGTCCTCCGGCGGCAGCGACCGCCAGGTGACAAGAGGTCGCTGGCAGGTTCCATCCCCACAACCGGAGTCGACAATGCGAACGGAATTTTTCACCGGGTTGAACGCCCGGCTCGGAGGCCTGTGCCTGTCTTTCCTGCTCAGCGCGGCGATGCTGGGCATGTTCTCCAGCAGCGCCTGGGCACAGCCAGCACAACCCCAGCCGCTGGCGGCAGCGGAAGTGCATGCCCAGGCGGTGGAGGCCGCCCCAGCCCCGGCAGCCGCGGTGGCAGATGCAGTGCCCGGCTTCGACAAGGGCGATGTGGCGTGGATGCTCACCGCCACCTTGCTGGTACTGATGATGGTGGTGCCCGGCCTGGCGCTTTTCTACGGCGGCCTGGTGCGCGCCAAGAACGTGCTATCGGTGCTCAGCCAGGTGCTGGTGGTGTTCTCGCTGGTGCTGCTGCTGTGGGTGGCCTATGGCTACAGCGCGGTGTTCAGCGCCGGCAATGCGTTCTTCGGTTCGTTCACCCAGTTCGCCTTTCTCAAGGGCTTCACCCCGGACTCGGTGGGCAACACGCCGATCGCCGGCCTGCCGGACTTCCTGTTCGTGGCCTTCCAGTCGACCTTCGCCGGCATCACCACCGCGCTGATCGTCGGTGCCTTCGCCGAGCGCATCAGGTTCCGCGCGGTGCTGCTGTTCTCGGCGTTGTGGTTCACCTTCAGCTACATCCCGATTGCGCACATCGTCTGGGGCGGCGGCTATCTTGGTGAGATGGGCGCGATCGATTTTGCCGGTGGCACCGTGGTGCACATCAACGCCGGTGTCGCCGGCCTGGTGGCGGCGTGGTTCGTCGGCAAGCGCATCGGCTATGGCCAGACCGCGCTGAAGCCGCACAACCTGCCGCTGACCTGGATCGGCGCGATGCTGCTGTGGGTGGGCTGGTTCGGCTTCAACGCCGGCTCGGCGGCCGCCGCCGATACCGTGGCGGCGCTGGCCTTCATCAACACCGTGCTGGCAACGGCGGCCGCGGTGTTGGGCTGGACGCTGGTGGAAGCCGTCACCAAGGGCCATCCCTCGGCACTGGGGGCGGCCTCGGGCGCGGTGGCCGGCCTGGTCGGGGTAACGCCGGCCTGCGGCAGCGTGGGTCCAATGGGTGCCATCGTGATTGGTTTTGTCACCGGCATCATCTGCGTCTGGGGTGTTACCGGGTTGAAGCGGCTGCTGAAGGCCGATGACACCGCCGACGTGTTCGGCGTGCACGGCGTGGGCGGCATCGTCGGCGCCCTCCTCACCGGTGTGTTCAGTGCGCAGTCGCTGGGCGGCACCAAGGCCGATCTGGATATCGCCCACCAGGTGTGGGTGCAGGTGGTCAGTGTCGGCTTCACCGTGCTGTGGTCGGCCGTGGTCACCGCGGTGATCCTGCTGGTGGTGCGCGCGCTGGTCGGTCTGCGGGTCAGCGAGGATGCCGAACGCACCGGGTTGGACGTCACCACCCATGGCGAATCGGCCTACGAGGTCTGAGGCGCAGCACAGCCCCTCTCCCTGCCGGGGGAGGGAGTACAGGCGCCCGCACCGACGCGGCCTGCGCGGGCGCATCGGTGCGGCCCGGCGGATGCCGAAAGCGCCCGGCGGCGCGCTTCGCCGGTGGTGCACAAGCCGTGCCGCGGTCGCTTTGCACTATATTGGTGCAATGACCGCAGCCGAGTTCACCCCGTCGCCGGAACTGATGGCCACGCCGCTGGTGTGGAGTGGCGCGGACGGGCGCATCCAGGGGGCCAATCCGGCGTTCTGCCGCTGGCTCGGGGTCAGCGTCCGGCGCCTGCTCGGCCAGCCGCTGGTCTCGCTGGAAACCCAGGGTGAGGCGCTGGCGGTGCGGCTGACCACCGCCGGCAGCGAGACCACCCGGCTGCCCAGGCTGGCGCTGGCGCTTCCCGGCGAGGCGCCGCGCTTTGCCGATGGCTGGCTGAGCGTGATCGACGCGGGGGGCTGGCTGCTGGAGGCGCATCCGGTGGACGAGTTCCAGGGCGCCGATCCTGCGCAGCTGCTGCCGGGCGCGTTCAGCGCCGCGCTCAAGGGGCTGGCGCACGAACTGCGCAATCCGCTGGCCGGCCTGAAAGGGGCGGCGCAATTGCTGGCCCGGCGCGCGCATGGTCGCGATGCCGAGGAAAGCGAGCTGATCGACCTGATCGGCACGGAGATCGAGCGCCTGAACACCCTGCTCGAACAGCTGCTCTCGCCGGCACCGCAGCGCCCGCATGCGCCGCTGAACATCCACGCCGCGCTGGAGCGGGTACTGCGCCTGGCCGAGAACGAGGCCGGCTGGTCGGTGCGGCTGCTGCGCGACTACGATCCCAGCATTCCCGAATTCCCCGGCGATGCCGACCGGCTGACCCAGGCGCTGCTCAACCTGGTGCGTAACGCGATGCAGTCCGGCGCCACCACGGTCACCGTGCGTACCCGGGTCGAGCACGGCCTGCGCATCGCCGAGCAGCCCCACCCGTTGGCGCTGCGCCTGGAAGTGGCCGATGACGGCCGTGGCGTGCCCGAGGAGCTGACCGAACACCTGTTCCTGCCGCTGGTCAGTGGCCGTGCCGAGGGCACCGGGCTGGGCCTGGCGCTGGCCCAGCAGGTGGCGCGCGAACACCGTGGCACGCTGAGCTACCGCTCGCGTCCCGGCCGCACCGTGTTCACCGTGCTGCTGCCCCTGCCGCTTGCCGAAGAAGCCCCCGCGGAGATGGAGATGAGCGATGTCTGATCCAACCGCGCAGGGCGCCACCATCTGGGTGGTCGACGACGACCGCTCGGTGCGCTTCGTCCTGACCACCGCCCTGCGCGACGCCGGCTACGGCGTGGAAGGGTTCGACAGTGCCGCGGCCGCGCTGGCGGCGCTGGCGCTGCGGCCGGTGCCCGACCTGCTGTTCACCGATGTGCGCATGCCCGGCGATGACGGCCTGGTACTGCTGGAAAAGCTCAAGGCCGCGCACCCGCAGCTGCCGGTGATCGTGATGTCGGCCTACACCGATGTGGCCAGCACCGCGGGCGCGTTCCGCGGGGGCGCCCATGAATTCCTGTCCAAGCCGTTCGATCTGGATGACGCGGTCGAGCTGGCGCGGCGCGCCTTGCCGGAGCGCGACGCGCTGCCGGTCCCCGTCGTACCGCTCGCCCGGGAGGAGGGGCCGCCGCAGCTGATCGGCGACAGCCCGGCGATGCGCGCACTGTTCCGCAGTATCGGCCGGCTGGCGCAGGCGCCGCTGTCGGTGCTGATCAATGGCGAGACCGGCACCGGCAAGGAGCTGGTGGCCAACGCGCTGCACCGCGAATCGCCACGAGCCAAGGGTCCCTTCGTCGCGCTCAACACCGCCGCCATTCCCGCCGAGCTGCTGGAAAGCGAACTGTTCGGTCACGAGGCCGGAGCCTTCACCGGTGCGACCAAGCGCCATATCGGCCGCTTCGAACAGGCCAACGGTGGCACCTTGTTCCTGGATGAAATCGGCGACATGCCGCTGCCGTTGCAGACCCGCCTGCTGCGGGTGCTGGCCGAAGGCGAGTTCTTCCGCGTCGGTGGCCGCGAGCTGATCCGCGTGGATGTGCGGGTGGTGGCCGCCACCCACCAGGATCTGGAGGCCCTGGTCGAGCAGGGCCGGTTCCGCGCCGATCTGTTGCACCGGCTGGACATGGTGCGGCTGTGGCTGCCGCCGTTGCGCGAGCGTGTCGATGATGTGCCGCAACTGGCCGAGACCTTCCTGGCCAATGCCGCGCGCCGCCTGGAAATGCCGGTCAAGCGCCTGTCGGCGCCGGCGATCACGGCGCTGCGCGGCTACGCCTGGCCAGGCAACGTGCGCGAGCTGGAGAACGTGTGCTGGCGCCTGGCCGCGCTGGCCGCGGCCGATACGGTATCGGCCGAGGATGTACAGGCGGCGCTGGCCCGTGGCGGCCGCGGACCGCGCCACCCTGCGGTGGCCGTGCCCGAGCACTGGGATCGCGCCCTGGCGGTGTGGGCGCAGCAGCGGCTGGCCGAAGGCGCCAGCGGCCTGCACGCCGAGGCGCGCGCGCGGCTGGACGCGGTGCTGCTGGAGGTGGCGTTGACGTTCACCGACGGGCATCGCGGCGATGCCGCCACCCGGCTGGGACTGGGCCGTAACACCATCACCCGCAAACTGGGACCGGGCCGCTTCGGCGAGAGTTGAGCGCCGGCGGCCGGATCCGTTACTGACAGGAGTTATCGATGCGTCTGATTCTTCCCTTGCTGGCGACGGCCACTGCGCTCGCGCTCGGCGCCTGCGGTTCCAGCGCCCCGGTCAAACCGGCCGCGCCGGCGCCGGTGGCGGCGGTCAGCACCGCGCAGCTGGCCGAGGCCAACCTGGCGCCGGCCTCGGCCAGCCTGGTCAGCGGGCGGCTGGTACTGGTGCCTGAAGCGGGCGGCGTGCACATCACCGGCACCATTGGCAGCCTGCCGCGCAGCCAGCCGGCCGCCTTCCACGTGCATGAAAAAGGCGATTGCAGCGCGGTGGATGCCAGCAGCGCCGGGCCCCATTTCAATCCGCTGTCGCAGCCGCACGGCCGCGCCGGTGCCGGTGCGCACCACGCCGGCGATATGGAAAACCTGCAGGCCAATGCCGAGGGCGTGGCGCAGGTGGATGTGCACTTGCGCGGGGTCACCCTCGGCGGCGCTGCGGCCAATGACATCGCCGGTCGCGCGCTCATCGTGCACGCCGGCGCCGACGATTACCGCAGCCAGCCGGCCGGCAATGCCGGTGCGCGGGTGGCCTGCGCGGTGATCCGTGTGGTGCGTTGAGCGCCCTGTATCCGTCTTTCTTTACCCAGCCCAGCAAGGGAGTAGCACCATGCGTCTGATCCACAGCACTTTGTTTCTGGCCAGTGCCCTGGCGCTGAGCGCCTGCAAGCCTGCCGCCGAACCCGCGGCAGCCCCGGCCGATACCGCCTCCACACCGGCCGCCGCCGATCCGGCCGCGCCGCCGGCGATGGGCAGCCCGCTTGCCATTGCCGAGCTGCAGCCGACCCAGGGCAGCTCGGTCAAAGGCACCATCCACTTCCTGCTGGTGGACGGCAAGCTGCGCGCCAGCGGCGACATCAGCGGCTTGAAGCCCGACAGCCAGCATGGCTTCCATATCCACGAGAAGGGCGATTGCAGTGCGCCGGACGGTAGCAGCGCCGGTGGCCACTTCAATCCCGGCAGCAGCGAGCATGGCAGTGTTGATGCGGTCGCCCATCACGGCGGCGACATGCCCAACATCAGCGCCGATGCGCAGGGCAATGCCCACATCGACGGCCCGGTGGCGAGCAACGTCAATGCCGGCAAGGGCGATGCGTTCGACATCATCGGCCGTGGTCTGATCGTCCACGCCGATGCGGACGACTACCAGACCCAGCCCACCGGCAACGCCGGCGCCCGGCTGGCCTGCGCGGTGATCACCGCCGCGCGGTAAGCGACTCTGCATGGAATGGAAAACGCCGGCAGTGGCCGGCGTTTTTCCCTGCGGCAGCGCGCTGGTGACTCAGTGCGCCAGCAGCGCCCTGGCATCCTGGCCGGCGTGCACATGCACGTACAGCACGTCGACGCCATGGGCTTCGAGCACCGCGGCCATCTGCCGCTGGCGCATCAGGTACTGCTCGTAGATCCGCTGCAGGCGCTCTCCATCGCGGTTGTCGTGCGCGTAGTGCGCGCACCAGCCGGCCGGATCGAACAGCGCCATACGCACCTCGCCGCCGACATAGCGCAGCAGCGGCTCGGGTCCGGCTTCCAGCCAGTGCTCTTCGCCCGGCGCGAACATCGCCGTTTCCAGCAGCGGCCACAGATCACCCAGCCCCTGGTTGTCGTACTGCATGGCCATCATCGCGGCCAGATCGTTGACGGTGAAATAGCGCGCGTGCTCGATCTGCGCACCAAAGGCGTTCTGCGCCAGCAGCGCGGTATCGGGCTGGGCCATGCCGTTGGCCAGCAGCACTTCTTCCAGTGCCTGGCGGCAGTCGTGCAGCGTGGCGGTATCGGTGCCGGTCAACACAAAGGGCAGTACCCGCAGGCCGCCGCCGGTCAGTGCCGGATCGGCCTGCAACGGCAGCGGGATCTCGCCGTTGGCATCGGCGCCGAACGCCAGCAGACGCGGGCCCTGGTTGCGACCGGGCGCACGCAGCTGCAGTTCTTCCAGTCGCCGGTGGATCGGCCAACCCGGACGCAGCACTTCGGCCGGATCGAAATGCGCGGCGGCAAACACCAGATCCAGCGCACTGGCCTGCGGCACCAGCTTGGCCAGATCGCGGCCGATCAGTGCGGCCAGTTCGCCGGCTTGAACCGAGCCCAGTGCGGCGCGCGTGGGTTGTTGGCCGCCGGCCAGTTCCAGCGCTACGACGCCCAGCGCATTCATGTCAGGGTGGGAATTGCTCATGGTTTGCGGTTGGCCCGTAACTGGCTCGAAGCTACACTCAACGCCATTATGCCTGCTATCGCGTGCAGGCCACGTCGCACACCCTCCCCATGTCAGGTATCCGCATGCCCAGCGCTCGTCCCGTCGCCATTCTTGGTGGTGTTCGCATTCCGTTCTGCCGCCAGAACACCGCCTATTCGGACGTTGGCAACCTGGGCATGTCGGTGCGCACGCTCGGTGCGCTGGTGGAGCGCTTCGGCCTGCATGGGCAACAGCTGGGCGAAGTGGCGATGGGCGCGGTGATCAAGCATCCCGGCGACTGGAATCTGGGACGCGAGGCGGCACTGTCGTCCGGGCTGTCGCCGCTGACCCCGGGCATCACCCTGCAGCGCGCCTGCGGCACCTCGCTGGATACGATCATCACCGTGGCCAACAAGATCGCACTGGGCCAGATCGACTCGGGCATCGGCGGCGGTTCGGATACCACCTCGGATGTGACGATCGTCTATGGCAAGAAGCTGCGCGCGCGGCTGCTGGCGGCCAATCGCGCCAAGAGCACCGGCGACAAGTTCCGCGCGCTGACGGCGGGCTTCAAGTTCTCCGAGCTCAAGCCCGAGTTCCCCGGCGTGGCCGAGCCGCGTACCGGCAAGAGCATGGGCGAGCACTGCGAGGACATGGCCAAGGAGTGGAACATCTCGCGCGATTCGCAGGACGAATGGGCGGTGGCCTCGCACAGGAAGCTGGCCGCCGCCTATGAGCGCGGTTTCTTCAACGACCTGATCGCGCCGTTCCGCGGCGTGGAGCGTGACAACATTCTGCGTCCGGACACCTCGCTGGAGAAGCTGGCGACGTTGAAGCCGGCGTTCGACAAGACCTCCGGTCGCGGCACCCTGACCGCCGCCAATTCCACGCCGCTCACCGATGGCGCCTCGGCGGTGCTGCTGGCCAGCGAGGACTGGGCGCGCGCGCACGGCCACGAGCCGCTGGCGTACTTGCGTGACTCGCAGGTGGCGGCGGTGGATTTCGTCCATGGTGAGGGCCTGCTGATGGCACCGACCATCGCCGTGCCGGAAATGCTCAAGCGCAACGGCCTGACCCTGCAGGATTTCGATCTCTACGAGATCCACGAGGCCTTCGCCGCCCAGGTGCTGTGCACGCTGCGGGCGTGGGAGAGCGAGGACTACTGCCGCAACCGGCTGGGCCTGGACGCGGCGCTGGGCAAGATCGATCCGGACAAGATCAACCCGCTGGGTTCCTCGCTGGCCACCGGCCATCCGTTCGCCGCCACCGGCGCGCGGGTGATCGCCACGGCCGCCAAGCAGCTGGCCGAACGCGGCGGTGGCCGCGCGCTGGTGTCGATCTGCACCGCCGGCGGCATGGGCGTGGTGGCGATCGTCGAGCGCTGATCTGCCGGAGCGTGTCCACACGGAGGTGGGCGGGCTTCTGATCGCACGGGAAACCGCCGCGCCGCTGCTGCGCCGGCGACATGGCCGATACCCATCCGCTCCCTGACCGCTGTATCGACGGGTGGATGGTGGCGGTTGCTGCGCATCGATCCGTGGGCCGTTGCCGGCGGTGCGCTCCGGACCGATCCCATTCCAGGCGCGGCGGCGGGGCACGGCCCTGGTGCCGACTTCCATGTCGTGTCCTGCGGCGGCGACCGGAGCGGGCACCGCTGGAACTGCGCCGGGGATTTTGGCGCGCGGCCGCTGACGGGCGCTGGCAACGGAGCCCGCCGCACCGGTCCTGGACCCTGCCGCGATCCCCTGGCTGACTGCTATCGTCGCCGCTTCAGCGGACACGGGGGACGGGGTATGAAGCGCATCACGATCGGTCTGGGCGTGCTGTTGGCGACGCTGGCGGCGCCGGCGGCGGCAATGACCTTCATGACGGTGGATTACGTCTGCCCGGTGGGGGGCGAGCGCTTCAGCGCCAGCACAATGGGCTCGGGCACGGCGTTCGGCCATTTCCTGGATGGGCGCGCCTATGGCGCCATCCAGTCGCCGTGGCCGCTGGTGGAGTGCCCGGGCAACGGCTTTTTGCTGTTCCGCGAGGCGTACAGCCAGGCCGAGCGGAAGGCGCTGGGCGCCTATGTGCAAAGCGACGACTACCAGCGCCTGCGTGGCACGGAGACCAGCTACTGGCGGCTGGCGCAGCTGCTGCAGGTGATCGATGCGCCGGCCGCCGAGCAGGCCGGCGCGTTGCAGCGGGCCAGCTGGCAGGCCTCGCCGGCGCAGTACCCGCGCTACGTGGCGGCCGCCGCGGCCGCGTTCGCCCGGCAATGCCCGGATGACAGGGCCGTGCGCGATGGCCAGTGGCTGTATTGCCAGATGCTGCTGGGCGAATGGGAGCGGCGGCTGTCACGGTTCGAACCGGCGCGGGCGCGGTTCATACGCCTGCAGCCGCAGGTGGCCCCACTGGTGGCAGGCCAGGACCGCGAGCGGGTGGCCAGGCAGTTCGCCGCCGAGATCGCCCAGCAGCTGCAGCTCATCGAAGCGGGCGACAGCCGGGCGACGATGGCGGTGGATGTCGATGCGCCGGCAGTTGCCTCGGCCGGCGCGCAACCCGGTTTCCCGGACGACGCGGCATCGGCGGCCGATGCCGCCGCATCTCCGGCCGGAAGGACGGCGGACACCGCTGCAATGGCGGCCGACGCGGCCGCCGAAGCGGCGCGTGATGCCGCGGCCGATGCTGCCGCCGGCGAAGGGGATCGCTGAGCGCTCACGCCGGGCGTGCCTGCGCCCTGATCAATCCGCCTCGGGGCGAAGAGGGCGTCCTGCAATGGATGCGTCTCTGCATGAGATGTGACGCGCCCACGGCCGAATACCGCAAGCGCGGCGTCTGCTGGCATTCGCCATGGGGGTACCTGGGCAGAGGTTGGTCCATCCCATGGGTGCGCTGGTCGTGTGCAAGCGGCCCGCCCCAGGTCGGGTTGTGCGCTGCGCACCAGGGCCAGCGCCGGCGGTACGTCCTGATGGCGTGGCTGTCGCTGCACGGCGGTTTCGTGCTGGAGAGCGGCCCGCCGGTGCTGCTGGATATCCTCGCCTCGTTGGTGAGGCGGTTCTGGGGCCTGATCGGAATACGCATCCTCAAACCCCGGCGGATCACCCCGGAACGGGCGGTCTACCGCGGTGTCTCGCCCTGTTTTGCGGGTGCGGCCGCCATCCTGTCCGTACCGGCATGAATGAGCGTTGCGGCCGCTGCACGGTAGAGGTTTGCGGGTACGTGTCGCGTGCTCGGGAGCGTTGCCTCAGTGCCGATCGGCCGGGGATGCGTGATCGAGCAGGAACTGGCGGATATCGCGGCGCAGCGGCAGGTCATCGGTGCGGCCGGCGAAGCCGTCGGCCTGCCGCGCGTAATCGCGGGCGGCCTCGGGTTCGTCCAGATTGACGTGGCGTTCGGCCAGCGCCAGGCAGATCGATGCGGCATACCCGCACGCGTCGGCGGCGGTGGCCAGCGGCAGGGCGCGCAGGTACAGGGCGATGGCCAGGCGGTCATCGCCGGTGAAATCGGCCAGCGTCTCCCACAGGAACGGATGGTCGCGGCCCTCGGCAGCCACGGCGTGGCCGTAGTCGGCCAGTGCGCGGTACGCCGCTTCTGCGGCCTCGGCATCGCCGGACTGGCCGGCGTGGAGGATGGCGTCGGTCAGTTCCACGACGCGGGCGTGGATATCGGCAGGTATGTTCATGGGGACTGCTGGCAGAGACGGGGGGCGGATTCTACGGATTCAACCCGGCAGCCGCGGGAAACCGTGCACATCGCGTTCCTCGGCCACCGCCTGGTCCTGGATCTGCTGGCGCAGGTCACGGCGATTGAGCGGCAGCGGGATCTGGCCACGACGCTGGCGCAACGCATTGAGCAGGCAGTGCCGGGCCAGCGCGTCGTCGCCCTGTTCGGCAAAGCCTTCGCCGAGTGCTTCCCAGCCTTCCGGACCCGCGCCCTGGGCGATGGCCCGGTGCAGGAACTGCTCGGCCTGCGGCCACTGCGCCTGTGCGCGGGCAAAGCGGGCCAGCGCCAGCAGCAGGGCCGGGCTGGAGGGGTGGGTCTGCAGCCAGCGCTGCGCGTTGGCGCGCCGCGCGTCGAACCGGTCCACCGGCAGCTCGGCATAGAGCGTGACCAGCGCTTCATCCCACTGGCTGTCCAGGGTCTGCTCGACCACCCGCATGGCCACCTCCTCCCAGTCCAGCGCGACCGCGCGGCGGGCGTAATGGGCCACCGCCTGCGGCGAGACGCGCACAGTCTTGGGCAGCGCGTCCCAGCGGGCGGCCAGCGCGTTGACGTCGGCCGCTTCATCGAGCATCTGCAATGCCAGCGCGGTTTCCAGCGCGGCCAATGATTCGGCCGGCATCACCTGGGTCTGGCGCAGCGCGCCCAGCTGGCCGAAGGCCTCCTCGGCGCGGCCGGCGCGGGCCAGCGCCTCGGTGCGCAACCACAGCCCGCGCGGCGGCAGCGGCTGGATCGCGGGCAGGTCCAGGGCGTTGATCGCCTCCAGCGGCTTGTCCTGCTGCAGCCAGCGCTCGGCACTGTGCAGGGCATGCAGAGCCGGTTCGGCAGTTGCCAGCTGCTGCAGGTGTTGGCCGGCACTGGCGCTGTCGGCGCGCGCCTCGGCCGCCCGCATCGCCGCGACCAGCGCGATCGGGCGTACCTGCTGCTCGGTGGCGGCGCTTTGCAGCAGTTTTTCCGCGCGCTGCCAGTGGCCGGCGTCCAGCGCGTGCAGGCCATCGAGCAACCGTGCCCGGCCTTGCCGGCGTCGGTAACGGCCCCAGGCACGGAACGGCGCGCTGAGCAGCGTGCCCAACAGCCACAGCAGCAGCAGCGCGATCAGCCCGGCCAGTGCGGCCTGTGGCAGCGTGGCGATGTAGTCGTTGCCGCCGGCGCGGACGATGACCTCGCCCAGGTCGCGCTGCGATTCCTGCCCCAGCCACTGCGCGCCCAGAATGCCCAGGGCCGCGACCAGCAGGACGACCAGCAGTGAACGGAACGCTTTCATGGTGTCTCCTTGGGGGCGTGCTGGCTGCGCAGTTGCTGCAGGGTGCTGCCCAGTTCGGGCAGGGCCGGGCGCAGATCCAGCGCACGCAGGGCCTGCAGCCGCGTGCGCAGGGCCTGGCGTTGCGGCGAGTCTGGCCACAGCCGTTGCAGCCAGTTGTCCATCCGCCCCAGCGCCGCCGCCCAGGCCGGCGTGTCGCCACGTTCGAGCGCGGCCCGGGCCAGGCTCAGTTCGATCTGCAGGGAATCATTGGCGCTGACCCGCTCGGAGCGGGCGATCAGCACCTGGCTGTCGGCCGGGCGGATCTGCACCAGCGGCGAGAGCAGCTGCTGCCACCACGGCCGGGTGGCGCCGGTGGCCTGCGGCAGTTGTTCGGGCAGGGTTTCCAGGGCATTGGCCCATTGCGTCAGCTGTTCGGCCGCCTGCGCACGCACGCCCGGGCCCAGTGCATCGAGCGCGTTGCGCTCCTGGATCAGCGCCTGGCGCAGGTTGAGGTAGTCCGGACTGTCGATGCTTTCCAGCACCCCGGCTGCCAGGCCATACAGGCGTCGCGCCCCGTCCAGATCGCCGGCATAGATCAGCCGTTGCTGGGCCTGGCTGAGCAGCAGCTCGGCCTCCTCGCGGCGCACGGCCTGCACCCCCTGGCGCGAACGGTCGGCCAGACGGGCGAGGTTTTCCTCCAGCAGTGCGTTGCGCTGGCCAAGGCCCAGCACTTCGTCGCGCAACACCCGGTTGGTCGCGGCCGCGTCCTGGATGCTGCGGGCATTGGCGCGCTGGTCGCGACGCAGGGCGTCCACGCTCTGCGCCAGCGCGCTGAGCTGGAGGGCGGCCGCTGCCCGGCTCTGGTCGGTCTGCGCCAGACGGGCCTGCCAGCTGCGATAGCCGAGCCAGACCGCAGCGGCCACGGCCAGCAGGGCGACCACGGCCAGCAGCCCGCGCACGGCACGGCGGGGCGGGGAAGAGGTGGAAACGTCATTCATGGGGGCACAGCATCCTTGGCAGGCATGCCATCGCCACAGGCGTCACGGCGACGGTGATGCGCGGCAAGCATGGCCTGCGACGTGGCCGCGCTGCAAGCCGGCGGCGTACAGCTAGGGTGCCGGATCCTGCGGATGCAGCACGGCGTAGGCGGCGCTGGCCAGTTGTGCCGGCATGGGCCCGGCGGCCACGTGGACCTGTCCGAAGCCGAGCGATCTGGCCAGTTCCGCCAGCCGCGCGCTGGCACTGACCACCGGCGCGGCGCGCCAGCGCTCGATCAGCGGTTCCGGCAGCTGGGTGAGCAGGTGTTCCAGCGCCTCGCCGCTGCTCAGCGCCAGCACGGTAATACCCTGCAGCGCCTGCAGGCGGGCCACGGTGGCCGCGCTGACCGGCAGTGGCACCCGGTCGTAGACGTCCGTCCGCAGCAGTTGCGCGCCCATGGCCTGGACCTGGGCGGCAATCATCCCGCGCCCGCCCGGGGCCGTGACCAGCGCCACCCGCTTGCCCTGCAGGTGGCGCATGGCCGGCAATGCCAGCAGGCCCTCGCTGTCCATGCGCGAGGGCGCCTGAACCCCGGCGACCCCGCGCCGGCGCAGTTCGCGCGCGGTGCCTTCGCCCACGGTCACTGCCTGCCCGGGCGGTATCTGCGCCAGCGGCAGCAGCCGCGCGGCGGCATCCACCGCGGCCGGGCTGGTGAACACGATCCGGTCGCAGGCCAGCGCCTGCGCCAGCTGCGCGCGGGTGGCCGCATCGTTGCGCAGGCGCAGCCGCCACGGCGACAGTGCCACGGTACGCGCGCCAAAGCGGGCGGCGGCACGGCGCAGCGCATCATGTTGTCCCTGCGGGCGTAGCGAGATCAGGTGCCAGGGCGTGTCGGTTGGCACATAGGCGGGAGCGTTCATTGCATGCATTATGCGGGCGCTTTCCGATTGCCGATGTTCATTCATGTCCGAATTGCCCTCCTGTTCCCCGTTGCTGTCCCAGCTGCAGTCCACGCTCGATGCGATGCCGCCGGTGGCGGCGATGGATATCCGTATCGCCGGCTATGAGAACGGCGTACTGCGCATGCAGGCGCCGCTGGCGGCCAACGTCAATGACAAGGGCAACGCCTTTGGCGGCAGCCTGGCGTCGGTGATGACGCTGGGCGGCTGGGCGCTGGTCAGCCTGCGCCTGGCCCTGGCCGGGCACGATGCCGAAGTCTATGTGGCCGACAGCAGCATCCGCTACAAAGCGCCGGTGTACGGGGCGCTGCAGGCCAGTGCCTGCGCCGCGCCGGACCAGGACTGGGAGGCGTTTCTGGCGCTGCTGGCCAAGCGCGGGCGGGCGCGGATGACCGTGCACGCGAAGATCGAAGGTGGCGCGGCCGAGCTGGAAGGGCGGTTCGTCGCGCTGCGCAAAGGCTAGGATGGGCCACTACCAAGGGGATCCCATGTATCGACGTCTTACTCAGTCCGCATCGATGGTGCTGCTGCTGGTGGCCGGGGTGGCCTCGGCGGCGGGTCCCGGCCGTGCCCAGCGCGCCAAACTCGTGCCGACCCAGGATGCCTATGTGGCCGCGCTGCGCTGGAGCGATTTTGAAACCGCCGAAGGCTTCATCGATCCGGAATACCTCCGTGCCCATCCGCTCACCGAGATGCAGCGCGAGCGCTACAGGCAGCTGCAGGTGTCCAGCTACCGCGAGCGCGGCAGCAGCGCCACGGCCGATGGCAGCATCGAGCGCCGCATCGAAATGGGCGTGATCAACCGCAACACCCAGGCCGAACGCACCCTCACCCTGACCGAGCGCTGGCGCTGGGATCCGCAGGCCAAGCGCTGGTGGCAGGCGGCCGGGCTGCCGGACCTGTGGCAGGGCCAGTAAGCCGTCGGGCGCCGGGTTGCCGGCATATGCGACAATCCCTGCCCGCTTAAAACGACCTGTGACCTGAGTGAACTACGAAGAGTTGCTGGCCTTCGCCGGCCGAAATCCGATGCTGTCGCTGGCCCTGGTCGGCCTGACCGTGGCCATCATCGCCACCGAGATCGCGCGCCTGTTCCGCGGTTACAAATCGCTCAAGCCGGCCGAGCTGACCCACATGATCAACGCCGGCAATGCCGTGGTGATCGATCTGTCGGCCAGTGCCGAGTTCGAGAAGGGCCATATCGTCGGCAGCCGCAACCTGCAGCCGGCGCAGCTGACCCCCTCGCACAAGCTGCTGGCCAACGCCAAGCAGTCGCCGGTGGTGCTGCTGTGCCGGACCGGCAATGCCTCGGCCACTGCCGCCAAGGCGCTGAAAAAGGCCGGTTTCGAGCAGGTCTATGTGCTCGAGGGTGGGCTTCCGGCCTGGCAGGCGGCCGATCTGCCGCTGGTCAAAGGCCGCGGCTGAGCCGTCAATTTTCGTTCAGGCCTTGTATAGGCGGGCGGCAGCCCCCATCGCTGGTCTGGTACCAATCCCAATCATTGAACAATCTGTTCTGGAGTCCTGAGAAATGTCCGAAGAGAACACCAACGGCGTCGCCCCGGCTGAAGCCAACAACGGCCCGGCGTTCACCATCGAGAAGATCTACGTCAAGGACGTTTCTTTCGAATCCCCGAATTCGCCGACCATCTTCAACGAGAACGTGCAGCCGGACCTGCAGCTGAACCTGAACCAGAAGGTGCAGCGCTTGTCCGACACCGCCTTTGAAGTGGTGTTGGGCGTGACCCTGACCTGCAAGGCCGGCGACAAGACCGCCTATGTGGCCGAAGTGGAACAGGCCGGCGTGTTCGGCCTGATCGGCCTGGAGCCGCAGGCGATCGACGTGCTGCTCGGCACCCAGTGCCCGAACATCCTGTTCCCGTACGTGCGCTCGATGGTGTCGGACCTGATCCAGGCCGGCGGCTTCCCGCCGTTCTACCTGCAGCCGATCAACTTCGAAGGCCTGTACGCCGAAACCCTGCGTCAGCGTCAGCAGCAGGCCGACGGTGCCTCGCTGGCCGACTCCGAGCCGGCCGGCAACGCCTGATCGGCGTCTGCACTTCCGTATGAGTACGAACGACGCGAACAAGATCGCCGTTCTCGGCGCGGGCTCCTGGGGCACCGCGCTGGCCACCTTGCTGGCCCGGCACGGTCACCCGACCGTGCTGTGGGGACGTGATGCCGCCGTCATCGAGGCGATCGACCAGCGTCATGAGAATCCCCGGTACCTGCCGGGGATTCCCTTGCCCGGCTCCCTGCGGGCCAGCACCGACCTGGCGGCCACCGTGCAAGGGGCGGCCTGGATTCTGGTGGTGGTGCCCTCGCATGCCTTTGCCGAAACCGTGCGTGCGCTGGCGCCGCTGCGGCCGGCCGGGGCCGGTGTGGCCTGGGCGACCAAGGGCTTCGAGCCCGGCTCCGGCCGTTTCCTGCATGAAGTGGCGCGTGACGTGCTGGGCCCGGACGTGCCGCTGGCCGTGGTCACCGGCCCGTCCTTCGCCAAGGAAGTCACCCTGGGCCTGCCCACCGCCATCACCGTCCACGGTGATGACGAAGGGTTCTCCCAGCAGGTGGCCGATGCCATGCACGGCCCGGCATTCCGCGCCTACACCGGTGACGACATGGTCGGCGCCGAGCTGGGCGGGGCGATGAAGAACGTGCTGGCGGTGGCCACCGGCGTAGCTGATGGCATGCAACTGGGCTTGAATGCCCGTGCCGGCCTGATCACCCGCGGCCTGAACGAGATGTTGCGGCTGGCCGCCGCCATCGGGGGCAAGCCCGAGACCCTGATGGGTCTGGCCGGCCTGGGCGATCTGGTGCTGACCAGCACCGGCGACCTGTCGCGCAACCGCCGCCTGGGCTTGGCGTTGGGTCGCGGCCAGAGCCTGCCCGATGCAGTGAAGGAAATCGGCCAGGTGGTGGAATCGGTGCAGACCGCCGATGAAGTCATGCGCCAGGCCGATCGCCATGGCATCGATCTGCCGATCTCCAAGGCGGTGCAGTCGGTGCTGCATGGCGACCTGAGCCCGGCCGAAGGCCTGCAGCAGCTGCTGGCGCGGGAACAGAAACCGGAATATCCGGATACGCTGTTCAAGTGAACATCAGCGACGATCAACGAAAAAGCCCGGCAATGCCGGGCTTTTTTGTGGCTGGAGGCAGGCCGGGAGCGGCCACCGCAACGGCTTGTCCGACACCGTGCATCGCCATCGCCATCGCCATCGGCCGTTCAGCCGATCCGGCGTCGGTGGGGCGTGTGGTGCCGTTCTGCGACCGCCGCAGCCAGGGGCGTGCCCTCCGCTTGCACGCAAAAAAGAAGCCCGGTCTGGGGGAGACCGGGCTTCCAGCGGCGCGGGGGAGAGAGAGCACGCGCCGTACAACAACCTCCGTTAGGAGGTACCGCTTACCAGCTGAAGCGCGGGCCGACGAACCATTCCTTGTCGCCACCCTTGGCCAGCTTGACCTCACCGCTCACGCCCCAGTTGGCGTTGAACTTGGCCAGGCCACCGACGCGGCCGTAGAACTCGCCGTCCGGGTTGATGCCGTGCTTCTTGGTGAAATCCTCGTAACCGGCCAGTGCATAGCCCTCGAACATCGGGGTGAAGGCCTTGCGCACGCCGACTTCGGCGCTGTAGCCGTTGAAGTCCAGGCCCAGCTCCGGATCGAACTTCTGGTAGGCCACACGGGCCAGCAGATCGGTGTCCTTGGCGAGGGTGTGGTTGTAGCCCACGCCCAGACGCCACTGGTCCACATCAACCTTGCCCGCATCGGTTTCCTGCTGGGTGTAGTCACCGAAGACATGGAAGTTCGGCGCCACGGCGACCGAGCCCTTCACGCCAAAGCCGTCGGCGTCGCCGCCCTTGGCATCGGTGTTCACATAGCCGCCTTCCGCATAGTTGTAGGACAGGCCGTCGGCGGCCGAAGCGGCGAACGGCAGGGCGGCCAGCAGGCCAAGCGCAATCAGGGAAGTCTTCATAATCGGGATTACCTTTTTTATTGGTTTGATCGAAGCGGCGGTGAAAACGTTTGCGGCTTCGACAGGTGTGAATTATCCGTTAGGCGACGGAATGCCCCCTGAATATCAAACTGACCAGTACATGAATTAATCCGCGCCGGAGGGAACTTCCGCAGATGCCGGCCGGGCGTTCGCCTGGGCCAGAGCACGGCAGCAGTTCAGCCGCTGTGCCCCGGACGCCGAGGGGACGCCTGCCGTGCCGACGGCGAGGTTGGAGCCTGTGCAAGCGCCACCGGTGCCGGTCATCTTCCTCTGCGCCACGCACGGGCGGTGCTTTCACCCCGGTTTTCGCCCGGTTCCTGCACATTGCCGGCTCTGTCCCCGGGAAACGGCAAGCGTTGCGAGGCGGGCCTGCCGACAGGCCGGTCCTGCGCGGCGTGCCATGACCGGGCACGCGCACGTCAATCCGGAGAACGCAGCCCATGAGCCCGCAATCGCATTTCGATCTCAGTGGAAAAGTCGCCATCGTCACCGGTGGTGGCAATGGCATCGGTCGCGCCAGTGCGTTGATGCTGGCCGCTTATGGCGCGGCGGTGACGATCGCCGATCTGAAACTGGCCGATGCCGAGAAGGTCGCCGCCGAGATCACCGCCCACGGTGGCAGGGCGCTGGCGCTGGAGTGCAACGTGCTCAAGGACGAGGACCTGGTGCGGACGGTGGAGCGCACCGCCGCCGAGCTGGGCGGCATCCACATCCTGGTCAACAACGCCGGTGGCGGCGGGGCCGGGCGCGAGAGCCCGTTCGAGATCACCGTGCAGCAGTTCGAGCGGCCGTTCCAGATCAACGTGTTCAGCGCGTGGCGGCTGGCCCAGCTGTGCGCCCCGCACATGAAGAAGGGCGGTTATGGCTCGATCATCAACATGTCCTCGATGAGCTCGATCAACAAGAGCCCGGCGATCAGCGCCTATGCCGCCTCCAAGGCCGCGATCAACCACATGACCGCCAACCTGGCCCACGACTACGGCCCGGACAACATCCGCATCAACGCCGTCGGCCCCGGTGCGGTGCGTACTGCGGCGCTGGCCACCGTGCTGACCCCGGAGATCGAGCAGAGGATGCTCTCGCATACGCCGATCAAGCGCCTGGGCGAGGCCGATGACATCGCCGGGGCGGTGCTGTACTTCGCCGCCCCGATCTCCAGCTGGGTCAGCGGGCAGATCCTGTTCGTCAACGGCGGTGGCGTGCAGACCCTGGACTGACGCGACAGCCGGCGCGGATCACTCCGGCAGCGAGGACAGGTATTCGATCACCGCCCGGCGACGCGCCGGGTCGGCGGTGGCGTTGACCATCTTGCTGCCCGGTACCCGCTTGGAGGGCGAGGCCAGGAAGGCATCCAGCGTCTGCGCGTCCCAGGTGATGCCGCTGGCGCTCATCGCCTCCGAATACGCATAGCCCGGCGCAGTGCCGGCCTTGCGGCCGATCACCCCGTGCAGGTTGGGACCGACGCGGTGGCCCAGATCGGGGCGGGTGTCATGGCAGCCGGCGCAGATGGCGAAAGCGCGTTCCAGCTCGCGCTGGTGCGGATCGGCACTGGCCGAATGGTTGAACGCATCGCGCTGGCCACAGGCGCCCAGCAGCAGGCAGAGAAGTCCCGGCAGTGGCAGGCGTGACATCGATTCCTCGTTGCGGCAAATGGCCCCGGTGGCCAGGCGTGGGCATGATCGCCGCCGGCCACGGCGAACGCAAAGCGCGCCATGAAAAACCCCGCCGCGGTGGGCGGCGGGGTCGGGTCAGCTGGCGCAGCGCTCATCGCCGGCGCGTTGCAGGCGCCGCGCTTACATTGCCGGGTAGTTCGGACCACCACCGCCCTGCGGGGTCACCCAGACAATGTTCTGGGTCGGGTCCTTGATATCGCAGGTCTTGCAGTGCACGCAGTTCTGCGCGTTGATCTGCAGGCGGGTATCGGCACCTTCACCGACAAACTCGTAGACGCCGGCCGGGCAGTAACGCGCTTCCGGTCCGCCGTAGGTGGCCAGGTTAACGCTCACCGGAATGCTGGCGTCCTTCAGGGTCAGATGGCTGGGCTGGTCTTCCTCATGGTTGGTCGAGGACAGGAACACCGAGCTCAGCCGGTCGAAGGTCAGCACGTTGTCCGGCTTCGGGTACTCGATCTTCGGCTGGCTGGCCGCCGGCTGCAGGCACTCGTGGTCGGCCTGGGTGCGATGGATGGTCCACGGCGCATTGCGGATGCCCAGCTTGGGCAGCAGCCACTGCTCGATGCCGGTCATCAGCGTGGCGATGGTGCGGCCCTTCTTGAACCACTGTTTGAAGTTCTTGGACTGCAGCAGCTCGGCTTTCAGCCAGCTGTTCTCGAAGGCTTCCGGATAGGCGCTCAGCTCATCGCGCGAGCGGCCGGCGACCAGCGCCTCGAACGCGGCCTCGGCGGCCAGCATGCCGGTCTTGATCGCGGCGTGGCTGCCCTTGATGCGGCTGACATTGAGGTAGCCGGCTTCGCAGCCGACCAGCGCGCCGCCCGGGAACACGGTCTTGGGCAGCGACAGGATGCCGCCGGCGGTGATCGCACGCGCGCCATAGGCGATGCGCTTGCCGCCTTCCAGGTGCTTGCGGATGGCCGGGTGGGTCTTGAAGCGCTGGAATTCCTCGAACGGGCTCAGCCACGGGTTCTTGTAGTCCAGGCCGACCACATAGCCGATCGAGACCTTGCCGCCCTCGGCGTGGTACAGGAACGCGCCGCCGTAGGTGTCGTTGTCCAGCGGCCAGCCGGCGGCGTGCACCACCAGGCCCGGCTCATGCTTGGCCGGGTCGATCTGCCACAGCTCCTTGATGCCGATGCCGTAGGACTGCGGGTCGCGGCCTTCGTCGAGCTTGAAGCAGCTGATCAGCTGGCGGCCGAGGTGGCCGCGCGAGCCTTCGGCGAACACCGTGTACTTGGCATGCAGCTCCATGCCGCGCTCGAAGTTCGGGCCCGGCGTGCCGTCCTTGTGGATGCCCATGTCGCCGGTGGCCACGCCCATCACCGCACCGGTCTCGTCGTACAGCACTTCGGCGGCGGCAAAGCCCGGGAAGATCGCCACCTCCAGCGCCTCGGCCTGCTGCGCCAGCCAGCGGCTCACTTCACCGAGGCTGACGATGTAGTTGCCGTCGTTGTGGAAGCACTCCGGCAGCAGCGCGTGCGGGGTTGCCTTGGCGCCGGTTTCGTCCAGGAACAGGAACTCGTCGCGGGTCACGGCCTGCTTCAGCGGCGCGCCGCGTTCTTTCCAGTCCGGGAACAGCTCGGTGAGCGCGCGCGGATCCATGATCGCGCCGGACAGGATGTGCGCGCCCGGCTCGGAGCCCTTCTCCAGCACGCACACCGACAGCTCCTGGCCCTTTTCCACGGCCAGCTGGCGCAGGCGGATGGCCGTGGCCAGCCCGGCAGGGCCGGCACCGACGATGACGACGTCGAACTCCATCGCTTCGCGCGGCGGCAGGGCGGTGTTGCTTTCAGTGTTCATGCAAGAGCTCTTGGGTAAAGGTCGGCGCGGTGGCGACGACGGTTGCCTGGAACCATCGCCCCGAAGTGAGGCGACGATGATCTGTGAAGGTACCGCAGTTCCGCTCCGACCGACCCGCCCTGCGCCCTTGGCAGACACGCGGCGCAGCGGGCAGATGCGGCCCGGCCCGCCCCGGATCCTGTGAAGGACGGGGCAGCAGGGCAGACGAGCGGGGCCGTCGCACTGCAGTCCCTCCGGCTGGAAAGCGCAGGCCTCGTCCCTGAGCGGCCGCTCCGGACTCGATATCGCGATTTTCGCCGACGATCAGCCGATCGTCCAAGGCTTGCGCCTGCGGCCGGCAGTTGTCGGCCGAATCATCCCCAAGACTTGCGCCGGTGTCCGGCACGGAGTGGCCGACCACGGCGCTGCACGCACTCGCATCCGGTAGGCCAGATCCCGGCCGGTCCGGTGCGTTGCCGGCCGGGCGGCCCCGGTCAAGCCGCCCGGCCGGGCGTCACACCGTATCGCCTTCAAAGGCGCAGCCCTGCACTTGGCAACAGGGACGAAAGGCTCCCACAGCACCGCCTGGAGTCTCAACGGAACAGCAAAAAGCCTTAACGAAACAGCTCAGAAGCTATCCGGAGTAGCAAAAAGCCTTAACGGAGTAGCTCAGAAGGTATCGGGAATAGCAAAAAGCCTTAATGGAGTAGCTCAGAAGGTATCGGGAATAGCAAAAAGCCTTAATGGAGTAGCTCACAAGCTATCCGGAGTAGTAAAAAGCCTCAACGGACAAGCAAAAAGCCTTAATCGTTCAGCAAAAAGCCTCAACGACGCAGCAAAAAGTCTCACCGCATAAATAAACAGTCTTGATGGGGCCGCTCGCGGCTCGAGGGCCCGCCGCTCGGCCGTGGGCCATTGAAAGCCCGCGCCGCGCGCTGCCTTGTCGGCGCGGCCAAACGGCTCGCTCACACGCAATGCGCTCGCTTTGCAATGCGCTGTACTGGGCGCGGGACATGGGGAATAGCTAGGCCTGATCGCCAGGTCAGAGTCGCCACCGAACCGAAGGAGCTCCCGCTTCGGCCTGAATGGATGGGCGGAACGTACCTGACCCGCCTGCAGGCCAATGGGCGGCGCCCCGCAGGGCCGCGGACCAGGCGCGTACGGCGGCTGGTCAATGAGCCCAGTGCCTGTTCCGTCCGGCGCTAAGGCTGGGAAATCCGAATGCTACCTCCTCGGGCGAGGCATAGAGCCTGTCAGACAGCGGCCACTCGGGGAGATCGGACGCACTGATCGGAACACCGCTGTCTTGGACAGCTGAACGCTCAGCGACGCAATGGAAGAGCCGGGGACGCTGCGGGGCGCCGCCCGCTCCAGGTTGCGGCCGCTGCAGCCAGCCTGGGGCTACTTCGACATACCCCTAGAGGGGCAGCCGCGGCCGCGGCGTATCCGGCTTGCAGGGCGGACCGCGGCGGTTCACTCGTTCCCTGATGCGGCCCGGCGGCGCCAGGCAGGCGCTAACGCCGCATCAAGCCGCCGATGACCGACCGCGTCGCAGCAACCGTCGAAGCACCTCGTGGCGATGCGCTCCGATCCAGCGTGGGGTATCACTGCGATACCTTGCAGCTTCCTTCCTGGCGGCAAGGCTTGCAATCGTTTGCCTCCCGATAGCTCTCCGAGAGCTCAAGGAGCGCATTCTTTACGATCGCCAGATGTTCGGTGCGGGACACCTGCGCCACGAAGAAATTCACGGTCGATGGAGCCGCAAAATAGGTCGCCAGCTCGTAGCCCCCGTTCGAGTAGCCGGAGAATTGCCACAACTCGCCTTCGGCCCCCGTCCTGGAGCGGACATCTCCGAGCTTCGTCGCCTCGACCGCCTCGGAAGCTTCCGCGTACATGGCAACGACGTCGTCTACGGCACGCCGAATGGCGTCCCGTGGCGCGCCACTGCTGAGTGCGGGTCGCGTATAGATGACATAGGGCGCAGCGGACAAGGAGCTGTCTTCGGGGTAAAACACCATCGGGACGCCGCTCATCGCCAACGCCGCCTCGCTCATAACCCAGCCCGATGGCGACGTGAAGTGGTAGCAGTGATCCTTCCCGTGTGCGTACCCGTGATCGCCTGCTGCAGCGCTGAACGAAGCCAGTAGGAACATGGCGGCAGAAAAAATGCTTCGCATGAGTGTGAGACCCGGCGTTTGGGTTAAGCCATGCCACGAAGCAGCGTCGGCTTGGATGAAGTGTTAGATCGTGCCTTTCGCCATTCGCTTCCGCTTGGGTCGTTGAATGCGTAGATAGAGAAGGGCGCCAATAAATCCAAGAAAGATGATGATCAATAGCCAGACGATCTTGTCATTGCCTGTCGCCGGTTCATTGTTTATGCAGTCAATGAGTGCCCATAACCAAAGCCCAGTGACAAATAGGAAAAATGCAAACATCAGGCCAATGTGAATCGACACAGGCAATCCTGCCGATGAAACTGGCGTGCTTTGTGCGACTGCAGGAAAAGATATGACGGGCATTAGTGCTAGTAACTTAAACTGGGACAAGAGATTTCTCCATTGTGATCTAACGCCTGAACTACGCTGGGCCGCAAAGCGGCTTCGGCTCGGGCCAACTGTTATATTCCCCTTATAGCTGAGTGACATCCCAGTTGAGTTGACAGTCAGTTCTGAAAACAAGCCTGCGCTTCAAAGATGCTACCCACTCCGCAGAGTTTAGTGCCGACTTCTCACCCGAATAGGTAATCTCAGTGGCCTCTACTTTTCCGCCCAATCCACCCGACATTTGAAAAGTAGCGCTTGGCTGCATTGTTAGATCTTTCATAAGCGAGAACCATCGATCTTTATCAGCCAGCCACTGATCTTCACGCTGTATGTCTACCGGACACTTGGCGCTAACAGTGACACTGGTTGGATGCGTGTAGTCAATCTCAGCTTGAGCTGAAACAGCACCAGCGAGCACGGACAGCGCCGATAGAATGAAGAACGAGTACCTCATTAAACCTCCGGAATTGGCAGCTAACACCCGAATTAAGCCGAGCCACGAAGCGGCATCGGCTTGGACGAATTGTCAGGTCGCGGCTGCCTTATGTGTGCGACTGGTTGCCCAAGCTTGGCCAACATAGGTGCCGATTGCCGTCGCAACGCCAGACAGTGAAAATGCTACCCAGTTGTGCTGGACGATGGAAAAGGCAGAAGCGTTGCCGGTAGGTGCTGCGATTAGGTACAGCATGTAGCCAACCGCCATCCAAAGTGCTGCCCATGTTGCCAATGCGATGAGCACAAATCGTCCACGTGCTATGGCGCCCCCGACAATGCTTGCGAGGAAAGAAACCACTATTGGTTGGACGGTGATGGTGACAATGCTCTGCGTCACAAAAGCATTGGCAATGTTGCTTAGCACGACATAGGTCGCGACTAGAGAAGCGAATCCAAGCCACAAGCGTTTCTGAGACATGCGGTTAACCTCCTTGAGCCAATTGACGCCCGACTTAAGCCGATCTACGAAGCGGTATCGGCTTGAATGAATTTTTAGCTGGAAAGCCTATCGCCAAGCCGTTTGATACGCCGCCTGTAAGTGACCGCGGCATGCCTTGTGCCGCGTATACCGCACAAACTGTCGCCAAGACCATCCAGCTTTCTAGAACTTGCAGACGGCGCATGCAACTCAAGCACTTTAGATAGAACGCCGATAGAGCCAAGAGGGGCCTCCATGTCTGGCGAAGAAACGAGCGCACGAACCGCAGCTGGATCATTTCGGGTCGCGCCGAGAAGTTGACCTTTTAGTGCCATTGTCTATCTCTTGCCGGCTAACGCTTGAATTAAGCCGATCCACGAAACAGGTTCGGTTTGAATGAATTGTTAGGCACGTTGCGACCAAGCTTGCACACTAGCAGGATAGCAATCGGCAGTGCAGAAAGTTGAAGGAAAAACTGAACTCCAACCCAGACGCTGTGTGAGAACAAGGGCAAGCCAAAAACGAGCCATGAGGTGCCCGCGGAAGATGCCAACGCTAAGAAAGTATTGGTGCGGATATGCTCTTTGCTGAGGCGGCATAGGACCCAAGCGACGGGCAGGCAAAGGACAACATTGAACAAGAAATCCGTGAACGTGACGGCGCTTGAGAAGCCTATGCCTCGAAGTCCGGTGCGTAATAAGAAGCCGGGGAGCGGGCTATACGCAGCAATGCATGCCCAGCACCACACGAGAAATAGAGCCAGTAGGCCGCCGATGGCAATTGCAACAATCCCGGAGCTTAAACGTGACATGCGAGGCCCTCCCTTACGCGCCTAACGCCAGAATTAAGCCGCGTTGCGGAGTAACGTCGGCTTGAATGATTGGTTAGAGCCCATCGCCTGACCAGCAGTGAAGGGCGTACTCAAGTGCATTCCTTACAATGATCGGCGTTACTTCGGCGAACTCAAGTCCCGTCGAAATAGCCTCAGCAAGGGCGTCATAGCTTTTCGGCATTGCCGCGCGAAGGTCTCTTTCTGAGAAGTCATCGCCAAAAGCTAAAGTGAGAACCTCATACGCATCTTGTCCGCTGAACTCACAGTGGTCCGCAGCTTTATTGAGAGCGTCTGCGAAGTTGCTAGAAACGGATGAAATGAAGTCCAAGTCGCTGTGGCTATTGGTCATGGGCTCTAACGCCTTATGTCTTTAGTTTCCCCTAGCCTAGGTGCCGAGAGCCCGACGTGCGCGCCCGATAACGCCTCGGTGTCAGCACCACCGTAATTCAGCAGGGGCCGCACGTCGGATCTCGCGTCCTGCGCCCGGACAGTTGGTCGAGGTTTCCCTCGAACGGATAAGCGTGGGCCTCGGGCGCGATGCTCTCGACCAGCCAACTGTAGCGGAGAATCGACATGACGGCAGTGGGAATCGACGTGGGCAAGGCCAGCCTGGATCTGGCAGTAGACGGGCAAAGTGAAGTGGCCCGTTATCCCAATACCCCGACCGGAATTACTAAGGTCATTGAGCGACTGCAGCATTTGAAGGCAACCCGGATCGTGGTCGAAGCCACCGGTGGTTATGAGGAGCCGCTGCTGGAGGCCTGCTGCGATGCCGGTCTCTGGATCGCACGGGTGAATCCACGCCAGGCCCGCGATATTGCCCGCGCCACTGGCGAGCTGGCCAAGACCGATGCGATTGATGCCCGCTTGCTGGCATTGATGGCCCGCCTGTTTGCCGACCGGCTTCGCCCGCATCTGGCGCCACTACCGTGGCAGCGTGAGATGCGCCACTGGCTGCGCCGGTGGGCCCAAGTGGTCGTGACGTTACAGGCACAGAAACAGCAGGCCGCGATGGCTCCGGTATCGGTACGCAAGCTGGCGACCCGCACCATCGCCGCACTGGCCCGCGAACAGGCTGCAATCAACCAGGCCATCCACGTGCTGATCAAACAGCACATCACTCCCGCCGTCCGCTCTAGCAAGGGGCTCGGCCCGGTGTTCCAGGCAACGGTACTGGCGTTGTTGCCCGAGCTGGGGCATCTCGACCGCCGACAGATTGCCAAGCTGGTAGGCGTAGCCCCAATGAACCGGGACAGCTGTCAAGGCTCTGGCCAGCGTCGCATCCGGGGAGGCCGGTCGCCGGTGCGGGTGGCGCTCTATATGGCCACGCTGTCCGCGGTGCGCTGGGACCCGATGATGAAAGCGCATTACCAGCAATTGCGCGAACGAGGAAAGCTGGGCAAAGTGGCGGTCGTGGCGTGCATGCGAAAGCTGCCGGGGATCGTAAATGCCAGGCGGCGCGATGAACTTCGAGCGGAGCTCGTGGCACTAGCTTGAGCGGCACGCTTCAAGACAGTTGCTGAATTAAGCCGACCCGCGTAGCGGGTTCGGCTTGAATGAATTGTTAGCTGCCAGCGACGTACTCATACACGCGGAGCGGCAGGTAGCGATAAGACGACATTGCAAACTCGTGGATCTCATGAGTCACCCGAACCGGAAGCCCGCACCCAAGGCAGCAGAAGTCAGTGTAATCCGTCTCCCACGGCACGGGCGGACCGGAAGCGGCGTCCAGCGCCGCATGGATAATTGGCGTGAATGACTCAGGGTTCTTGAGGCCGAGCTGGAACCGAGTGGACTCACCACACGCGGCACAACGGTATGCCGCTGGGTGGCCCAAGACAGGCCGGCCAGTGAACCGATCTGGCGATAGGTTCATCAGCCGTGCTCCTGGCTCGGTCGCAACCACTTTTTCCATGGCAGCTAACGCCAGAGTTAAGCCGCGTTGCGGAGCAACGTCGGCTTGAATGACTTGTTAGGCAGTGAGTGGCCAGAACGGTTTGATGCTGCAACCGTGCTCCCCAGCACTGCCGCCTTTTGCCGAGCTTGCCACAGACTGCGGGGCGGGGCTTGCCCTTTGAGCCACGGTGCGCAGCGCCACCGAAGCCGTGGCCATGTGGCACTAGAAACTTGCCGAAGCGGAAACCATCTGAAGTTTTAGCTCCACCACGGCCTAACGCCAGAATTAAGCCGCGTTGCGAAGCAACGTCGGCTTGGATGACTTGTTAGGCAGTGAGTGGCTAGAACGGTTTGATGCTGCAACCGTGCTGCCCAGCACTGCCGAATTTTGCCGAGCTTGCCACAGACTGCGGGGCGTGGCTTGCCCCTTGAGCCACGGTGCGCGATGCCACCGAAGTCGCGGCCATGGGGCGCAGGAAACTTGCCGAAGCGGAAACCATCTGAAGATTTAGCTCCACCACGGCCTAACGCCAGAGTTAAGCCGCGCCGCGAAGCGGCGTCGGCTTGAATGAATTGTTAGCTGCCACCAGCCAATTGGGCGACATTCCAGTTGAGTTGACAACCGGCTTTAAAAATCAAGTCGCGCTTTGCAGTCGCCACCCATGCTTCAGAATTCAATCCTATCTTTTCGCCCGAATAGATCAGCTCAACTGTATCTACCTTGCCACTTGGGCCTCCCGACATGCGAAAAGTTGCGCTTGGCTGCATCGATAGTTCCTTGAGAAGGGCAAACCATTGGTCCTTGTCTGGAAGAAAACTCCCCTGACCATCTATGTTTGCGGGGCATTTGGCTTCAACTGTGACAATAGTTGATTGTGTGTAGTCAATTATTGTTTCTGCTGAAGCAGCTCCCGAAAACGCAATCAAGGCTGAAGCAAGGGAAAGCGAGATCCTCATGAAATCTCCTGTTTGACAGCTAACGCCAGAATTAAGCCGCGTTGCGAAGCAACGTCGGCTTGGATGACTTGTTAGGCAGTGAGTGGCCAGAACGGTTTGGTATTGCAACCGTGCTCCCCAGCACTGCCGCCTTTTGCCGAGCTTGCCACAGACCGCGGGGCGTGGCTTGCCCAGTGAACCTTGAAGCGCAGTGCGACCGAAGCCGCGGCCATGGGGCACTGGAAACTTGCCGAAGCGGAAACCATCTGAAGGTTTAGCTCCACCACGGCCTAACGCCAGAATTAAGCCGCGTTGCGAAGCAACGTCGGCTTGGATGACTTGTTAGGCAGTGAGTGGCCAGAAAGGTTTGATGCCGCAACCGTGCTCCCCAGCACTGCCGCCTTCTTGTGAGCTTGCCACAGACTGCGGGGCTGGGCTTGCCCCATGAACCGTGATGCGAGGTGTTGCCGAAGCGGGTGACCAAGTGGCACCGGGAACTTGCCGAGGTGGAAACCACCTGAAGGTCTTGCCCCACCACGGCCTAACGCCAGAATTAAGCCGCGTTGCGGCGCAACGTCGGCTTGGATGACTTGTTAGGTGGGATTGGCCGAGATGTTTAGCCACTGACCAAAACCACCCGCCTGAACTGCATGACGAAGGCCGATAGTGCCACAGCGTGCGGGACCGGGGCTTGCTACTGAAACCATGCCGCGTGGAGCCGCCGAAGCCAACTGCAATGATTGTGCAGCAGAAATAAAGCCTGGGCCGAAGCCGTGAGCTTGCCGATGCCGAAAACATTGAAGAGCGGTGCCCGGAGCCGACTGGCAAACAACCGGTGAACTGTCCGAAGCAGAAACCACCCTCAATTTTTACCAATGCCACCTAACGCCAGAATTAAGCCGCGTTGCGAAGCAACGTCGGCTTGGATGACTTGTTAGGCAGTGAGTGGCCAGAGCGGTTTAATATTACAACCGTGCTGCCCAGCACTGCCGCCTTTTGCCGAGCCTGCCACAAATTGCGTGACTGGGCTTGCCCGGTGAACCGTGATGCGTGGTACTACCGAGGCCGCGACCTGGTGAAACCAAAAAGTTGCCGAAGTGGAAACCACCTTAAGGTTTGCTCCGCCACGGCCTAACGTCGGAGTTGACCGGCACGCAGCGGCATTGCGCCGCGAGGCGTGCGGGTGAGCATACGCCTCGTGGCGCAATGCCGCTGCGTGTCCGTGTCGAACGACCTGTTAGCGGGCATTCTCCCCTCCGTCGAGCCTCACATGCATCATTCTTGCGTCAGAGGCGATCAGGTCGTAACGCTTTACAAAATCGTGGATCTTCGCGCGCTCCATGCCGTAGGTCTCACACCATTTTCCGCATGCGTTACCAATCGCGATTATGAGCTTCTGCAAGTTGTAGTAGCCGGTAGTCTCGTGGTCTAACTTTACATCTGGCGGGAGCTCTCCGAGATAGAACACAAGTCTGCGGGTCTTTCCAGAAACGACCTTCCGCGAATCAAGATTACTCATGTGCAGAAGTGAGTTCCTATGCTCCCACAGCTCCTCGGCCGTTACTCCTAGCGGCGCGAGATCGGCATAGGCATTCAGCCACCGGACAAAAACCTTGTCGCGCGTGCTTTCGCCGTATTCGACAAACGCAACTGAGTCTATGGCCACCAAGAGCAGCTTGGCGGCTGAAACGTAGTGCTGATGTTGAAAGAGGATGCGGACTGGCTGGAAGAAGTCAGCGTTGAGCAGCTCCGTGAAATCGAAGCCCTCTTTCGTGAAGAACGTTCCGAAGTAATCGACGCTCATGGATGCCCGCTAACGTTTGAGCTCAGGCCGCGGCCCGTCAGGGCCGTCGCGCCTGCAGCGAATGGTTATGCGCGATTGCTGGTACCTGAGCCTGCACCTGCGCGAATTACGGCTAGAGCTTCTGTTAGAACACTCTCGCCCATGGTGGATCGTACCAGCTCGTTCAGCTGCCCTCGCTCAAACTCTGCCCACCCACACTGGGAGGCACCAGAGGAATGCGAGTACCGCCCATATGCGGCACATACAATTCCGTTATCGAACACAATGAATTGGTAGAGCTCGCCGCCAGGAATGTCCCTCTCCCACTTCCGAATTGCTTGCGGCGGAACGTATTTCTGGCTCACGACGATTCAGTCTCCATGTGAAATTGCCTCGCTCTACCTGAGCGCATAACTCTAAGTAGACCCCGAAAACGGGGATATGCCGGCATACTCGGGCTGGGCTGGTTGGCTGTCAACGGGGAAATCCTACGTTGAGTCAATTACTTATCTCATTTCCCCGTTCTTGATGCTTCCCCAGACTGGGCTGCATATCAGCGGGAGCGAAGCGATATGTCATATCCACCCGGAAACGAGGGATATCAGCGGCGTGCAGCAGACACCGGCGGGGCGGGGAATGCCGGTGGGACTTCGGGGAAATCACCGCAACGCAAGGCGGCCGTGAAGCGCGGGGGGATCGGGCCGCACCTGCTGCCGCCAATCGCGGCTCATCCCGCCGACGCCGCAGCGTCAACGGCAGGCAAGCCCAGGTTGTTGGATGAGGTGCGCCGGCACCTGCGCCTGAAGCATTACAGCCTGCGCACGGAAAAGGCCTATGTCGGTTGGATCGTGCGCTATATCCGTTTCCATCGCATGACCCATCCACGCGAGATGGCCGGCGAGCAGGTGGCGGCGTTTCTGTCGATGTTGGCGGTGAAGGGCAAGGTCACCGCCAGCACGCAGAACCAGGCGTTGTCGGCATTGCTGTTTCTTTACCGCGAAGTGTTGGGTACGCAGTTGCCGTGGATGGAGGGCGTGGTGCGGGCCAAGCGGCCCAAGCGCTTGCCGACGGTGTTGTCGCCGCAAGAAGTGCAGCGCCTGCTGCTGGCGATGGACGGCCGCCCGTGGTTGCTGGCCAGTCTGCTGTATGGCACCGGTATGCGCTTGATGGAATGCCTGCGCCTGCGGGTACAGGACGTGGACCTGTCACGCATGGAAATCCTGATCCGTGATGGCAAAGGCGGCAAGGACAGGCGTACGGTGTTGCCGCGCAGTCTGCTGGAATCGCTGCACAAGGAAATGGAGCGGGCGCGTCTGCTGCATCAACATGACCTGTTCGCCGGGCAGGGGGCGGTGTGGTTGCCCTACGCGCTGAAGCGAAAGTATCCGAATGCGGATCGCGAGTTCGGCTGGCAGTACGTGTTTCCGGCCGAGCGCATCAGTGTTGATCCGCGCGATGGCGTGCAGCGGCGCCATCATGTGGATGACGCGGTGCTGTCACGTGCCATCAAGAATGCGCGCATCCAGGTGGGCATCGACAAGCCGGTGTCGGCGCACACATTGCGTCATTCCTTCGCCACCCATCTGCTCGAGGCCGGGCACGATATCCGCACGGTGCAGGAACTGCTCGGGCACAAGGACGTGGCGACCACGCAGATCTATACGCATGTGCTGGGACGCGGTGCGGGTGGTCTGCTCAGCCCGTTGGACCGCTTGCCGGGAGCGTTGTCGCCCCCGGCGGAGTGAGCAAGTCAGCCGTCGAGCAGCGCGGTGTCGCGTACCGCGCCCTTGTCGGCGCTGGTGGCCAGCAGGGCATAGGCTTTGAGGGCGCTGCTGACCTTGCGCGGACGGGCGTCGGCCGGCTTCCAGCCGCGGGCGTCCTGTTCGGTGCGGCGTCGCGCGAGTTCGGCCTCGTCCACCAGCAGTGTGATACCGCGCTGCGGGATGTCGATGCGGATGCGGTCGCCGTCGCGGACCAGGCCGATGGCGCCGCCGGCCGCGGCTTCCGGCGAGCAGTGGCCGATGGACAGCCCGGAGGTGCCGCCGGAGAAACGGCCGTCGGTGAGCAGCGCGCAGGCTTTGCCCAGCCCCTTGGATTTGAGGTAGCTGGTGGGATACAGCATCTCCTGCATGCCCGGGCCGCCCTTCGGGCCTTCATAGCGGATCACCACCACATCGCCGGCCTGCACCTCGTCGCCGAGGATGCCCTTGACCGCCGCGTCCTGGCTTTCATAGACGCGGGCATTGCCTTCGAACACGTGGATGGATTCGTCCACGCCGGCGGTCTTGACCACGCAGCCGTCGGCGGCAAGGTTGCCGTACAGCACCGCCAGCCCGCCTTCGGTGGAGAACGCGTGGGCGACGCTGCGGATGCAGCCGTTGGCGCGGTCGGTATCCAGCGACGGCCAGCGCGTGGACTGGCTGAAGGCCACCTGCGTCGGAATACCGGCCGGGCCGGCCTTGTAGAACTGGTGCACGGTCTGGTCGCTGGTCTGGCTGATGTCCCAGCGGGCAATCGCCTCGCCCAGGGTGCGCGCATGCACGGTCGGCACCTCGGTGTGCAGCAGGCCGCCGCGCGCCAGTTCGCCGAGGATGGCCATGATGCCGCCGGCACGGTGCACGTCCTCGATGTGGTACTTGGGCGAGTTCGGCGCGACCTTGCACAGCTGCGGCACGCGCCGTGACAGGCGGTCGATGTCGCGCTGGTCGAAGGCGACTCCGGCCTCCTGCGCGGCGGCCAGCAGATGCAGGATGGTGTTGGTGGAACCGCCCATGGCGATATCCAGGGTCATCGCGTTCTCGAACGCCTCGAAGGTGGCGATGCCACGCGGCAGCACGCTGGCCTCCTCGCCGCCATACCAGCGGTGGCACAGCTCGACGATCAGCCGGCCGGCGCGCTTGAACAGGCCCTCGCGATCACTGTGGGTGGCCACCACGGTGCCGTTGCCCGGCAGCGACAGGCCCAGCGCTTCGGTCAGGCAGTTCATCGAGTTGGCGGTGAACATGCCCGAGCACGAGCCGCAGGTGGGGCAGGCGCTGCGTTCGATCGCGGCCACTTCCTCGTCGCTGATCGAGGCGTCACCGGCGGCGACCATCGCGTCGATCAGGTCCAGCTTGTGGTCGGCCAGCTTGGTCTTGCCCGCCTCCATCGGCCCGCCGGAAACGAACACCACCGGGATGTTCAGGCGCAGCGCGGCCATCAGCATGCCGGGGGTGATCTTGTCGCAGTTGGAGATGCACACCAGCGCATCGGCGCAGTGCGCGTTGGCCATGTACTCGACCGAGTCGGCGATGATCTCGCGGCTGGGCAGCGAATACAGCATGCCGTCGTGGCCCATCGCGATACCGTCATCCACGGCGATGGTATTGAATTCCTTGGCCACGCCGCCGGCGGCCTGGATCTCGCGCGCGACCAGCTGGCCCAGGTCCTTCAGGTGCACGTGGCCGGGCACGAACTGGGTGAAGGAGTTGACCACCGCGATGATCGGCTTGTGGAAGTCGCCATCGGTCATGCCGGTGGCGCGCCACAGGGCGCGGGCGCCGGCCATGTTGCGGCCGGCGGTGGAGGTTTTCGAACGGTATTCGGGCATGGGATAGCGAACGCGACAACGGGCGCAACGGCACCTTGGCCATTGATTCTGCATAAAAAACCCGGTTACAGCTGCAACCATCGCGACGCTGTCTGCGTGCCTGCAACTGAAAGCCGATTCAGTTTGACCGCGCTGCCGATTTCCGCCCGATGCGCTGGATCGGGCATCATTCGGAAACGACTTTCACGGGGAATCGACGATGAAGCGATCCAGGACCACCGCACTGCTGCTGATGAGCGCCGCGCCGCTGCTGTTTACCGCCTGCCAGAAGGAGCAAGCCGTGCAGGTGCAGGAAGGGCTGTACACCTCGGTGGAGGCCTGCGGTGAAGCGACCGGTGATCCGTCCGCGTGCCGCACGGCGTTTGCCGCCGCGCAGCAGCAGGCGGCCGACGCCGCGCCCAAGTACGCCAGCCAGGCCGAGTGTGCCAAGGAGTACCCGGCCGAGCAGTGCGTGCAGCAGACCACCAGCGCCGGCACCTCGTTCATCGGGCCGATGATGATGGGCTTTTTCATGTCGCAGATGCTCAACAGCGGCCGCGGCGCGGTGGCCGCCCCCCCGGCCGCGCAGCCGGCCTTCAAGGACAAGGCCAATGGCTGGGCCAAGCCCGCACCGGGCGGCAGTGGCGGCCTGAACACCGCCAGCGGCATCGGTGCCGGCAAGGCCGGTCTGGCCCCGGTCACGGCGACCCCGAACCGCGCGGTGACCGCCAGCCGTGGCGGCTTCGGCACGCGCAGCGGCGGCCGCAGCAGCGTCGGCGGTTGATGCGGTGAGGCGTATCGCAATTGCCGAGCGCGGCAACTGGCGCGCGCGCGCGGCCGAGGCCGGGTTCCGCTTCCACACCATCGACGGTGCCCCGTACTGGGATGAAAGCGCGTACTACGCCTTCACCCTGCGCCAGATCGAGCATGACATCGAGGATCCCAGCGCCGAGCTGCATGCGATGGCACTGGATCTGGTGGGCGAGGTGGTGGCCAGCGAGGCGCTGATGGCGCAGCTGGCCATCCCGGAAGCTTTTCGCGACTGGATCGCCGAGAGCTGGCGCCGGCGTGATCCGCATCTGTACGGGCGGCTGGACTTCGCCTACGACGGCACCGGCCCGGCCAAGTTGTACGAGCTGAACTACGACACGCCCACGTCCCTGTACGAGGCGTCGTTCTTCCAGTGGCAATGGCTGGAGGACCAGCGCAACCGTGGCGCGCTGCCGCTGCAGGCCGACCAGTTCAATTCGATCCACGAAACGCTGGTGGAGCGCTTTGCCGAACTGGCGGCGCGGCTGCCGCCGCCGCTGTATTTCAGCGCGGTGGGCGAATCGAGCGAGGACCAGGGCACGGTGGATTACCTGCGCGATTGCGCGGCGCAGGCCGGCCTGCACGGCGCGGCGATCGCGATCGAGGACATCGGCCTGTCGGCCGACGGCCGTTTCACCGATCTGGACGATGGGGTGATCGGCAGCCTGTTCAAGCTGTACCCGCTGGAAGACCTGATGCGCGAGGAGTTCGGCGCGGCGCTGCCCAAGTCCGGCGTACAGCTGCTGGAGCCGGCGTGGAAGGCGGTGCTGAGCAACAAGGGCATCCTGCCGCTGCTATGGCAGCGCCATCGGGGCCATCCGAACCTGCTGGAAGCGCATTTCGACGATGGCAGCGCGCTGCCGGCCGGCTGGGTGCGCAAGCCGCTGCATTCGCGCGAGGGTGCCAATGTCGCCATGCACATGAGCGATGGCCGCTGGCAGGAAAGCGAAGGGCCGTACACCGGGCCGAGCATCCGCCAGGCGTTCCATGCGCTGCCGGTGTTCGAGGGCAACTATCCGCTGGTCGGCAGCTGGGTGGTGGGCGATCACGCCTGCGGCATCGGCATCCGCGAGGACAACAGCCGCATCACCCGCGACAGCGCCCGCTTCCTGCCGCACGCGATCCTCGATGACGCGCCACAGGGCAGCACCCGCATCTATCTGTAATCGATCGGCCGGGACGCTAGAACAGGACAAGGCCCCGCATCGCGGGGCCTTGCTTGTTTTACATCTTGTAGATCAGGTGCACGCTAAAGGTGCGGCCGGACTCACCCTCTGAGCGCCACCATTCCAGATCCTGGCCCACGGCCAGATTGCGCTTCTCGTTGAGCAGGTTGCGCGCGTCGAACTTCACCAGCCAATGCGTGCCGAAGTGGTGGCGCAGGCTGAAGTCCAGACTGTCGTAATCGTCCGTGCCGCGGTTGAGATAGGGCTCGTCGCCCAGTATGGTCAGGCTGGCGCTCTGGTAGTTCCAGGCCAGGCGCACCTCGCCGCCTTGCGGCAACGCATAGAACACGGCGAGGTTGGCCAGCCATTCGCTCTGGTCCACCAGTTGGTCGAGCTGGTGACGCTGGCCCTTGGCGATGTAATCCATCGATCCATCCGACCACATCAGATTGGTGGACATGCCCACCTTGTCACGCAGGAAACCGGGCAGATGCGGGATGCGGTTGTTGATGTAGCCGAACTCCACGCCGCTGATGGTGGAGCCCTCGGCATTCATCGGCCGGGTGGACAGCCACGACAGGCCGTCGATCTGCACCTCGCTGGCCAGGCGGAAGATGTCGTCCTTGATCTGCTTGTGGAACAGGCCCAGCGTCATCGCTGAATCGTAGCCATCGATGAACCATTCCACCGCCACGTCAAAGTTGTCCGACACGCGTGGCCTCAGGTCCGGGTTGCCCTGGCTGATGGTCTGGTTTTCTTGGTTGATGGTGGAAGGTTCGGCGATCTGGTTCGGCATCGGCCGGCCCAGGGTACGGCTATAGGCCGCTTTCAGCCGCCAGCTGTCGTTGAAGCTGTGCAGCAGGTTGGCCGAGGGCAGCCAATGGTCGTACTTGCCCTTGCTGGGGACAAAGCGGGGGTCGAACACGCCATTGACGGTTTCCGGCGCGTGACCGGTGTAGTCCGCCTTGTCGTAGCGCAGGCCGGCCACCACCTTGGTGCTGTCGGTGGCATAGCCGAACATGCCGTAGCCCCAGCCGATGGTCTCGTCGTATCGGAAGTCTTCCGTGCCGGAGGCTTTCAGTGACGAGGCCGCGTTGATGCCCAGCGTGGGCAGCACTTCATCGCGGAACTTGGCGTAGTCCACCACCATCGACGGCAGCGGGAAATAGCCCGGGGTGAAATGGTAGTCGCTGTAGCCGGCCAGGGTGAAGACCGGATTGATGACGTAGTTGGTCACCGTGACGTCGCGCTCCAGCGCATAGTCACGCAGGCCCGCACCGAACTTCCAGCCCCATCCCACGCTGCCGTTGTCCATGTTGTGGCTGTAGTCCAGCTTGAACTCGGTGGCATCGGCTTCCGAGGCGGTCTGGGTGGTGGAGGCGCTGGCCAGCTTGTAGCCGCTGGCGTTGCCATAGCGCTCGGGTTCGCGCACGTCGAAGCCGTAGTGCTTGCCATCGAACCAGTAGTCAAGCAGGCCACCGGCATTGCTCAGGCGATAGCGCACCTGTGGAGCCGTATTGTCGTAGCCGGAGAACGAGTAGCCGGCACGTACATCCAGGCGGCTGAGTTCATCGAAGTCGAAACGTGAGTGGTAGATCGCACCGCGGCTGCGGCGGTCGATGGTGTCCATGTAGAACGCGGCATCGGCCCGGCCCACGCTCAAGGTGCCGGAGGCGTCGCTCTGGTTCTGCATGCCCGACAAGCTGTTGAGGCTGTATTCGTTGCGGTTCTCGGTGTAGTCCTGGCCGTAGCCGTACAGCAGCAGCGAGTGGTAGCTGCTGTCGTTGGGCTTCCACTCCAGGCGCGCGGAGATGCCCTTGCGGTCGGAGACGCGGTTGTTGAAGTCATAGCTGCGCGCGGTGTCGGGTACGGCGCGGTAGCCGTTCCAGCCCGATGCCGACGGCGAGGCGATTTTCTTGCCGGACTGGTCGAAGAACATCAGGCCGTTGGCGTTGTACTTGGTCAGGTCGCGCTGCTGGGTGCCGGCGTTGGCGGCCAGGGTCAGGCCCCACTGCCCATCGGCACCGAATACCGTCGACCACAGCGCGCTCAGGCCTTTGCCGAGGTTGTTGCTGTGGTCGTCGTGCAGGTTGTTGGTATTGGGCACCGTGTTGTAATCGGCCCAGTTCAGCTGCGCGTCCACGATCAAGGCATCCTTGCCGCCGTTCTGGAATGCGCTGCGCGGCACCAGGTTCACCACGCCACCGACCGAGCCCGATTCCAGGTCGGCGGTAAAGGTCTTGTAGATGTCGGTGCGGCGTGCCACCTGGCTGGGGATCATGCCCATGTCGACGCGGCGGGTGCCATCGCCCGAATCGCCCACCGAGATCATGGTGATGCCGTCGATCATGGTGTGGTTGAGATCCGGGGTGATGCCGCGAATGGTGATGAATTGGCCTTCGTCGTCACGGTACAGCGTGCCGACCCCGGGCACGCGGCGCAGCGCCTCGGTGATGTTCTGATCGGGCAGATCGCCGGTATCGTCCTGCACCAGGCTGTCGACGATGCCGTCGGTGTTGCGGCGGATCTCGATCTGTTCCTGGCCTTGCTGGATGGAGCCGGCCACCACCTGCACGGCATCGAGCTGGGTGGCGTCGGGGGCGGCTTGTGGTAGGGCGGCGAAGGCCGGGGCGGACAGGACAAGCGCCAGCGAGATGCTGGCGGGCAGCAGCGCGGTGCGCTGCAGGCGCGGAGATACGGTCATGGGCGTGGCTTTCCAATCGGGGAGAAAACGGCGAGGGTGCACGGCGCGCGCCGGCAATTCGGTCAGATGCGTTCGGGCTGCGGCCGGTCGGGGCTGAGCTGGAAGCGGGCGACGGTGGACAGCTGTCCGCCCGGGCGTTCGACGCGGTCCACTACCTTCAGCTCGGTGCTCCAGCGGTCGGCGCGGATATCGAAGATCTGGTAACCGCGCTGCGCGTTGTTGAAGCTGATGTGCGGGTTTTGTGCCAGGTAGTGTTCCTGGCCTTTGCGCAGTAGGCCGCCATCGCCGTTGGAGCTGATCGAGGTGCAGACGAACTCGCTGGCAACCGCGGCGCTGGCCAAGTCCTGCGGATTGGAGGGCAGGTGGCCGACGTAGTGCTGGTGCACATCGCCGGTGGCGATCACCACGTTGCGCAGGCCGCGCTGCTGGATGGTCTGGATCAGGCGCGCGCGCGAACGCGGGTAGCCGTCCCAGCCATCGTCGCTGAGTGCGGGCTCGGTGGCATCCGGGCGACGGCGGTCCAGCGGCATGCACACCACCTGCTGGGCGATCAGGTTCCAGCGTGCGTCGTTGTCCAGACCCTGCTGCAGCCACTGCTGCTGTGCATCGCCGAGCATGCTGTCCTCACCATCCACATCGGTGCGGCAATGCGGCTCCTCGGGCTTGCCACAGAACTGGTCGCTGCGATGGCTGCGCGTATCCAGCACGTGCATGCGCAGCAATTGTCCGTAGTCGAGCCGACGGTGCATGCTCAGGCCATGCGGGCGCGCCAGCTGTGCGCGGCGTACCGGCATGTTTTCGTACCAGGCCTGCAGTGCCGCAGCGCGGCGCAGCAGGAAAGCTTCGGGCGGCGTACCGTCCTGATCGAACTCGCCGGCCCAGTTGTTGTCTACCTCGTGGTCGTCGAACGAGGGGATGAAAGCGACCGCCGCGTGTGCGGCCTGCAGATCGGTGTCGCTCTTGTACTGGGCGTAGCGGCGACGGTAGTCGGCCAGATCGTAGATTTCCTCCCCCAGGTGCTCGCGCACCATGATCTTGCGACCGTCCAGGGTCACGCCTTTGCCGGCTTTTCCTTCATAGATGTAGTCGCCGTAGTGGAACAGTGCGTCCAGCTCGCCATCATTGGCCAGGTACTGATAGGCGGAGAAGTGGCCGGCTTCGTAATGCTGGCAACCGGCCACGGCGATGCGCAGTGCATCCGGCGTGCTGCCAGCGGCTGGTGCGGTGCGGACACGACCGATGCTGCTGCTGGCATCGTCCAGGTGGAAGCGGTACCAGTACGGTCGTTGTGCGGCCAGCCCCGCCACTTCGACATGCACGCTGTGGCCCAGCTCGGGGCGTGCGATATGCGCACCGCGCTGCACGACACGCGAGAAATGCTCATCCTCTGCAATTTCCCACTGCACCTGCATCGGGGTCATCGGCATGCCACCGTGTTGCTGCAGGGGCTCCGGCGCCAGGCGGGTCCAGATGACAAAGCCATCGGGCAATGGATCACCGGCGGCAACGCCCAAGGTGAAAGGGTTCGCGTTGAGTCTGGGAGCTGCAAGCAGGCTGCGCGGCGCCATGCCGGCCAGCAGGGCAAGACCACCTGCGCCGAGCAGTAGCTGGCGGCGGGTGACGAGACGAGCGTTCATCGAGCAGAGAATTTCCGTACAGCGGTAGGCGGGGCGGATTCTCTTGTCCGAGCATTACATGGTGGTTACCACGGTGTGTCGGTGATCATGTGGGTATGCATGCGGTGATGCAGGGCGTCTTGCGCTGCAACGACATCGCAGCGGAAACATGCAAAATCCTGCGATAGAAGATGCGTGCGCAATGGAGTGCGATGGCCGCTTTGGCGCAGGCCATGCTCCGCTCAGGCAATGCCTGGCTTGGCCCGGCACTACAGCTTTCGCTGTCTACATCGCTGCTTACAGCAGGCCGTCGCGCTTCACGGCCAGGTAGCGTTCCACCAGCGCCGCCGGCAACTCCTCGGCGGTGACATCCAGCACCATCACCCGGTGGCTGCGCAGCGCTTCGTGCGCATCGCTGCGTTTTTGCAGGTAGCGGGCGATCGCGCCGGCCTGCACCGCGTCGGCCAGGGTGTCGACTTCGCGGGTCAGTGCCTCATCCAGCGCCCGTTCGCGCAGGCTGGCCACGCACACCAGGTGACGCTTCTGCAGCAGCCGCACCGCGGCCAGCAGATCCTCGATGTCCTCGTCGCGCACATTGGTGACCAGCATCACCAGGGCACGGCGCGACTGGCGCAGCGACAGTTCGGTGGCGGCGGCCAGATAGTCGGTGGCCACCGGCTGCGGCTGCAGGTCGTAGCTGGCGCGCAGCAGCGCATCGATCCCCCCCATGCCACGTTGCGGTGCCACCCAGCGGGTCTGCCCGCCGCTGGCGAACAGGCCCACGCCATCGCCTTGGCGCAGGGCCAGATACGACACCACCAGCGCGGCATTGAGCACATGATCGAAGTGCGACAGCCCGCCGTCGTCGGCCATCATGCGGCGGCCGGTATCGATCAGCATCAGCAGCTGCTGGTTCTTCTCGTCCTGGTACTCGCGCGAGATCAGCTTGCGTGCGCGTGCGGTGGCCTTCCAGTCGATCTGGCGCAGGCTGTCGCCGACCCGGTATTCGCGCATCTGGTGGAAATCGGTGCCTTCGCCACGGCGGCGCTTGAGGTGGGCGCCGACCAGGCGCGAGGCCATTTCCGCGCTGAGCAGCGCAAAGCGGGTGAGCGGGGCGAAGTTGGGATACACGCGCACGGTCTGCGGCGTGCCGGCCAGGCGTAGCTGGCGCCACAACCGCAAGGGCGAATGCAGCCGCAGGTGCACGCCATCGAACACGAAGGTGCCGCGGCTGGCCGGGGTGAAGCGGTAGCTGAAACGGGTTTCACTGGCGCGCGCCAGCGTCAGCCGGCGCGGCAGGCCCTGGCTGTTCCAGCCATCGGGCAGAAGGTCGAACACGTCCACGCGCTGGCGGCCGAAGGCATCCAGCTGCAGCCAGGTTTCGCGTTCCACGCCCAGCGCCAGTGAATCGGGCAGCTCGCGTCGCACCTGCGGGGTGGGCCGGCGCCACAGCAGCAGTCCATCCAGCAGCGCAAGCAGGGCGATCACGCCCGCCACCGCCTGCCACAGTGGCAACGGCAGGTAATGCAGCGCCGCCGGCACGCCCAGCAGTCCCCACAGCACCAGCAGCGCGAGCAGCAGCGGGGCGGGCCTCACTTGCGCGGTGCCTCCACCTTGGCCAGCAGCGCGGTGAGCACATCGTCGGTGGACTGGCCTTCGATCTGCAGTTCCGGTGCCAGGGTGATGCGATGGCGCAGCACCGGCCGGGCGATCTCGCGCACGTCATCCGGGGTGACGAAATCCCGCCCGGCCAGCACCGCCTGCGCGCGTGCGGCGCGCACCAGACCGATGCTGCCGCGTGGACCGGCGCCCAGCGCGATGCCCGGCCACTTGCGCGTGGCGGCCACGATGCGCACCGCGTAGTCCACCACCTGCGGATCGACGGTGATCGCGGCCACCGCCTTCTGCAGCGCCACCACATCGGCGCCACTGAGCACGCGCGGCACCTGCGCCAGGTTGAAGTCGCTGGCGGTACGGCCGGTGGTGATGGCCTGCACCATCTGCTTCTCGTCCTCCAGCTGCGGGTAGTCGATCAGCACCTTGAGCAGGAAACGGTCCAGCTGCGCTTCGGGCAACGGGTAGGTGCCCTCCTGCTCGACCGGGTTCTGCGTGGCCAGGGTCAAAAACGGCGGGCTCAGCGCGAAGCCCCGGCCTTCGATCGTCACCTGGCCTTCCTGCATCACTTCCAGCAGCGCCGACTGGGTCTTGGCCGGGGCGCGGTTGATCTCGTCGGCCAGCAGCAGGTTGGTGAACACCGGGCCGCGGCGGATCTTGAAGCTTTCGGTCTTCGGGTCGTAGACCGCGTGGCCGCTGACGTCGCTGGGCATCAGGTCCGGGGTGAACTGCACGCGGGCGTAGTCCAGCTCCAGCGCCTGCGCCAGGGCGCGTACCAGCAGCGTCTTGCCCAGTCCCGGCACGCCTTCGATCAGCACATGGCCGCCGGCCAGCAGCGCGATCAGGATCTGGTCGAGCACATCGGCCTGGCCGATGAAGGCCTGCCCGACCGCCTCGCGGATGCGTTCGACGCGCTCGATCAGCCCGGCGTGGCCCGTCGCCGGCATGGCCGGGGCGGCAAGCGGTGCCAGCGGCGCGGGGGAGACGGCGGGCGCGTCACCGGGAAGGGCGGGGGGAGTCGGCAGATCGGTCATAGCTGGTTTCTCATCTGGATCAGCAGTCGGATGCGCTCGCGCAGGGCGGTGTCGTCCTGTGAAGCGGGCAGTTGCAGGGCACTCTGCACGCGGGCCAGCGGCCACTGCAGATGCTCGGCGATGGCGTGGGCCTGGGCATCGCCGGTCAAGGCCGCGGCCAGCGGCGCGCGCCGGCGCAGACGCGCCAGGAAGGCCTGACGCACGGCGTCGTACAGCAGCGGCGTCTTGCCGTAGCGGTGCAGGTGTTCGCCGCTGGCGCGGACATGTTCCAGCAGTGAGCGCCGTTCCTCGCGCGGCGAGGGCAGCAGCGCACCAAAGCGCTGACTGCGCGCCCACAGCCAGGCCAGCATCGCCAGCAGCAGTGGCAGCCATACCGGCCAGCCGCGCTGCAACACCATCTTCCACAGCGAGGGCGCCTGCACCGCGTAGACCAGGTGGACCGTGCCCTTGCCATAGTTCGGGGCCAGCAGCAGGCGGGCCAGATCGCGATGCGGGATATCGCGCAGGCCGCCCTTCGCGCCGTTGCCATTGCGCAGGAAGTCCATGTCGGCCAGTACGTCCACGCGGCCGATACCGTAGCGCAGGCGCGCATAGGCCAGGGTGTCGTCTAAGCCATCGCCCCAGTGCAGCTCGATACGTCGGCTGCCGGCGAGATTGAAGCGGGTGCCCGAACAGAACTCCTGATGCCGCTCCTGGGCGGCGACCTGCCAGGGCTGGCAGCGCGCCGGGACCTCGCTGGGGAGAATGCCCAGGCGGCTCAGCAGTGTGGCGGGGTTGTCGGGGCGGTCATCCCCGGCCGCAGGCACCTGCAGCAGCAGATGGCCGCCGCCCTGCACCCAGTCCAGCAGCGCGTCCACCTGCGGCCGCGTCAGCTGGCGCGGATCCTCCAGCATCAGCACGGTGTCGTGTGGCTGCAGCGCCATTGCCGGCAGGTCCAGCTGGCGCCGCGACTGCGCGCTCACGCCCTCCTTGCGCAGGGCCTCGCGCAGCGCGAACAGCGGGTTGTAGGTGGGTTCGCCATAGGCCGGCAGGGTGATCTGCTCGGGCACGCGTTCGAAGCTGCGCAGGAACCAGACCACCGCCGCGGCGCCCACGGCCAAGGCCAGCAGGAGCAGTGCCGCGTTGCGCCAGCGCGGACTCATGCGGGCCACCCGTAGTGGCGCTGCAGATCCTCAAGCAAGGCGTCGAACTCGTCGGCGCTGGGCAGGCGGCCGGCATAGGCGGCGTACTGCCAGGTGCGCACCATGCGCGCGAACAGCTGGCGGTCGGCGTCCACCGGCATGCGTCGCGACGCGCGCAGGCACTGGGCTTCGGTGGCACCGGGCGGCAGCACCACATCGGCGCGCTGGCCCAGCTCCTCCACCGCGGCGCGGTACAGCAAGGCCAGTGCATGACGCGGCTTGCCCTCGCGCCACAGCCGGCGCGCGCTGCCGGGGATATCCGGCGGCAGGCTGTCGGGCAGTTGCAGCGCTTCCTGGGTGACCGGGGACTGTACGGTGCGTTTGCGCCGGCCACTGCCACGCAGCCACGGCAGCCACCAGCGGGCGGTGAGCAGCAGCGCGATCAGCAATGCGCCAACCAGGATCCACAGAAAGCTCTCGCTGACCAGCGCCAGGAGGGTGCGGATGCCGTCCAGGTCCGGCGCCCACTTGTCGCCCGGGGTGTCCCGTTCCTGCTGCGTGGCATCTTGCGTGCGCTTCCAGCGGCTGACGTTGCGCTGGGCGCCCAGCTGCGGGTCTTCGTAGGCGCGTGCGGCCGCCTGGCGGAAGCTGGCGGTATCGGCGTGCGTGGGGCCGAACACGGTCGCTGGCGTTGCGCCGCTCGCCGCATGTGCCGCCAGGTGCTTGTGATTGGCGTGTTGCTTCTGCAGGTCTGCAGCGCCGTCCTGGGCCTGGGCGGAATCACCGGGCAGGGCGATGGCCAGCACCAGCAGCAGGAGCGGGGCCAGCCGCGCCAGGCGGTCGCGCATCCGGCGGAAGGCGATTTCCACATCCCAGGCCTCCAGCTGGGTGCGGCGGTTGAGGTACAGGCCGAAGCCGGCCCCGCTGTAGAACGGGCCGACCAGTGTCAGTGCCGCCCACGCCAGCAGGTTGAAGCCGATCCACGCCCACGCCGGGGTGTCCTCGCCGATCAGCGACCACGCCGCGCGCAGCGATTCGGACAGCAGCTCCAGCGGCACGAACATGAACACCAGCGCGATCCCGGCCAGCTGCAACACCCACTCGAAATGCCAGCACACCAATGTCAGCAGGCTGGCATGGCCATAGCTGGCACCGCCCAGCACCCGCCGCCGTTGCCGGCGCTGCGCCGCGTCGCCGCCTTCGAGCAGATCCACCGGCATCATCAGCGACCGCGCTGGACTGAGCCGCCGCCACAGCAGATACGGCCACAGACCGCGCCAGCCCCAGCTGCGCTGCGCGCGCAGCGTCTCGCCGGTGCCCGGGGTGGCACCGAAGGCGCCGCGCGAGATCACGTACAGCGGGATGCGCTCGAACACCGGCTTGAGCCACCACAGCGCGAACGCCGCCAGCCAGAAATTGTCCAGCCACCAGCCGGCCAGGTTCAGCAGCGCGAACAGCGGCAGTGTCAGCAGCAGCCACGGCTTCCAGATCGCGCCGGCGTGGCGGCGCACCAGCGCGGTGCCCAGTTCCATCGCCTCCCACGGCGAGCGCGCGCGCAGCACCACGTCGAGCTGGTCAATCCGCATCCGCCGCTCCCCGCCCGCCGCGCCACAGCCAGAAGGCCACCAGCGCCCACAGCACCCCGGAGACGCTGAACTTGCCCCACGCCGGCACAGCCGCGGTGGAGGACCAGAACGCCTCGATGAAGGCGGCCACCAGCAGCATGAAGGCCACGCCCAGGCACAGCCGCGCGCCGATCACGCCGCCTTCGACCAGCGCGTCGATCCGGCGCTTGCGTCCGGGCGCCAGCAGCCTCAGTCCGAGCTGCAGGCCGGCGCCGCCGGCGATGACGATGGCGGTCAGCTCGAACGGCGCATGGCCGACCACGAAACGCCAGAACGGATCGCCGAAGCCGACCTGCTGCAGGTGCCCGGCCACCGCGCCGATGGTGATGCCGTTGAACAGCAGCACCAGCACCGTGCCGATCCCGGCCAGTAGGCCGCTGGCGAACGTGCGCAGGCCGATGCTGATGTTGTTCATGATGTAGTGGCCGAACATCGCCCAGTCGGTGCCGCTGTCGCGGCCCAGGCGGTCGGCGGCCGGGTCGTACATCTTTTCCATCTGCGCGATCTGGCGCGGGTCCAGCAGCAGGTGGATCAGCTCGGGCTGGTATTGCAGCAGCACGAAGATGCCGACCAGTGGCAGCACGAACAGTGCGCACGCCACCGCCATCGCGGCGGCCTGGCTGCGCACCAGCTGCGGGAAATCGGCAACGAGGAATTCCACCGCGCGCTGCCAGCGCGGGGCCGGGGTGCGGTACAGCAGGCTGTGGCCACGCTGCATCAGCTGCTGCAGGCGCTCGACCAGCTGCGGGCTGTACCCGCGGCGGCGCGCCAGTGCCAGTTGCTGGCACAGTCGCCGGTAACGTTCCGGGATGGTTTCATCGCCGGGCAGGTCCGGGTCCCGCGTGCCGCGCGCCTTGCGCGGGTTCTGGCCACGGCGTTGCAGCCAGTGCTCGAACTGCTGCCATTCGTGCTGGTAGCGGGCGACGAACTGTTCCTGTCTCATCGCCGCCCCAGCAGCCAGTTGGCCATCGCATACAGGCGCAGCACGCCGGCCTGGCCACGCGCCTCGCTCAGTACCGAGGCGATATCGCCCAGCTCCTGCTGCCGCGCCGGAGATAGCGCCGGGGCACGTTCGGCGAAGGCCATCACCGCCCTCTGTTCACCGGGCTGCAGTGGCAGCGGCGGGGCCAGTGCCGCGTCGGTGCGGGCCGGCACCGACACAGTACGCGGCGGCAGATGCACCACCAGCGTGCCGGCGACCAGATCGCCCAGGCGGCGGCCGTACGGGTCGTACAGGCAGCAGATCAATCCCAGTGCGTAGCCGAACGGGAGCATGTCCACGGTGCGCAGCAGGTTGCGCACGATCGCCGCCATCCAGCCCAGCGGCGCGCCGTCGCGGGCGATCACGCGCAGTCCCACGGCCTTCTTGCCCAGGGTCTGTCCCAGCCAGACCTCGAGGATGATCGGATAGGCCCAGAACATCAGGAACATCAGTCCCAGATACAGGCCCTGGCCCAGCCCGCCGAGCAGCGCCAGCAGCGGGCTCATCAGCGTCAGCACGCCAACGCGAACCATCAGATCGATCAGCCAGGCCAGCGCCCGCGGCACTGGTCCGGCGGCGGGCAGCTGCAGGGGCACGCCCTCAGGCGTGATCACTTCGCGGTAGGTGTCCAGCATCGCTGGCGCCGGTGTCACGGCACCACCGCGGCGATGTTGAGGTAGGCCCGGCAGCGCGGGAAAGTCCGGTTTCCAGCCCGGACAGGTGCCAGGGGCATGCGGGTCTCGATGGCGTCCTTGATCAGCGGCGACTTTAACCGCGGTCCTGTGGAAAGCCCAGCCCACCGTCGCCTGCGCCTGCAGCCACCGCCGGGATCAGCCGGGCATCGAGCGGTACTGGTCCTTGACCTTGACGTAGTGGTCGGCCGAATAGCGCAGGCCTTCGATGTCCTTGTCGCTGAGCTGGCGCATCAGCCGCGCCGGGTTGCCGGCCCACAGCTCGCCGCTGCGCACCACCTTGCCCGGGCCGACCACCGCACCGGCGGCGATGAAGGCGTTGGCCTCGATCACCGCGCCATCGAGGATGCACGCGCCCATGCCGATCAGGCAGTAGTCGCCAATTGTGCAGGCGTGGAGGATGCAGCCGTGGCCGACGGTGACGCCCTCGCCGATCAGGGTCGGAAAACCGCCCTTGTTGTACGGACTGTCGTGGCTGACGTGGATGATGGTGCCGTCCTGCACATTGCTGCGCGCGCCGATGCGGATGTGGTTCACATCGCCACGGATCACCGTGCCCGGCCAGATCGAGGCGTCATCGCCGATCCGCACATCACCGATGATCGTGCACGCCGGGTCCACGTACACGCGTTCGCCCACAACGGGCATCTTGTCCAGGAAGGGGCGCAGCGAAGTCATGGCGGAATTCATCGGTGGGATTGCAGTCACGATGATACGCAGTGGCGCCACCGCGTCCCAGCGCGCTGCGGCGCTGGCGCGGCATGCAATGCCTGCACCGGCCCGACGCACAGGGAGCAGCAAGCTTCCACGCCATGGCGGTTACTCGCCGCAGCGATGCCGCGTGCTACTTCAGGCCACCTTGCCGCGGCGCGCGCGCTCCAGATGCACCAGCAGCAGCGAGATCGCCGCCGGGGTCATGCCCGGAATGCGCTGGGCCTGGCCGATGGTCTGCGGGCGCACCCGCTCGAACTTCTGCAGCGCCTCGGCCGAGAGGCCATGCACGGCGGCAAAGTCGAAGCCCTCGGCGATCACGGTGTTCTCGTGGCGCTGCTGGCGTTCGATCTCCACCCGCTGGCGATCCAGGTAGCCGGCGTACTTGACGCTGATCTCCACCTGTTCGGCCACGCGCGGATCGTCCACCCCCGGGCCCAGCGACGGCACCTGCATCAATTTGGCGTAGTCCAGCTCCGGGCGCTTGATCAGGTCCAGCACACTGGTCTCGCGGGTCACCGCCACGCTGGTGGCCTCGGCCACTTCGCGGCCCAGCGCGTTGGCCGGGGTAGCCCAGAGGCCGCGCAGACGCGCGCTTTCGTTGGCCACCGCCGCCTGCTTGGTTTCGAACGCGGCCCACCGCCGGTCATCGACCAGGCCCAGCTCGCGCCCGGTCGGCGTCAGCCGCGTATCGGCGTTGTCCTCGCGCAGCTGCAGCCGGTACTCGGCGCGGCTGGTGAACATGCGGTACGGCTCGCTGGTGCCGTGTGTGATCAGGTCATCGACCAGCACACCGATATAGGCCTCGTCGCGGCGCGGGCTCCAGCCGTCCTTGCCCTGCACGAACAGCGCAGCGTTGATGCCGGCCAGCAGGCCCTGCGCGCCGGCTTCCTCGTAACCGGTGGTGCCGTTGATCTGCCCGGCGAAGAACAGCCCGCACACCTGGCGGGTCTCCAGCGTGTTCTTCAGTCCGCGCGGATCGAAGAAGTCGTATTCGATGGCGTAGCCGGGACGAGTGATGTGCGCGTTTTCCATGCCGCGGATCGAACGCACCAGTTCCAGCTGCACGTCGAACGGCAGCGAGGTGGAGATGCCGTTGGGGTAGACCTCCACCACGTCCAGGCCTTCGGGCTCGACAAAAATCTGGTGGCTGGCCTTCTCGGCAAAGCGCACCACCTTGTCCTCGATGGACGGGCAGTAACGCGGGCCGATGCCTTCGATCTGGCCGCTGTACAGCGGCGAACGGTGCAGCGCGCCGCGGATGATGTCGTGGGTGCGCTCGCTGGTGTGGGTGATCCAGCAGCTCACCTGCCGCGGGTGCTCGGCCACATTGCCCAGGTAGGACATCACCGGCAGCGGATCGTCGCCGGGCTGTTCGTCCATCACGCGGTAGTCCAGCGAGCGGCCGTCGATGCGCGGCGGGGTGCCGGTCTTGAGCCGGTCGATCACGAACGGCCGCTCGCGCAAACGCGCGGCCAACGTGGTCGCCGGCGGGTCGCCCATGCGCCCGGCGGTGTACTGGGTTTCACCGATATGGATCTTGCCGGCCAGGAATGTGCCGGCGGTCAGCACCACGGCCGGTGCATGGAAGGTCAGTCCGGTCTGGGTGATGGCGCCACGCACGGCGTCGCCCTCGATCACCAGATCGTCCACCGCCGCCTGGAACACGGTCAGGTTGGGCTGCGACTCGACGATGCGGCGGATCGCCATGCGGTACAGGTTGCGGTCGGCCTGGCAGCGGGTGGCGCGTACCGCCGGGCCCTTGGAGGCGTTGAGCGTGCGCCACTGGATGCCGGCCAGGTCGGCGGCGTGCGCCATCGCGCCGCCGAGGGCGTCGATCTCCTTGACCAGATGCCCCTTGCCGATGCCGCCGATGGCCGGGTTGCAGCTCATCGCGCCGACGGTTTCGACGTTGTGGGTCAGCAGCAGCGTGCGCGCGCCACCACGGGCGGCCGCAAGGGCGGCCTCGGTGCCGGCATGGCCGCCGCCGATGACGATGACGTCGTAGTGGGAGAAGGAGTCGCTCATGGCGTGGGATCGGAGTCGGAAGTGTGAGGTCTGTCGGCAAGACTGAATGGGCGCGCCAGCCGACGGGGTGTCGATTTTACCGCCAATGGTCGCGCGGCTGCGCCGGACCTAAAGTTGGCATGCAACCTGCTGTTACCCCTTGCACCCAGCGTGGCATGCGACACAGGCGCAGCAAGGTCGGAATTGGAACAGGGGCCGACCGGAGCGCACGCTGGGGTAGCACAGGGGCCGGTAGTCGGGGGACTGCCGGCCCCGTTCTTTATCCAGGCGGTACCGCGGTAAAAGCAGGAAAAACAAAGCCCCGGGAGACCGGGGCTTTGTTCTTTATTAAGGCGCCGATGTCCGACAGGGCCGGAACAGGGGGGATCCAGAGTTCCTGACGGACATCGACATGGATAGGTCCGGATGAAGCCGGTTTGGGTCAGTTTGCGACGCAGCCGGTCACCACGTGCCGCCAAGATTGCCCAAGTCTTCGCCGATTGCAACCCTTTTAGCGTTCCTGGATGCGGGCTTCCTGCCGTTCACGGTTATGTGACGGCTGTCGGGCAGGTGCCGCCGGTCGCGGCTGCATCGCCGGACGCGGCGCAACCGCCTGGGGCCTGGGCATCGCGCGCTGCACCGGCTGGACCGCGGCCGATCGCGGTTGCTGCGGGCGCTGCAGCCGGTCCAGGTCCCGCCACGGTGACTTGCCACCGCCGCCGTTGACCGGCGGGGTCGGGCGCGGCGGCCGTGGACCATGACCGTTTCCATTGCCATTGCCCGGACGCGGGCCATGGCCCTGCTGCGGCGGGCGCGCTGGCGGACGGTGGTTGTGCGGTGGGCGATAGATCGGATAACGCCCGCCGTAACCGCCATACCCGTAGTAGCCGCTGCCGTAGCCGTAATAACCGTCATAGCGGCCATAGGGATAGCCATACGGGTAGCTGTACTGCACCGAGGGCGAGCCGTGGTAGTAGCCGCCTGCGCCGCCGCCGACATAGTCGTAGGTTGCGCAAGCGGACAGACCAAGCAGCAGCCCGGCGGCAATGATCAAGCGCTTCATGATGCGTGTCCCCCCGTGGGTGTGGTGCCAGCTTCGGCGGACCGCGTTGAATCGGTCCTTAACTCCGTCCGGCGGAACTGAATGATGGCCATCGCAACCACCGATATGGTCCGATGCTTGGGGCCTACGTTAACCTTTCTGCATGAAAGAACTTTCCCTGCCCGGAGTGGCCGATGTGCTGGCAGCGGCGGCACGCATCGCACCCCATGCCAGCGTGACCCCGGTGCTGCGCTCGCAGGTGCTGGATACGCTGAGCGGCGCGCGCCTGCACTTCAAGGCCGAGCATCTGCAGCGCAGCGGTGCGTTCAAGTTCCGTGGTGCCTGCAACGCGGTATGGGCGCTGACGCCGGAACAGGCCGCGCGCGGGGTGGTGACCCATTCCTCCGGCAACCATGGCGCGGCGCTGGCGCTGGCGGCCCAGTCGCGCCGCATCCCGTGCCATGTGGTGGTTCCCGAGGGCGCGGTGGCGGCCAAGCTGGCCAATATCGTCCGCCATGGCGCGGTGCTGTGGCGGTGTGCGTCCACCCAGGCCGCGCGGGAGGCCGAATGCGCGCGGGTGCAGGCCGAGACCGGCGCCATGCTGGTGCATCCCTATGCCGATGCGAAGGTGATCGCCGGGCAGGGCACCGCGGCGCTGGAGCTGCTGCAGCAGTGCGATACGCCGCTGGATGTCCTGATGGTGCCGGTGGGCGGTGGTGGCTTGGCCGCGGGCACGCTGCTGGCACTGCAGCAGGCGGCCACACGGTGCGAGCTGGTGCTGGCCGAACCGGCCGGCGCCGACGACACCTCGCGGTCGTTGGCCAGCGGCCAGCCCGATTTCGTTCCCGCCACCGTGTGCGATGGTCTGCGCGGCGCGCTGGGCGCGCCCAATTTCGCCCTGCTGCACGGCCGGGCCAGCGTGATCACCGTGGACGATGACGCTACCGTGGCGGCGATGCGCCGGCTGTGGCAGGTGCTCAAGCAGACCGTGGAGCCGTCCTCGGCGATCGCGCTGGCCGCCATTCTGGCCGACCCGGCACGGTTTGCCGGGCGCAACGTCGGGGTGATCCTGTCCGGCGGCAATGTCGATCTGGACGCCCTGCCGTGGAGTCGCCCATGAGTGCCCGGCAACGGTCGCCGGGCCTGCTCGGATGGCTGTGGCGCCTGGGAGTGCTGCTGCTGTTGTGGCTGCTGGGGGTGGCGGCCTGGATCATCTGGGTCGGCGATCGCGACCAGGCCGCGCCGGCCGACGCGATCATCGTGCTGGGGGCGGCGGCGTATGACGCCCGCCCCTCGCCGGTATTCGAGGAACGCATCCGCCATGGGCTGGACCTGTATCAGCAGGGCTACGCCCCGAAGCTGATTTTCACCGGCGGCTTTGGCGGCGCGCGTGCCCGCTTTTCCGAATCACAGGTGGCGCGGCGTTATGCGCTCAGGCAGAACGTGCCCGACCGCGACATCCTGATCGAGACCCGCTCGCGCACCACCCGCCAGAACCTGGTCGAGGCGCGGCAGCTGATGGCCGAGCACGGCATGCACAAGGTGATCGTGGTCAGCGATCCGCTGCACATGGCGCGCGCGCTGCGGCTCTCGCGCGAGCTGGGCATCGACGCGCTGGCCTCGTCCACACCCAGCACGCGTTTTCGCAGCTTCCACACCAGCTGGCGCTTCCTGGCGCAGGAAATCTATTTCTTCCACCGCGACCTGTTCGCCAACGGCGCCTGAGCGGCCATACCGTATCGATCAGGTCCGCGCCTGCTACGCCGGCCCCTACCGGAGCCGACGATGCTGCGCACGCCCTCAACGGGACGCACGCGAAACCGGGTGCGTGGCGGTGGTCATGGCCAGTGCCGCGGGTACCCGCGCCGCCGCCGTCGCGAATCTGCGGATTCAGGCTTGCGGTTTGCGCCGGATCGGAATGGCCGAGACCGGCACCGCGGCCACGTCATGGCCATGCTCGCGGATCGGTGCGCCCGGTTCCGGCGCCCAGGCGTGGGCGTAGATGACTTCCCAGCTGCTGGGCAGCTTGCCGTCGGTGCGGCGCAGCGGCTCGTAGGCGGCGCGCGCGGCGGCAAAACGGCCACGCCCGGTCAGCGTGTGGCGGCGGCTGTGCATCGCGTTGGTCGCGCCGATCGCCTTGAGTTCGCGCATCAGCGCCGGCAGCTCGTCGTAGGTCAGGGTGAACAGGTCGCGGTCCAGCACCGGGTCGCGGAAGCCGGCCATCATCAGCGCATCGCCGAACTGGGCGATCGGCGCGAAGTGGCTGACGTGGGCCGTGTCATCGGCCTGGGCGAAGGCCTCGCGCAGTTCAACCAGCGTGTCCGGACCGAAGGTCGAGCACACCAGCAGGCCGCCGGGCTTGAGCACGCGGCGGAAACCGGCGAACACCGCCGGCAGGTCTTCCACCCACTGCAGGCACAGGTTGCTGAAGATCACATCGACGCTGTTGTCGGCCAGCGGCAGGGCGCGCGCATCGGCGCATACCCGCGCGAACGGCCGCCACCAGCCGGCCTGCTTTTTGGCTTCGGCCAGCATCGGCAGGGCCAGATCCAGCGCGATCACCTGCGCCTTGGGCCAGCGCTTCTTCATCGCCGCGGTGGCGTGGGCCGGGCCGCTGCCCACATCCAGCACCACCTGCGGCTGCCGGTCTTCCAGATAGTCCAGCGATTCGAGCAGGCGTTTACCCACTTCCTGCTGCAGCACCGCGGCGGCGTGGTAGCTGGAGGCGGCACGCGAGAAGGCGCGGCGGACGTGTTTGGGATCGAACAGGGAGGACATGGCAGACATGCAGGCAGGAACGGGGATCGACAGGGACGGTGCGCCGGTGGGGCGGGCATCAGTTCAATCGTGGGGGGAAATACAGGGGCACATGATCGGCGATGGCGGGGCAATACGGGCCGAACCGCTCACGCGCAGTCCGCAACGAAGCGTTGCAGCAGTCCGGCCACCTGGTCGGCGTGGCCGAGGAACGGCGCATGGCCGCCGCCCTCGACCGTATGGGCCTGGTGTCGGCCGGCCGGTGCCAGAGCCGCCGCGCGGTGCAGCGCCGCCGCCGGCACCAGCCGGTCGCGCTGGCCACCGATCCACAGCCCGGGTTTGTGCAGGGCCGGCAAGGCGCCACGCAGATCGGCGCGCGCCAGCAGCGCCAATCCCTCGTGCAGGGCGCGGGGGGCCGGCTCGCCGCGCTCGACCAGCGCATCGCGCAGGGTGCGCAGTTCGCTGCGGGCGTGCTGCGAGCCCATCACGTCCAGGGCGAGGAAGCGTTCCAGGGTGCCGCGGTAGTCCTGCTGCAGATCCCGGCTGAACTGTTCAAACACGCTGGGTTCCACCGCATCGGGCCAGTCGGCATCGCGCACGAAGCGCGGCGTGGCGGCGAGCATGGCCAGCCCGCGCACCTGCGGCAGCGTGGCGGCAGCATGCAGCGCGACCAGCCCGCCCAGTGACCAGCCGCACCACATCGCCGGCGGCGTGGCGCTGGCGATGGCGCTGACCAGATACGGCAGTTTCAGCGGGGTGCTGTCCTCGCGGCTGAAACCGTGCCCGGGCAGATCGACCACGTGCAGCTGGAAGTGCGCTGACAGCCGCTCCACCAGCGGCGCAAAGATGCCGCCGTGCAGCGCCCAGCCGTGGATCAGGACCAGTGCCGGACCGCTGCCGGTGACGTGGATATGCATGGAACGGACAACCTGCTCAGACGCTGACGGGAGTAAGTGACTTCTGGTACAGCACCAGATCGCGCGCGGCGCCGATGGCCTCGACCAGTGCCTTCACCTGCCCGGCGCTGTGCAACGCCGACAGCGTGACCCGCAGCCGCGCCTTGCCTTCGGGCACGGTCGGCGGACGGATCGCACTGACCAGGAAGCCGGACTGCTCCAGCGCCGCCGACAGTGCCATCACCGTGGCCTCGTCGCCGCACAGCAGCGGCTGGATCGGGGTTTCCGAGGGCATCAGCTCCAGTCCGAGGCGGCGGGCGCCCTCGCGGAACAGGCCGATCAGCTCGGTGAGCTTCTCGCGGCGCCAGTGGTCGCGGCGCGCCAGCTTGACCGCGGCCAGCGAGGCGGCGATCTGCGCCGGCGGCAGCGCGGTGGTGTAGATGTAGGGACGCGCGGTTTCGGCCAGATGGCGGATCAGGGCTTCCTCGCCCAGCACCACCGCGCCGTGCCCGCCCAGCGCCTTGCCCAGCGTGGCCAGCTGCAGCGGTACTTCGTTCACGCCCAGCCCGGCCTCGGCCACGCAGCCGCGGCCGTCCGCGCCGACCACACCGACGCCATGGGCGTCATCGACGTAAAACAGCGCCTGCTGCATGCGCGCCACCAGCGACAGCGAGCGCAGCGGGGCGATATCGCCGTCCATGCTGAACACGCCATCGGTGACCAGCATCGCCGCGCCGTCGGGGGCGTGCTTGAGCTGGCGGATCGCGCCTTCGCTGTCCAGGTGCGGATAGCGCCGCAGGCGGCAGCCGGCCAGCCGTGTGGCATCGAGCAGGCTGGCATGGTTGAGCCGGTCCTGCACGCAGACATCGTTCTCCTCGCTCAACAGCGCCTGCTGCACGGCCAGGTTGGCCATGTAGCCGCTGTCGAACAGCAGCGCCCGCGGATAGCCGAGCCAGTCGGCCATCTCCTGTTCCAGCTGCGCATGCAGCGCATGGTGGCCGCAGACCAGGTGCGAGGCGGTGCTGCCGGCGCCGTCACGCGCGGCCGCGTCCTGCAGCGCGGCGACCACTTCAAACTGTTGCGACAGGCCGAGGTAGTCGTTGCTGCAGAAGCCGGTCAGCCACCGGCCATCGATTTCCAGGCGCACCCCGTCGCGGCGCGACACGGTGCGCCGGGTGCGGATCCGCCCCTGGGCTTCGCGCAGTTTGCGTTGATCCTGCAGGCGTTCGTGGAGATCGGGACGGGCCATGGCGCGTTTTCATGGACGGATGGCCAGCTAGCGTACCCGGTTGTCGTTGCCGACGTCCGGGCCACGCCGCGCGGCCGATCCGCTGCCGGATCAGGCCGGCTGCGCGCAGGCCGGGGCGATATCCAGATGCACCGTGCCGGGGTGATCGTGGTCATCGGCATCCACCGCGACCGGCATCGGGGTCAGGCCCAGACGTTCGAACAGCGCCAGATCACGCGCGGTGTCCGGGTTGCCGGTGGTCAGCAGCTTCTCACCGTAGAAGATGGAGTTGGCGCCGGCGGAAAAACACAACGCCTGCAGCTCGTCGCTCATGCTCTCGCGCCCGGCCGACAGCCGCACCATCGAACGCGGCATGACGATGCGGGCCACGGCGATCATGCGCACGAACTCGAACGGGTCCAGCTCCGCGCTTCCATGCAACGGGGTACCGGCGACCTGTACCAGCCGGTTGATCGGCACCGAATCCGGGTGCGCGGGCAGGTTGGCCAGTGCCAGCAGCAGGCCGGCGCGGTGTTCGCGGGTCTCGCCCATGCCGACGATGCCGCCGCAGCAGGTCTTCAGCCCGGCATTGCGCACGTGTTCGAGCGTATCGAGCCGGTCCTGGTACTGGCGGGTGTGGATGATCGAGTCGTAGTAATCCGGCGCGGTGTCCAGATTGTGGTTGTAGTAATCCAGCCCGGCGTCCTTCAGCGCTTGGGCCTGGTGGCCTTCGAGCATGCCCAGCGTGGCGCAGGTCTCCAGACCCAGGGCCTTCACCTCGGCGATCATCGCCGCGACCTTGGGGATGTCGCGGTCCTTGGGCGAGCGCCAGGCCGCGCCCATGCAGAAGCGCGAGGCGCCGGCCTGCTTGGCGGCCCGGGCGCGTGCGACCACGGCCTGGGTCTCCATCAGCTTCTGCGCGTCCACCCCGGTGTCGTAGCGCTGCGCCTGCGGGCAGTAGCCGCAGTCTTCCGGACAGCCGCCGGTCTTGACCGACAGCAGCGTCGAGACCTGCACCTGGGCCGGATCGAAGTGCTCGCGGTGCACGCTGGCGGCGCGGAACAGCAGCTCCGGGAAGGGCAGCTCAAACAGCGCCAGCAGCTCTTCGCGGCGCCAGTCGTGACGGATGACAGCAGACATCGGTATTTCCTGACAGATCGGATCCCAGAAGCGGGGCAGTCTGGTGAGCATGAAACCACCTGTCAACAAATCCATGATCAATCTGGTTTACGGCGCCGGCGCGCGGCTGACCGCGCTGCTGCTGCCGCCGCGCTGCCTGGTCTGTGGCGAGCCGGGCAGCGCCGGGCGGGATCTGTGTGCGGCCTGTGCGCTGACGCTGCCGTGGGCGCTTGATGCCTGCCACCGCTGCGCCCTGCCGCTGCCGGCAGGGACGGGCCTGCAGCTGCTGTGCGGCATGTGCCAGCAGGGGCCGAGTCCGCTGCAGCAGGTCCGAGCCACGTTCCTGTATGCCGCGCCGGTCGATGGCCTGCTGCGGCGCTTCAAGTTCCATCAGGATCTGGCCGCCGGCCGGCTGCTGTCGCAGCTGATGCTGGCGCGCCGGGATCCGCCGCCAGCCACGGCGGCGCTGGTGCCCGTGCCGCTGCACCGCTCGCGGCTGCGCCAGCGCGGCTATGACCAGGGACGGGAACTGGCGCGGCCGCTGGCCAGGGCCTTGCACCTGCCGCTGTGTGCGGCCCTGCACCGGACCCGTGCCACCGCCGCCCAGTCCGAGCTGGATGCCACCACGCGCCGCCGCAATGTCCGTGGCGCTTTCACCGTGACCGCCCCGCTGCCGGCCCACGTCACCCTGGTCGACGATGTGATGACCACCGGTGCAACCCTGCAGGCGGCGGCCAGCGCTCTGCGCCGGGCCGGGGTGGAACGGGTGGATGCCTGGGTTTGTGCGCGCGTGCCCTGATCGCGGTGATACTTGATCGGCCAGGTGATCGCCCGTATCCACTGGCAACGTCTTTCACACAGGAGCGGTGGGATGAACCTTCTTTCGCAGCAGGTGAAACGCGGTGGCTGGACCCTGGTGGTGTTTGGGGTGCTGGCGCTGGCCTTCGGCATCGGCACGTTGCTGTGGCCGGCGGTGTCGGTGCTGGCGATGGTGCTGACGTTCGGCGCGCTGTCGCTGGCCGATGGCGTGGTGAGCCTGATCAGTATTTTCCGCAAGAACGTGGCGCTGCCCAACTGGGTGTTGCTGCTGTACGCGCTGGTTTCCATCGGCTTCGGTGTGCTGGCGATCAGACAGCCGGCGCAGATGGCCGAAGCGATGCTGTGGCTGCTGGCGCTGTGGCTGGTGATCGCCGGCATCGCCCGTATCGTGTTCGCGGTGCAGGTGCGCAAGCTGGTCAATGGCGAGTGGATGCTGGCCCTGAGCGGCTTGCTGGCGGTGGCGCTGGGCGTGCTGTTCTTCGCCCGGCCGGGGATCGGCCTGGCCACGATCGCGATCTGGGTGGCGGTGGGCGCGCTGTTCTACGGCGTGTTGCAGCTGTGGGTCGGGATCAAGTTGCTGCGGCAGCGCACGCTGTGATTATCGAGTAGCACTGCAAGCCGCAACAAAAACGCCGCCTTTGTCAGGCGGCGTTTTTGTTGTCACAGGTGAGGGCGCTCAGCGGCCAGCCGGCCAGGTCAGGGCCGCGACGAGACCGGCAAACAGCACCGCACCGACCCAGTTGTTGTGCAGGAACGCCTTGAAGCATGCCTCGCGCTGGCGCGTGCGGCACAGCCGGAACTCGTAGACCACCAGCAGCATGGCCACGCCGATGCCTGCCCAGTAGGCCAGTCCCAGCTGCGCGCGCTGCCCGACCAGCGCCATCGCCGCGAAGAACAGCGTGTACAGGATGCCCTGGATGACCAGGTCCAGGTCGCCGAACAGGATCGCGGTGGAGTGCGAGCCGACCTTCAGGTCGTCGTCGCGGTCGACCATCGCATACCAGGTGTCGTAGGCGGTGGACCACAGGATGTTGGCCGCGTACAGCAGCCAGCCCAGCGCCGGCACCTCGCCCTGCACCGCGGCGAAGGCCATCGGGATGCCCCAGCCGAAGGCCATGCCCAGATAGACCTGCGGCAGATGCGTGTAGCGTTTCAGGTACGGATAGCTGGCCGCCAGGAACACGCCGATGAAGCTCAGGCCGATGGTCAGCGCGTTCATCGTCAGCACCAGCGCGAAGGCGACCAGCATCAAGCCGGCGAACAGCATCAGCGCGGCCCGGCCGGAGATGGCCCCGGTGGCCAGTGGCCGGTCCCTGGTACGTTTGACATGCGGGTCCAGCCAGCGGTCGGCGTAATCGTTGATCACGCAGCCGGCCGAACGGGTCAGCCAGACCCCGGCGCTGAACACGAACAGCGTCCACAGCGGCGGCATCCCGCCGGCGGCCAGCCACAGCGCCCACCAGGTGGGCCACAGCAGCAGCAGGGTGCCGATCGGGCGGTCGGCGCGCATCAGTTTCCAGTAGTGGCCCAACCGCGAAGGCGTCGCGGCGGGCGGTTCGTAGCGTTCGTAACTCATTGGCAAAGGTTAGCAGTTGCGCCGGATTCCGCCGTTGCCGGCACTGGCGTTCGCACAGGGGAAGACCTGCGACGGCATTTGCCGTTAGAATGCGCGTCCGCCCGGTCACCCGGACGGCAAAGGAACGGCCATCGCGGCTGTTCCTGCAAGTCAGCGGTCAAAAACGCGCCTGTAGCTCAGCCGGATAGAGTAGTGGCTTCCGAAGCCATTGGTCGGGGGTTCGAATCCCTCCAGGCGCGCCAATCCCCCAGCGTGATCAATTGCCGCCGCCGGCTTGATGCCGGCGCGCAGGGGACAGTGGGTTTGCCCCTGCGGGCCCCATCTGTCCGCCTCGATGACTCCCGTTTTCCTCCGGGCCCGTGCCAGGGGCGCTGTTTGCGTGGCCCACTCCCCACGCACCTGCGTGGCGTGCCGTGCCGCATGACGGCCAGATTGCGGCTGCTCACGCCCGGCCGCGGCCGCTGTGCGTATTGTCTGCAGGCAGGTGCGGGGAGCATCGTGATCCGGTCGGGGGGACCGGCAAGCGGTGTGCCGCTGACGCCGGGCAACATGTCCGGCAGCCTGTCGAGGTATCGGAAACGCCAACCGACCGGAGCGTCTTGCCCATGGATTTCATTGCCCCGCCGTATCCCAATCTTCCGATGGTGCTGGTGTCGCTGCTGTTCTTCATCGTGCTGGTCATCGCGCGCGAGATCGGCGCGTGGTTGCGTCGCAAGGTCGAGCAGCGCAATCCGGACGTGGAGGAAAGCGATACCTTCGCGCTTTCGGCGGTACTCGGCTTGCTGGCGCTGCTGATCGGGTTCACCTTCTCGCTGGCGTTGCAGCGCTACGACGCCCGCCGTGAGCTGGTGATCGCCGAGGCCAATGCGATCGGCACCACCTGGTTGCGCGCCGATCTGCTCGAGGCCGGGCCGCGGCAGCAACTGCGGCAGGTGCTGCGCCGTTACGTGGACAACCGGGTCGCCTTCGGTGCGGCCAAAGATGCCGACGAGGAGCTGCGGATCTACCAGCAGACCACGGCGCTGCAGGGCGAACTGTGGGGCACGGTGGTCGCGGCCACCGGCGCGTTCCGCACCACGCCGCTGGCTTCGCTGCTGGTCTCCACCACCAATGATTCCATCGATCTGGCCGCCAGCCGCATCGCCACGCGGCAGGCGCATATCCCGGTGCGGATCATGCGCATCCTGGTCCTGTATGCGGTCATGGCTGCCGGCATGGTCGGCTACCAGCAGCGCCGGCAGCGGCAATCAAGCATGTTGATGTTTGTGCTGATCACACTGGCGGTGGCGCTGGTGATCGATCTGGACAATCCTGCCGCCGGCTGGATCAGCGTGCCGCAGACGCCGATGCTGGATCTGCAGCAAAGCCTGGACTGAACGCCGCGCGGCGCTGCCCGGCGCCGCCGCTCACTGCCAGGCCGCCAGCGAGATTTTCAGTTCGGCGGCAAAGCCCTTGTCCGAGCGCACCGGGATGGCGAACACCTCGGCGCCGTGCTGGCGGATACCGATGATGGGGCTACCGTCCGCCACCGGGGTGGCTGCCGTCTTGCTCCCGCCGGCCCAGTGCTCATCGCTCCACACGTAGCGCAGCTGCCAGTGGCCATCGCTGCCGGGTTTGGCGAACAGCACCAGGGTGTTGCGGAACAGGTATTCGGCGGGGATGTGGTGCTTGAGCAACAGGGCCCCGTCGATCTGGTAGCCGGCGTTGCACACGGCCAGGTCCACCGAAAAGGCGATCTCGCTGCCGGCCAGGATCTTGCCGCTGTCCAGGAACACCGAGAACAGCACCGGCGCGCGGGCATCGTCGCGCAGGCTGCCATCGGCATTGAACAGCTCGTCATAGCCGCGCCGGATCGCGCACTGGTTGGCTTGGGTGCGCGCGGTCAGCTCGTAGGTGTAGGCGCCGCGCGGGGCGACCGTGGCCTCGATGTAGTACGCCGACTCCACGTTCTTGCCGCGTTTGCGCGCGGCCTCCACTTCCGGCGGAAACGCCAGCGCGGTGATTTCCAGCTGCGCGGTGGCGCAGGTGTCACCAAACAGGAAGCGCACCATGTTCTGGTAGCCCTCCTCGGAGTTGACGATGCCAAAATAGCCGCTGTGGCTGCGGTTGACGAACGCCCGCGGCGCGCCTTCCACATAGGCGTTGGCGATGCGTACCAGGCCATCGCTCAGCGAGCCGACTGCGAACGAGGACAGGCCGTGCGCGGCGGCGTAGTCGCGGCTGTTGGTGCCGATCAGGCAGAACAGCCGCTCCGGCGGGAAGCCCGAGTCGCCCAGCGTGTTGACCCTGTCCTTGGGCACCTTCAGGTACTTGCCCATGGTGCTGCGGTTGAAGTTGTCCATGTCGTTGATCGACAGCAGCTGCGGCACATTGATGCCGGCCACGTCGATGCCGTTGTGCGGGGTGGCGTAGGTGAACACCTTGTCCACCAGAGCGCGGACTTCGGCGCTGGCCACTTCCGGGTTCTGCAGCAGGCAGCGGCAGATCAGCCCGCCCATCGAATGGGCCACCAGGTAGACGCGGAATTCCTGGCGCGCTTGGGCGTTGCTGCCGCAGACGCTGTCGCGCAGCTCGAGGATGCGTCTGCCTAGGCTGCGCGCGGCATCGGCGATGGACGGCGCCTTGCCATCACCGAAGGCCGGATCGGCTGGGTCGTAGTAGCGGTGGATGACGATGCAGCGCGGCGAGAGGCGGTCGCGGCGTTCGGCACCGGACTCGTAGACGTCGCGGTAGTCGTAGTCCTTCATCAGCCGTACCAGCGGCGACTCGAACACGAACTTCACGATGGAGCCGTCCTGGGCCTGGCGCATCTTGGTCGAGCCGGCCTCGAAGCCCATGAACGGCGTGGAGGTGGTCTCGACGATCTCGCCGCGGGTCATCGCATAGCCGCGCACGTAGATGATCGGAAAGAACGGGCGGTGCAGGCGTTCCATGGCGCGGCTCCCCGGGGCGGTTGCGGCGATCTTCGCGGGGCTGGCCATGGCTTGCCTGAACAGGCAGGCCACGCGACGCTCAGGCGGTCGCCGGAACCCGGTCGAGCTGGCGGTAACCGATCGCCTCGGACAGGTGCGGACGCTGGATGTCGTGCGCTCCGGCCAGGTCGGCGATGCTGCGCGCCACGCGCAGGATACGGTGCATCGAGCGCGCCGACAGCTGCAGACGATCCATGGCCTGTTCCAGCAGCGACTGGTCGGCCGATGCGAGTGCGCAGTCGCGCAGGGTTTCGGCCTGATCCAGATGGGCGTTGAGTTTGCCGGCGCGCTGCAGCTGCCGCGCACGGGCCTGTTCCACGCGTGCGCGCACCCGGGCGCTGGACTCACCGGCGGCGGCATCACCGCGCAGTTCGCTGGCCGGCAGCCGTGCCATCTGCAGGTGCAGGTCGATCCGGTCCAGCAGCGGTCCGGAAATGCGCGCGCGATAGCGGCGGATGCTCTCCCCCGAACAACGGCAGCGGCCGCTGCTGTCGCCGGCCCAGCCGCACGGGCAGGGATTCATCGCCGCGATCAGCTGGAAGCGGGCCGGGAATTCGACGCTGCGGGCGGCCCGGGCAACGGTGACGCAGCCGGACTCCAGCGGTTCGCGCAGCACTTCCAGCGCATGCCGGTTCCATTCCGGCAATTCGTCCAGGAACAGCACGCCATTGTGGGCCAGGGAAATCTCGCCGGGACGCGGATGCGAACCGCCGCCGACCAGCGAGACCGCGCTGGCGGTGTGATGGGGGGATCTGTATGGGCGCTGGCGCCAGCGGGTGGGGTCCACGCCACGGCCACTGACCGAGGTGATGGTCGCCGTTTCCAGCGCTTCGGCTTCACTGGCCGCCGGAAGAATACCGGGCAGGCGCGAGGCCAGCAGGGTCTTGCCACAGCCGGGGGAGCCCAGCAACAGCAGGTGATGCGACCCGGCAGCGGCGATCTCCAGCGCCCGCCGTGCGTGCAGTTGACCGCGCACATCGGCCAGATCCGGCAACGCTGCGGCCGATGCGGCCGGTGCCACCGCATCGGGCAGCTCCTTGGTCCCCGACAGCGCCGCGCAGACTTCCAGCAGGGTGCGCGCGACTTTGACCGGTGCGGCCTGCGCCAGCGCGGCCTCGGCGGCATTGCCGGGCGGAACGATCAAGGTGCGGTGTTCTCGGGCGCAGGCGATGGCGGCCGGTAGCGCGCCGTCGACCGCGCGCAGCTCCCCGGTCAGCGCCAGTTCGCCGATGAACTCGTACTGCGCCAAGGCGTCGCGGTCGATCTGGCCGCTGGCGGCCAGGATACCCAGGGCGATCGGCAGATCGAAGCGGCCGCCCTCCTTGGGCAGGTCGGCCGGCGCCAGGTTGATGGTGATACGGCGTGCGGGAAATTCGAACTGCGCGCACAGCAGGGCCGCGCGGACGCGGTCACGCGATTCGCGCACCGCCGCCTCGGGCAGGCCGACGATCTGGGTGGACGGCAGTCCCCCGGACAGGTGGACTTCCACCCGGACCGGGGGCGCAAGCACCCCCGCGCGGGCACGGCTGTGCACCAGCGCCAGGCTCATGGCCCGGATCAGGCGTTGGGGGCGGAGCGGTTTTCCAGTGCTGCGACCGCCTGTTCCAGCGCGTCGAGCTTTTCACGGGTACGCAGCAGCACCGCGCGCTGCACTTCGAATTCCTCGCGGGTGACCAGGTCCAGCTTGGACAGGCCGGTCTGCAGGGCGCTCTTGAAGGTGGCCTGCAGTTCCTCGCGCGATTCGCGCAGGCCCGGCGGGACCAGGTCGCTCAGCCGGCGGGCGAGCTCGTCAATGTGGTTCAGGTCGATCATGGCAGGTCTCCGCAGGAAGGGCTCGAGCCTAGGACGGTTCCAGCCGGTGCGGCCATCAGAGTCGGTTGCGACGGGCTGTAAGGATAATCCGGAATGTCGAGGCCGGCACGCCGGCCGCTCATGCGCGGGCGCGGCAGGCTATCCTTCGCAGGCACACCAAGAGAGGGGATCGAGTCGATGAAAATGATCATGGCCATCGTCAAGCCGTTCAAGCTCGATGACGTGCGCGAGGCGCTGTCCGAACGCGGCGTGGCCGGTATCACCGTGACCGAGGTCAAGGGCTTCGGCCGGCAGAAGGGCCACACCGAGCTGTACCGCGGCGCCGAGTACGTGGTCGATTTCCTGCCCAAGGTGAAGATCGAAGTGGCCGTCACCGATGCCCAGGCCGATGAGGTGGTGGAAGCCATCGTCAAGGCCGCCGGCACCGGCAAGATCGGCGATGGCAAGGTGTTCGTGTACGACCTGGGCAGCGTGGTGCGCATCCGCACCGGCGAGCTCGACGGCGACGCGCTGTAAGCGATGCCGGTCAGGCCTCAGGCCTGGCCTTTGAGGTGTCGGTACAGGCGCTTCCAGGTGCCGCGCAGGACCTGCACCCAGCCGGGTTCGGCCAGCAGCGCGGCCTGTTCGGCGCTGGGGCGCTGGCCGGTCAGGCGCTGGCGCATCTTCACCAGGTTCTTCATGTCGCTGCGCCGCAGCTGGCGCGAGATCGGGCCGTTGCGCAGCCAGCGCGGCGAACGCCAGGCCGAGGTGAAGTCCAGCAGCACCGGTACCCCGGCACTGACCACCACATTGGTGCCATGCAGATCGTTGTGGGTGATGCCGGCCGCATGCAGGCGGCTGAGCGCCAGCTGCAGCTGGTCGAACACCTCGTGGCTGGCGCCCTGCACGCGGCTGAGCGTTTCACCGGGCACGAACTCCATGCCCAGCGCCAGTCCGCCGACGGTGCCCAGCAGCGCCGGTGCGTGTTTCCAGCCTTTCAGGCGGCGCAGCACGCGGGCTTCGCGGCGCACCAGCAGGCGTGCGACCGGCGACAGCGGCGTACCACGGTAGCGGCGGTAGTCCTTGACCACGGCCGGACGGCCGCCCAGCTCGGTGCGGTAGACATCCGGCTCGAGCAGGCGTTCGCCGCGTTTGAGCAGTTGGGCGGTGGAAACAGCAGGCCGGTGGCCGTCGTAAGCAGGCAGTGTGTTCATGAAAACCTTCCTGACGCGGCGGGGGCGCAGAAAGCGTCTTGCAATGCCGGTCTTGCGTGCCCGGAGCGGGCGGGGCGCAATTATAGAACTGGGCAGTCCATGAACTCTGAATGTAAAAAAAATGTAGGAACTTTGTTACGGAAAGGAGTGTTGCGCCGGGTGGGTTGCCTGCCGTGGGCGGGTATGCGCCGGCGTCACAGCATGAAAAACCCCGCGCTGGCAGGTAGCGCGGGGTCGGGTCCACGAGCCGGGGCGGTGCGGCTTACTCGCCCAACGCCTTGGCCACGAACGGCGGGCTGACCAGCACGCCGGTGTGCAGCGGGGCGGTGTAGTACAGGGTGTCGAACGGCTTGGCCGCCGCATCGGCCTGACGGAAGCCGAAACCGAAGCCGGCCTGCTTGCTGGCCACGGTCACCGACCACCAGCCGGTCGGGTAGCACGGCTGCGGGAACGGCAGGGTCTTGAACGACTGGAAGCCGGCCTTGCCCATTTCCGAACGCATGTCACGGATCAGGTCCAGCAGCGCCAGCGGCGACTCGCTCTGCTGCACCAGCAGGCCGTCATCCTTCAGCGCGCGGAAGCAGCTTTCGAAGAAGGCCTTGTTGAACAGGCCCTCGGCCGGGCCGACCGGGTCGGTGGAATCCACGATCACCACGTCCACGCTGCCCGGCGCGCAGTTGGCCATATAGGCCACGCCGTCGTCGAACAGCAGCTCGGCGCGCGCGTCACCGTTGGATTCGCACAGTTCCGGGAAATACTTCTCGGCCATGCGCGTGACCTGCTCGTCGATATCGCACTGGGTGGCGCTCTCCACGCCCGGGTGCTTGAGCACCTCGCGCAGGGTGCCGCAGTCGCCGCCGCCGATGATCACCACGCGCTTGGGGTTCGGGTGGGTGAACAGCACCGGGTGGCTGATCATCTCGTGGTAGAAGAAGTTGTCCTTGCTGGTCAGCATCATCGCGCCATCGATGACCATCAGCTTGCCCCAGTCGGTGCTGTCGTAGATCTCGATCTTCTGGAACGGCGACTGCACCTCTTCGAGTTTCTCGGTGATGCGGAAACCGATGGCCGAGCCGGTCGGCTGGAAGTGTTCGATGAACCAGTTGTCGTTGCTGCTCATGGGCGTGGAGGATCCTCTGCTCAGATGGGAAGCCGGGCTGGCGGCCGGGGCCGCGTGGCGAGTGCCACATCCGGAAAAGGCGCCCCCGGGGGACGCGGGCGCGGATTGTAACGGACCGGTGGCCGGCTAGCGTTAGAATGCGCGTCCGCGCCGCAACGGGGTTCCCGCCACGGCAATGAAGAACGCGTCGCCACGCGCCAGAAATAGCGAACAGCCATGACTTCCAGCAGTACTTGGTCCCTGGACCAGGCCCGCAAGACCTATTCGATTCCGCACTGGTCCGATGGGTATTTCGACGTCGATGCCGCCGGTCACGTCGTGGTCCGCCCCGCCGGCAGCGAAGGCGTGACCGTTTCCCTGCCGCAGATTGTCGATTCGGCCCGTGCCGCCGGCGCCAAACTGCCGCTGCTGGTGCGTTTCCCGGACATCCTGGGGCAGCGCCTGGGCAAGCTGCAGGCGGCCTTCGCCCAGGCCCAGGCCGACTGGGACTACCCGGGCGGCTATACCGCGGTCTACCCGATCAAGGTGAACCAGCACCGTGGCGTGGCCGGCACCCTGGCCAGCCACCACGGCGAGGGCTTCGGCCTGGAAGCCGGCTCCAAGCCGGAGCTGATGGCGGTGCTGGCGCTGAGCCGGCCGGGCGGGCTGATCGTCTGCAACGGCTACAAGGACCGCGAGTACATCCGCCTGGCGCTGATCGGCCGCAAGCTCGGCCTGCAGACCTATATCGTCATCGAAAAGCCCTCCGAGCTGAAGCTGGTGCTGGAGGAATCCAGGGCGCTGGACGTGAAGCCGGGCCTGGGCGTGCGCATGCGTCTGGCCTCGCTGGGCGCCGGCAAGTGGCAGAACAGCGGTGGCGACAAGGCCAAGTTCGGCCTGTCCCCGCGCCAGCTGCTGGACCTGTGGAAGGCGCTGCGCGACACCGAGTACGCCGACTGCCTGAACCTGCTGCATTTCCACATGGGCAGCCAGATCTCCAACGTGCGCGACATCGCCAACGGCATGCGCGAGGCGACCCGCTACTTCGTCGAGCTCTCGCGGCTGGGCGCGAAGATCAGCCATGTCGACGTCGGCGGTGGCCTGGGCATCGATTACGAAGGCACCCGCTCACGCAGCTTCTGCTCGATCAACTACGGGCTGGAGTCCTACGCCAGCAACATCGTGCAGCCGCTGGCCGAGGCCTGCGAGGCGCACGGCCTGACCCCGCCGCGCATCGTCACCGAGTGCGGCCGCGCGATGACCGCCCACCACGCGGTGCTGATCGCCAACGTGTCCGAAGTGGAGCAGGCCGCCGAAGGGCGTATCCCCGAGGCGCATGACGACGAGCCGGCTGCGATCCGCCACCTGCGTGAGATCCATGACGAGCTGGACCAGCGTCCGGCAGTGGAGCTGTTCCAGGAGGCGCAGCACTTCCACGCCGAAGGGCTGGCGGCCTACGCGCTGGGCCAGATCGATCTCACCGCAAGGGCGCGCATCGACGACCTGTTCTACGCCATCGCCCACGGCGTGCGTGCGCGCCTGAGCTATGACGAGAAGAGCCACCGCCCGGCGCTGGACGAATTGAACGAGCGCCTGGTCGACAAGTATTTCGTCAACTTCAGCGTGTTCGAATCGATTCCCGATGCGTGGGCGATCGACCAGGTGTTCCCGATCATGCCGATCGAGCGGCTGGACGAGCGCCCGGCGCGGCGCGGCATCATCGCCGACATGACCTGCGACTCGGATGGCATGGTCAAGACCTATGTCGAGAACGAAAGCCTGGACAGCTCGCTGCCGCTGCACGCAGTGCGCAATGGCGAGAGCTACCGGATCGGCTTCTTCCTGGTCGGCGCGTATCAGGAAATCCTCGGTGACATCCACAACCTGTTCGGCGACACCGACGCGGTGGAAGTGGTGGCCGACGCCGACGGATATGTGATCACCCAGCAGCGTCGCGGCGACACCACCGACGTGATGCTGGACTACGTCGGCTACAGGCTCGACGACCTGCGCGCCGCCTACAAGGCGCGCGTGGCCGCAGCCAACCTGCCGGCCGAACGCGCCGCCGAACTGGACGCGGCGCTGGAAGCGGGCCTGACCGGTTACACCTACCTGTCGGACGAACCGCTGACGCACCTGTGAGTGGCTTGCGCTGATCTCTGACCGGGGTTGGCGCAGCGCGGTGGGGTCCAGCTGCTACGCAGGTAGCGGGCCCGCCGTTCACCATGTAGCCGCGCTGGTCCAGCAGCCCGGCCCGCTGGGGAGGGTCCGGTCGCTATCTTCGGCCCGTTGGGGGTGTGCGGCGAGGCTGATGGCCCCGCCACACCGGCCGCCATCGCGGCTGGGGCTGGCGGCATGCGGCAGGTGCCAAGGTCGGCCCCGGCCGACCCCCGGCTGTTCGTGGCAGGCAGCATTCGACAGGCATTGATGACTTCTTCCCTGCGCACCGCCGACGGCAGCCACGGCGGCATTCGCGCAAGCCCGCCGAGCGTGCGTGCAATCCATCCACAGGCAAAGTCTGTGGTGGGTGGTTTCCCCTCGCTGCCTAGGGGCCACCGGTAGCGGCCTGCGGAGTGCCTTCAGGAAGGATCGCGGGCGACCTGGAAACCGGCGAACGACTGGCTGGTGGGCATGATCTCCAGCCGGTTGATGTTCAGGTGGGCCGGCAGCGTGGCCACGTAGAAGATCGACTCGGCGATATCCTCGGCGGTCATCGGGTGGGCGCCGCTGTAGAGTTTGTCCGAAGCGCTCTGGTCGCCGTGGGTGCGCACCAGGGTGAACTCGGTTTCGGCCATGCCCGGTTCGATCGTGGTCACGCGCACGCCGGTGCCGTGCAGGTCCGAGCGCAGGCCCAGCGAGAACTGGCTGACGAAGGCCTTGGTGCCGCCATAGGCGTTGCCGCCCGGGTACGGATACACGCCGGCCACCGAGCTGATGTTGATGATCGCGCCGCGGCGGGCGATCAGCTGCGGCAGCAGGCGGTGGGTGAGGGTGACCAGCGCGGTGATGTTGGTGTCGATCATCGTGCGCCAGTCTTCCAGCGCCGCCCCCTGCGCCGGTGCGGTGCCCTGGGCCAGGCCGGCGTTGTTGACCAGCAGGTCGATGTCGCGGAAACCGGCCGGCAGCGCGGCCAGCGCCGCGTCCATCGCGGCGTGGTCGCGGATGTCGAAGGCGGCGGCATGCACCACGTCCGCACCGAATTCGGCCACCAGTGGCTGCAGGCGCTCGCCGCGACGGCCGGTGGCGATCACCTTCCAGCCGGCGGCGGCGAAACGGCGGACGGCGGCGGCACCAAAGCCGGAAGTGGCGCCGGTGATCAGGGCGATTTTGGACATTGCGGAATCCTTGGGGCAGGGAGCGGGGATTTTCGCACTGTGGGTGCAGTGGCGGGAGGGATGAGCGGGTGCAGCGTTAAAAGCCAAAGCCAAAGCCAAAGCCAAAGCCAAAGCCAAAGCCAAAGCCAAAGCCTCCCCTGAGCGACGCCAAAGGGAGGGGGGCTCTTTGCAGGGAAATCAACGTTGCAAGAAAACGCGTTCGAGCAGGTTGGGCAAGCAAAGCCCCCGGCTGCGCTTACCCCGGCTACAAAGGCACAGACAAAAAGCCCCGACATCAACCGATATCGGGGCGTGAATGCTCCAGATGCTTCACCAACGAACCAATAGTCGCAACAGCCCTCTTTAGTAAGGGGGCGCGCCGACAGGCGCGGGGATAGGGAGAAAACGGGCACGGTGCCCATAGTTTGCCAAGCAAACTATGGGGTAACACCGCCTCCAGCGGTGTTACTGCGCCTTGATCGCCATCGCCTGCAGGCCGCTGCCGTTGAGCTTGGCCTTGGCTTCGGCCAGTTCGCTGGCGGTGCCGTACGGGCCCATGCGTACGCGGTAGACGGTGTTGCCGTTGATCTGCGCCGATTCCACGCGCGCCGCCAAGCCCATCATTGCCAGCTTGGCCTTGGTGGCTTCCGCATCGCCGGATGCCCCGAAGGCGCCGGCCTGCAGGATGTAGCGCACGTTCTCCGCCGGGGCCGTTGTGGTCGCCGTCGGTGCGGGCGCAGCCGCGGCCGGTTTGGGCGCCGGTTGAGCGCTGGCGACCTGTGCCGGGGAGCTCGCTGCAGGACGGGCCGGGGTGCTTTCGGCCACCGGTCCGGGCTGACGCGGGGTTTCGGCGACCGGCGCCGGCAACGGTGCCGGCAACGGTGCCGGAACCGGACGGCCTTCCAGCGCCGCCTGCGCGCGCTGGGCTTCGGTCGCCGGTGCAGCGGCCGCCGCGGCGCGGGCGGCGGCTTCGCGGCGCTGTTCCTCGGCCTTGGCACTGGCCGCCAGTTCAGCATCGGACATCTGCACTTCCGTGCCTGGCAGCAACGTGTAGAAGTCGTACTGGGTGGCCGGCTTGTCCTCGGCCTTGGCCGCTGGCGTCGGCCGGGCCGGCGTCACGCCGGCGTCCAGATCCGCATCGGCCACGGGGGCCGGCTGCGCATCGGGGTTGGGTTGCGGGCCGACCCGCAGGAAGCCGTCGCCGTCCTTCTTGAACAGGTCCGGCGCCGCCAGGAACACCACGGCGGCGATCGCCGCACCGGCAACCAGCCACACCCAGCCGGGCGTGCCGTTGTTGCTGTTGCGTCGCGCCTGACTCTTGCCGCGTCGTGCTGCCATGTCTACTGCGTCTCCTTGACTTACATCTTTTCCGGGGCGCTGACGCCCAGGATGCCCAGGCCGTTGGCCAGCGTCTGCCGCACCGCGCAGGCCAGTGTCAGCTTGGCGTTGCGCTCGGCAGCCTCATCCACCAGCACCGGCGTGCCGTGATACCACGTGTGGAAAGCGTGCGCCAATTCACGCAGGTACTGTGCGACCTGGTGCGGTTCCAGCGCGATGCCGGCGCTTTCCACCACTTCCGGATAACGCGAGATCTCGTTCATCAGCTCCAGCGACAGCGCGTCGCCCAGCACCGCCAGCGCGGCCAGATTGTCGGCCTGGGTGTAGTCCAGGCCCTTCTCCTGCGCCTGGCGCAGCAGCGAGCAGACCCGGGCATGGGCGTACTGCACGTAGAACACCGGGTTGTCGCTGCTCTGCTGGCGGGCCAGGTCGATGTCGAAGGTCAGCTGCGAATCGGGCTTGCGCGCGATCAGGAACCAGCGCACCGCATCGGCGCCGACTTCCTCGATCAGGTCGCGCAGGGTCAGGTAGCTGCCGGCGCGCTTGGACAGCTTCACTTCCTCGCCACCGCGCATCACCGTGACCATCTGGTGCAGCACGTATTCGGGCCAGCCCTGGGGAATGCCTACATCCAGCGCCTGCAGGCCGGCGCGCACGCGTGCCAGCGAACCGTGGTGGTCGGCGCCCAGCTCGGTGATCGCGCGCTCGTAGCCGCGCTGCCACTTGCTCAGGTGGTAGGCCACGTCCGGCAGAAAGTAGGTGTAGGTGCCGTCGGACTTGCGCATCACGCGGTCCTTGTCGTCACCGAAATCGGTGGAGCGCAGCCACAGCGCGCCGCCTTCCTCGTAGGTGTGGCCGGAGGCGTTGAGCTGGGCCACGGTCTCTTCGACCTTGCCGTCCTTGTACAGCGAGCTTTCCAGGAAGTAGATGTCGAAATCAACGCCGAATGCAGCCAGATCCTGGTTCTGCTCGTTGCGCAGGTAGGCCACGGCAAAGCGGCGGATGGCCTCGATGTCCTCGGCATCCTTGGCACCGACCACCTGGCTGCCTTCCAGTTCCACGGTCTGGCCGGTCAGGTAGGCGGTGGCCACATCGCCGATGTACTCGCCGTTGTAGGCCTCGCTGGGCCACTGCGCGTCGCCCGGCTTGAAACCGCGCGCACGGGCCTGCACCGACTTGGCCAGATTCTCGATCTGCACGCCGGCGTCGTTGTAGTAGAACTCGCGCTTGGCGTTCCAGCCGTTGGCTTCCAGCACGCGGGCGATGCAGTCGCCGATCGCGCCGGCGCGGCCGTGGCCGACGTGCAGCGGGCCGGTCGGGTTGGCCGAGACGTATTCAACGCCCACGGTGCGGCCGTTGCCGGTCAGGTTGCGACCGTAGTCCTGGCCCTCTTTGAGTACGCTGACCACTTCGCGCTGGTAGGCCACCGGCGCGAACTTGAAGTTGATGAAGCCCGGGCCGGCGATCTCGACACTGGCGATGTCGTCGCTGGCTGGCAGTGCCGCCACCAGTGCCTGGGCGATGGCGCGCGGATTGCTGCGCGCGGCCTTGGCCAGCAGCATCGCGGCATTGGTGGCGAAGTCGCCGTGTTCGCGGGTCTTGGGTCGTTCGACCACGAAATCCGGCGGCAGGGTGTCGGCAGGCAGGGTGCCGTTGGCGCGCAAGGCTTCGATGCCTTGGCCGATGAGGGCGCGGAGTTGGGCTTTCACGTGACTATCTGCTTGAAGCGCGGAACTGCCCATTTTACCTGAGCGATGGCCCGGCCGCCTTGCCGGGGCGCGTGCCTGGCGGTCAGGAATGTCAAAGAATCCGCGGTTTTGGTTCAGATCCAGCCGCGTGCGGCCAGCGAGACTGGGGCGCCATCACCGATCACGAAGTGGTCCAGCAGGCGGATATCGACCAGCGCCAGCGCCTGTTGCAGGCGGGTGGTGATGGCCCGGTCGGCGGCGGAGGGCTCCGGATTTCCCGACGGGTGGTTGTGCCCGATCATCACCGCCGCCGCATTGTGGGCCAAGGCGCGACGCACCACTTCGCGAGGATGCACCTCGGCGCCGTCGATGGTGCCGGCGAACAGCTCCTCGAAGGCCAGCGCCCGGTGCCGGGTATCCAGAAACAGCGCGGCGAACACCTCATGCGGCCGCGCGCGCAGGCGCTGGGCGAAATAGCGGCCGGCAGAGGTGGGATCGCTCAGGGCGATACCGCGTTCCAGCTCGGCGGCCAGATGGCGCTGGCCCAGTTCCAGCGCGGCGCTGAGCTTGCAGGCGCGGGCCGGCCCCAGGCCCGGCAGCTGCGCCAGTTCATCGGCGTTGCGATCCAGCAGTTGCCGCAGCGGACCATGGGCCAGCAGCAGGTCGCGTGCGGTCTGCACCGCGTCGCGGCCGCGTAGGCCCGAACCGAGGAAAATCGCCAGCAGCTCGGCATCGGAGAGGATGCCCGCGCCCCGGGCCAGCAGCTTCTCGCGGGGACGCTCGGCAGTGGGCCAGTCGCGGATATGCATGCCCACAGACTGGGCGCCAGTGGCCAGAAACGGGATCAGGCGATGCCGACCCTTCGGGTAAGCTAAACGTTCTTGTGCAGGTAGGAATTTTCCTCGTGACCGGCTTTCCCCAGAGTCCACAGACGCCATCGCGATCGTTGGAAGGACAGAAACTGTTGTTGTGCGTGGGCGGCGGCATTGCCGCCTACAAGGCGCTGGAGCTGGTGCGCCGGCTGCGCGATGCCGGCGCGCAGGTGCAGGTGGCGATGACCGCAGGGGCGCAGCAGTTCGTCACGCCGCTGAGCTTCCAGGCCTTGTCGGGCCAGCCGACCCGCACCACGCTGTGGGACAGCGCCGCCGAACAGGCGATGGGACATATCGAACTGGCGCGCTGGGCCGACCGCATTGTCGTGGCCCCGGCCACGGCCGATCTGCTGGCGCGGCTGGCCCATGGCAACGCCGATGACCTGGTGACCACCCTGTGCCTGGCCACCACCGCGCCGCTGACCGTGTGCCCGGCGATGAACCATCGCATGTGGTTGCACCCGGCCACGCAGGCCAATATCGCGCTGCTGCGCGAGCGCGGCGCACAGGTGATCGGGCCTGAAGACGGTCCGCTGGCCGAGGGCGAATCCGGCCCCGGCCGCCTGAGCGAGCCGTTGGCGATTGTCGCGGCGTTGGCAGGTCATGCGGGTCCGGCCGCGGCTACTGTGCCGGGCCGGCTGCACGGCCTGCGGGTGCTGATCAGTGCCGGCCCGACCTACGAGGATCTGGATCCGGTGCGTTATGTCGGCAACCGCTCCAGCGGCAAGATGGGCTATGCGCTGGCCGCCGCCGCCGCCGCCCGGGGCGCGCAGGTGACCCTGGTCAGCGGGCCGGTGCAGTTGCCGACGCCGGCCGGGGTCACCCGGATCGACGTGCGCTCGGCCGCGCAGATGCGCGAGGCGGTGCTGGGCGCGCTGCCGGCGGACATCTATATCGGCGCGGCCGCAGTGGCCGATTACACCCCGCGCCAGGTCTCGTCGCAGAAGCTGAAGAAGACCGCCGACAGCCAGACCCTGACGCTGGAGCTGGTGCGCACCCCGGATATCCTGGCCGAAGTGGCCGCGCAGACCCAGGCGCTGAAGCTGGTGGTCGGCTTTGCCGCCGAGACCCACGAGGTGGAGAAATACGCGCGCGGCAAACTGGTGGCCAAGCATCTGGACCTGATCATCGCCAACCAAGTCGGCATCGCCGGCAACGGCTTTGAGAGCGACCAGAACGCGGCGGTGGCCTACTGGGATGGCGGCCAGCGCGAGTTCCCGGGCACCGCCAAGACCCGGCTGGCCGAACAGCTGCTGGACCTGATCGCCGAGAGGTTGGATGCATGAATGAGGCAAGTGCGCTGCAGCCGTTGCAGGTGAAATTGCTGGATCCCCGCTTCGGCGATGCCTGGCCGCTGCCGGGCTACGCCACCGAAGCCAGCGCCGGCATGGACCTGCGCGCGGCGATCGAAGCGCCGATGACGCTGCCGCCGGGCGATGCGGCGCTGCTGCCCAGCGGGATCGCCATCCATATCGCCGACCCCAACCTGTGTGCGGTGGTGCTGCCACGCTCCGGGCTGGGCCATCGCCATGGCATCGTGCTGGGCAACGGCACCGGCCTGATCGATGCCGACTACCAGGGGCCGCTGCTGATCAGCGTCTGGAACCGGGGCCGTGACGCCTTCACCATCGAACCCGGCGACCGCATCGCGCAGCTGGTGGTGATGCCCATCGCCCGCGTCACGTTGCAGGTAGTGGATACTTTCATCGACAGTGCACGTGGAACGGGTGGGTTTGGCCACACCGGGGTGCGCTGACAGGGGGAAACGCACGATGAGCCAAGGTAAGGAAAGCCAACGCCCGCGCGTGGCGCTGGGCCGTTCAACGCCGCTGCTGGCGGTACTGCTGTTGCTGCTGGCGGGCTGGTTCGGCTGGAGCGCGTTCAACCAGTGGCTGCAGGCCGATACCGGCACCGTGCTGGAACATGCGCGCGATCGCGCCGTGAGCGACGTGCAGCAGGCGGTCAGCGCGCAGCTGGTGCAGTTCGGCAAGCAGCTGGAGCGGGCGCCGGTACAGGCCGCGCTGGCCACCGGTGATGCCACCGCCACCGCGCTGGCGGTGCGGGAGCAGTGGACCGGTGTGGAGGACGCGCAGGTGCTCGACGCCACGCTGTCCAGCGCCTATGCCGATCCGGCCGCCTTCGGCTATTCGCGTCTGGCGCTGCTGGAGCTGGCGCTGGCCGAGGGCAAGCCGGTCGCGCGGGTGGTGCGCGATGCCAATGGCCCGCGTCTGGGCCTGGCAGCGCCGGTGCAGTTGCACGGGCAGGCGGCGGTGGTCTACATCCGTCAGCCGTTGACCCGGCTGACCTCGGTATTCGATCCGATCCAGTCGCCGGACCGGGCGTTTCTGGGCCTGCGCCAGGGGGGCTTCACCATCCTGCAGAAGGGCAATGCCGGCCTGGGCGGCAGTGCCGATGCGCTGGCCCGTCCGGTCGGCGACACCGGCCTGCGCGTGGTGGCCGAATTGCCGGATGTCGACGCAGGCCCGCTGGGTCTGGGGGCGATTCCTTGCGCGGTGGTGGCGTTGCTGCTGCTGGTGACGGCGCTGCTGTTGCTGTTCGGGCGCAAGCGCCTGGCCAGCCTGCCGGCGCTGCGCAGGAAGGGCGAGGTCGAAGAAGACAGCGGCATCACCCTGCATGAAGCCCTGCAGCAGGACCCGCTGCCGCCCGCGCCCGGCGCCGCGCGGGCCGATGGCGAGCCGACCGTACAGGCCGAACCCGGTGCCGAGGCGGTGCCGCCGGGCATTTTCCGCGCCTACGATATCCGCGGCGTGCTGGGCAGCGAACTCAATGCCACGGTCGCCACACTCATCGGCCAGGCCATCGGCAGTGCGATGCAGGCGCAGGGCCTGCGTGATGTGGTGGTCGGCCGCGATGGCCGGCTGTCCGGGCCGGAACTGGCCGACAGCCTGATCCAGGGCCTGCGCCTTGCCGGCTGCGATGTTATCGACATCGGCCTGGCGCCGACGCCGGTGGTGTATTTCGCCAGCTACCACCTGCGCGCCGGCAGCTGCGTGGCGGTGACCGGCAGCCACAATCCGCCGGATTACAACGGTTTCAAGATCGTGATCGGTGGTGAAACGCTGTCCGGTGCCGCCATCACCGACCTGTACACGCGTATCCAGGAAGGCCGTCTGCAACGTGCCGATACGCTTGGCGGGCTGCAGCAGCGCGAGGTGATCGACGAGTACATCCTGCGCATCGCCGACGACGTGCAGCTGGACCGTCCGCTCAAGGTGGTGGCCGATGCCGGCAACGGGGTGGCCGGGGCGGTGGCGCCGCAGCTGCTGGAAGCCATCGGTGCCGATGTCATTCCGCTGTACTGCGATGTCGATGGCAGCTTCCCCAACCACCACCCGGATCCGAGCGAACCGGACAATCTGGAAGACCTGATCCAGACGGTGAAGCGCTTCGACGCCGATATCGGCGTGGCCTTCGATGGCGATGGCGACCGCCTGGGCGTGGTGACCAGGGATGGCAAGGTGATCTACGCCGACCGTCTGCTGATGCTGTTCGCCGCCGATGTGCTGATGCGCAATCCCGGCGCGATGGTGATCTACGACGTGAAGTGCACCGGCAAGCTGTCGGACTACATCCTGCGCCATGGCGGCAGCCCGATGATGTGGAAGACCGGGCATTCGCTGGTCAAGGCCAAGATGCGCGAGACCGATGCCGAACTGGCCGGCGAGATGAGCGGCCACTTCTTCTTCAAGGAACGCTGGTACGGCTTTGACGATGGGCTGTACGCGATGGCGCGGCTGCTGGAAATCCTCGCCCAGCGTGAAGAGGACCCGGCCGAGGTGTTGAATGCGCTGCCCGATGCGGTCTCCACGCCGGAGCTGAAAGTGGCGGTGGAGGCGGGCACCCAGCACGCGCAGGTGGCATTGATCGCCGCCGCGGTGCAGGCCCAGGCGCAGGTCGAAGGCTCGCCCTTCGCCGGTGCGCGCCTGGCCACCATCGACGGCCTGCGGGTGGATTTCAACGACGGCTGGGGCCTGGTGCGCGCCTCCAACACCACGCCGGTGCTGGTGCTGCGCTTTGAGGCCAACGACGAGGCCGGATTGAAACGCATCCAGGAGCTGTTCCGCGAGCAGTTGCTGCAGGTGTTGCCGGCGGGCATCGACCTGCCGTTCTGAGCGCCGTCCCCGGCTGAAAACCGGGGCCGTCCGCGGACACCCCGGGCGGCCTCGTCAGTTGCCGGCAAAGCGCAGGCCGACACCGGGCTCGGTGAACACATAGCGGGACTGCAGGGCCGAGTCGCCCAGTTTGTGCCGCAGCCGTCCCACCAGGATGCGCAGGTAATGGGTGTCATGCCGATGCGTCGGCCCCCAGATCTCCTGCAGGATCTGCGGTTGCGTCACCACCCGTCCGCCGTTGCGCAGCAGCAGGGCGAGCAGGGCGTACTCCTTGCGGGTCAGGGCGATCCCCTCACCGTCCACACGCACCTCGCGCCGGGCCAGGTCGATATGCAGGTGGCCATCGTCGAACACCGGCACCTGGCCTTCGCTGTCGGTGCTGCGGCTGCGCAGCAGCGCCCGCACCCGTGCCATCAGCTCCCGGGTGCCGAACGGTTTGGTCACGTAGTCATTGGCGCCGTTGTCCAGGGCGCGCACTTTCTCGGCTTCGCCGGCGCGCACGCTGAGCATGATCACCGGCACCTGGCTCCATTGCCGCAGCTCGGCTAGCACCTCGTGGCCTTCCATGTCGGGCAGGCCGATATCCAGCACGACCAGGTCGGCGCCGTCCTCGGCCAGCTGCCGCAGGCCATCGGCAGCGGTGGCGGCCTGGGCCACCGCATAGCCCTGCGTACGCAGGGAAATGTCGAGGAAGCGGCGGATCTGCACTTCATCGTCGATCACCAGCACCCGCGCTGGTGGAATGGCCGGGGCGCTATTCATCTTCGTGCGGGCCGGACGGTGCCGGCTGGAGCTGGGGTAGAGTCATGCGGATCAGCGTACCGCGTCCACCCGGACCGGCCAGTGCCTCCACGCGGCCGCCGTGGGCGCCGATCATGCCCTGGCAGATGGTCAGGCCCAGGCCGGTGCCCTGGCGGCCACGGTCACCCCGCTCCACGCTGTAGAACATGTCGAAGATGCGCGCGCGCTCGGCATCAGGAATACCGGGGCCTTCGTCGATCACCTCGATGCACAGTTCGCCATCGCGCTGGCGGGCACGCACTTCCACCGGAACGCCCGGCGGCGAGAACCTGGCCGCGTTCTCCATCACGTTGAACACCGCCTGTTCGACCAGCGCCGGGTGCACCCAGATCGGCGCCAGCGCGGCCGGAATGTCCAGCTGCAGGCGCACCTCGGGTTGATAGCGCTGCAGGCGCCGCGCGGCCGAGCCGATCAGTTCGTCCACGCCGATCCAGTCGCGGTTGAGCTTGAGCCCGTCGTGGCCGAGCCGGGTCATGTCGAGCAGGTTCTGGATGTAGCGGTCCAGCCGTTCGCCCTCGACCACGATGGTGTCGAGCAGGGTGCGGCGGTCGCCGGCATCCATCGCATCGGCGTAGTTGGACAGGCTGTCGGCCGAGCCGATCATCGCCGCCAATGGCGAGCGCAGGTCATGCGACACCGAGGACAGCAGGGCCGAGCGCAGGCGTTCGGTTTCGTTGTGCAGATGCGCTGTTTCCAGGTCGGCGACCAGCCGCGTGCGCAGGGCGGCCTGGGCGATGTCGTCGGCCATCGCCTGCACCAGCTGGCGTTGCTCGGGGGCAAGCCGTGAGTGCAGATGATCAAAGCGTAGGCCGGCCACGCCTATCGCCCGCGCCTCGCCGTCGAGCAAGGGCAGGAACCACCAGCCGGCGCCGGCCAACGTGTCGGTGAAGCGGCCGGCGGGCTGGCCATGACGCAGTGCCCAGTCGGCCGCTGCCAGATCGGTGTCGCCGGGCGCGGCACTGCCGCTGGTACTGGTGTCGGCACCCAGCCGTACCCAGGCCGGTGCATCCAATGCCTGTTCCAGTGCTACCCGGCCGGCGTGCGCGACCTGGGCATTGTCGGTGGCACCGACCAGTTGCCGCCCCAGCGTCTGCCGCACATTGGCATGGCGATTGGCCGCACGCAGCGCCACCACCTGCATGCGCAGGCGCGATGCCAAGCGGCCGGCAACCAGTGCGGCGGCGAGGAACAGGAAGACGGTGATCACGCCTTGCCGCGCGCTGATCGCAAAGGTGAAGCGTGGTGCGATGAAGAAGAAGTTGTAGGCGAGGAAGCACAGCGTCGCCGCCAGCACCGCCGCGCTCATGCGGGTGCGCGCGGCCACCAGCACCACCGCGACGATGAACACCATCGCCAGATCACTCAGGCCTATCCAGTGTTCGCCCAGCCATGCGGCGAAGCAGGCGCCGGCGGTGGCCAGCACCGCCGTCATCGCATCCTTGCCCCAGCTGTCCGGGGTAAGCGACAGCCCGAAGCGACGCGCATTGGCGCGTGCCTGCGGTGTGCTGATGATGGTGATCTCGTAGTGCGCGCCGCGCTGGATCAGCTGCTGGGTCAGGGTCTGGTTGAGCATCCGTGCGAAAGGGCGTTCGCGGGTACGACCCAGCACCAGTGAGGACACCGCGTTGTGCGCGGCGTAATCCAGCAGCGCATCGGCGATGCCCGGCCCATGCAGCAGCTCGGCGTCGCCACCGAGCCGGCGGGCGAGCGCAAAGGCGGCGTCGATCTCGCGGCGGGTGGCCTCATCGGGGCGCCGGTGCTGCACGGTCACCACCGTCCACGGTGCGTCGCGGCGTTCGGCGATGCGCCGCGCCACCCGCACCAGGTACTCGCTCTGGCCGCTGCCATCGATGGCGACCACAACCCGCCGCCGCAGCGGCAGATTGCCTTCGCCGCGTGCGGCGCGGGTCTCGCGCAGGCTGCTGTCGACGCGGTCGGCCGCTTCCTGCATCGCCAGTTCGCGCAGCGCGGTGAGGTTGGCCGGCGAGAAGAAGGCCTGCAGCGCCTGCGCCGCCTGTTCGGGAACGTAGACTTTGCCCTGCTGCAGGCGTTCGATCAGCTCGCGTGGTGGCAGGTCGACCAGCACGATGTCATGCAGACGATCGAACACCACGTCGGGCACGGTCTCGCCCACGCGCACGCCGGTGATGCGCATCACCACATCGTTGAGGCTTTCCAGATGCTGGATGTTGATCGTGGTCCACACGTCGATGCCGGCATCGAGCAGCTCCATCACATCCTGCCAGCGACGTTCGTGACGACTACCGGGAGCGTTGCGATGGGCCAGCTCGTCGACCAGCACCAGTGCCGGCTTGCGCGCCAGCACCGCGTCCAGATCCAGCTCCTGCAGCTGATGGCCGTGGTAGTCCAGCGTACGCAGGGCGATGCGCGGCAGACCGTCGAGCAGGGCGGCGGTATCGCTGCGGCCATGGGTTTCCACCACGGCCGCCACCACGTCCACCCCGCGCCGCAGCTGTTCCTGGGCGCGGGTGAGCATGCGGAAGGTCTTGCCCACGCCCGGCGCGGCGCCGAGGAAGACGGTGAGCTTGCCACCGGCGTCACGTTGCAGGGCCTCGGCCAGGGCATCGGCCTGGCGGCTGCGGGAGTCGTTCATGGCCGCGATTGTGCGCTGTTGCAAGCGCGGCCCGCATCAGGGCGCATACGCGGCCTGATCCAGCGCCCGGTTGAGGGCGACGATGTTGATACGCGGCTGGCCGAACACGCCCCATTGGCGGTTCTGTGTGTGTACAGCCACCAGCGTCTGCACGCGCGCTTCAGGCCAGCCGCGCGCGCGGGCCACGCGCGCGACCTGCACCTGCACCGCAGCGGGCGACAGTTCCGGATCCAGCCCGCTGGCCGACTGCGTGACCAGGTCAGCCGGCACCGTGGCCGGGTCGATCTTCTCGCGCATGGCAACGGCGGCGGTGGCCGTGTCCACGCGCTTGTTCAAGTCCGGGTTGCTGCGCGCCATATTGCTGCCGGCCGCCGCCATCGGGTCGTAGTTGGCCGCCGAAGGACGGGTCTGGAAATAGCCATCGCCGACGAATGGCTGCGCCAGATACAGCGAGCCACGCACCTGGCCGTCGGCATCGCGGATCAGGCTGCCATCGGCCTGCGCAGGAAACAGTGAGCCGGAGATGCCGGTCGCCAGCGCCGCATAGACCAGGCCGGTGCCGAGCAGGCCGAACAGGGACAGACCAATGGCCGGCCGCCACAGCGGGTTGCCGGTACGACGGGAAGAAGTGTTGGAGGTGTTCATGCGCCAAATACCAGAGCAAGCAGAAGGTCGATGGCCTTGATGGCCGCAAACGGCAGCAGCACGCCGCCCAGTCCGTACACCAGCATGTTCCGCCGCAGCAGCGCGGTGGCGGTGGCCGGGCGGAAGCGCACACCGCGCAGGGCCAGCGGGATCAGTGCCGGGATCACCAATGCGTTGAAGATCAGCGCCGCCAGTACCGCATTGCGCGGGCTCGACAGCTGCATCACGTTCAAGGCCGCCATCGACGGGATGCTGGCGGCGAACAATGCCGGCAGGATGGCGAAGTACTTGGAAACGTCATTGGCCAGCGAGAAGGTGGTCAGCGCGCCGCGGGTGATCAGCTGCTGCTTGCCCACTTCCACCACCGCCAGCAGCTTGGCCGGGTCCGAATCCAGATCGACCATGTTGCAGGCCTCCTTGGCCGCCTGCGTGCCGGAGTTCATCGCCAGGCCGATGTCGGCCTGGGCCAGCGCCGGCGCGTCGTTGGTGCCATCGCCGACCATCGCCACCAGCCGGCCGCCGGCCTGCTCGGCACGGATGCGCGCCAGCTTGTCCTCTGGCCTGGCTTGGGCGATGTAGTCATCGACGCCGGCTTCGGCGGCGATGGCGGCGGCCGTGAGCGGGTTGTCGCCGGTGATCATCACCGTGCGGATGCCCATTGCCCGCAGCTGGGCGAACTTCTCGCGCATGCCGTGCTTGACCACGTCAGCCAGCTCCACCACGCCGAGCACATGCCGGCCTTCGCTGACCACCAGCGGCGTGGCGCCGCCACGGGCAACCTGGTCCACCCGCGCCTGCAGCTCGTTCGGCACCGTGCCACCCAGTGCCAGCACATGCGCGGTGATGGCATCGGCAGCGCCCTTGCGGATGCTGCGGCCGTTGTCGAGGTCGACACCGGACATGCGGGTTTGCGCGGTGAAGGACAAATACTCCGCTTTTTCCGGCTCGGCGGTGGTGCAGGCCTGCTCGCGCGCCAGACGCACGATGGATTTGCCTTCCGGCGTCGGGTCGGCCAGGGACGACAGCAGCGATGCCTCACGCAGCTGCGCGGCGTCGATGCCGGCCAGCGGATGGAAGTGCGTGGCCTGACGGTCGCCGTAGGTGATGGTGCCGGTCTTGTCGAGCAGCAGCACGTCCACGTCGCCGGCCACTTCCACCGCCTTGCCGGATTTGGCCAGCACATTGGCCTGCAGCGCACGGTTCATGCCGGCGATGCCGATGGCCGGCAGCAGGCCGCTGATGGTGGTCGGTATCAGGCACACCAGCAAGGCGATCAGCAGCAGCGGATCGACCTTGACGCCGACAAAGCCCGCAATCGCCGGCAGCGTCGCCACCACCATCAGGAAGGTCAGCGACATCGCCGCCAGCAGCAGGGTCAACGCGATCTCGTTTGGCGTCTTCTGCCGGTTTGCGCCTTCCACCAGCGCGATCATGCGATCGAGGAAGCTGTGGCCCGGTTCGGCGCTGATGCGCACCACGATCTCGTCGGACAGCACCTTGGTGCCGCCGATCACGCCGGAGCGGTCGGTGTCGGCTTCGCGCAGTACCGGAGCCGATTCGCCGGTGACCGCGGCCTCGTTGATGGTGGCCAGGCCGCGCACGATCTCGCCGTCGGCCGGCACGAACTCGCCGGCACTGACGATCACGTGGTCGCCCGGACGCAGCTCGGCGGCGGGCACACGGTTCTCGGCAGCACCCTGCAGCGGCGTGGTGATGCGCCGTGCGATCAGGTCCTGGCGGGCACGCCGCAGCGACGCGGCCTGGCCGCGGCCACGCGCTTCGGCCACGGCTTCGGCGAAATTGCCGAACAGCACCGTCACCAGCAGGATCGCGGTGACCGTCAGGCCGAAGCCCAGCGGCGCCGTGCCACTGAGGGTGACGACCAGTGCCAGCACGGTGCCGGCCATCACCACCGCCATCACCGGGTTGTGCAGCAGGTACAGCGGAGACAGCTTGCGGACCGAGTCGAACAGCGCACGGCGCAGGTCGGCTGCATCGAGCAGAGCGGGGCGGCGCGATGCCGTAGGAGAAGATGCCGCAGGAGAGGCGGAGCGGTTCATGGGGGCGTTCACGGTGAGGGGGCTCCCTGCAGGGCCAGCAGGCTCAGGTGTTCGGCCACCGGGCCAAGCACCAGCGCTGGCAGGAACTGCAGCACGGTAAGGACGATGACCAGGCAGATAAGCGTCAATGCGAAGGTCGGGGTTTCAATCTGCAGGCTGCCGGCGCTTTGCGGCACCTGCCGTTTGGCGGCCAGCTGGGTGGCGATGACCAGCGGGATGATCAGGATCGGGAAGCGGCCCAGTGCCAACACCAGCGCACAACTGAGGTTCCACCACACGCTGTTGTCGGCCAGCCCTTCAAAGCCCGAGCCGTTGTTGGCATAGGCCGAGGTGAACTCGTAGAACACCTGGCTGATGCCATGGAATCCGGGGTTGGAGGTGCCGGCCAGGCCGGGGATGGCCAGGGTCAGTGCGGTCAGGCCAAGCAGGGTGATCGGTTGCAGCAGCACCAGCACCGCCAGCAGGCGCACCTGCGGCGTTTCCAGCTTGCGACCCAGCAGTTCAGGCGTGCGCCCGGTCATCAGGCCGGCGAGGAACACCGCCATCATCAGGTAGACCAGGAACTGCTGGATGCCGCAGCCGATGCCGCCCCAGATCGCGCTGACCAGCATGTTGACGATGGGCATCATGCCGCCGAGCGGGCTCAGCGAGTCGTGCATGCCATTGACCGAACCGTTCTGCACCTGGGTGGTAATGGACGACCACAGCGCCGTGCCATCGGCGCCGAAGCGTGCTTCCTTGCCTTCCATCAGCAAGGCGCTGGCGGCGCTGGCGCTGTGCCCTTCCAACCACAGGCTGGCGCTGGTGGACAGCACCGACATGGTCAGCATGCAGCCGAACACCAGCGCGCCAAAGCGCCGCCGGCCGGTGAAACTGCCGAGCATGCAGATGATAGCCATCGGGATCAGCAGGATGCCGATCAGCTCCAGCGCATTGGATAGCGGGGTCGGGTTTTCCAGCGGGAAGCTGCTGTTCGGGCCGTACCAGCCACCACCGTTGGCGCCGAGCTGTTTGGCCGCGACCATCGCCGCCACCGGGCCGAGCGGGATCTTCTGCGTTGCCATGCCGGCGGCGGCATCGATCGGCGTGGCCTGCGGGCCGGCGGCCAGCGTGGAAGGCACGCCCTGCCAGTTCAGCAGCAGCGTCCACACCAGGCACAGCGGCAGCAGGAAGCGCAGGCACAGGCGCACCACGTCGGCGTAGTAGTTGCCGACGGTGATGCCCGGTGCGGCATGGCCGCTGTCGTTGCCGGCCGGTTTCATGAACAGGGCTCGCAGCGTTGCCACTGCCAGTGCCAACCCCATCATTGGGGTGATCACCTGCAGGCCGGTGATGCCGGTCATCTGCGCGAAGTAGGACAACTGCGCCTGGCCGCTGTAATGCTGCTGGTTGGTGTTGGTCAGGAACGACACCATGGTGTGCAGCGCGGTGTCCCAGCGCAGGTTGGGGATGTTGTCCGGGTTCAACGGCAACCAGGCCTGGGTCATGAACACGGTCATGGTCAGCACCGCCAGCACCAGGTTGCTGATCAGGAACGCGACCACATAGCCGCGCCAGGACATGGAATGTTTCGGGTCCACGCCGAGCACGCGGTACAGCGGCTTTTCGATCCAGTGGAAGAGGACGTCGATACGCATCGGCGTACCACGCATCAGCCGGGCCAAGTACAGGCCCAGCGGCCAGGCCAGCGCCAGGCTGGCCAGAAGGATGAGGAGGGGCTCGATCACGGCAGCGCTCCTCACAACGACTCGGGTCGAAGGACCGCGTACAACAGGTAGGCAGCGGCAATCAGCACCACTACGCCGCACAACAGGGCAAGCCAGCCGGGCATGGAAACCTCGAAGTCAGGACGCGCTCTCGCCGGTCGCAAGGGCGCGTGGATGGAAGGCGGGGAGCAGCCAGCAATGAGCCTGATCCCCGGTCAGCTAAGACATCGTCCTTCGGCAGGCCATAAACGCGCGACGGCGCGGACCGGATGCTGGCGTAAAAACGGCATAAAAATGCGTGTGCCAGGTGGCGCCATGAACGTCGCCCGTCGCCAAGCGCGGCGGCGGGTGTGTTGCCAGACCCATGAAAAAAGCGACCCGGAGGTCGCTTCGTTCTCTTGCCTGCGGCGCTGCCCGCTCAGCCCTGGATTGGCGCGGGTGCGGGCGCTGCGTCGGGCGCGGTCCCCGCATCGGCGGGGGCCGCAATTCCCTTCAGCTCGCGGTAGCGGGCCAGGCTTTCGGCGATCTCCACTTCCATGGCCTGGCGCTGCTGCTCGAACGCGGTCTGCAGCCGCAGCTGGGCCAACAGCTCGTGGTGGCGCTGGCGGATCTCGCCGGCCTGCTTGTCGCTCACCTTCTGCCCGGCCAGCTCGCGGTTGCCGGCCGACAGCAGCTGCGCGGCCAGCGCTTCGCGCAGGCTGGCGACGTTGTAGAGGGCGGTGTTGATGTTGTTGTCCACGATCGCGGTGCGCTCGGCGAACACCCGACGCAGCGCGTCCTCGCTGCCATAGGTGGCCAGCATCGCCTGCTCGGTCCGCCTGCGGGTGTCGGCCGCGGCCGCATCGATCTTCTGCTGGGCCTCGGCCAGGGCGGCGTCGGCGCGCTCCTCGGCGGTGAGCGCGCGCTGGATTTCGGCACTGCGGGTACCGCTGCGGGCGTTGAACTCCTGGCGCGCGCTGTTCACCGCTTCCGGTGGCAGCGTGTCCGAACAGATACGGCGGCTGCCCTCATCCCAGCAATACAGTTTCTTGCCGGAATCGCCCTTGTTCTGCGCCAGCGCCGGTGCCGCCAGCGTGGCCAGCAGCATCAGCAACGTCGCCCCTGTGTTGTACCGGTCCAGCGCCATGGCAGCCCCCTGCTGTCAGCCTGTTGGATTGCTGCCGTAGCGGCCACGGTAGGCCAGCAGCGGTTCGCGATAGCCGACAAGTTCCGGGTTCCCGGAGGCGAATGCAAGCAGGTCGGCCAGGTTGGCCACGGCGATCACCGGGATGCCGGTCTCGGCGGCCACGGCCTGCGCGGCCGAACGCGCGTCTGTTTCCGAGGCGATCTCCTGGCGGTCCAGCGCAACGACAATACCGGCCGGAATGCCGTTGGCTTCGCGGATGATCGCCAGCGCCTCGCGGATCGCGGTGCCGGCGGTGATCACGTCATCGACGATCAGCACGCGCTTGCCGGCCATGTCCGCGCCGATCAGGGTGCCGCCCTCGCCGTGGTCCTTGGCTTCCTTGCGGTTGAAGGTCAGCGGCAGGTTGCGGCCGCGGTGCGAGAACTCGCAGGCGATCGCGGTGGCCAGCGGGATGCCCTTGTAGGCCGGGCCGAACAGCTGGTCATAAGCAATCCCGGCAGCGTCGATGGCGTCGGCATAGCAGTTGCCCAGCTGGGCCAGTGCCAGGCCGGTGTCGAAACGGCCGGCGTTGAAGAAATACGGGCTCACGCGGCCGGACTTGAGGGTGAACTGGCCAAAACGCAGCGCGTCGGCGTTCAGCGCCAGCTGCAGGAAACGGGAACGGTGGTCACTCATGTAAATGCGTTTTCTTGTCGTCTATTGAAGGCGCCTAGGGTAAAGCATGGCTTCGGCGATTGCTGGGGTGGACGGTATGCTGTACCGGTCCCAGGTCCAGCCAGCGGTATTCCATGCGCATCATCAGTTTCAACGCCAACGGCATCCGTTCGGCCACCACCAAGGGTTTTGGCGACTGGTTCGCCCAGCAGCAGGCCGATGTGCTGTGTATTCAGGAAACCAAGGCGCAGGAGGCGCAGCTGACCGACGCGCTGTTCCGCCCGGACGGCCACCACTGCTTCTACCGCGACGCGATCACCAAGAAGGGTTACAGCGGGGTGGCGATCTGGAGCCGGCGCGAGCCCGACGAGGTGCGCACGTCGCTGGGCTGGGCGCCGTTCGATGATGAAGGCCGTTACATCGAGGCGCGCTTTGGCAACCTGAGCGTGGTCTCGTTCTATATCCCCTCCGGCTCCTCCGGCGAGCTGCGCCAGGGCTTCAAGTTCGAGGTCATGCAGTGGCTGCGGCCGATCCTGGACGAGTGGCTGGCCAGCGGTCGCGACTATGTGCTGTGCGGTGACTGGAACATCGTGCGCAGCGCGCTGGACATCAAGAACTGGAAGTCCAACCAGAAAAACTCCGGCTGTCTGCCGGAAGAGCGCGACTGGCTCAACGGGCTGTGCGCCGACCGGGCCGAACTGGCCGATGCGGCCACGGGCCGTGGCTGGGTGGACGCCTACCGCGCCCTGCACCCGGACGGGCAGGACTACACGTGGTGGAGCAACCGCGGCGCGGCGCGTGCCAACAACGTCGGCTGGCGCATCGACTACCAGTTGCTCACCCCTGGCCTGCGTGAGCGTCTGCGCGGCTGCTCGATCTACACCGGTGAGCGCTTCTCCGACCACGCCCCGTTCACCGTGGACTACGACCTGTGACCGAAGCGGTGGTGGAGGCCCCCCCGGCCGGGCTGCAGCGCCTGCGCCGGCTGTTCGTGATCCTGCTGCTGGGCTTCGCCTCCGGGCTGCCGCTGGCGCTGACCGGCGGGGCGATGCAGGCGTGGCTGACGGTGGACGGGCTGGACCTGGTGACGCTGGGCTTCCTGTCGCTGATCGGCATTCCCTACACCTTCAAGTTCCTGTGGGCGCCGTTGATCGACCGCTTCGACCTGCCGCTGCTGGGGCGCCGGCGCGGCTGGATCGTGCTGCTGCTTCTGCTACTTGCCGCGGCGCTGCTGGCGATGAGCACGCTGTCGCCGTCGCGCAATCTGGCGCTGTTCGCTTCGGCGGCCGTGCTGGTGGCGTGCCTGTCGGCGACGCTGGATGTGGTGATCGATGCCTACCGGACCGACCTGCTGGCACCGGCCGAACGCGGCCTGGGCGGTTCGCTGACGGTGCTCGGCTACCGGCTGGCGATGGTGCTGTCCGGCGGCATCACCCTGATCTGGGCCGAACAGTGGCAGAGCTGGCCGCAGGTGTACCGGGTGATGGCCGCCCTGGCCGCGACGGTGGGCGTGCTGGCGCTGGCGCTGATGCCGCCGCTGCCGGAACGCTTCAAGGCGCCGGTATCCCGGGCCGGTAGCGAGTTGCGCGGCTTCCTGGCGCTGGTGGCCGGCGTCGCACTGGGCGCGTGGCTGGCGCACCAGGCATTGGTGCTGCTGGGACTGGATCCGGCCAGCAAGGACCGCTGGATACGGCTGGTGTTCGTCGTCACCCAGATCGCCGCGGCGATGCTGATGGGCTTGGGCGCCACCCGCCGGGTACCGTTCGAGACCCTCAACGCCTCGTTGCGCAGCTACTTCGGCATGCGCGGGGCCGGCGCGTTCCTGGCGCTGGTGGTGCTGTACAAGGTCGGCGATGCCTTCGCGCTGAGCCTGTCCACGCCGTTCCTGCTCAAGGGCATGGGTTTCAGCCAGGCCGAGGTGGGGCTGGCGAACAAGACCATCGGCCTGCTGATGACGATCGTGGGCGCCATCGTCGGTGGCTTCTTCCTGCTGCGGGTACGCCTGTCCAACGCGGTGATCGCCTTCGGCGTGCTGCAGCTGGTGTCCAATCTGGGCTTCTATCTGCTGGCCCGGGAAGGGGCCGGCGCCTGGGGTACGGTGCAGGTGCCGGCGTTCAACCTGCTGATCGTGCACCTGGACCAGCCCACGCCGATGGATGGCCTGCTGCTGTTCGCGCTGAGCCTGGACAACTTCGCCGGGGGTATGGGCACGGCGGCGTTCGTGGCGTTGCTCAGTGGCCTGTGTGGCACGCGTTTTTCGGCCACCCACTACGCGTTGCTGTCGGCGTTCGCCACGCTGGGACGGGTGTTCGTCGGCCCATTCGCCGGCGTGCTGGCCGATGCCTACGGCTGGCAGGTGTTCTTCCTGGTGTCGGTGGTGGTCGGTGTGCCGGGGCTGCTGATGGCCTGGTGGCTGCGCCGCGAAGTGGATGCGACCACGCAGCTGGCGCGCCCTGCCTGACGCGGGAAGCTGCGGCAAGCGTTGAATCGCGCGGTGGTCTGTCTGATCATGCCCGCGGGGGGATCCACCGGTAGCCAACAGGTGGTGGGTATGGCCGATGTGACGTTGCGGGATGTCGATCCGCACCTGCTTGAGCGGATCCGCCGGCTGGCGGTGGCCCGCGGCTGGACGCATGAACAGACCTGTCTGGCGCTGCTGGAGCAGGGCCTGTTCGCCGGCGAGCAGGAAGTGCGCGGCGGGTTCGAGAATCCGGAGGTCGATGCGCTGTCCGAAGCGATTCTGGCGTTGAAGGCGTTGCCGGCCGGCGGCGGGTTCTAGTGGTGTTTCAGGCCGGGTGGATCGCGCCGAGGATGCGCGGTCCGCGCGCGCCACTGACACTGGGCAGGTTGCCCGGGCGTCCTGCCAGCGTCTGCTGCGCCAGCCATGCAAAGCCCATCGCTTCCATGTAATCCGGGTCCAGGCCGTGCCCGGCGCTGGAGCCGACCCGCACGTCCGGCAGCCGGGCCTGCAGGCGCTGCAGCAAGCGCGGATTGCGTACGCCACCGCCGCAGACCAGGACCTGACGCACGTCGGGCAGATGCGCGAGCAGCGCATCGGCCACCGTGGCGGCGGTCAGCTCCAGCAAGGTGGCCTGCACATCCGCCGGCACCGGCGGGGTGTCGGCGAAATGCGCTTCCACCCATTGAAGGTGGAACTGTTCGCGGCCGGTGCTCTTGGGCGGCGGCAGCGCGAACCACGGCTCGGCGCGCAGCTTCGCCAGCAGGACCTCGTCGACCCGGCCGCGGGCGGCAAACGCGCCGTCGGCGTCGTAAGGACAATCCAGGTGGCGCTGGCACCAGCCATCGAGCAGGGCGTTGGCCGGGCCGGTATCGAAGCCGCGGATGCTGCCGTCACGCGCGATCAGGCTCAGGTTGGCGATGCCGCCCAGGTTGAGCACCGCACGGTCCTCACCGGTGCTGCCGAGCATGGCCAGATGGAACGCCGGCATCAGCGGTGCGCCGTGACCCCCGGCGGCGACATCCCGTCGGCGGAAGTCGGCCACCGTGGTGATGCCGGTCAGTTCGGCGATGCGGCTGGCATCGCCGATCTGCCAGGTGAAAGCCGGGTCGGCCAGCGGCCGGTGGCGGATGGTCTGGCCGTGCGAGCCGATCGCACGCACGCGGGTGCGGTCCAACCCGGCCTCCGCCAGCAGCTGGTTGGCTGCCGCGGCGAAGGCAAGGCCCACCGCCGCGTCCAGTTGCCCCAGCGCGTCCAGCGAGGCCGGCTCGCCGCCCTGGCCCAGCGCGATCAGCAGCTCGCGGGTCGGGCGCTCCCACGGATGGGTATGGCCATGGATGAAGCGGCAGCCGCCGTCCTCGGGAAACTGCACCAGCGCCGCATCGATGCCATCGGCGCTGGTGCCGGACATCAGGCCAACAAACAGCGGCAGGTGCGGATCGACAGGCGTCATTGCGGGAACCGGAAAGCAGACGGGCAGGAAGCTTCCAGCTCCCTGCCCGTGGCGTCAACGTGGAACGCGGAGGTCAGCCGCGCTTGCCGGCCGGTGCGGGTGTGGTCGCGGCACTGGCGGTGCGGGTGGCGGCCGGCTTGCGGTTACCGGCGTCGGCGTAGATCAGTTCCTCCATGCCCTGGATCCGTGCCATCGCCGGCGCGGTCTGGGCGCGGAAGGCGACCAGTTCGGCGCCCTTGAGCGGTTCCGGCGGCGGCATCGTCACCGACAGCGGATTGCGGTGCACGCCGTTGACGCGGAACTCATAGTGCAGGTGCGGCCCGGTCGACATGCCGGTGGAGCCCACATAGCCGATCACCTGGCCCTGTGCCACGCGCTGGCCGGTGCGGTAGGGGCCCAGCCGCGACATATGCCCGTACAGCGTGGTGTGGCCGCGGCCATGATCCAAGATCACCACATTGCCGTAGCCGCGCTGGGTGCCGGCGAACTGCACACGGGCATCGCCGGCGGCCATGATCGGGGTGCCGGTGCGTGCGGCGTAATCCACGCCCTTGTGCATGCGCATGGTGCCCAGGATCGGATGCCGGCGAGAGCCGAAGTTCGAGCTCAGGCGGGCGAACTGGATCGGCGAGCGGATGAAGCTCTTCTTCAGCGGGCGGCCGCTGATATCGAAGTACTCGGACTTGCCGTTGCGCTCGAAACGGAAGCCGGTGTGGGTTTTGCCGCCGGTCTGGAAGGTGGCCGCCAGGATCTTGCCGGTGTCGATGCGCTCGCCTTCGCGCCAGGTTTCATCCAGGACCACGCTGAAGCGGTCACCCGGCTGCAGGTCCTTGGAGAAGTCGATGTCGTACTTGAAGATCTCGTCGGTCATCGTGGCGATGGCCGAGGGCGACAGGCCGGCCCGGCGGGCGGCGGTGTACAGGGAGCTGGTGATCTCGCCACTGGCGACCACGGTGCGGGTGGTGGTGGCGCGTTGCATCACCTTCTCGCGGATCTGGTCGCCCTGCAGCGACAGCTCGACGCGGTGGTTGGCATCGCGGTCGAAGCGGATGCTGCGCAGGGTGCCGTTGACCGGCAGGTCGAAGGCGATCTCGGTGCCGGGCTTGAGCCGGGTCAGCACCTCGCGGGTGCCGGGGTGGTCCAGTACCCGCTGCATGGTGGTTGCCGGTACCCCGGCCGCAGCGAACAGATCGCTCAGGGTCTGCCCGCGTTCCACCCGCTGGATCTGCCAGCTGTCACCCGGGGTCTCGCCGCGGCGGGCCAGTGACAGCGGCGGCAAGGGCAGGGCGAGCGTGGAGTGGGACGTGGGGACCGGCAGATCGATGGCATTGGAGAAGCCGGGCACGATCGTGGCCGCCAACGCGCCGATGGTGGCGAACAGGCTGGCGTGGATCCAATGCCGTCGGGTCCAGCGTTCGTTGAATGCGGCCGGCAGGTGGTGTTTCAGCTTTCGATGCAGGGCGGTGTCGTGCAGGACGCTGAGGCGTTCTTTGAAGCGTTGTTTGCGCGCGGGGCCATGATCGGGTTGGGACATCACTCAGTTCTCTGGCCGGCCCGGATCGCGGGCCTAAACGCGGGTAACATAGACAGGTATCAATACCGCGTCAAACCATTGAGCCACATGGCTTTTCGATCTTGCGGCGCGGTTAACTTGCACTTAACACCATTCATGTTTTTAACGGCGAAGCCGGGAGTTTTGCGTGTCCTCGATTGATGAAGCCCTTGCCCTGATCGGCCGTGGTGCCGACGAAATCCTCAAAGTGGAGGAGTTGCGCCAGCGGCTGGAAAGCGGCCGTCCGCTGCGTGTGAAGGCCGGTTTCGACCCCACTGCTCCCGATCTGCACCTGGGCCACACGGTGCTGCTGAACAAGCTGCGCCAGTTCCAGGATCTCGGTCACCAGGTCATCTTCCTGATCGGCGACTTCACCGGCATGATCGGCGATCCGTCCGGCAAGAGCCTGACCCGCAAGCCGCTCAGCCGCGAGGATGTGCTGGCCAACGCACGCACCTACGAGGAGCAGGTGTTCAAGGTGCTGGACCGGGACAGGACCGAGGTGCGCTTCAACTCGGAGTGGTTCGGCAAGATGAGCGCGGCCGACATGATCCGTCTGGCCGGCCAGCACACCGTGGCGCGCATGCTCGAGCGCGACGATTTCGCCAAGCGCTACGCCGCCCAGCAATCCATCGCTATCCATGAATTCCTGTATCCGCTGGTGCAGGGCTACGACTCGGTGGCGCTGGAATGCGACGTCGAACTGGGCGGTACCGACCAGAAGTTCAACCTGCTGATGGGGCGTGGCCTGCAGGAACACCACGGGCAGAAGCCGCAGATCGTGCTGACCATGCCGCTGCTGGAAGGCCTGGACGGCGTCAACAAGATGTCCAAGTCGCTGGGCAACTACATCGGCATCAGCGAGCCGGCGATCGACATCGTCACCAAGACCATGAAGGTGGACGACACCTTGATGTGGCGCTGGATCGATCTGCTCAGCTTCGATATCTCCATTGACGAGGCCAGGCAGCTGCGTGCCGACGTCGAGGCCGGCACCCTCAATCCGCGCGAGATCAAGCTGCGCCTGGCGCGTGAGTTGACCACCCGCTTCCACGATGCCGCCGCCGCCGAGCAGGCCATCGCCGGCTGGAATGCCGCGGTGACCGGGCAGGGCGATATCACCCAGCTGCCGCTGCAGGAAGTGACCGTGCCGGCTGAAGGACTGCGTATCGGTGCGTTGCTGACGGCGGCAGGGCTCACCCCGAGCAACTCCGAGGCCTCGCGCAAGCTCAAGGAGCGCGCGGTAAAGGTGGATGGCGAAGTCGTCGAAGACGCCCAGACCGTATTGCAGCCTGGTTTCGAGGGGCTGCTGCAGGTTGGCAAACGCACCTTCGCCCGCGTCCTGCTGGTAGTGGCGGGCTGACGGCGCAGGTGAGCAAGGCCGCTTCCCCCGGGGAGCGGCCAAAGCCCTCTCCTGCCGGGAGAGGGTAGGGCGACGCCCCTTTGCCTCATCACCCCGTAAGCCTTGATCAGCATCATCTGGATGCGTAACTGCTGTGTACACCTATAAGTGCAAGCAAAGCATTACGGGCCGTTCCAGGGCGCAATGAACGATTGCTCGAAAAAACTTTCCACAACCCCTTCACAAAGCCCGTAAAGAGGCACATACTTCACCTCCCCCGACGCAGGGACCTCGCAAGAGGCGCAAGCGAAAGGAAAGCTTGAAGTCACCGCCTCGAAAAAAGGTGTTGACGAAGCAGAAAAGCCGGCTATAATGGGCGGCTCGCTACGACGGAAACGTCGCAGCTTACGAAGATGGCGCTGAGGCCTGATTCGAAGT
>NZ_JBRREN010000007.1:0-204822 GCF_056760315.1 Stenotrophomonas sp. STEN014 | reverse complement strand
AGAAGGCACTCGGCGGGCTCACACCGGAAGCCTATGCCAAAACCTTGGCCGCCTCGGATACCCTAACCGCGGACTCCAAAGCCGACCGCTACTGAAAGCGGGGGGACGTCGCAGCGCAGCAGATGCTCGTCGTTGGCGACCAGGTGGGATTTGTAGCGTCCTTCCCACAAGGTGCCGGTGCGGCCATATGCATCATTGATGTAACGCACATAGCGTCGCCCCAGCGCCTGCATCACGCTGCTGATGGCGCCCACACGGGTTGGCGTCATCAGCAGGTGCACATGATTGGTCATCAGCACGTAGGCGTGCACGCGGCAGTCGCGGGCCAGTGTGATTTCGCGCAGGTCCTGCAGGTAACGCTGGTGGTCGATATCGCGGAAGAAACAGGGCTGGCGGTCATTGCCGCGCTGGATGACATGCTGGGCGACACCGGCCAGATCGATCCTTGGCTTCCTTGCCATTTCTTTCCTCCGTTGAGCTTCTACTCAACGCTATGGCGCCAGCGCGGTTTTGCATATCGGAAAAGCTGTGGCTCCAACATAGGAATTCGACTCTGACCCCGGTTCTCCCGTTATCGCACCATCCACTTGTCAGGCGGATCAGACTCGCGGCGTTGCCGCCACGTCTGCGAACTCCGACTCCACACCACGTCGTCAGGCGTCAACTTGCGGAACTCCTGCCGCGCGCAGCAGAGGACTGCACCAAGCGGTTCTGCCGCCGGTACTGATCGAGCATCCACCGCGCCACGGCCTTCTCATCTTCCGAAGGGTTCATATATCACCTCCGATGGCCTGTAGAGGTGTCCTCGCCCAAGAGGGACGGGAGGGCGCCACGACGGACGCCTCCCGGGTGCTGCGCTTAGCCCGGAGGGCTGCGCCAATGCTGGCAGACGTACTCCAGACGGCCCTTACGGACCCGGGTATACGCGCACACATGCACCGTCTTGGCGTGGGACATAAGTCCTCCTGCAAGCCGGGTTTGTGAGGGCGATATCGGAATTCCGGGTCCCAGGGCGCTATACTCCCTGTGCTGTACGGGCCGCGGAATCGGCAGAGGGACACCCTCAACTGCCATGCCGTGATGCCGGTACGGAGGTTCGGAACATCGTTGTAGGCACCCTTGCAGGGGTGTTTCCAACTCCGAACCAACCGCACCAGCGTTTTTGCCTACCTAGCGCCTCAACTCAAGCCTGTTTCGCGACGGGGAACTTGAGTTGGGGCGTTGCTTTATCTGGGCCACCCGCGGCGGTAGTCAGCGAGCGGCCACGGCCTAATGTCACGAGTCTTCCTCCTCTGCCCGATCTTCCGGGGCATCTTCGGCCATCGTGTCGCGGTAGTTCTTCAAGATGAACTCCGTCATCTTGATGACCTTCTCCCACTGTTTCTCGGTCATCTGTCCCGGGAGATAGATGACACCGTCTTGACCGCCGAAGATGGGGATCGGGATGGCCACCATGCCGTCACGCGGAGGCCTCGGCTTGGAGGGCTCGTGCGCAGGGTGAGCCGGGGCATGCGGTGCGACGGGCAGCGGCGTCGCTGCCTTCGTCTTCCGCTTCCCGTTCCCTCCGCCGGTGACAGGTGGTGCCTTTGCGTGAGGGCTGACAACGATGCCCGCCTCTTTGGCAGCCGCGAGGAAGAAAGCGACCGACTTGTTAAGGGTCGATCCGCTGATCTCGTACTGACGAAACTGTTCGGCGAGCTGCGAAGTGGTCGCGCTGCGGAGATTGAAGGTGCCGTCCGTAATCGCCCCGTAGGACGATTCGACCATTTCCTTGAGGAGGGTCTTGGATTCCTGTTCGTCCGCCGCAATGTAGCTATTGAGGCGTTCGGTTGGGATGCCGACCTCATCGACCAAATCGAACCATTTGAGAGTTGCGATCAGTGCGGACTTCTCCGAGCCCGAGCGCTTGCTCAGATAGCTGCGATCAATGGCCGCGGGCGTAACGTCATGCTCCTTCAGCTCGCTCATGAGATTCATGAAGCTGCGGTAGGAGGTGTACGGCGGCTTGACGGTCTTGTCGTTCATGGAGAATCCCTCGCCCGTTTGAGGTGTGCGGACGAGTGGAGTTCACCACAGCCTTTCCCGGCGTGCAACACTTGACCGCAACATTTCTGCCGGAATCTTGTATTCGGGAAATATAATTTCTCGGTGAATCGCACAAACCATTGATACAGAACAGATTTTTTATTATGAAAAGTTTGTATGCATCAATGCGATGGTGATGGTCTGGCCGCTAAAAGCCTATGAAATGGATGGGAATGCGCAAAATCCCGTCCCCTCCGGGTAGCATGGCAAGACCCAAGGTTGAGTTTGTAGTGCATTCGGCTCAGAGAAAGATCCACCGTGGGCTCTCGCCCAGCAGGGACCGCGGCGCGAGCTAAAAACAGTAAAACAGGGGTCAGTAAAACAGAGGTCAGAGTGGAGTGCCCCGTTTGGCCCTTGCTGACCTAGCTATTCGGGTCAGAGATCGAAACCGAGCAGGTCGTGGCCGCTGGCGTGAGCATCGCCTGGCGGGTGGTTTCCTTGACCTCCCACGCGGCCGGCGTGGTGCGCGGCATCATCAGGGTCATGAAGGTGGCGTAGTCGCGCAGCGTGGTGCGCAGGCTGGCGGCGGCATTGGCCATGATGTCGCCCTGCCACTGCACCAGCCCGGGCGGCGCGCTGGCCAGCACGTCGGGCAGGGCGCGCACCGCATCGTCGTACTTCCACGCCGACAGCGGCTTGCCCCAGCGTTCGGCGACCGGCTGCGCCGCGCTCCACTGGTCGCGCAGCAACTGGCGGGGCATGCCGGTGCCGGGCCGGTCATGGGCGCGGTGGCCGTAGACCGAGCGCGCGGCGATGTCGGCATCCCAGCCGTAGCTGCTGGCGGTCATGCCGGCCGGCCCGAACAGGCGCGCCTGCATCGATTCGTCCAGGCTTTCCCCGGTCAGCGCTTCCACCACCAGTTGCAGCCAGAAGAACGCCTCGCCGGAATAGCCGATGCGCGTGCCCGGTTTGAAGGCGGGCATCAGTGTTTCCTGCGCCGGCTGTGTGCGCCAGTTGGGCAAGCCGCTGGAATGGCGCAGCACATCGCGCGCGGTGGGCAACCTCACCCTCGGCACGGCCTATGTGCTGCAGCTGCTGGAAGGGCCGCCGGGATGGAGCGCGATGAGCGTGGTCAACCACGTGTTCACGCTGTGCTCGATTGCGGCGTATTGCGTGGGCGGAGCGCGTTTCTTCGGCCGTTGCTGGCGCTGGGGCTGGGCTATGCCGCCGCGCAGATCGGGGTGGAGTGGCTGTGGGGACCGGTGGCGCGCTACGCCATGCTCGCCGCCGCCTGCGCGCTGGCCTTCGCCGCCATGGTGCTGGTGCTGCTGTACGGGCTGCGCAGTTTCGCCCGCGACCTGCGCGGCGAGGTGCTGCTGTTTGCCGTGCTGATCGGCGGCATCTGCGTGCTCAATGTCATCAAGTTCGGCAAGCTGCTGGGCGGCGGGCTTGCCGCGCTGGGCATGGATGGCCCGTTCCAGATGGTCTTCTATGTGTACATGTGCTCGCTGGCGACGCTGCTACCGCCGGCGCTCGTGTGGCTGGTGCTGCGCCGTCTCACCGACGCGCTGCGCGACATGGCCGCCCGCGACCCGCTGACCCGGCTGCTCAACCGCCGCGGCCTGGACGAGGCGCTCGATGCCCGCTTCCGCCGTCCACAGGCCAGCGCGCGGCTGTTGCTGGTCGATGTGGACCATTTCAAGCAGATCAACGATCACTACGGCCACCACGTCGGCGATACGGTGCTGTGCGCGGTGGCCGAGATCCTGCGTGGTGCGGTGCGCCAGGACGATCTGGTCTGCCGGCTGGGCGGGGAGGAGTTCGCCGCCATCTGCATGGGCGCCGATGACGCGGCCGCGTTGCGCGTGGCCGAACGTATCCGTGGCGCGATCGCGACCGCAGTCCTGCTGCATGCCCCGCGCTATGCAGGGCTGCGCTGCACGGTGACGGTGGGTATCTCGCACCGCTTTGCCGCCGAAGCCCTGCTGGAGCGCGCCATGCAGGAGGCCGACGCGGCGCTGTATCGCGGCAAGCAGGCCGGCCGCAACCGCGTGGAGTGGGCGTTGCCGGCGGCAACCGGCGTCATCGCCGATGGCCGCGCGTCGACCGATGCGGACGTGGAGCTGTCGTGAGGCCGGTACGGGGGCGTGCAGGCGCTTGTCCGCGCCCGTACCTCGGCCAGTCGCGCATGGGCCTGCAGCCGGCGATGCAGGGTAGCGGCCACCGGCATCGGGTACCGCTGCCGGGGGAAGGATCACGCCGCTTGTTCCCGCCGTTTGCTGCCGGGTGGGAGTGGCGCACCGCGCCAGGGGAGTGCCCGCGCTGACACCGTTCCATCTCCGCCATTGTCGCCCTGACGATGGACAGGTGAAGATACCCCCTGGTTTCCAGAGTGCCCCGCCCATGCCACACGCCTCCGCTCGGCGGAAATGGATCATCGCCGGTGCCGTGGTGCTGGTGCTGGCAGTGCTGTCCTGGGGCAGTGTCCGCTGGCGCGGTCCGCTGCTGCCGGGCTACGTGGTGAGCGCCGGTCCGCTGGTGCAGAACGTGGTCGCTACCGGTCGCGTCGCGGCGCTGTCCCGGGTGGAAGTGGGGACCGAGATCTCCGGTCTGGTGCTGGAGCGCCGGGTGATGGACGGCGACCGGGTCGCACCGGGCGACGTGCTGGTGGTGCTGCGCGCCGCCGACCTGGAAGCGCGCCGCGACGAGGCACGCGCGGCGCTGGCGGCGCTGCGCCAGGCCGAGCGACCCGACGCCCAGGCGCGGTTGCGCCAGGCCCGGGCCGACCTGGCCCAGGCCGAGCGCGAGGCCGCCCGCCGCGCCGCGCTGGGCCAGCGGCAGCTGGTGTCGCGCGAGAGCGTGGAGCAGGCGCGGCAGGCGGTGGTCGCCGCACGCGCGGTGGCCGATCAGGCGCAGGTGGCGGTTGAAGCGGTGACCGGCGGTGCGCGCGAAGCCCAGGTGGTTGAACGCCTGCGCGCGGCTGAAGCCGAGCTGGAGCGCGCGGTCATCCGGGCGACCGTCGCCGGCACCGTGCTGACCCGCCAGGTGGAGCCCGGCGATACGGTCAGTGCCGGGAAGGTGCTGCTGGAGATCGCCCGCGATGCGCCCGGCGAAATCCTGCTGCCGCTGGACGAGAAGAATCTGGCCCTGCTCGAGGTCGGGCAGCCGGCGACCTGCGTGGCCGACGCCTGGCCCGGCCGCCCGTTTGCCGCCACCGTGTACCACATCGCCCCGTCGGTCGACCCGGCCCGGGGCACGGTCGATGTGCGCCTTCGCATCGATCCGCCGGTCGACTTCGTGCGTCAGGACATGACCGTCACCGCGACCCTGCTCACCGGCCAGCGCCCGCGTGCCCTGGCCGTGCCCAACGACGCGCTGATCGCGGCCGATCCGGGCTCGGACCGCGCGCAGATCCTGCGCGTGCGTGATGGTCGCGCAGTGCCCGTGGCGGTGCGCCTGGGGCTGCGCGGGCTGGCGATGACCGAGATCGTCGAGGGCCTGGAGGAAGGCGACGAGATCGTGGCGGCGGGCGCCCTGGGTGTCACCGGGCGTCCGGCCGACGGTGCCCGCGTGCGCCTGCGCCTGCAGCCGCCGCCGGTGGCGCAAACGCTGCCCGCGGCCGATGCCGGCGACGCCGGCTGAGCCATGTGGATCGAATCCACCATCGCGATGCGCTTTCTGCGGCAGGGCCGGGCGCAGTCGCTGCTGATCCTGTTCGGTATCGCCGTGGGCGTGTCGGTGATCGTGTTCGTCACCGCGCTGATCGCCGGTCTGCAGCAGAACCTGATTGAACGCACACTCGGTACCCAGGCGCATGTGCGGGTGGAGGCGCCGCGCGAGGTCAACCAGATCGCGCCGGCGGCACCGGGCACCCTGCAGCTGGTGCTGGAGGAGCCGCGCCCGCAGTCGCTGCGGCCCATCGACAACTGGCAGCAGGTGCTGGAGGTGATCGAGCGCCTGCCCGGGGTCAGCGCGGTCTCGCCGGTGGTGTCCGGTCCGGCGTTCGGGCGTCGCGGCGATGCGACCGCCTCGGTGGCCCTGGTCGGCATCGACCTCCCGCGCTATGTGCGGGTGATCCCTCTGCAGGAGAACCTGGTGGAGGGCCGGCTGGAGGTGGGCTCGGGCAACGGGCTGGTCGGCCGCCAGCTGGCCGAGGACCTGGGCCTGCGCACCGGTGGCAAGCTGCGCCTGGACGCCGGCGAAGGCCGCGAGGCGGTGATCAACGTTGCCGGCATCTTCGAGCTGGGCGTGCGCGAGCTGGATGCGCGCTACGTGTATCTGGATCTGAAACAGGCGCAGTCGCTGCTGGCGCTGCCCGGCGGCATCAGCGTGATCGATGTGACCGTGCAGGACGTGTTCGCCGCCGACCAGACCTCCGCGCGCCTGCGCGGGCTCACCGGGCTCAAGGCCGAGAGCTGGATGGAGAGCAATGCCCAGCTGATGAACGCGCTGACCTCGCAGAGCATGTCCACGCGCATGATCAGTTTCTTCGTGGCCATCTCGGTGGCACTGGGCATCGCCAGCGTGCTGGCGGTGAGCGTGGCCCAGCGCACCCGCGAGATCGGCATTCTGCGTGCGATGGGAACGCGGCGGCGGCAGATGCTGCAGGTGTTCCTGATCCAGGGCGCGGTGCTGGGCCTGGTCGGTTCGGCGGTGGGTGCCTTGGCCGGCTGGGGGCTGGTGGGCGCGTTCAACAGCTTCGGGCCGAAACTGTTCACCATCGTGCTGCCGCCGGCGCTGGTCCTGGCGGCGATGGCCCTGGCCACGGTGTCCGGCATGGGCGCGGCGCTGGTGCCGGCCTGGCGCGCATCGCGGCTGGATCCGGTGGAGGCCATCCGCCATGTCTGAGGTCCGCGAGGTGCTGCGCCTGGAGGGGCTGCGCAAGTCCTACAACCTGGGCCAGCCCAACGAGGTGGAAGTGCTGCACGGGGTGGACCTGAGGCTGGACAGCGCCGACTTCGCCGCGCTGGTCGGCCCCTCCGGTTCGGGCAAGAGCACGCTGCTGAACATGATCGGCCTGCTGGATTCCCCCACCGGCGGCGAGCTCTATCTGGGCGGCCGGCCCACCCGCGCGATGGACGACGAAGCCCGCACCGCGCTGCGCGGCAGCCAGATCGGTTTCGTGTTCCAGTTCCATCACCTGATCGGCGCGTTCACCGCGCTGGAGAACGTGCTGATGCCGGTGCTGGTCGCCCAGGGCCGGCCGTCGCGCGAGACGCTGGATATCGCCCGCGGCCTGTTGGCCGACGTGGGGCTGGAGAAGTTCGCCGACCGTCTTCCCGACCAGCTTTCCGGTGGCCAGCAGCAACGCGTGGCCATCGCCCGGGCGCTGATGACCCGTCCCTCCCTGCTGCTGGCCGATGAGCCCACCGGCAACCTGGACACCCGCACCGCGGCGGACGTGTTCCAGTTGCTGCGCCGTTTCAACGAACAGTTCGGCTGCGCGGTGCTGGTGGTGACCCACGACCCGCGCCTGGCGGAAACCTGCGACCGCAAGATCACGCTGGTGGACGGCCGCATCGTCTCCGACGAAGGGATGCGGGGCGACCGGTAAACCCCGCGGGCGGAACACCCGCTCGTCCCATGCGTGGTTCAGGGCGCTTCCGGACCCGGGCGGCGCCAGCCCGGTGGCCTTGGCTTGGCCCTCGCTGGATTCGCGCCGGCACCGGGTACGCCGATGCCTGCTGCACCGTCTGGATGACGGCGGCCGTGGGGCCGCGTCAGCGGAAATCGAACAGTTCGTGCGAGAGGTTGGCGTTGGGCACGCCATGGGCGGCCATGATCTTGCGGACCTCCTCGAGCAGGCCGGCCGGGCCGCAGAAGCAGACCTGGAGATGGGAGGGGCCCGCTTCGGCCACCCGCGCGGCGAATTTCTCCTGGAAGGCGGGGGTCTCCACGCCCGCCAGTATCGGCACGTAGTCCACGCCGCGCTGCTGTGCGAGCGGGGCCAACTCTTCGGCGGCGGGAAACGCGCGGCCCGGTGTCTGGAAATTGAACAGGGTGATGCGTTCCAATCCGCGCGCGGCCGGGTCATCCAGCCAGGCCAGGAACGGCGAGATGCCCACGCCGCCGGCGATCCATACCTCGGCGGTCGCCTGCGCCGGCCGCATGAATCGCCCAAACGGCGCGTGTACTTCGGCGGTCATCCCGATGGAAACCTCCCGGACCAGACGCTGCGTGTAATCGCCCAGGGCGCGGATGACGAACTGCACCGGCTCGCCGCGCGTCCCCGCACTGGCGATGGTGAACGGATGGGGCTCGTGCAGCCCGGGCGCACTGAAGGACACAAAAGCGAACTGGCCCGCCCGGTATTCAATGCCGTGGCCCAGCGGCGACAGCACCAGCCGCACCGCGGAAGGGCCGGATACCGCGCCGGTGACCTGGTATTCGGCGCGGTTTGATACAAAGGGATAGAGCAACAGTTTGTAGAAGGCGCCGGCGGCACCCAGCGCCGCGGCGATGGTCAGCCAGACACCGGCCGGAGACACCAGCGCGACCGGTGACTTGAAGCTGAGCCAGTGCAGGACCACGATCAGGAACAGCGGGCCGGACAACCTGTGCCACCAGCGCCAGGTGCGGTACGGAATTTTGCGGTTCAGTGCCAGCAGCACGATCAGCATCAGCGCGATGTAGGACAGCTGCCGTACCAGGCGCGTCACCGGCGCAGGCAGTTCGATGATCGCGGCGGTCTCCCAGCCCGGCATGCCCGCCTTGAATGCCAGGTGCACCGAGGCGAAGACCAGCGCCCAGACCCCCAGCCATTTATGGGTTTCATAGACCCGGTCCAGTCCCCCGAATGCCGACTCCACCACTTTCCAGCGCGCACCCAGCAAGGCGGCGCAGGCCATCATCACCAGCGCCACCACGCCCGAGGCCAGGCTGATGGCCGCCATGCTGCCGCGGGTTCCCGCCGGCAGATCGACAAAAACCAGCGCAAAACTCAGCGCAGACAATCCGATCAACACGGGGGCGGTCTTCAAGCGCATGGCGGTTGGCCTGTGTGGGGCGCCTATGCCGTTCAGGCGCGTACGCAGTATGGCAGTGACAGGCAGGGGCGGCACAGTGCCGCCGTCAGGCTGTTTGGCCGCATTGACCTCCCTCGACGCGTCGGTGCCGCACACACCTCAGGCCACGACCGGCATGGACGCGGTAGGTGCAGACAACGCCCCAGTGAGGGTTGCGCCCGTCCTCCATAGCCGGGCCTCTTCGATTCGCCCTTCATCCACGCTTTTTCCGTGTCCACCGCACCTGCGGGTAGATCATCGGCAGCCGAGCGGGCTGAAAAAGCAGGAACAGATAGAAACAGGGATCAGAGTGGAGTGACCCGTATTTCGTGAAAGGTTTCCGGTCAGCTGACGCGTATGTGCAGAGCGACAACAATCCGCGCGGCGCCGCATGTCACCACAGCGATGCTGCGCAGCTGCATCAGCAGGGTGACGCACAACGACACCCCACCATTGCCCGAGCCGGATTTACCAGCAACTACGCCCCGATGTCCTGCATGGCGCACTCCAAAGAAGTGGGCGAGATTGCAGCAAGCCGGGCTTCGACCGGCAAGTATCGAAGCCCGGTGCTGCCCGTGGTTTTCAGGCCGTCCTGGCCGCCCTGCTCCATGCCCGCAGGCCGATCACCGCCTGGCTGAAAGACAGTAGTTGAAGCAACGCTGAGATACCTGTTCTATCAGGCGAGACGCTGCCGTTCTTTCTTTCAGGTCTGGGGACGGGAATGCGACCCATACGTTCGCACTCCTGGCTCTCCAAGTCTGTGTTGTGTCGGCGTGGTGTGGGGCTGAGCCGCGGTCGAATACCGGATTGACGCGTGTGTTGGTGGTCTTTTCCTACACCGCCACATGTGATTTGCCGACATTCTTCGATTCGTTTGACAGGCAATGTCCCGAAGGCGGTGTATCTGTTGCCACTGTATCTACAACAAGGAGGCGACCGGCACAGCGCCGCAACTGCGCAGGATTGCATCATGCACAAGCCAATAAAGGCCTGTGACACGGAATGTGTGTCGCTTTGTTCCAGGTTGTTGGCTAGCGCCGGGTGAGCTGTATGGCTAGTGCTCTTCACAAGGAGATGGATATGCGTCCGCTGAAGGCTGTTCTTCTGGTATTGATTTCTATATCGGCGGCTGATGAGGTATCAGCCGCAAAGAGCGGGCCGTCACCGGTTTACCCCAAAGAGCTTCAAGGTACGTGGGATCTTGGGCAGGGCTCCTGCAAGTTGCCCATCGATCCAGATCTGGATGCGCCGATACGAGTGGAAACGGCGCGGCTGATGGGCTACGAGCATCAGGAGGCACCTGTTTCCATAGAGCGTGTTTCAGAGAGCCCGCTTGCCTGGCGGGTTTCTGCAACTTCAGACAACGCCCCAGGGATCACTACTGATGATCTGTATATCGTCAAAAATGATCATCTGACCATCTCTGATGGCGAGGCGACCAGAAAGTACCGCCGGTGCAGATAAACCCCGACAGTATGATCGAGTAGCAGCCATCAGGTTCAGGAAAGCATGGCCACATAACCGTTCTGTATTGGGTGTCAGGATTTCTGGATGGTTCGTTCTTCTTTCAAACGGTTCTTGGCTGAGTCTGCAGCGGAATGGGACAACCTCCCGCCTGCTTCTTTGAGGGGCGAAACGACGAAGATTCAATCACGCAGACAGGGAGTGCAGGTGGATGAACTGGAAATTCTCGCTCGCCATTGCCATCTCGGCCATTGCTTTTGCGATGACCGCAGATGCGGGCGTGGCGTCTTCTACTGGTACGAAAGCGGTCGCGTCCTATCCACAGGAACTGCACGGCTCTTGGATTCCTGCATCGGCGGTTTGCCCACAACGTGGCCAACCTCTCGACGGGGACAACGTGATGCACATCAGCGCAGAGTTGCTCCAAGGGTATGAGGATCAGAGCACCCCATCTGCGGTGGCCGTCATTTCGAGCGAGCCACCGGCGTGGAGGATTGAATCGTTGGTGGATGTCGGACCTTCCGGGGTCTACGAAAGAGGCGACCCCAAAATTTTCGTGCTCAGCGATGGGAATCTTTCCGTTACGTCAGAATTCCACGCCGATGTCTACAGGAAGTGCGATCGCTAGAAGGGCTTTTGATCAGACAAGGAAGAATCTATGGGAAGGGAATTGCCAAGCTATCGAATGCTGCAACTGGGGGCGCCGGATCGGAACAGAGTTCAAAGAAACGAAGTGTTCAACGACCTTGAAGGGCTGGTAACACATCACCCGGACTACAACAGGAACGCACAGCTGTTGAATGGAGTGGTTGTCCGCGGTGAAGACCATCGCCGGCGGACCTACAGCGTTGTAGGTGGTGAAATTCAGGAGGTGGAGGCGGCGCGCACCGACGAATATCGCGCATTGACGCAGGACCAGGTTCTGCTCGTGAAAGATTTCATACTGGAGGACTCGCGAATCGCGAGTGGCCAGCCTGGCGTGCGGCAGGTTGATGTGCCTGCACCGATGGCAGGTTATGTCGGCCGTGTTGACGCTGCCAATGGTGTTGTCGACATCCTCGACAGGCGCGGTGGTGAGGTGATTGTGAGGGCCCGGCATCTCTATCCCATCGCCGTCCACGTGGGCGACGAGGTCGGGTACGGCCAGTCTCTTGGTATCCAGAGTAATCGTGGGCTCAACGCCCGTGCTGGCAAGCATGTCCACTTCGAGGTCGATACCCGCTATTACCAGCACTATGAGAACTATATTGAAGATCTGGCCAGTGGCCGGCTGTCCATTGATCCCGCGGGACAGACACAAGGCATCGAAGCTAGGCCAGTCATCGATGATAGTGTGATCCGCATTGGAGAGTCGGCGGATATCGTGCGTCTGATCCAGGAGCGCTTGAACGCGGAGGGTTTTCGTGACACCAATGGCGGGCTTTTGCAGGAAGATGGCGTCTACAGGCTTTCTATGCAGCCTGCTGTCATCAACTACCAGAACGCACGGGGGCTGCCGGCCAGCGGCGACCTCGATCCGGCCACGTTGCAGCAGATCGCGCCAAGAGTATTCCCGCCATAGGTAAACCGGTTGGAGCATGATGTGCATCCCAGCTACCTCGACCTCCATAGCGGCACTATGCCCGAGGAGGATCCGTTGCATCGCCAGGCGGAGAGGGCCGTGCGGTGTCTCGAGCAGAATCTGGGAAGGAACTACGACGGCAATAGCGCCAGATTGGTGGCAAGTGCTGCCTGCCTGGCTAAAGAAAATGGTCTGACGCAGATAGACCATGTACTGCTCAGCCGAACTACCGGGACAGCCCAACACGGTGAGAACCTGTTTGTTGTGCAAGGCGTGCCAGATGATCCGGCGCATCTGCGAGCACATATGCGTACCGATGAAGCGCTGGGCAGGTCGGTTGAGCAGTCGCTCGCCCACTTGCAGGTACTGAATGAAACGCAGAGTAGGCGGCAGGAGCAGCAGCCCGAGCAACGTGGACAGGTACACGCCCCTCAACCTGGGTTGGGGTAAAAAGCCGGGGCCGGCATGAGCCGGCCCCGGCCCGTCAGACCGTCCTGGCCGCCTTGCTCCATGCCCGCAGGCCCATCACCGCCAGACCGACGAACAGCAGGTACAGCGCAGCGGTGACGTGCAGCGATTTGACCAGGTACATGCCGATATAGACCACATCGACCACGATCCACAGCCACCACGCGGCGACATGCCGGCGTGCCTGCCACCACTGCGCCACCAGGCTGAGCGCGGCGAGCATCGCGTCCAGCCACGGCAGCGCGGCGTTGGTGAAACTGTGCATCGCCGCGCCCAGGGCCAGGCCGAACGCCAGGCCGATGCCGAGGTCACGCGACCACTGGCGGGAGGCTAGTGGCGCGATGACGATCCGGCCGTCGTGCTGCAGCTGCTGGCGCCAGGTCAGCCAGCCATACAGCAGGAACGCGGCGAAGGCGCCCTGCAGCAGGGCATCGGAATACAGCCGCACCTGCACGAACACCAGCGCGTACAGGCCGACCGAGACCAGTCCGACCGGCCAGGCGAGCATCCGCCGTTGCGCCATCAGCCACACGCCGAGGACGCTGAAGACGACGGCCGACCATTCCAGCAGCGCCGGGTTCATAGCGCGAAGGTGACCGACAGGCGGGCCTGACGCGGCGCGCCGGGGAACAGGTAGTAGTCACCGGAGCTGCTGCCGGTATCGCGCCAGTAGAAGCGGTTGAACACGTTGTCCACCGACAGGTTCCAGGTCACCGGGCGCGCATGCAGGCGGTGCTGGAAGCGCAGGCCGGCATCGACCACGCTGTAGCCCGGTGCGCGCACGCGGCCATCGGCGGTGGCGACGTTGGCCGAGGCATAACGCCAGCCGCCGGTGACGCCCAGACCTTCGGCGAACGGCAGCGCGTAGTCGGCGTGCAGGCTGGCGCGGGTCTTGGGCACGTTGATCAGCTGGTGGCCTTCGTAGGCCGGCGTACCGCTGCGACGCGCTTCGGCCTGCAGCACGCTGGCGCTGGCGGTCAGCTGCAGGTGCTCGCTGACGTGCCCGCGCGCAGTCAGTTCCAGACCGGTGTGGGCCTGCTGGCCGCGCTCGACGAAGGTGTAACCGGCGTCGCTGGCATCGGGCTGCGCGTACTGGAACGGCTGGGTGGTGCGGAACAGCGCCGCGCCCAGCGCCAGCGCATCGGAGGGCGCGAATTTCACGCCGACCTCGGTCTGGCGCGAGCGCACCGCGGGCAGGAATTCGCCGTCGTTGACGGTCCAGAACGGCGCTTCCTGACCCAGCGCGATGCCTTCGACATAGCTGGCGTAGACATTGAGCTGATCGTTCGCGCGCCAGATCAGCGCGCTCTGCGGCAAGAAGCGTGAGAGGCGGCTTTCGCGTTCCAGCGCGCCGCGCTTGTTGCGCGCGGTCTCCTCCAGCCGCACGAAGCGACCGCCGGCCAGCCACTGCCAGTCGGCACCGAGATCCATGCGATCGAGCACGAACAGCGCGTTCTGCCTGCTGTCCAGGCGGCGCACCGATGGGCCCGGCTGCAGCGGCGAGGGCGCGAACTGCGGTACCTCCGTGTCATGGATGTTGCCGGTCCCGACGTACTCGTTGACGTTGCGGCGCTTGTCCACGGTGCGGTGGAAGCCGTCCATGCCGAGCGTGAGCTCGTGGCCGATGTTGCCGGTGCTGAAGCGGCCGTGCAGTTCGGCGCGCAGCTCCTGGTTGCGACGGGTGTCGTCGGGGCTGCGGTAGTCGTAGATGTCGTAGTCGCCGTTGGGCGCGAAGAAGTTGCCCGGCACGCTGCCGTCGGCGCATTGCGCGGCGTAGTAGCAGCCATAGGCGAAGGCGACGTTGTCATCGATCACCGTCCGGCTGTGGCTGGCCGACAGCCGGGACTGCCAGTTCGGGCTGAAGTCCCAGGTGTGCAGCGCGGTGATGTTGGTGCTGTCGATGCCCACCGGCCGTTGCCAGGCCTGGTAGCCGAGCATGTGCTCCCGGTCCACTTCGCCCGGCAGCGCACTGGCGCCGAGCAGCTGGTAGGCCGAGGCCGAGCGCTGCGCGCTGGTCTGGTAGTTGGCATCCACCTCGAGCTTGGCGCGTTCGCTGATCCGCCAGTCGGTGGCCAGCGCATAGAAGTTGCGGCGGCCATCGGCGTGCTCGATATACGAATTGCTGTCGTCCCAGGCGGCATTGAAGCGCACCCCGAAGCGCGGGCTCAGCCAGTGGCCCACGTCGATGGCGGCGTAGCGGCTGCCTTCGGCATCGGTGGCCAGGGTGAGGTTGCGGACGTCGGTCGGGCGCTTGCCGACGTAGTTGATGATGCCGCCCGGTGCCATCACGCCGGCGGCCAGTCCGGCCTCGCCCTTGAGCACTTCCACCTGCGCGATGTGTTCCAGCGCCAGGCGCTGCTCGCCGGCAATGCTCAGGCCGTTGAAGCGGTAGCCGGTGGCGGTATCCAGCGCGAAGCCGCGGATGGCGATGTTCTGGTAGTAGCCGACCGGCGCGTAGCTGTCGCCGAGCGAGGCATCGTTGTGCGCCAGCTCGGAGAGCGTGCGCACCTGGCGGCTGTCGAGCAGGGCGCGATCGAGCACGCTGACCGCGGCCGGGGTGTTCTTCCAGTCGCCGCCGCCGAAGCTGCCGGATCGGATGGTCTGCGGTGCGGCGTCCTGTTTGGCCTGCACGCGCACGGCGGCCAGCTCGGTGGGCGAGCGGTCGGCGGCCTCGGTTTCAACGTTGCTGGCGTACAGCGGCAGCGCCGCGCCCAGGGCGGCAGTCAACAGCGAGATTCGGTAGCAGCGGTTCATTCGGTTCGTCATCAGCCAGGAGGGGAGACGAAGCGAAGGCGCGCGCACGAACCCCGCCAAAGAGGGGGTTCGGGTGCTGCTCAAAGCTCCCTACGCCGGTGCAAACCGGATCAGGTTCCAAGGGACTCTCTCAGCCTGATCACGCCAGGCACCCCCGCTTCAGGGGCGTATTTGACCACAACCGGATGGATTTGGCCCGTGCGCCGGTTCAGGCGGCGGCGCGCAGCGCGGCCAGCAGCGCCTGTCCCGGGTTGCGGGTGAACCACTGTGCGTGGCCGAGCAGGAAGGTGTGCCAGGCGATGTCGGCGTTGGCGGTGGAGCCGGTGGCGCCGTGGAAATACTCCACTTCCGACAGCGCGAAATCGAAGTGGACGATGGGCAGCAGGTCGGCCAGCAGCTGTACCTGCGCCGCGCTCAGCGGGCGGACGCGGCGGTAGCCGTCGAGCAGGGCCAGCGCGATATCGGTATGCACCGCCTGCGCGCCGCGCTCCAGTTCCAGCCACGCCACCGCGTTGCGCTCGATCGCGGTGGCCAGATCGAACAGCGCGCTGGTAGGCGAGGCCAGGCCGAAGTCGAGTACCGAGGCCACCCTCGGGGTACTGCCGGTGTCGCGCCACAGCAGGTTGGAGACGTGCCAGTCGTTGTGTGCCCACAGCCGCGGTTCGCGGTGCAGGCGCTCACCCAGCGCCCTGTGCCACGGCAGCACGGTCTGCTGCAGGTCGTGTTGCCACGGTTTGCGCGCCAGATAGTCGGCCAGTGCCGGTCGCTCGACCAGATCGCGCTGCAGTTGCGCGATGGGATCGGCCGCGCGGATCAGGTCATCGCGTGCGACCAGCATGTGCGTGCTGCGCTGCGGGGCGTGGTAGCCCGCAGCGGCGTTGTGCAGGGTGGCCAGCATCGCGCCGGCGGCCCGCGCGTGTCCGGGATCGAGCGGTGGTGTCCATGACGGTGCGTCGCGGTAGAGGTCCTGACCGGCGGCCAGCGCATGCAGCTCGTAGGTCCAGTGGCCATGTTCAATGGCGGTGGCACCGTCGCGATCGCGCAGTACCTGCACCACCGGTACCCCGGCAGCGGCGAGATGGGCGATGAAGCGGTGTTCCTCGCCCAGGCTGGCCGTGGTGCGGACGCTGTGGTGATGGCGCTTGATGAACACCTGTCCGTGTCGGCCCTCGACGATGGCCGCCGCTGACATCGGCCGCGGGCTGTGCCACAACACCGCACCGGCACCTTCCAGTTGCGGGAAACGCCCGCTCAGCCATGCGATCTCGCGCGCGCTGATCGCAGGCCAGTCGGCCGCCACCTCATCGTTGTTGAGGCCCTGGACGCGGTGATCGGTGTTGTTCATGGGAAGACGGTAGTGACGTGCAAGGGGGGACGGGAGCAGCAGGGTAGCGCGTGCGGTGCGGAAGGCCATGCACGTGGAGAAGGTGCAGTTGAACCAGGTAACCCCGCGCCAACCGTGAACGCTGTTCCTGGAAATTTGGTGTGGCCAGGATGCGGCTGCCGCAGCTATTCCCCCCGCAGCGACTTTGGCCGCACGCGTTGTGTCGCTCCGGCTTCCACTTCGCTTCTCTCACAGCGGGGACAATCTGGCCAGGTATTAATCCAGGTTTCGTCGTAGCAACCACGGATCGTTGCGCGCGGCTGGAAATGTCACCGGGCAGTGTCGTGTCAAGCGTGCTCGTCGCAAGGTGAGCGGGAAGATGCACCTCGCCACTGGCGGGTCTACCGCAACGCGATGAGACCCGTGCCGCCGGCGTCGTACCGTTGCTGTGCGAGTGAGCCAAGCCAAGTCAATCTGTGGTCCGCGCCTCTATCACCACAACGATGGCATGGGCTTCGACACATCACGTTCGTTGAACAGGGCCTGTTGGATTCAACAACGCGTTCAGCTCCGCAGGGTGCCGTGAGCTGACCCGCTCAAGTCCACTTGATTGGCGGGACAGCGAATTGCGAAGGCGGCCACGGCAGGGATGTGTGTTTTGGCATCGGTCCGGCTTACCGTGGAACCGGCCGGCCGAGGCGGCTCCATGGATGAATCGGCGCGGCGATGGTGGTCAAAAGTGAAACCTGGCACGCCGTTTCAGAAATGGATTGCGGTCCCGGGTTTGCGTTCAAGAATTCCTTTCATCACCCGATAGGGTTATTGATCGGCGACAGTCGGCCTGCTGCTGCGGCACGGACGATGTGTGTATAGACCACGCCGCTTTCACTGCGCGACGGGTGGGGGGGAGCATTATTGTCGTTGTCATCTTCAGGGAGCCGGATTCATGCCAGTACGGGAGGCAGGGAGGACACCGGAGGAAACGGGTACGGGCAACGCGATTACGCGCGGATTGGTACCCACCTCTCCGTTCTGGGCTTTGGCAGTATTTTTGCTGGGCCTGGTGTGCACGGCGGCTCTGGCGCGCCATGAGTGGGTCTACCAGCAGCAGCGCACTGAATCCTTGCAGGGCTCGCTGGCCAATGCGGCGCAGTCGCGCATGCGCGAGCCGCTGAAGGGGGCGGCCATGGTGCTGCGCTCGATGCAGACGGTGTTCCTTTCCAGCGATGGAATGGACCAGAAAGAGTTCTCCCAATACCAGAAGAACCTGCGTCCGCAGGAGCTGGCGCAAGGTTATGTACTCACCGGCTTCGCGCGCGCCGAAACCAGTGCCACCAATCCCGGCCAGGTGGCTTACCGCTACCAGTTTGTGGCGCCGCTGCAGGGAAACGAGGTGCTGGTCGGTTTCGACATCACCCGGCAGCCGGATAATCTACGGGCATTGCAGCTGGCGCGGGACCGCGATATGCCCACCGCGTCAGCGCCGTTTCCCTTGCTGCAGTTCCAGGACGCGGCGGCCAGTGCAACCGGCGTCACCGTGCGCCTGCCGGTCTATTCTCCCGGTGCGGTTCCGCTGACGGTGCCTGAACGTCGTCAGCGCGAGATCGGAGCGCTGGCGGTCAGCATGCGACTGGAGCCGATGATCACCCAGGCGCTGCAGGGGCGCGTGCTGGAATACATGCACGTGCAGATTCGCGATCTGGATGCGCCTGCCGGGCAGGACCCGGTATTTGCGTCAGCCAAGCCGGTCGCCGAAGTTCCCCAGCAAGTGCGGCAACTGGATTTTGGCGGCCGCCGTTGGGAGATGCGTCTGTGGCCGCGCGCTGACCTGTTCGAATGGGGGCAACTGCGCGCGATCATTATCGGCGGCACCGCGATCAGTACCCTGCTGGCACTGTTGGTGTGGTCGCAGATGACGACCCGGCGCCGCGCGGTTGATCTGGGGCGGCGCATGAGCGTGCGCTTCGGTGAAAGCGAGGCACGCTTCCGCACTCTCAACGAACTGCTGCCGGCGCTGGTGTTGCTGGCCAATGGTGATGGCAGTCGCATTACCTACGCCAACCAGGCGGCGCGGCAGTTGCTGGGTGACGTAGTCGGGTCACCGCTGTGCTCGCTGTTCGCCGATAGCCATGCCTGCGAGCGCGCGATTGCCATGGCGGTGAGTGGCGGTGGGTGGCGCAGCCAGGAGGTGATGCTGACCCCGGCCGGCGGCGCGGCTTTCTGGATCAATGCCTCGCTGGCCCAAGTGGAAGTAGAGGCACTGCCGCATTTGCTGATGGTGGCCACCGATACCAGTGCGCAGCGGGCGATGACCGAGCGCCTGCATTACCAGGCCACGCACGATGAATTGACCGGACTGCGTAATCGTCGCGAGTTCGAGCGGCTGCTGCGCGAAGCGCTGGCCGGTGATGACGGCACTGCACTGGCTGCGCCGTTCGCGCTGCTGTACTTCGACTTGGACCAGTTCAAGCTGATCAACGATCTGTCCGGCCATGCGGCCGGTGACCAGTTGCTGGTACAGCTGGCGCGGGCGATGCGCGCCGTGTTGGGCCGCAACACGATTCTCGGCCGGCTCGGCGGGGACGAGTTCGCCCTGCTGGCGTTCCATGTGGACCTGGTGCAGGCCGAAGCGCTCGCCGAGCGCATCCGGCGCTGCATCGAGAGCCATATTTTCCACTGGCAGGAGCGTACTTATACCGTCAGCGCAAGCATTGGCCTGGTCATGGTCGAGTGCGAAGGCAGCACGCTCAAGGACCTGCTGGCCTGGGCCGACAGCGCCTGCTACCAAGCCAAGGAAAATGGCCGCAACCGTGTCTGCACCTATCGCGAGGATGCCGCCAGCACCCAGCGTATCGGCGAGATGGAGTGGGCCAACCGCCTACGCGGGGCGCTGGAGCAGGGCCAGCTTTTGCTGGACTACCAGGAGCTGGTGGCGCTTGACCCGGCGGCGGGTGATGCGGTGCATGTGGAGCTGCTGCTGCGCATGCGCGATCACACCGGCCGTGAGGTCATGCCCGGTGCCTTCCTCAGCGCCGGCGAGCGCTACGGGCTGATGCCAGCGGTGGACCGTTGGGTGATCCGTACCGCGTTGGCCAACTTCTCCCGGATCCATCCGTGCGGTGTCCAGCTGCACAGCTGTTCCATCAACCTGTCCGGCGCCAGCCTCGAGGATGACTGTTTGGCGGATTTCATCCTCGATGCGATCACCACGTTCGGGGTGCCGCCGGAGCGGCTGTGTTTTGAAATCACCGAAACGGTGGCTGTGCGCGACCTGCAACGCGTGGCACGTGTGATCGAGCGCCTGCGCGCGTCCGGATGCCGGATCGCGCTGGATGATTTCGGTGCCGGCATGTCCTCCTTCGGCTATCTGAAGAACCTGCCGGTGGACAGCATCAAGATCGACGGCAGCTTCGTGCGCGACCTTGGGCGAGAGCCGGTCAGCCGCATCATCATTGATGCCGTGACCAGGATTGGCCACGAGCGGAAACTGAAGGTCGTCGCCGAATGGGTGGATGACGAAAACGTGCTGTCTGTATTGCGCGAGCTCGGCGTGGACTACGCCCAGGGTTTCCTGCTGCACCGCCCCGAGCGGGTGCTGTTCCAGCTTGAAAAAGCTAACGTCCGGGTCGGTTGAATAAGACTGCGGTAAAAATGGTCCCTACGTGCCGTTGCCTGGCGCAGTCGGCCATGACTTTCGGCACGGATGTGATCTGCCTGTCGCGCAAAGCGGCGCTGGTCCAGGGTGAGCAGCGCGGTTGGCCTACAATTTCCGGCCTTTCTGCACACGCACGGGTTTCTGATGTCTGCCAAACCGCTCTCTCCCGCAGGCAAGCTGTTTGCCGCGGCTGCGTTTATCGAAGGTGTCACCTGGGCCGGGTTGCTGGTCGGCATGCTGCTCAAGTACGGCACGGAAACCACCACGCTGGGGGTGAGGATCTTCGGACCGCTGCATGGTGCGGCGTTCCTGTTCTACGTGGTGGTCAGCCTGTATGCGTGGGGCAGGTTGCGCTGGCCGCTGTGGGCGATGCTGGTGGCGCTGGTGGCCGCGGTGCCGCCGCTGGTCACTGTGCCGGTGGAGATGTGGTTCCGCCGTATCGGACTGTTGTCCCACCGTCCGGACTGATCGGCCGCGCTTCACCGTGCCCGGATGATCATGCCGGGGGCGCTGTACGGTCCGGCCCGGGTGTTTTCTGGGGCTGTCGGCGGCCTTGTCCGCGGCCCCTTGTGTCATGCCGGCCAGGGTTTGCCTCGTGCCGACCGTTTCCCGCAATTTTTTGCCGGTGATCTTTCCGGCGGTTTGTTTGATGGCATTCCTGGCCTCGTGCCGGGTGCCTTCAACATGGCGGTGCTGCACGAACGGCCTGCCGCAGAGGTCTGCAGCGGCGCACATGCCGACCGCCTGCGCGGAGCACGCCTTCGGGCAGCTGGGCCGGGGGGGCGCGGCGTTGCAGCCGGCGCGTGTTCATTTCGGGTTCTGTCGAACGTGCGCTGGTTTTCGTGACGCCGGTGCGCAGCGGCAGGCGAGCGGGCCCCTGTGAGGCATCCCGCCCACCGGTGGGCGGTTTCTTCGGGGTCGGGACCGGCGCCTGCTGCTGCCAGCGGTGCCGGTTTTCAGGTCACGCGGCAGGACATCCCGGAAAGGCGAAGCGGCGGGCGCCGGTGCTGCTGTGAGGCGTCGGGGCGTTTGGGCGACGCCATGGTGGCGGATTGCGGGGGCGGCCCGCAGCAAAGTGGTGGCCGTCCGGGGGTTCATTGATAATGGAGCGGTCCTGGGGCCAGGTGCGGGCTCCGTCATGAGGTGGACCTGGCGTTGAGGATGCCGGTACGGCGATGCGGTGGAGGGGGCTCCCGCATTGATCGGGTTGGGGGAATGGGTACCGCGCCGGCGGCCTGGCGTTTGCCGCAGGTTTAAGTTGAACCGTCTAACGTTTTCCGCCTATCACGCCGTCCCATCGAGGAATTCTGGTGCATCACGGAAGCAGCGTTCATCCCAGCCCAAGCCGCGGTCATCTTCCCGATTGCCGCGGTTTTCTCCTGTCCTTCGTCGTGGGGCGCCGCGCGTGACGTCCGATATTCCCGGTTCACCGCTACGGGATGCCGGTATGGCGGTGCTGCCGGCCGAGCATCCCTTGGCAATGCCCGAGCAGTCTTTGCGCGACGGCTATCTTCATGCGCCGCGGCAGCTCACCGCGCCGGCCAATATCGGCTTGCGGCGGCTGTATGTGTTCGGTACGACCGCGCTGATGACGCTGGCAGCTAGCGCGATGATGGCCCGGGTGCTGGCCAGTGGCGGCATCAATGTGCTGGAAGTCTGCCTGCTGGCGCTGTTCGTGCTGCTGTTCGCGTGGGTCGCCCTGTCGTTCGTTGGCAGTCTGGCGGGGCTGCAGGCGCTGCTCCGCGGGCGGCGGAAATTGGGCATCTATCCCGATACGCCGCTGCCGGCGTTGCGTGAGCGCACTGCGCTGCTGATGCCCACCTACAACGAGGACCCGCGGCGGATGATGGCCGGCCTGCAGGCGATCTACGAATCGGTTGCGGCCACCGGGCAGCTGGATCACTTCGATTTCTTCGTGCTCAGCGACACCACCCGCGAGGCGACCGGTCGCGCCGAGGAACAGGTGTTCGCACGGCTGGTGCAGGCCACCGGCGGCGCCGGGCGACTGTTCTACCGGCGCCGTGCCAGCAATGTCGGGCGCAAGGCCGGCAACATCGCCGACTGGGTGCGCCGCTTCGGAGGCGCCTACCCGCAGATGCTGATCCTGGATGCTGACAGCCTGATGACCGGTGAGGTGATCGTGCGGCTGGTGTCGGCGATGGAAAATCATCCCACCGTCGGCCTGATCCAGTCATTGCCGGCCGTCGTCAACGGCCGTACCGCGTTTGCCCGCATGCAGCAGTTTGGCGGCCGGGTGTATGGGCCGGTGATGGCCTATGGCGTGGCCTGGTGGCACGGGGCCGAGAGCAATTACTGGGGCCATAACGCGGTGATCCGCACCCGGGCCTTCGCCGAGCAGGCGGGGCTGCCCGAGTTGCCCGGCCGCAAGCCGTTTGGCGGACATGTGCTCAGCCACGATTTCGTCGAGGCGGCGCTGATCCGTCGCGGCGGCTGGGCCTGCCACATGGTGCCGTACCTGCACGGCAGCTACGAGGAAGGCCCGCCGACACTGACCGATCTGCTGATCCGGGATCGCCGCTGGTGCCAGGGCAACCTGCAGCACGCCAAGGTTGTCAGTGCCAGCGGGCTGCACTGGATCAGCCGGGTGCACATGCTGATCGGCATTGGCCATTACTTCACCGCGCCGATGTGGGCGATGCTGATGCTGATCGGGGTGGCCATTCCACTGATCCACGGCGGGATCGATGTGGCGCAGGAGTTGCACCTGCAGCTGGCCCCCGCGCAGTACTGGCGCGGGCTGGACCAGGACGGTGTGGTGTGGGTGTTCGTGCTGACCATGGCGGTGTTGCTGGCGCCCAAGGCGATGGGCTATGTCGCCATGCTCACCTCGCGCAACGAACGCCTCGGCTGCGGTGGCGCGCTGCGCGCGCTGGTCTCGGTGCTGCTGGAAACCGTGCTGGCGGCGCTGATGGCGCCGGTGGTGATGTACGTGCAGTCGCGGGGTGTGGCCGAAGTGCTGGCCGGCAAGGATTCGGGGTGGGATGCGCAGCAGCGTGACGATGGCAGCGTGTCGTGGCCGGAACTGCTGCGCCGCTATGGTGGCCTGAGTGTGTTCGGGGTGCTGGTCGGCGGCATGGCCTATGCGGTTTCGCCGCCGCTGGCGGCATGGATGGCGCCAGTGGTGATCGGCATGGCGCTGGCGGTACCGGTGGTGGCGCTGACGTCCTCGCGCAGCGCCGGCGACTGGCTGCGGCGCCATGGCCTGCTGTCCATTCCCGAGGAGAGTGCACCGCCGGCCGTGCTGGTGCGCGCGGCCGAACTGAGAGCGGCGGCACTGCGCGAGCCCCTGCAGGACTGAGCCGGGGCCCGGGGCAGGCATAATGCGGGCCTGTCTTTGGGAGTCGTGGAAATGCTGGAAACAGTGGAACAGCAAACCGGCGCGGCGCCGGAATGGTCGGTGATCTGGTTGCACGGCCTGGGCGCCGATGGCCATGACTTCGCACCGATCGTGCCTGAACTGGTGCGCCCGCACTGGCCGGCGATCCGCTTCGTGTTTCCGCATGCGCCCAAGCGCCCGGTCAGCATCAACGGTGGCATGCCGATGCGGGCCTGGTACGACATCGTCAGCATGGATTTCCGCAGCCGCGCCGATACCGCTGGCGTGGCCGAGTCGGTGGCGCAGGTCGAGGAGCTGATTGCACGCGAACAGGCGCGCGGCATTCCGCTCGACCGCATCCTGCTGGCCGGTTTCTCGCAGGGCGGCGCCATCACCCTGGCTACCGGCCTGACCCGGCGCGAGCCGCTGGCCGGCCTGATCGCCCTGTCCACTTACCTGCCCGAAGTCGATGCCGCCGCCCGCCAGCTGGTGGAAGGCGCCACCGCCCAGCCGGTGTTCATGGCCCATGGCAGTGGCGATCCGGTGATTCCGCTGCAGATCGCCGAACACAGCGCGCAGGTGCTCAGGCAGCTTGGGTTCGCGCTGGAATGGCACCACTACCCGATGGCCCACCAGGTCTGCGCCGAGGAGATCCAGGCGCTGGCTGAATGGCTGCAGCTTCGTTTCGCGCACGCATGATGTGAGTATTGGCAGCATGGTCGGCGTGTGGTCCGCACAGCAGTCGCGGGCCGGGGAGCACGCCGATCCGGTGGCAGATTGATGGTTTTGGGGAGATGACATGAAAGTGGTCATTGCCGATGACGAGCCCTTCGCCCGCGAGCGGTTGCGCGCGCTGCTGGCCGAGCACGCGGAGGTGGAAGTGGTCGCCGAGGCGGCCAACGGCGTGGAGGCCCTGCATGCCTGCGCCGAGTTCAAGCCGGATGTGGTGCTGCTGGATATCGCCATGCCCGGCGTCGACGGGCTGGAGGCGGCGCGCCACCTGGCGCAGTTCGAGCCGCGCCCGGCGGTGGTGTTCTGCACCGCCTACGACGCCCATGCGCTGTCGGCGTTCGAGGCGGCGGCGATCGATTACCTGATGAAACCGGTACGCGCCGAGCGGCTGGCCTCGGCGCTGGAGCGGGCGCGCACCTTCGTCGCCGGGCGCGACCATGCCCCGGTCGCCGCGGCCGCGCAGGCACGGCGGGTGCTGTGCGCGCGGCTGCGCGGCAGCCTGCGGCTGATTCCGGTGGAAGACATCCTGTATCTGCAGGCCGACGAGAAATACGTGGTGGTGCACCACACCCGCGGGCAGGACCTGATCGAGGAATCGTTGCGCTCGCTGGAAGAGGAGTTCCCGGCGCGTTTCATCCGCATCCACCGCAATTGCCTGGTCGCGCGTGCGCGGCTGGTCGAGTTGCGGCGTGCCCCGGCCGGGCAGGTGCATGCGGTGTTGCGCGATGTACCCGAGCCACTGGAAATCAGCCGCCGCTGCGTGGCCAGCCTGAAGCAGGCGTTGCCGCAGCTGTGACCGCCGCGCCGCTGCGGCGATAATGGGCACATGACTACCTTGCGTATTGCCACCCGAAAGAGCCCGCTTGCCCTGTGGCAGAGCGAACACGTAGCCGACCGCCTGCGCCAGGCCCATCCGGGGCTGGAAGTGACCCTGGTGCCGATGAGCACGCGCGGCGACGAGGTGCTGGACCGTTCGCTGGCGGCCATCGGCGGCAAGGGCCTGTTCCTGAAGGAGCTGGAGCTGGCGATGCTGCGCGGCGAAGCCGACTGCGCGGTGCATTCGCTCAAGGATGTGCCGATGGAACTGGAGGCACCGTTCGTGTTGCCGGCCATTCTGACCCGCGCCGACCCGGCCGATGCCTTCGTTTCCAACCACTACGCCACGCTGGACCAGCTGCCGCACGGCGCGGTGGTGGGTACTTCCTCGCTGCGCCGGCAGGCCCAGCTGCGCGCGCTGCGCCCGGATCTGCAGTCGCGCGACCTGCGGGGCAACGTCAACACGCGTCTGGCCAAGCTCGACGCCGGCGACTACGACGCGATCATCCTGGCCTGCGCCGGGCTGGAACGTCTGCGGCTGGGTGGGCGCATCCGTAGCCGGCTGGTTGAGCCGCAATGGCTGCCGGCACCGGCGCAGGCCGCCGTGGCCATCGAATGCCGCGCCGATGCGACCGAGGTGATCGCGCGGGTCGCGACGCTGGATGATGCCGCCACGCGCACCTGCGTGGAGGCCGAGCGGGCAATGAACCGGGCGCTGGAGGGCAGCTGTCACGTGCCGGTGGCCGGCCTGGCGCAATGGCAGGGGCAGGACCTGTGGTTGCAGGGGCTGGTTGGCGGGGTGGCCGATGGCCGCATCGTGCGGACCGAGGCGCTGGGCCCGGCCGCGGATCCGGAAGCGCTGGGCCGGCGGGTCGCCGCGCAGCTGCTGCAGGCCGGTGCCGCCGACCTGCTGCGCTGAGCCACGACCGGAGGGGCGGGTCCGTCCGTTGCAGAAGCGCCCGGTTGTATGGACACAAAAAAGCCGGCTCGCGCCGGCTTTTTTGTGTCGTGAACGTGCTCGCTTATTTGAAGCTGTACACCACGTTCATCGTGGTCAGCGTATCGGTCTTGCGCTTGTCCTCGGCCACGTCGCTGTTGTGGCGGGCCTGCCAGCCGGCTTTCAGCGCAAAATGCTTGTTCATGCTCACCGACACACCGAAGTCGTTCTGCGCGAAGGTGTTGTACGAGCCTGATTCCACCAGCAGGGTGTTGACCAGATCGGTGTTGTCGGTGATGGAATATTTCAGGTCGAACAGGCCACGGCCGATCAGGTCGGTGCGGTTCTCGTCGGTTTCCGAATTGTGCGAGCGGCGCACACCCGGACCGATCTGCGTATCCAGCGTCACCCGCTCGGCATCGATCAGGCGCGTGCCGTAACCCAGACCGAAGCTGCCCTGGCGGTCGTAGGTGGCGAAATCGTCATTTTCATAGCGCACCGTCGCGGTCAGCTGGCGGTGCTCGCCCAGTTGCAGCGCGCTGCCGGCACCGGCGGTGTAGCGGTTGGAGGTGGTCTGGCGCTTGCGCGAGGTGCTGCCGTCGTCGGCGGTGACGGTGTATTCGGCGCTGGAACGCAGGCCGAACAGGTCCATGCTGTGGACCCAGTCGTCATCGCTGTAACGCAGCTTCAGGCGGCCGTTGAAGCTTTCGGTGCTGCTGTTGCCGTGGGCCGAGGCGAAGCCCAGTTCACCGCCACTGCCACTCCAGGGAGAGCTCATCGCGGCAGGATCGGAGCCGCTGTCGGCCCAGGCCAGCGGAGCACACAGCAGCAGCGGGAAAATCAGTGAAACACGCAGGGACATCAAGCAGTCTCCGGGGCACAAGGGGGGAAAACAGACGGTTTGATGATACCGGAAGCCCTGCCACCCCCCGGTTCAGTGCGGCGCGGCGCTTTAGTCGCGGTTGAAGATTGTCCGGCCAGGGTCGCTGCTCCATTGCAGCGCGGACTCGGACATAATCGGGCTCATGGACCGCTATGAACGTATCAACGCGCTGCATCGTCTTCTCAAGTCGGCCCGCTATCCGGTCACGGTGGCACGGCTGCAGGAGGAGTTGAGCTGTTCCAGAGCCACCGTGTACCGGGATCTGGCCTTCCTGCGCGATGCGCTGATGGCGCCGGTGGATGGCGACGGCGAAGCCGGGTTCCGCTACCAGACTGGCGAAAGCGAGCGTTTCGAGCTGCCCGGGCTGTGGCTCAGCTCCGAGGAGCTGCATGCCTTGCTGGCATCCCAGCACCTGTTGTCGCGGACCGGCGGTGGCGTGCTGTCCTCGGTGCTGGCGCCGCTGCAACAGCGGATCGAGGGGCTGCTGGCGGCCCAGGCCGGGGCGTCGAACTGGCCGGTGGAGCGGGTGCGGGTCATCCCGCACCGCGGTCGCAAGCTGGACGAGGCCAGCTTCCGCACGGTGGCGTCCGGGGTGCTGGAGCGCAAGCAGCTGTCCTTCGAATACCGCGCGCGTTCGACCGATGAGGCCACCCGACGCACGGTGTCGCCGCAGCGGATCACCCATTACCGCGACAACTGGTATCTGGATGCCTGGGACCACAGCCGCGAGGCGGTGCGCAGTTTCGCGGTGGACCGCATCCACCAGGCGCGATTGCTGGACCAGCCGGCCCGCGATGTGCCCGATACCGAGCTGGACGAACAACTGGCCGCCAGCTACGGCATTTTCTCCGGCGCGCCCAAGGGCTGGGCGACGATCGTGTTCAGCGCCAAGGCCGCGCGCTGGGTCGCCGACGAGCACTGGCATTCCAAGCAGCAGGGGCGCTTTCTGGCCGATGGCCGCTACGAGTTGAAGGTGCCCTACAGCGTTTCACGCGAGTTGCTGATGGATGTGCTGCATTACGGCTCCGATGCGGAGATCGTCGAACCGCAGTCGCTGCGTGAACAGGCCAAAGCCTTGCTTGCATTGGCGCTGAGCAACTACGACTGAGACGCTGACGACAGGCCGACATGAAAAAGCCCGGTGCTTTGGCATCGGGCTTTTTCAATCGCGGCGACCGGTCAGCGCAGAGGTGCCACCGACCGGTTATTTCTGGTTGGGAACCTCGAAGCCCAGCTTGTCCACCTGCTCCGGATGCTGCGGCACGCGTTTGAGCTTGTCGGTGTTGACCTCGTAGGTGTCACGCAGGCGCTGCGCAAGCCGCCGGTACAGGGTGATGTCCATATCCGGTTCGCGGGCGAAGATCCACGCCATCTCCCGGCCCGGGTAGCCGATCAGCGCCCAGGAGTAGTCCGGCGCCACCTCCAGGATGCGCGTGTGGGTGGGCACGACCTTGTAGAACCAGGTGCGCCAGCGGCGGTTGCCGCTGTCCGGGTCGACCTTGGCGCGGATGCTGATTTCCTCCAGCGGCTGGTTGAAACCCTCGCGGAACTGGTAGCGGATGGCGACCTTGTTGTCCTCGCGCAGGGTGTAGGTGTTGACGCTGGCCACGTGGCCACGCTCGATGAAATTGGGAACCCGGCCAATCACATACCAGCGGCCCATGAAGCGCTGCAGGTCGATCGGACCGTTCACATCACCGGCCGCCGTCACCGGCGTCGGCGCGTCCTGTGCATGCAGTGGGGCCTGCGGCAGGGCCAGACTCAACAGGAGGGCGGACAGAAACACTGGAAGTGATCGCATTACGGAGTCGAGCGCCATTGGGGAGTCACGCCCGCATGTTCGACCGGTGGCGAGGGGCGCGTCAATGGCAGGTCGCAGCCGGTGAGATGGCCGCCGCCGAGCATGCACTCCCACCCCGTCATGCAGTCGGAGAACGTCATGTCGCAGTCGTCCGCATCGTCCTATCGTCGTAATGAATCGCATGAGCCCGATCGGCGGGTACTGCGTGGGGTCAGGCAGTGGGCGCTGGCTGGGCTGGCACTGGTGCTGGTATGGCCGGCGGCCCGCGGCTACAGCAGCTGGATCGGCTGGTTGCCGCTGTGGCTGGTGGGCATGCCGCTGGTGGCCTGGTGGGCGCTGTACCGGTTCCGCCTGCCGGCCGCCTGGCGTGCCGTCGGGGATCGCCGCGTTCGCCGTCGCCGGCCACAGGCACGGCGCTTCTGCCGTCCGGCGGCGGCCAGGACGCGGAAGGCGGCCTGACCTTCGACACGGGGCGCGTGGCAGCGAGCGTGCTAGCGTTCGCGCCTTATGACCGCATGGAGCCAGCATGTCCCGACTCACTTCCGCCTGCCTTGTCGCAGGCCTTATTTCCACCGGCCTGGCCGGAGCCGCCATGGCCGCTGACGAATCCCAGGACAAGTACGCCTGGCTGGAAGAGGTTGCCGGTGACAAGCCGCTGACCTGGGTCAAGGCCCAGAACGCGCAGGCGGAAGCCAAGCTGGCGCAGACCCCGCAGTTCAAGCAGATGGAAGCCGGCATCCGCGAGGTGCTCGATTCGGACGCCAAAATCCCGGGCGTGGAGAAGATCGGCGACTACTACTACAACTTCTGGAAGGACAAGCAGCACGAGCGCGGCGTGTGGCGCCGTACCACGCTGGTGGAGTACCGCAAGGCCGAGCCGCTGTGGGAAACCATTCTGGATCTGGATGCGCTGAACAAGGCCGAGGGCGAGAACTGGGTATGGCATGGCGCCAACTGCCTGCGTCCGCAGTACACCCGCTGCCTGATCGCGCTGTCGCGCGGCGGCGCCGATGCCGATGTCACCCGCGAGTTCGATCTGGTCAAGAAGGACTGGATCCAGGACGGTTTCTTCCGTCCCGAAGCCAAGGGCGGCCTGGCCTGGATCGACCAGGACAACGTGTTCGTCTACACCGATTTCGGCGACGGCTCGATGACCACCTCCGGCTACCCGCGCGTGGTCAAGCAGTGGCGCCGCGGTACCCCGATCAGCGCGGCCACGACCGTGTACGAAGGCAAGCCCGAGGACATGTACATCTCGGCGATGCATGACGATACGCCCGGTTTCGAGCGCAATTTTGTCAACCGCACGATCGCTTTCTACAACAACGAACTGTTCCTGGTCGGCGCCGATGGCAAGCTGGTCAAGGTGGATGCGCCGAACTCGGCCGAGAAGAGCGTGCGTCGCGAATGGCTGACGCTGGAACTGCGTGAGCCGTGGACGGTGGGCGGCAAGACCTACGCCGCCGGTTCGCTGCTGGCGACAAGGTTCGACGATTTCATGGCCGGCAAGCGCACGTTCGACGTGCTGTTCGCGCCGACGGACACCACGTCGCTGGCCAGTGCGGTGTGGACCCGGTCACACGTGGTGCTGAACGTGCTCGACGACGTCAAGAACCGCCTGAAGGTCCTTACCCATGGCCAGGACGGCTGGGTGTCCAGCGATTTCACCGGCGCCCCGGCGTTCGGCACGATTGGTGTCGGCGCGGTGGATGCGGATGAAAGCGATGCGGTGTGGATGACCGTGACCGACTATCTGACCCCGACCACGCTGGCCCTGGCCGAAATCGGCCAGCCGCCGGAAGTGCTCAAGACCATGCCGGCGTTCTTCGACGCCAGCGGCAAGGTGATCGAGCAGCACTTCGCCACCAGCAAGGATGGCACCCGCGTGCCGTACTTCGTCGTGCATGACAAGGCGATGAAGCTGGACGGCTCCAACCCGACCCTGCTGTACGGCTATGGCGGCTTCGAGATCTCGCTGACCCCCGGCTATTCCGGCGGCATGGGCCGTTCCTGGCTGGACAAGGGCGGCGTGTATGTCGTGGCCAACATCCGTGGCGGTGGCGAGTACGGTCCGCGCTGGCACCAGGCGGCGCTGAAGCAGAACCGGCACAAGGCCTATGAGGACTTCGCCGCGGTGGCGCAGGACCTGGTCAGCCGCAAGATCACCTCGGCCAGGCACCTGGGCGTGCAAGGCGGCAGCAACGGCGGCCTGCTCACCGGCAACATGCTGACCCAGTACCCGGAGCTGTTCGGCGCGGTGGTCGTGCAGGTGCCGCTGCTGGACATGAAGCGCTACAGCCACCTGCTGGCTGGCGCCTCGTGGATGGCCGAGTACGGCAACCCGGATACGGCCGATTGGGACTACATCAAGACCTTCTCCCCGTACCACCTGTTCGACCCGGCCAAGAGCTATCCGCCGGTACTGTTCACCACCTCCACCCGCGATGACCGCGTGCACCCGGGCCACGCCCGCAAGATGGCCGCGAAGATGATCGAGGCCGGCAAGGACGTCACCTACTACGAGAACATCGAAGGCGGCCACGGCGGTGCGGCCAACAACGCGCAGGCCGCGCACATGCAGGCGCTGGCCTACAGCTTCCTGTGGGAGCAGCTGGGCGGGAAGTGATGTCCGACGGCAAGTGATGCAGGAAAAACGCCACCTTCCGGTGGCGTTTTTTTGTTCAGGGCGGCGTGGAGTGGATCAGCGTTGCTGCCAGCGGCGCAGGCCGCGGCCGATACGCTCCACCGCCTGCTGCAACCGCGGTACGTCCTGGGTGTAAGCGATGCGCACGTGCTGATGGGCGCGGTGCTGGCCGAAATCCAGCCCCGGCGTGAACGCCACATGTTCGGTTTCCAGAAAGTGCGCGCAGAAGGCCTGCGCATCGTCGGTGAACGCGCTGACATCGCAATACAGGTAGAACGCGCCCTGCGGTTCCACGTCGATGCGGAAGCCCAGCTCGCGCAGGGCCGGCAGCAGGTAGTCGCGGCGCTGGCGAAACTGCTCGCGGCGCTGTTCGAAGAGGGCGATGGTCTCGGGCTGGAAACACGCCAGCGCCGCATGCTGGGCCATCGACGGCGCGCTGATGTACAGGTTCTGGGCCAGCTTCTCCAGCTCGGGGACCGCCTGCGGTGGCGCCACTAGCCAACCCAGCCGCCAGCCGGTCATGCCGAAGTACTTGGAGAAGCTGTTCAGCACGAAGGCGCCGTCATCGACTTCCAGCACGCTGGGCGCGTCGAAGCCGTAGGTCAGGCCGTGGTAGATCTCGTCGACCACCAGATGTCCCCCGCGCGCCTTCACCGCGCCGGCCAGCGCCGCCAGCTGCACCTTGTCCAGGGTGGTGCCGGTGGGGTTGGCCGGCGAGGCGAGCAGGGCGCCGACGCTGTCGCGGTTCCAGTGCGCGTCGATCAGCTCCGGGGTGAGCTGGTAGCCGGTGGCGGGCCCCGCCGGCACCAGTTGCGCGGCGCCTTCGACCAGACGCAGGAAATGCCGGTTGCAGGGATAGCCGGGGTCGGCCAGCAGCCAGTGCCGGCCAGGATCGACCAGCAGGCTGGAGGCCAGCAGCAGGGCGCCGGAGCCGCCGGGCGTGATGAGGATGCGCTCGGGGTCGATGTCCAGCCGGTAGCGGTCGCGATAGAAGCCGGCAATGGCCTGGCGCAGCGCTGGCAGGCCGCGGGCGGCGGTGTAGCGGGTATGGCCGGCGGCCAGCGCGGCCTGGCCGGCGGCGATGACCGGCGCGGCGGTGGTGAAGTCCGGCTCGCCGATTTCCAGATGGATCACATCGTGGCCGGCCTGCTCCAGTGCGTTGGCGCGGGCCAGCAGCGACATGACATGGAACGGGGCGATCTCATGACTGCGACGGCTGTAGCCGGAAGGAGTGGGGTCGGATGTTTTCATCGCCGCCATGATAGGCGGGGTCCCCGGCATCGGGCCAACGGTGGGCCGTGGCACACTGTGGCCCGTTGCGCGGGCGGCCCGGAGCCAGCCCGCTGGAGCGCCTGATGAAATCCGCCCTTTGCCTGTTGGTTGCAAGCCTGATGATCAATACCGCCGCTGCTGTCTCCCCGCCTTCGCCGCCGGATGTGGAAAAACGCCCGCATACCGTCACCACGCCGTTCGGTGCGCAGCGCCAGGACGAGTACTACTGGCTGCGCGATGACAGCCGCGAAGATCCAGCGATGCTGGCTTACCTCAATGCCGAGAATGCCTATACCGATGCGCTGATGGCACCGCTCAAGCCGCTGGAGGAGAAGCTCTACGGCGAGATCGTCGGCCGCATCAAGCAGGATGACGCCAGCGTGCCGTACCGCGAGCGCGGTTACTGGTATTACACCCGCTACGAGACCGGCAAGGACTACCCGGTCTACGCCCGCCGCGAGGGCAGCATGGAGGCGGCCGAGCAGGTCCTGCTCGACCTGAACCCGATGGCCGAGGGCAAGGGCTATTTCTCCGTTGGTGACATGCAGGTCAGCCAGGACAACCGCCTGCTGGCCTGGGCCGAGGACGATGTCGGCCGCCGCCAGTACACGATCCGCTTCAAGGACCTGGCCACCGGCCAGATCCTGCCCGATGTGATCCAGGGCGTCTCGCCCAACGTGGTCTGGGCCGATGACAGTAAGACCCTGTTCTATGTCGAGAACGACCCGGAAACCCTGCTTACCGTCCGCGTCAAAACGCATGTGCTGGGCATGCCTGTCAGCGAGGACAAGCTGGTCTATGAAGAACAGGACGACAGCTTCTACATGGGCATCGACCGTACCCGCGACGACCGTTACATCGTCATCGGCGTGGACAGCACGGTGTCTTCGGAGCTGCGCTACACCTCGGCCGCCACGCCGGGCGAGTTCACCGTGCTGGCGCCGCGCGCGCGTGATGTCGAATATGACGCCGACCACTATGACGGCCGCTGGGTGATCCGCACCAATGCCGACGGCGCCACCAACTTCAAGCTGGTCACCGCGCCGGAAGGCGCCACCAGCCGCACGCAGTGGCAGGACTGGGTCAAGCACGATCCGCAGGTGCTGATCGAAGGCTTCGAGCTGTTCGACGGCTACACCGCCATCGCCGAGCGCGCCGAAGCCCTGGAACGCGTGCGCCTGCTGTTCGCCGATGGCCGCAGCCAGTTCGTCAAGGCCGACGAGCCGGCCTACTCGATGGGCCTGTCGGTCAATGCCGAGCCGGACACCGATTGGCTGCGCTACAGCTACACCTCGCTGACCACGCCGGCCACCACCTACGAGCTCAACGTGAGCACCGGCGAGCGCCGCCTGCTCAAGCAGCAGCCCGTGATCGGCTATGACCCGTCGCTTTACCAGACCGAGCGCGTCTGGGTGACCGCGCGCGATGGCGCCCAGGTGCCGGTGTCACTGGTCTACAGGAAGGGCTTCAAGAAGGACGGCACCGCCGCGCTGTACCAGTACGCTTACGGCAGCTACGGCATGTCGATGGACCCGGGTTTCAACCAGAGTGTGGTGAGCCTGCTCGATCGCGGCGTGGTCTACGCCATCGCCCATATCCGCGGCGGTGAGGAAATGGGCCGCAGCTGGTACGAGAACGGCAAGCTGCTGCACAAGCAGAACACCTTCAACGATTTCATTGATGTCACCCGCGCGCTGGTGGCCCAGGGGTATGCGGCCAAGGACCGCGTCGCCGCCTCCGGTGGCAGCGCCGGTGGCCTGCTGATGGGCGCGGTGGCCAACCAGGCCCCCGGCGACTACAAGGTGATGGTGGCGCAGGTGCCCTTCGTCGATGTGGTCACCACCATGCTCGATGCCAGCATCCCGCTGACCACCAACGAGTACGACGAGTGGGGCAACCCGGAGCAGAAGCCTTACTACGACTACATGCTCAAGTACTCGCCTTACGACAACGTGCGCGCACAGGCGTACCCGTCGCTGTTCGTCGGCACCGGCCTGTGGGATTCGCAGGTGCAGTACTGGGAGCCGGCCAAGTGGGTGGCCAAGCTGCGTGACGTCAATACCGGCACCGCGCCGATCGTGTTCCGTACCAACATGGAAGCCGGGCACGGTGGCAAGTCCGGCCGCTTCCAGCGGTACAAGGAGCAGGCCGAGTCCTTTGCCTTCGTGCTGTGGCAGCTGGGTCTGGCCGATTGATGCCACCGGCTTCCCGTGATGTCTGATACACCACCGCCAGATGAGCCCCGCCCACCACGCCTGCGCTGGGCGTGGTGGCTGCTGGCCTACGTCAGCTTGGGGGTGGGCATCGTCGGCATCTTCGTGCCGGGGCTGCCGACCACCGTCTTCGTGCTGATTTCGGCCTGGGCCGCTTCCCATGGTTCCGAGCGCCTGCACCGCTGGCTGCTCGATCACCCGCGCTTCGGCCCGGCCATCAGGGACTGGCGGGCGCACGGCGCGGTCAGCCGCAAGGGCAAATGGATGGCCAGCGCCACCATGCTGGTCTGCGCGCTGATCACCCTGTGGTGCGTACCGCTGGCGTGGGTGAAGTGGACCTCGATCAGCATCATGGCCTGCGTCTGCCTGTGGTTGTGGCGGCGGCCTTTGCCGCCGGGCGATGACTGAGCGCTCGCGGCGCCATCCGGATTTCATGGTCCAATCGCTATACTCGGCGCCATGAACAAGACGTCCCGTTGCCTGATTTCCATCCCCGCCACCCTCCTGCTGCTTGCCTTGGCCGCTTGCGGCAACAAGGGCCCACTGGTGATGCCACAGAAGCCGGTGCCGATCGAGGAGCAGGAAGTCGTCCCGGACGATGTGGACGCGGCCGCTTCCGACACGCCGACCGACCAGGCGGAACCAGAGCCGGTCGACCGCGGCGACGATGCGGGGATCAAGCCGGCAGAAAGTGCTGACACCCCCAATGAGTAAGCCGGTTTCAGGGCGCCTTCGCTTCACCAAGATGCATGGCGCCGGCAACGATTTCGTGGTGCTGGACCTGCGTGACGGCAGCCCGCCGCCGGATACGGCATTGGCGGCCCGGTTGGCCGACCGGCATCGCGGCGTGGGTTGCGACCAGATATTGACCATCGAACCGGCGCGCAGCGACGGCGCGGTGGCGTCGTACCGGATCTGGAATTCCGACGGTTCCAGCTCGCAGCAATGCGGCAACGGCGCGCGCTGTGTCGCGGCCTGGCTGGTGCGTGCGGGTGTGGCGCAGGGCGATGAATTCATCATCGACAGCCCGACCCGCAGCCACACCGTGCAGCGGCTGGGTCCGGACCAGTATGCGGTGGCGATGGGGCGTCCGGTGTTCGCACCGGCACAGATCCCGTTGCTGGGTTTCCCGCGCGCGCGGGAGGAATATGTGCTGTCCTTGCAGGGCGAGAATGTCCGCTTCGGTACGGTGTCGATGGGCAACCCGCATGCGGTGCTGGAAGTGGGCCTGATCGACGCCGCGCCGCTGGAGCGGATCGGGCCGCTGCTGCAGCAGCACGCCTCGTTCCCGGAGTCGGTGAATGTGGGTTTTTCCCAGGTCATGGATGCCGGGCATGCGCGGCTGCGCGTGTACGAACGCGGTGTCGGCGAGACATTGGCCTGTGGCAGTGGCGCCTGCGCCGCGGCGGTGGTGCTGATGCAGCGGGGCCGTCTGCGGCGCGATGCGGTGATGTCATTGCCTGGAGGGGATCTGCGTATCCAGTGGCCGGCCGACGACGCGGAAGTGGTGATGTCCGGTCCGGCGGCATTCGTATTCGACGGAGAATGGACGGGATGAACGACACGGTCGAGAAAATCGGTGCCCACGAAGTCGCCGCCTGGCTGCGGCGTCACCCCAGCTTCCTCAAGCAGTTCCCCGATCTGGCGCTGACCATGGTGGTGCCGCGCGATGACGGCCCCACCGCCTCGCTGGCCAGCTACCAGCTGGAAGTGCTGCGCGACAAGAACCGCGAACTGTCGCGGCGGCTGGCCGACCTGGGCAGCAACGCGCAGATCAACGAGCGGCTGGCCGTGCGCACCCACCAGCTGACCCTGGCGCTGATGCGCCAGACCAGCGCCGCCGCCACGCTCAAGGCGATGGCCGCCTCGCTGGAAGAGGATTTCGCCGGCGATCTGGTCAGCCTCATCGTGTTTGATGCGGTGCCCGAACTGGAACAGGCGCCGTGGTTGCAGGTGCTCGCCCATGACGATCCAGCGCTGGCACCGTTCCACGATTGTCTGCTCGATGGCGAGCCGATCTGCGGCCGCCTGCAGCAGGAAAAGAACCAGGTGCTGTATCGCGAACGCGTGGGCGAGGTCGCGTCCACCGCGCTGCTGCCGTTGCCGGGTGTGGGCCTGATCGCGGTGGGCAGCCATGATCCCAACCGCTTCTACCCGGGCATGGGCACGCTGTTCCTGCGCATGATGGGCGAGGCGCTGGCGGTGGGGTTGCAGCGCTTCCGCAGCACCTGATGGCAGGGATGCGGCGATGAGCGCCGTGCAGGCCTTCCTGTCGTATCTGCGGATCGAGCGGCGCATGTCGGCGCATACGCTCGATGCCTACCAGCGCGATCTGGCGGCGTTGTCGCAGTGGTGCGAAGCCCAGGATCTGGGCGATCCGCAGGCATTGTCGGGCGACCGGCTGCGCGAATTCATCGCCAGCGAGCACCGGCGTGGACTGGCGGCCAAAAGCCTGCAGCGGCGGCTGTCGGCGTGCCGCAGTTTCTATACCTGGCTGCTGAAGAACCGTGCCATCGCCACCAGTCCGGCTGCCGGCCTGCGTGCGCCCAAGGCGCCGCGCAAGCTGCCGCAGGTGCTCGATGCCGATGAGGCGGTGCAGCTGGTCGAACTGCCCACCGATGCGCCGCTGGGGTTGCGTGATCGCGCGCTGCTGGAGCTGTTCTATTCCTCCGGGCTGCGCCTGAGCGAGCTGTGCGCGTTGCGCTGGCGCGATCTGGACGTCGCCAGCGGGCTGGTGCTGGTGCATGGCAAGGGCAATCGCGAGCGCGCGGTGCCCGTCGGCTCGCATGCGTTGGCGGCATTGCAGCAGTGGCGGCGCGACAGTGCCGGTACTGCGGAAAAACCGGTATTCCCCGGACGCGGTGGCGGCCCGATCACCCCGCGTGCGGTGCAGATCCGCATCAAGCAGCTGGCGCAGCGCCAGGGGCTGTTCAAGCACGTGCATCCGCACATGCTGCGGCACAGTTTTGCCAGTCACATCCTGGAGTCGTCCGGCGACCTGCGCGGTGTGCAGGAGCTGCTCGGCCACGCCGACATCGCCACCACCCAGATCTACACGCATCTGGATTTCCAGCACCTGGCCAAGGTCTACGACGCCGCCCATCCACGCGCCCGGCGCAAGTCCTGATCCGCATCGCCACCGGCGGGTCCACCGGGCTGAATCGGCGCTGCCTGATTGCACCTTGTTTGACTTGTGTCAGGGCGTCGGCGATGGCATCTGCCCATTGTGGGCAGGACCCGTGGAGAGATCGACATGGCCAAGCCGTTTCCGCTCAAACCCAAGCACCCCGAGCGCATCTGCTGGGGCTGCGACCGCTATTGCGCCGCCGATGCGCTGGCCTGTGGCAATGGCTCCGGGCGCACGCAACATCCGATCGAAACCCAGGGCGAGGACTGGTACGTGGCCTGGGGTATCGAGCCGGAACCCGGGCGTCCCAATCAGGCCCGCAAGCAGCAACCCTGGTGAGTCCGCGCGGCTGAATGCCGACTGTCGCGGCACGGTGGCGGCCAGGCTTGATCGCTGCGGAAACTGTCCCCATGTCCGTGGAACAGTATCCCGGAGGCCGTATGGACCCCAGTCAGAACCCGAATGTTTTTCACGCCACCACCATCTGCTGCGTCCGTCGCGGCGCGAATGTGGCGATCGCTGGCGATGGTCAGGTCACCTTGGGACACACGGTGATGAAGGGCAACGCGCGCAAGGTGCGCCGGCTGGGTCGTGACGGCCAGGTGCTGGCCGGCTTTGCCGGTGCCGCGGCCGATGCGTTCACCCTGTTCGAACTGTTTGAAGCCAAGCTCGAGAAGCACGGCCAGCTGACCCGCGCGGCGGTGGAACTGGCCAAGGACTGGCGCACCGAGCGCCGTCTGGGCAAGCTGGAAGCGCTGCTGGCGGTGGCCGACCGGGAAACCTCGCTGATCATCAGTGGCACCGGTGATGTGATCGAGCCGGAGGACGGCATCATCGCCATCGGCTCGGGCGGCTCCTATGCCCTGAGCGCGGCACGCGCGCTGCTGGCCCACACCGAGATGGATGCCAAGGCCGTGGCGACCGAGGCGATCCATATCGCCGGCGGCATCTGCATCTACACCAATACCAACGTGGTGGTTGAAGAGCTCTGAGCCCTTCAGTCAACGATTGCGAGTACCCCATGAACCACAAGATCGAAGTTTCCTCCGCCACCATGACGCCGCGGGAGATCGTGCAGGAACTGGACCGGCACATCGTCGGCCAGCACGACGCCAAGCGCGCGGTGGCCATCGCCCTGCGCAACCGCTGGCGGCGCATGCAGTTGCCGGCTGATCTGCGCAACGAAGTGATGCCGAAGAACATCCTGATGATCGGCCCCACCGGTGTCGGCAAGACCGAGATCGCGCGCCGCCTGGCGACGCTGGCCAATGCGCCGTTCGTGAAGGTGGAAGCGACCCGTTTCACCGAGGTCGGCTACGTCGGCAAGGACGTGGAACAGATCATCCGCGATCTGGCCGATACCGCGGTCAAGCTGTACCGCGAACAGGCCAAGGTGCGCGTACGCATGCAGGCCGAGGAGAAGGCCGAAGACCGGATTCTCGACGCGCTGCTGCCGCGCCGCAGTGTCGGCATCGGTTTCGACGCCGAAGCCGCGCGCAACGAGCCCTCGGCGCAGGACAATGAAACCCGCATCAAGTTCCGGCGCATGCTGCGCGCCGGGGAACTGGACGAGCGCGAGATCGAGCTGGAGTTCAGCGCCAACCTCAGCATGGACATCATGACCCCACCTGGCATGGAGGAAATGGGCCAGCAGCTCAGGTCCATGTTCGCCAACCTCGGCGGTGCCAAGGCGAACAAGCGCACCTTGACGATCAAGGCGGCCCGTCCGCTGCTGATCGAGGAGGAGGCCGGCAAGCTGGTCAACGAGGACGATATCCGCGCGGCGGCGATCGAGGCCTGCGAACAGCACGGCATCGTCTTCATCGACGAGATCGACAAGGTCGCCAAGCGCGGTGACAACGTCGGTGGCGGCGATGTTTCGCGCGAGGGCGTGCAGCGCGACCTGCTGCCGCTGGTGGAAGGTTCCAACGTGTCGACCAAGTACGGCACGATCAAGACCGACCATATCCTGTTCATCGCATCGGGTGCCTTCCATCTGGCCAAGCCCTCGGATCTGATTCCCGAACTGCAGGGCCGGTTCCCGATCCGCGTCGAGCTGGGGGCGTTGAGCAAGGATGATTTCGTGCGCATCCTCACCGAGCCGAAGGCGGCGCTGACCAAGCAATACGAAGCCCTGCTGGCCACCGAAGGCGTCGAGGTCGATTTCACCGTTGATGCCGTCGACCGTTTGGCCGAGATCGCCGCGCAGGTCAACGAGCGGCAGGAGAACATCGGTGCCCGCCGGCTGCACACCGTGCTGGAGCGGCTGCTCGATACGCTCAGCTATGAAGCGCCGGATCGTGATGGCGACAAGGTCGTGATTGATCGCAGCTACGTCGACAAGCACCTGGGTGAGCTGGTGCAGGATCCGGACCTGAGCCGCTACATCCTGTAGCCGCGATCCCTTACGCGCATAGATGGAACGGCAGCCTCTGGTGCTGCCGTTTCTGTTTGCGGGTGTTCTGGGCGGGAGCCGCGGCGGCCTGGCGTCAGTCCAGCTCGTCCGGATCGAGTTCAGGCAGCGGCAGTGGCGCCGCGCCCGGTGTGAATACGCCCGGTTGCACGTAGTACGACAGCAGCGCATCCATCGTTTCGCGACTGTCGCGCTCCAGGTCGAACCGCTGCGGTTGCAGCATCGCGCTGTACAGCACGCCAGTGAGGCCGGCATGCAGGATGCGCGAGACCACGGTGGCATCCACACCTTCGCGCAGCTGGCCGAGTGCGCCGGCCCGTTCGAGGGCGCGGCGGAAGATCGCCATCTCCTCCTCGATGCTGTCGTGCTGCAGCTGCTGCATGGCCTGGCTTTCGGCCGAAAGGTCATTGCGCAGCATGATCTCCATCAGATCGCGCAGGCGCGGATCGTTGGCCAGCTCGCCCACCGAGATCAGCATCGCCGAGCGCAGGTCGAGGATGGGCGTGTTGCGATGCGGTGAATAGGTGCGACGCAGGCGTTTGATGAAGGGGACGCGCTCGCGGCCGATCATCGCCTCCAGCACTTCGGTCTTGTTCTTGAAGTGCCAGTACACCGCACCGCGTGAGCAGCCGGCGCGCTCGCCGATGGCGGCCAGCGAAGTGCCGGCCACGCCGTTTTCGTGGAAACAGGCCAGCGCGGCATCGAGGATGCCTTCGCGGGTGGCTTGCGCCTCTTCTTTGGTTTTTCTGGCCATTGCGCGGTGCACAGGTGGGATGACGCCAGACTGAACTGTATCCGTTTACAAACAGTCATGCATGTATGTATATTTCCGCCGCTTGCTTTGCAGGATGGCGGTGATCTGCGCCGGGTAGCCGCCGCCCCGGCTGCGCCCGTACCGTATGCGCCAGCGGTTGCGCCGGCTACTGCCAGGTGCCGCCGGATCCTCAAGCGCTATTTTCCCTATTGAGCCTCTCTCCATGCACGCCATCAGCCGCTGCCGTCTCCTCGCGCTCTCGCTCGCACTCACCTTCACGCTGGCCGCCTGCAAAGGGGGCGAGGCGCCGCCGCCGCAAGGTCCTGGCCAGGTCACGGTGGTCACGCTCAAGGCCGAGCCTGTCACCCTGACCCGCGAGCTCGCCGGCCGCGCCACCGGCTACCAGGTCGCCGAAGTGCGTCCGCAGGTCAGTGGCATCATCGCCAAGCGTCTGTTCACCGAAGGCAGCCTGGTCAAGGAAGGCCAGCCGCTGTACCAGCTCGACGATGCCGCCTACCGTGCCCAGGCCAACAGCGCCCGTGCGCAGCTGGCCCGCGCCGAAGCCACTGCCAATGCCGCGCGTCTGGCCGCGCGGCGCAGCGCCGAACTGGTCAAAAGCAAGGTCATCAGCGTGCAGGATGACGAGAACGCGCAGGCTGCCTGGAAGCAGGCTGAGGCCGATGTGGGCGCCGCGCGCGCGGCGCTGGATGCGGCCAATGTGACGCTGGGCTATGCCCGCATCACCGCACCGATCAGCGGCCAGATCGGCAAGTCCTCGGTCACCGAAGGCGCGCTGGTCAGCGCCGGCCAGGCTGCCGCGCTGGCCACCATCAACCAGCTCGACCCGATCTACATCGATGTCAGCCAGTCCTCGGCCGAGCTGCTGCAGCTGCGCCGCGAACTGGCCGCCGGCCGTCTGGAAGGCGCGTCCGAGCTGCCGGTGGCGATCGTGCTGGAAGATGGCAGCACCTTCGCCCACAAGGGCAAGCTGGAGTTCTCCGAGGTCAGTGTCGATCCCGCCACCGGCAGCTATGGCCTGCGCGTGCGCGTGGACAACCCCGAGCAGGTGCTGATGCCGGGCATGTTCGTGCGCGCGGTGCTGGCCAGCGGCGTGCGTCCCGATGCGCTGCTGGTGCCGATGCAGGGCATCGCCCGCGATCCCAAGGGCAATACCACCGCGATGGTGGTCGATGGCGAGGGCAAGGTCGCGCTGCGCCCGGTCACCGTCAGCCGCACGGTCGGTGACAAGTGGCTGGTGGAAGACGGCCTGAAGGCCGGCGACAAGGTCATCGTCGAGGGCCTGCAGAAGATCGGCCCGGGGATGCCCGTGCAGGCCACCGAGAAGGGTGCCGAAGCCGCCCAGCCCGCTGCCGCGCCTGCCGCGGCGCCGGCTGCCAAGCAGTAAGCGGAGAACCATATGGCTCGCTTCTTTATCGACAGGCCCATCTTTGCGTGGGTCATCGCCATCATCATCATGCTGGCCGGCGCGCTGGCGATGATCAAACTGCCGATCTCGATGTATCCGGAGGTCGCGCCGCCGGCGGTGTCGATCTCGGCCAACTACCCGGGCGCTTCGGCCAAGGTGGTGGAAGACTCGGTGACGCAGATCATCGAGCAGAACATGAAAGGCCTGGACGGGCTGATCTACTTCTCCTCCAACAGCTCCTCCAACGGCCAGGCCAGCATCACCCTGACCTTCGAGAGCGGGACCAATCCGGATATCGCCCAGGTCCAGGTGCAGAACAAGCTGCAGCTGGCCATGCCGCTGCTGCCTCAGGAAGTGCAGCGCCAGGGCATCAACGTGGCCAAGTCCAGCTCCGGCTTCCTCAACGTGCTGGGCTTCGTCTCCGAAGACGGCAGCATGGACGAGAACGACATCTCCGACTATGTCGGCTCCAACGTGGTCGATCCGCTCAGCCGCGTGCCGGGTGTGGGCTCGATCCAGGTGTTCGGCGGCAAGTACGCCATGCGCATCTGGCTGGATCCGAACAAGCTGCAGACCTACAAGGTCTCGGTGGACGAGGTCACCGGCGCGGTCCGCGCGCAGAACGCGCAGGTGGCCGTGGGCCAGCTGGGCGGTGCGCCGGCGGTGAAGGGCCAGCAGCTCAACGCCACCATCAACGCGCAGGACCGCCTGCAGACGCCCGAGCAGTTCCGCAACATCGTGCTGCGCACCGAGGCCGACGGTTCCACCTTGAAGCTCGGCGATGTGGCCCGGGTCGAGCTGGGCGCGGAAACCTACGATTTCGTCACCCGCTACAACGGCAAGCCGGCCTCGGGCCTGGCGATCACCCTGGCCACCGGCGCCAACGCGCTGGAGACGGCCGAGGGCGTGCGCAAGGCGTTGAGCGAACTGGAAGCCAGCTTCCCGCGCGGCATGACCGCGGTGATTCCGTACGACACCACCCCGTTCGTGCGGGTGTCGATCAAGGGCGTGGTCAAGACCCTGATCGAGGCGATCGTGCTGGTGTTCCTGGTGATGTACCTGTTCCTGCAGAACTTCCGCGCCACGCTGATTCCGACCATCGCCGTGCCGGTGGTGCTGCTGGGCACGTTCGGCATCCTGGCGGTGCTGGGTTTCTCCATCAACATGCTGACCATGTTCGCGATGGTGCTGGCAATCGGCCTATTGGTGGATGACGCCATCGTGGTGGTGGAGAACGTCGAGCGGATCATGGCCGAGGAAGGGCTTTCGCCGCTGGAGGCCACCCGCAAGTCGATGAGCCAGATCACCGGTGCGCTGGTCGGTATCGGTCTGGTGCTGTCGGCGGTGTTCGTGCCGATGGCCTTCATGAGCGGCTCCACCGGCGTCATCTATCGCCAGTTCTCGGCTACGATCGTCTCGGCGATGGCGCTGTCGGTGCTGGTGGCGATCGTGCTGACCCCGGCGCTGTGCGCGACCATGCTCAAGCCGCTGAAGAAGGGCGAGCACCACGTCGCCCCCACGGGGCTGTCGGGCCGCTTCTTCAACTGGTTCAACCAGGGCTTTGACCGCACCAGCGGCACCTACCAGCGTGGTGTGCGGGGCATCCTCGCCCGTCCGGGCCGTTTCATGGCGGTGTTTGTCGCGCTGACGGTGGTGATGGGCCTGCTGTTCGCCCGGCTGCCCAGCTCGTTCCTGCCCAATGAGGACCAGGGCATCCTGATGGCGCTGGTGCAGGCGCCGGTCGGTGCCACCCAGGAGCGCACGCTGGAGTCGATCTACAAGCTCGAAGACCACTTCCTGAAAAACGAGAAGGACGCCGTGGAATCGGTGTTCTCGGTGCAGGGCTTCAGCTTCTCCGGCATGGGTCAGAACTCGGGCATGGCCTTCGTCAAGCTCAAGGACTGGAGCGAGCGCACCCCGGACCAGGGCGTGGGCCCCATCACCGGCCGCGCGATGGGGGCACTGGGTCAGATCAAGGACGCCTTCATCTTCGCCTTCCCGCCGCCGGCGATGCCGGAGCTGGGTATCGCCTCGGGCTACAGCTTCTTCTTGAAAGACAACGCCGGACAGGGCCATGAGGCGCTGGTCAACGCGCGCAACCAGCTGCTGGGCATGGCCGGGCAGAGTGACAAGCTGGCCAACGTGCGCCCGAACGGGCTGGATGACACCCCGCAGCTGCGTCTGGACATCGACGTGGCCAAGGCCGGTGCGCACGGGCTGTCGCTGGATGCGATCAACTCCACGCTGGCCACCGCCTGGGGGTCGAGCTACGTCGATGACTTCATCGACCGCGGCCGGGTCAAGCGGGTCTATATGCAGGCCGACGACAGCTTCCGCATGAACCCGGAGGACTTCAACCTGTGGACGGTGAAGAACAGTGCCGGCGAGATGGTGCCGTTCTCGGCCTTCGCCAGCCAGCGCTGGGATTACGGTTCGCCGCGTCTGGAACGCTACAACGGCGTCTCGGCGCTGGAAATCCAGGGTGAGGCCGCGCCGGGCGTGGCCTCGGGCGATGCGATGCTGGAAGTGGAAAAGCTGGCCAAGCAGCTGCCGCCGGGCTTCAGCATCGAATGGACCGCCGTCTCCTACCAGGAGCGCGAGGCCGGTTCGCAGACCCCGCTGCTGTACACGCTGTCGCTGTTGATCGTGTTCCTGTGTCTGGCCGCGCTGTATGAAAGCTGGTCGGTGCCGACCGCGGTGCTGATGGTGGCGCCGCTGGGCATCCTCGGTGCGGTGCTGGCCAACACCCTGCGCGGCATGGAGCGCGACGTGTACTTCCAGGTGGCGATGCTGACCACCGTGGGTTTGACCTCGAAGAACGCGATCCTGATCGTCGAGTTCGCCAAGGAGCACCTGGAGAGGGGCGCCGGGGTGATCGAGGCGACGATGCACGCCGTGCGTGACCGTCTGCGTCCGATCATCATGACCTCGCTGGCGTTCGGTCTGGGTGTGCTGCCGCTGGCGATCGCCTCCGGTGCCGGTTCCGGTGCGCAGCGTGCGATCGGTACCGGTGTGCTTGGCGGCATGATCGTCGGCACCCTGCTGGGCCTGTTCTTCATCCCGCTGTTCTTCGTGGTGGTGCAGCGCCTGTTCAACCGCAAGCAGCTGGCCGCCGATAGAGATCCGCAGCGATAACGCGCTGTGCAGATCGCTGGAAACGCCGGGCCATGCCCGGCGTTTTCTTTTCCGGCTCCCGCAGGGCTTCTGCCGCCGCGCAGCGCGGATGCTGCCGTTGGCCCAGTGCCCGTGCAGTTGCAAGGGTCGGCCGCTGTGCTGCTGCGGACCTGGCCGGTCGTCACCGATTCCCGGCGATGCATAAAAAAACGCCGGGGCAATGCCCGGCGTTTCTGGATAGGACAGGACCGGTCCTGTCAGCTGATCTCCAGCGGGTCCAGCAGCTGGGCTTGTTCCACTGCGCCCAGGCGTTGGGCGAGCACGGCCAGGCGGTTGCACAGCTCGGTACGCAACTCGGGAAACTCGGTGGTCAGTTCAGCCTGGATCTGCTGGTAGGCATCCCAGAACGCGGCGGTGCTTTGATGGCGCGCGTAGTGGGCGCGCAGGCGCTCGCCCGCCTGCTGGAACGAGTGGTGACTGCGGTGGGATAAAACGGGCGCGTCCATGGCGTTACCTTTAATGGCTCTGCCCCCTGTGGCTGCAGCATAGTCCTGAATCCGTGCGCTGCCCACGCCCGCGGTCTCAATTCAGCATATGCACCGCACGAGCGGTCAGCGGCGGGCCGGTGTCACTCGCCGATGTCTTCGTTCCAGACATCCGGGTGCTCGGCGATATAGCGGCCCATCATCTCGATGCAGCCCGCATCGTTCAGGTCGATGACCTTGACCCCGTTCTCGCGCAGCCAGTCGATACCGCCGGGGAAACTGACCGATTCACCGACCACCACGGTGCCGATGTTGAACTGGCGCACCAGCCCGCTGCAGTACCAGCACGGCGCCAGCGTGGTGACCATGATGGTGTCGCGGTAGCCGCGCTGGCGCCCGGCCTTGCGGAAGGCGTCGGTTTCGCCGTGGATGGACGGATCGTCCTCCTGGATACGGCGGTTGTGGCCGCAACCCAGCAGCCGGCCGTCGTTGTGGTAGAGCGCGGCACCAATCGGAATGCCGCCCTCGGCCAGCCCCTGGCGGGCTTCGGCGATGGCGGTTTCCAGCAGGGCACGGTAGTCGGGGGTGGTGATCATGGAACTCCTCATGGCGCGACTGCGCCGGCAGAGGACCATGATAGCGGTCGTGTTCAGCCCGCCGGCAGGGACGTGGGGCGGCGGCGGTGCGATAATCGCCCACATGAGCGAATCCCCCTACAAGACCGGCACCACCCACTTCGGCTTCCGCGACGTACCGGCCAAGGACAAGCAGAAGCTTGTCGGCCAGGTGTTCACCTCCGTGGCCGATAACTACGACCTGATGAACGACCTGATGAGCCTGGGCATCCATCGGTTGTGGAAGCGCTACTTCGTGGCCACCGCGCAGGTGAAGCCGGGCGACCGCGTGCTGGATCTGGCCGGCGGTACCGGCGATATCGCGGTACTGCTCAAGGAGCGCATCGGCGCCGAGGGCAGCGTGGTGCTGGGCGACATCAACGCCGGCATGCTGTCGGTGGGCCGCGACCGGCTGACCAACCGCGGCCAGGTCTCGGGCTTCGAGTGGGTGCAGCTCAACGCCGAGGCATTGCCGTTCCCGGACCAGAGCTTCGATCTGGTAACCATCTCCTTCGGCCTGCGCAATGTCACCGACAAGGACGCGGCGCTGCGTGAGATGTACCGCGTGCTGAAAGTCGGCGGGCAGGCGCGGGTGCTGGAGTTCTCGGAAGTGACGGTGGACTGGTTCAAGCCGGTCTACGACTTCCACTCGTTCAAGGTGCTGCCGAAGCTGGGCAAGTTGTTCGCCCGCGGCGATGCCGACAGCTACCAGTACCTGGCCGAAAGCATCCGCAAGCATCCGCCGCAGGAAGAACTCAAGGCGATGATGACCGAGGCCGGTTTTGGCCGCTGCCACTACAAGAACCTCAGCGCCGGCATCGTTTCGATCCACTCCGGCTACAAGCTGTAACCCCGGGCGACGGGGCTGGACAGGGAGCGGCGCAAGCCGCTCTTTGCGTTTCCGGGCCGGCGGCTGTGCCCTGGGACGTGCGGCCTCGACACGCCGCAATCGGTTTAAACTTCGGGATTATTCCCTGAACCGGTTGCTGATCCATGCGTTCTCCGTTCCTGATGCTGCCGCTGGCCGTCGCGCTCGTCGCCGGCTGTGCCAAAGAACCCGCCACGCCTGTTGCCGAGCCCGTCGCCGAGAAGCCCGCCGCCGTGAGCACCGTCAACCGCAGCCATGATGAAAGCTCCTACGCCGAGCCGGACAAGGTCGTCATCAAGGATCTGGCGCTGGACCTGAAGCTGGATTTCGATACCCGGCAGATCGGCGGCACCGCCACCTACACGCTGGAGTGGAAGGACAAGGCCGCCACGCAGCTGCTGCTCGATACCCGCGAGCTGAGCATCGAGAAAGTCGAGGCGATCGCCGCCGATGGCGCCGCATCGCCGCTGCAGTTCACGCTGGCCCCGGCCGACAAGGTGTTCGGCAGCAAGCTCAGCATCGAGGCTCCGCAGCAGCCGGTCACCATCGCGATCACCTACCACACCGCGCCGACCGCCTCGGGCCTGCAGTGGCTGGAGCCGTCGATGACCGAAGGCAAGCAGCTGCCCTTCATGTTCAGCCAGTCGCAGGCCATCCACGCCCGGTCGTGGGTGCCGCTGCAGGACACCCCGAGCGTGCGCTTCACCTACAGCGCGCACGTGGCCAGCCGCCCGGACGTGATGGTGCTGATGAGCGCCGACAACGATCCCAAGGCCGCGCGTGACGGCGACTACAGCTTCAAGATGCCGCAGCCGATTCCGTCCTACCTGCTGGCCATCGCCGCCGGTGACCTGGTGTTCGAGCCGATCTCGCAGCGTTCGGGCGTGTGGGCCGAGCCGGCCATGGTCAGCAAGGCCGCCAAGGAGTTCGAAGACACCGAGAAGATGATCGGCGCCGCCGAGAACCTGTACGGCGAATACCGCTGGGGCCGCTACGACATGCTGGTGCTGCCGCCGTCGTTCCCGTTCGGCGGCATGGAGAACCCGCGCCTGACCTTCGCCACCCCGACCGTGATCGTGGGCGACAAGTCGCTGGTGTCGCTGATCGCGCACGAGCTGGCGCACAGCTGGTCCGGCAACCTGGTGACCAACGCCAGCTGGAAGGACATCTGGCTCAACGAAGGCTTCACCACCTACGTGCAGGGCCGCATCACCGAGGCGCTGTACGGCCCGGAAATGGCCGAGATGGAGCGCGAGATCGACCAGAGCGATCTGCTGGCCGAAGTGAAGGGCATGAGCCCGGCCGACCAGGCGCTGGCGCTGCCGCCGCTGACCGAGCGTGACCCGGACGAGGCGCTGAGCAACGTCGCCTATGTCAAGGGCGCCTGGTTCCTGCAGTTCCTGGAGCAGCGTTTCGGTCGCGCCGTATTCGATCCGTTCCTGCGCGGCTGGTTCAACGACCACGCCTTCCAGAGCGCGAATACCGACCAGTTCGTCGCCTACATGAAGAAGAACCTGCTGCCCAAGAACCCGACCGCGGTGACCGAGGCCGAGCTGACCGCGTGGCTGGACGAGCCGGGCATTCCGGCGTTCGCGATCAAGGCCCGCGCGCGCAACTTCGCCGTGGTCGATACCGCGCGTATCGCCTACCTGGGCAGCGACAAGGTGCCCAGCAACCAGGTCACCGCTGAGTGGGGTACCCAGGAATGGGTGCGTTTCATCGATGGTCTGGGGCAGAAGCAGCCGCTGGAGAAACTGGCGCAGCTGGATGCGGCCTACCACTTCACCGGCACCCCCAATGGCGAGATCGCCATGCGCTGGTATCCGCTGGCCATCCGCAGCGGCTATGGCGAGGCGCAGGCCGCAGCCGGTGAATTCATCCAGCGTGTGGGCCGCCGCAAGCTGATCCTGCCGGTCTATGCCGAGCTGGTGAAAACGCCCGAAGGCCTGGCCTTCGCCAAGGACGTGTTCGCCCGCGCCAAGCCCGGTTACCACCCGATCACCACCGCCTCGGTGGAGGACATGATCGCCAAGGCCGAGGCGGCGCCGAAGCAGTAACCGCTTGCGCAAGCGGTTGTGTCACCGGAACGGCGGGCTTCGGCCCGCCGTTTCCCGTTGGCGTGCGTGGTCACGGCAGCCGGCGGATGTTTAAAGTAGCCCCATCCGGCGTTCGCGCCGGCCTGTTCCTGCCCGACAACGGAGTGGCTTGATGAAACCTTTGATCTTCGGCGCGCTGTGCGCCTTCGCCCTGGCCGGCTGTACCGATCCGGAGGTCGAGCGGCAGAAGCAGGAAGCGGCCGCGGCGCAGGAACGCGCGCGCCAGGAGCAGGCCGCCGAGGTCATTGGCAAGCAGTACGACAGCGCCGTCACCGCTTCGGAATGGGAGAAGGCGCGTGTCCACGGCGTGGCACTGCTGGACCAGTATCCGGATTCGGACACCGCCCGCCGGATCGAACCGGGCCTGGCCGAGGTGAAGCAAAAGGCCGAGGCCGCGCGTGAGCTGCGGCGCATGCAGGCGCTGTGGAACTACAACCAGGTGCCGGCCAAGGGCGGCGTGCAGCGGTCGGCGATGATCTACAGCAAGGAGCGCGTGGACTTGGATGGCAGCGGCGCCAAGCCGGTGCAGCTGGTGTTCCGCGACCATCCCGAGTGGAAGCGCCATGCCTATCTGGTGCTGCAGGCCAGCGACTTCGCCAAGGCCTGCTATGCCAGCTGCCAGGTCACGGTGACGGTGGATGACCAGGCGCCGCGCCGGATGGCCGCGCATCGCCCGGATACCGACGAGGCCATCGCCATGTTCATCACCGACAACCGCGGCCTGTGGCGGCTGGCGCGCAAGGCGAAAGTCATCCAGATCGAATTTCCGGTGAAAGCCGGTGACAGCCGCAGCGCGGTGTTCGAAGTCGGCGGGCTCGATGGCAGCCAGCTGCCGGGCTGGGATTGAGGCGTGGGTATTGTCGGATCGCCGCCGCTGGCGCCGGTGCCAGGCGTGGTGGACAGCCGCCATTGGGTGTTCGACATGGATGGCACGCTGACGCAGCCGCTGCATGATTTCGAGTTGATCCGGCGTGAGCTGCAGATTCCAGCCGGTGCGGACATTCTTGAACATCTGGCCAGCCTGCCAGTCCAGCAGGCGGCCGCCAGCCATGCCTGGTTGATGCGGCACGAGCGGGAACTGGCCGAGGCTTCCGTGGCGGCACCCGGTGCGGTGGCCTTGATCCGCGCGCTGCATGCTGACGGTTGCCGGCTGGGCATCCTTACCCGCAATGCGCGTGAGCTGGCGGAAGTGACGTTGGCGGTGATCGGGGTGGCGGATTGTTTTGCCGCTGACGAAATCATCGGCCGCCGGGACGCGGAGCCCAAGCCGTCACCGGCCGGCTTGCAGTTCTTTGCCGCGCGCTGGCAGGTACCGCCGGCGCGGATGCGGATGGTGGGGGACCATTACTACGATCTGGCCACCGCCCAAGCGGCGGGTGTGCCGGGAATTCTGATCAATGTGCCGGATGATCCCTGGCCAGGCATGGCACAGTGGCAGCTGCGTGATTGCGCGCAGTTGCTGCAGCATTGGCGCGCCGCGGCGTCGGGATAGCGGCGCGCAGGGCCTGGCGGTCGCATTGCCGACGGCGGCAGTGCCCGGCAGGGCCCGACCCTGGCGTTTGCCATCGGCAGGATCGGTAGTGGCACGCAAAAAAAAACGGCGCCGAGGCGCCGTTTTTCCTAGAGGCTGTAGCCGAACTGCTGCTTGAACTGGTCGTTGAACTCGGCGAAATCGAAGCGCTGGTTCTGGGTGCCGGGGTGTTCGACCTTCAGCGCACCCATCAGGTTGCCCATGCGGCCGATGGTCAGCCAGTCATAGCCCTTCTCGATGCCGAAGATCAGGCCGGCACGGAACGCATCGCCGCAGCCGGTCGGGTCGACCACGCGGCGCTCGTGCGCCGGCGGGATGTCGAAGCTCTTTTCCGGGGTGTGGATGATCGCGCCACGCGGGCCCTGGGTGGTGATGTAGGCCTTGACCCGGCTGACGATGTCTTTCTCGTCCCAGCCGGTGCGCTGCTGCAGCAGGTTGGACTCGTAGTCGTTGACCACCACGTAGTCGGCCTGCTCGATGAAGGTGCGCAGCTCCGGACCGTTGAACAGCGGCAGCGCCTGGCCGGGATCGAAGATGAAGGGGATGCCGCATTCCACGAACTCGGCCGCGTTCTGGATCATGCCTTCGCGGCCGTCCGGCGCCACGATGCCGAAGCTCACGCCCGGCACGTCGCGCACGTGGTTGTCGTGCGAACGCATCATCGCGCCCGGATGGAAGGCGGTGATCTGGTTGTTGTCGTGGTCGGTGGTGATGAAACACTGCGGGGTGAACATGTCTTCCAGCACCCGCACCTGGCTCAGGTCGATGCCCATGCGCTCGAAGTGCTCGCGGTACGGGCCGAAGTCCTGGCCCACGGTGCCCATCGGGATCGGGCTGCCGCCCAGCAGCTTCAGGTTGTAGGCGATGTTGCCGGCGCAGCCGCCCAGCTCCCGGCGCATCCGCGGCACCAGGAACGACACGTTCAGGATGTGCACCTTGTCCGGCAGGATGTGGTTCTTGAACTGGTCCGGAAACACCATGATGGTGTCGAAAGCAAGGGAACCACAGATCAGAGCGGACATCGGGAACAGACCTATACGGAAAAGGGGAAATTCCCGCCATGCAGGCGCACGCGGGTCGGCGCGATCGGGGCGCCAAAGTGCGTAAGGGTACCGGCTGCGGCGACGCACGACCAGAACCGCAGATGTCCGCAGGGGCGCCGAATCGGGCCAAAGCCCCGATTCACAATGGATTGTCCTTGCCCGCACCGGGGGGGATTGATAGGCTAGCGGACCTCATTTTCTGCCCATTTTTTCGCCAATCGGCGTGGGCACGACACCCCTCAGGATCACTTCCCAGATGTTCAAGAAGCTGCGTGGCATGTTCTCCAATGACCTGTCCATCGACCTGGGCACGGCCAACACCCTGATCTATGTGCGCGGCCAGGGCATCGTGCTCAACGAGCCGTCGGTCGTGGCGGTGCGTCAGGACCGTGCCATCGGCGGTACCCGCTCGGTGGCTGCCGTCGGCGCCGAAGCCAAGCAGATGCTCGGCCGTACCCCGGGCCATATCACCACCATCCGCCCGATGAAGGATGGCGTCATCGCCGACTTCACCTATACCGAGGCGATGCTCAAGCACTTCATAAAGAAAGTGCACAAATCGCGCGTGCTGCGCCCGAGTCCGCGCGTGCTGGTCTGCGTGCCGGCCGGCTCGACCCAGGTCGAACGTCGCGCCATCAAGGAATCGGCCGAAGAGGCCGGTGCGCGTGATGTGTTCCTGATCGAAGAGCCGATGGCCGCGGCGATCGGCGCCGGCATGCCGGTCACCGAAGCCCGTGGCTCGATGGTCATCGACATCGGCGGCGGCACCACCGAGGTGGCGGTGATCTCGCTCAACGGCATCGTCTATTCGGCCTCGGTGCGTATCGGTGGCGACCGTTTCGACGAGTCGATCACCAATTACGTGCGCCGCAACCACGGCATGCTGATCGGTGAAGCCACCGCCGAGCGCATCAAGGTGGAGCTGGGCTGCGCCTACCCGCAGGCGGAAGTGATCGAGATGGAGATCTCCGGCCGCAACCTCGCCGAGGGCGTGCCGAAGATGATCAAGATCAGCTCCAACGAGGTGCTCGAAGCGCTGCACGAGCCTTTGTCGGGGATTGTCTCGGCGGTCAAGCTGGCGCTGGAGCAGACCCCGCCGGAACTGTGCGCCGACGTGGCCGAGCGCGGCATCGTGCTGACCGGCGGTGGCGCGCTGCTGCGCGACCTGGACCGTCTGATCTCCGAGGAAACCGGTCTGCATGTGCAGGTGGCCGATGATCCGTTGACCTGCGTGGCCCGCGGTGGCGGTCGTGCGCTGGAGCTGGTGGACATGCACGGCAACGAGTTCTTTGCGCCGGAATAAGCCGTTCCGGTCGCGTATCGCGGCCACGCCCGAACGGCGTGAGCGGCCGTCCGCACACGCCCCGTGCAGCCCACCGCCGGGGCGTCGTCGCATCCTTTTTCCGCATTTTTCCAGTCGAAGCCTGACGTGCCGCCCTACGCCGGTCCTCCCGTAGCCTCCCGCCAGGGCGATGCCAGCAGTCCGTTGCGCCTGCTGGCCTATCTGGCGTTGGCCATCACCCTGATCGTGCTCGATGACCAGGGCGGCTGGCTGTCGCGCCTGCGCCAGCAGGCCAACGTGCTGGTGCAGCCGGTGTGGGCGCTGGCCGGCGTACCCGGGCGCGTGGGCGCCTCGGTCCGCGACAATGCCGCCAGCCACAACCAGCTGGTGGCCGAGAACCGCGAACTGCGCAACCAGCTGCTGCTGGCCAATGCGCGGCTGACCCGGCTGCAGACCGCGGCGCTGGACAACGCGCAGCTGCGCGAACTGCTCAATGTGGCCGAACGCAGCGGGCTGGACGTGCAGCTGGCGCCGATCCTGGATATCGACCTGGACCCGGTGAGGCAGCGGCTGGTGCTCGATGCCGGCCGCCGCGAAGGCGTGCATGTGGGCCAGGCGGTGATCGATGCCGGCGGGCTGATGGGCCAGGTGATCGCGGTGACGCCGGCGCATTCGACCGTGCTGCTGCTGACCGATCCGGATCATGCGGTGCCGGTGACTGTGGCCCGCAACGGCGTGCGCCTGATCGCCTACGGGCGCGGCGACACCCTGGAACTGCGCGATATCCCGCTCAGCGCCGGGGTCGAGGTGGGCGATGAGATCGTCACCTCCGGACTCGGCGGGCGGTTCCCGTCCGGTTTCCCGGTGGGCAAGATCATGAAACTGCGGCCCGACGATACCCACGCCTTCCTGGTGGGCGAACTGGAGCCGGCGGCCAAGCTCGATCGCGGCCGTGATGTGCTGCTGCTGCGCTCGGTGCCGACGATTGCGCGACGGCCGGTGACCGATGGTCTGGAGCTGCCGGCCACGAGCGCCAGGCCGGCGCCGGGCCTATCGCCCGCCGCTGTCACCGCGCAATCGGGCGGGGCTGCCGCGAGCTCGGTCGCGCCTGCGCTAAACACGGCCACTGCCGGACCGGCCGCGCCGCCGGCAGCGGCGCCAGCCAGCTCCACGCCCGCGACTGGACAGGCTGCTGATCCTTCCTCTCCGGCGGCCGCGCCGGCGCAGGTGCGCCCATGAGCCGGTTGCGCAACAAGGGCTGGGTGCTGCCGCTGAGTTTCGCGCTGGCGCTGCTGCTTGGGCTGGTGCCGCTGCCGGAGCTGCTGCTGCCGCTGCGGCCGTACTGGCTGGCGCTGGTGCTGGCGTACTGGGTGATCGAAACCCCGGACCGGGTCGGGCTGGGCTTTGCGTTCTGCATCGGGCTGCTGGCCGACCTGATGTTCGGCGGCATTCTGGGCGAACAGGCGCTGCGGCTGGTGGTAATGGCCTTCATCCTGCAGCGCTTCCGCGCGCGCATCCGTTTCTTCCCGCTGTCGCAGCAGGCCTTGGCCATCGGCGGGTTGCTGCTCAATGACCGGGTCATCGATGCGGCGATCCACCTGCTGGTCGGCGAGCCGCTGTTGCGCTGGAGCTACTGGTGGGCGCCGCTGCTGGGCATGGCGCTGTGGCTGCCGCTGTATGTGGCGCTGGATGCGGTGCGGCTGGGCAAGCGCGGGCGCTGAGCATGTACCGTCGCCGACCGTCCAAGAACCTGCATGCCGAAACCGAGCAGTTCCGGCGTCGCGCGGCGCTGGGCTTTGCCGGGGTGCTGCTGACCCTGGGCTTCCTCGGCGGCTGGTATTTCAAGCTGCAGGTGCTTGATCACGAGATCTACGCCACCCGCTCGGAAGCCAACCGCATCAAGGCGCGGCCGGTGGTGCCGGGGCGCGGACTGATCTACGACCGCAACGGCCGCCTGCTGGCCGAGAATGTGCCGGCCTTCCGCCTGGATGTGACCCCGGACAAGGTGCAGGACATGGAGGCCACCCTGGCCGGCCTGCAGAAGATCTTCGCGCTGACCGACGAGGACATCGAACGCTTCCGGCAGTCGCGCAAGGCGCGCCGCAGCTTCATGCCGGTGACCCTGAAACTGCGGGTCAGCGACGAGGAGATGGCGCGTTTCGCGGTGGACCGTTGGCGCTTTCCCGGGGTGGAGCTGGAGCCGTACCTGACCCGGCGCTATCCCTACGGCGACCTGTTCGGCCACATCATCGGTTACGTCGGCCGGGTCGATGACAAGGACCTGGAGGAGCTGGGCGAGGGCAACGCGGCGCTGAGCCATATCGGCAAATCCGGGCTGGAGCGGTTCTACGAAGCGCAGCTGCGCGGCAAGATCGGCTACGAGCAGGTCGAGACCAATGTGCAGGGGCGGGCGATCCGCACCATCGGCCGGGTGCCGGCGCAGTCGGGTACCGACCTGCGGCTGTCCATCGATGCCGACCTGCAGCGGGCGATGGTGGCCGCGTTCGGCGAGCAGGAGGGCTCGGCGGTGGCGATCGATCCGCGTACCGGCGAGATCCTGGCCATGGTCAGCCTGCCCTCGTACGACCCGAACCTGTTCGTCAACGGCATCTCGCATGCCGATTTCAAGCGCCTGAACGAAAATCCCTCGCGCCCGCAGTTCAACCGGCTGGTGCTCGGCGGTGTGGCGCCAGGCTCCACGATCAAGCCGTTTGTCGGTCTGGCCGGGCTGGACAGCGGCGTGCGCCGGCCGGAGGACAAGATCCTCTCGCGCGGCATGTTCTACCTGCCGGGCGTGAGCCGCGGCTGGGGCGATGCCAACCGCGGCGGCCATGGCTGGACGGACCTGCGCAAATCCATCGCGCAGTCGGTCAACACCTATTACTACCAGCTCGGTATCGACCTGGGCATCGAGCGTTTTGACCAGTATCTGGGCAGCTATGGCTTCGGCCAGCACACCGGCATCGATCTGGCCGGCGAGATCGACGGCATCCTGCCCTCGCCGCAGGCCAAGCTCAAGGCGCGCAATGAGCGCTGGTATCCGGGCGATACGGTCAATGCCAGCATCGGCCAGGGCCTGTGGAAAGTGACCCCGTTGCAGCTGGTGCGCGGAATTGGCGGGCTGGCCAGTGGACAACTGCGCCGGCCGCACCTGGTGACCGAACAGCGCGCCGGCTTCGATCACGACTGGGCACCGTTGCCGCAACCGGCAGGCAAGCCGATCACCCCCAACCCGGCCAATCTGCAGGCGGTACGCGAAGGCATGATGGCCACGATGCAGCCCGGCGGCAGCGGCTGGCGCGTGGCTGCCGGGGCGCAATACCGCATGGCCGGCAAGACCGGTACCGCGCAGGTGGTCAGTCGCAAGGGGACGGCTGCGGTCAATCCCAAGAGCCTGCCGATGCACCTGCGCCATCGCGCGCTGTTTGTCGGCTTCGCCCCGGCCGAAGATCCGGTGATCGCCATTGCCATCGCGGTGGAGGGCGGCGGTTACGGTGGCTCGGCCGCGGCGCCGATCGCGCGCAAGGTGTTTGATGCCTGGCTCCTTGGCGAGATGCCCGAGGGCCTGCAGCCGCTGGATGCCGAGCGCGGCACCGTGGCGCTGGGGGTGACCGGTTTCGATACCGAAGATCCGGCGCTGCTGGCCCGTGGCGAACAGGCCGCGCTGGCACTGGAGGAGCTGCCGGTCCTGGTCGGCGCGCCGGTGGCGCCGCCGTCGCCGCAAACCCCGCCACCGCCAGCGGCGCTTCCGGCACCGGCCACGGGAGAACGTCGATGAGGGATTTCCTGCGCTGGGCGCTGGAGATGGGCCAGCGGCTGACCCGCGGCCTGGACTGGCCGCTGTTGATGGCGCTGCTGGCGCTGATGGTGATCGGCCTGGCGGTGCTCGACAGCGCCGGCGGACCGGGGCTGGTGATGGCCCAGGGGGCCCGGTTCGCGGTCGGCCTGCTGGCGATGTGGGCGATCGCGCGTACCTCGATCCTGCGCATCCGCGCCTGGACCCCGGCGATCTATGCGATCTCGATGCTGCCGCTGCTGGCGGTGTTCGTCCTGGGGACCGGCAAGTACGGCCGGCAGTGGTTGAACCTGGGCTTTTTCTACCTGCAGCCGGCCGAGCTGCTCAAGGTCAGCCTGCCGATGATGGTGGCCTGGTACCTCAACCGGATGCCGTTGCCGCCCCGCGTCCCGGTGGTGCTGGTGGCGGCGGTGATCATCGGCGTACCGACCGGACTGGTGATGCTGCAGCCGGACTTCGGCACCGGCGTACTGATCGCCGCCAGCGGCGCCTTCGTGCTGCTGCTGGCCGGTCTGCCGTGGTGGTGGGTCGGCGTGGGGGTCGGCGGCGCGGCCGCGGCCGCGCCGGTGGCCTGGTTCTGGCTGCTGATGCCCTACCAGAAGGACCGCATCCTGATGTTCCTGGACCCGGAGAGCGATGCGCTGGGCGCGGGCTGGAACATCATCCAGTCCAAGATCGCCATTGGCTCCGGAGGATTGACCGGCAAGGGCTGGGGGCTGGGCTCGCAGTCGCATCTGAACTTCATTCCCGAGCAGACCACCGACTTCGCCTTCTCGGTGCTGAGCGAGGAGTTCGGCTGGATCGGCGTGGCCGTGGTGCTGGCGCTGTATCTGTTCGTGATCGGCCGCTGCCTGTGGATCGCGGTGGAATCGCGCGACGGCTACTCGCGGCTGCTGGCCGGGGCCACCGGCCTGGCGTTCTTTGTCTACATCCTGGTCAACGGCGGCATGATCTCCGGATTGTTGCCGGTGGTGGGCGTGCCGATGCCGCTGATCAGCTACGGCGGCACCTCGGCGGTGTCGCTGCTGGCCGGGTTCGGGCTGGTGATGGCGGTGCGCGAGCATCGTCCGGTGCACGGTTGAATGGGCAGGATGTGCAAGCTTTGATCCAGATCAAATACTGGATTTAACTTTCGCTTCACAATAATGACCGTCGCCGGACGCTGTCGCGCCGCGATGGTCGGCAGGTGCTCCGGGCACGTCGACTGGTCGGATCCAAGGGCATGACATGGGGAGATGTCACGCTTCCACGATTGGAGTCCGGCCTGAGCGCCGGTTGTGCCTGCGGGGATGGGGGCACAACCGGCGCTTTTTTTTGCGCGGCGGGTGCGGAGGCATTGCCGTATTCAGCGGCGAGGGGACCATTTCCGGTCCTGCAACGGCAATTTCCGCCATCGTTTCCGCGCTTCAATCTGCTTGGGATTCATGGTCTTATTGATGGAAATTCATCTTTGACCTGCTAACCTCGCCTGATGATTCGACGCGCTTTGATCTGCTGCATCACCCTGGGTCTGGTCGCCTGTGCGACCCCGCCGCAGGTCCCCGCTCCTCCCGCCACGCCGGTGGGAACGCCGGTCACGCCGGGCACCGGCCCGGCCGAGGCGGTCCCCGAGGCCAAGGCCGATCTGCCGCCGGTGGACCTGACCCCGGTGCCGTTCGAGACCGCCCGCGCCAATTTCATCCGCGACACCGCCGCCCGCTACGGCATCGAGCCGGGCTACATCGAGGCCACACTGGCCCAGGCGCAGGTCCGTCAGCCGATCATCGCGGCGATGTCGCGTCCGGCCGAGCGGGTCAAGCCGTGGAACGAATACCGGCCGATGTTCATCAGCCAGGCGCGGATCGATGGCGGCAAGCAGTTCTTCGCCGCCCACCGTGACGAGCTGCTGCGGGTGCAGGAACGTACCGGCGTGCCGGCCGAGGTGATCGTGGCGATCATCGGCGTGGAAACCAGCTACGGCAAGAACGCCGGCAACCACCGCGTGCTCGATGCGCTGTACACGCTGGCCTTCAACTACCCGCGCAGCGGCGACCCGGCCAAGCTCGAACGCGAGGTGCGCCGCGAGCTGTTCTTCCGCGACGAGCTGGCCAAGCTGTTCGATCTGGCGAAGTTGGAAAAGCTCGACATCACCGCGCTCAAGGGCAGTTATGCCGGGGCGATGGGCATGGGCCAGTTCATGCCGTCCAGCTACCTGGACTACGCGGTGGACGGCGATGGTGATGGCCGCCGCGACCTGTTCAACAACTATGACGACGTGTTCTCCTCCATCGCCAACTATTTCGTGAAGAAGGGCGGCTGGATCCGCGGCGGCACGGTGGCGGTGCCGGCCACGCTGCAGGCGGGGTTCGCCGAGCTCAATCCGGCCGACTGGACGCCGAGCCTGACCGTGACCGAGCTTGCGGCCCGTGGTTACCGCCCGGTCACGCCGGTGCTGGCGGTCAATGCCAAGGCCACCCCGGTCACCCTGGAAGGCAGTGACGGCAAGCAGTACTGGCTGGGCTTCCAGAACTACTACGCGATCACCCGTTACAACATCTCCAAGATGTACGCGATGGCGGTGTTCCAGCTGTCCCAGGCCATCGCCGGCAAGGAGCTTCCCCCGGCATGAACAGCAAGTGGCTGGTCCCTGCGTTGATCGTGCTCGGGCTGGCCGCCTGCAGCAGCGCGCCGAAGAAGTCCGCCGCTGGTGCCAGCGGCTCCAGCGCCCAGCGCCCGGCCACCGTGGTGCAGGGCACAGGCAGCGCGGGCGGCCAGTGCCCGGACGGTTCGCCCTATGCCAAGGCACAGGAAGACCTGTCCACGCGCGGCAACTACACCGCCGGCGGCCTGTACAAGCCCGGTGTCAGCGACAGCACGCCGACCTATGTGCCCAACGTGGCCTGCATTCCCGAGCCGGAGGTGGTCAGCGAGCCGCGCTCGCCGGTGGGCAACAAGTCGCCGTATTCGGTGCTGGGCAAGTCCTACCGGGTGATGGACCGGGTCGATGACTACGTCGAGCAGGGCACCGCCTCCTACTACGGACAGAAGTTCCACGGCCGCCTGACCTCCAACCGCGAGGTCTATGACATGTACACCTTCAGCGCCGCGCACAAGACCCTGCCGCTGCCCAGCTTCGCCCGCGTGACCAATCTGGACAACGGCGAATCGGTGGTGGTGCGGGTCAATGATCGTGGCCCGTTCCACGAGGGCCGGGTGATCGACCTGAGTTATGCCGCGGCGGTGAAGCTGGGCATCACCCAGCGGGGTACCGGCCGGGTGGAAGTGCGCGCACTGACCCCCGGCGACAACACCGTTGTTTCCGGCGACAGCCGCCGCGCCCGCCGCGAGCGCACCGCCGCCGTGGCCAGCGCCCCGGCGCGCCGGGCAGCAGCGACCAGCCGCATGGACCAGCTGGTGGAGAAGCTGCCGCCCGTCACGCAGGCCCGTCCGGTCGCGGCCAGCGCCGAGCATTTCGATACCTGGATGAAGGACAACGGTGCGCGTGTGGCGACCGGTCGTCCGGCCACCACCACCGCTGCCGGCGACGCGCCGGCGGCGGCCAGGGTGCAGGCGCTGGCGCCGTCGGTTGCCACGGGTGCACCTGCGGCCGCTGCAACGCCGGTCGTTCCGGTACCGGACAAGGCCGATGCTGCCGCGCGCGCGCTGGGCACTATCCTGCTGCAGGTGGCCAGTTTCTCCAGCCGCGACAACGCCGCCCGTGCGCTGGGCCAGCTGTCTTCGGCCGGAATCGCCGGTGCCAGCCTGAGCGATATCGTCAGTGGCGGCCGGACCCTGTGGCGCCTGCGCGTGCCGGCCCGCGACCATGACAGCGCGGCCGAGCTGGCCGGGCGTATCGCCGGACTGGGTTTCGGCCGGCCGCAGCTGGTCCGCGATTGAGCCGGGCCATTAACCCCGGCCATATGCCGGTGCCGCAGCCGCAGTGCCAGCGCCCTACAATGGCCCCCCGCTTTTTTCCTCGTCCATCAGGAACCGTTTTCCGATGAAATTCCGTTTCGCCGCCGCTGCACTGGCCACGACGCTCGCTGTCGGTCTTGCCTCCGCCCAGACCCCCACGCCCATGCCGGCACCGGCACCTGCCGCTGCGGCCGCCCCGGTGCAGGTGGCCACGCCGCCGGCGCCCGTGCCAACCACCGCCAGTGCCTGGGTGCTGATGGACTACGCCACCGGGCAGGTGCTGGCCGGCGAGAACATCCACACCCCGCTGCCGCCGGCCAGCATCACCAAGGTGATGACGTCCTATGTGCTTGCCGCGGAAATGAAGAACGGCAAGATCAAGCCCGACGACCAGGTGATGATGAGCGAGCGCGCCTGGCGTGAAGGCGGTGCCGGCACCGATGGCAGCTACAGCGGCTTCCCGGTCAACCAGACCGCACGGCTGGAAGACATGGAAAAAGGCATGGCCGTCCAGTCCGGCAACGACGCGGCGATCGCACTGGCCGAACACGCCGCCGGCAGCCAGGAGGCCTTCGCCGCGCTGATGAACAGCTACGCCGCCAAGATCGGCATGAAGGATTCGCACTTCGTCAATGCCCACGGCCTCACCGCCGAAGGCCACCAGTCCAGCGCCTACGATCTGGCGCTGCTGGGCCGCGCGTTCGTGCGCGACTATCCGGAAACCTACGCCTACAACAAGATCAAGGAATTCACCGTAGGCAAGATCACCCAGCCCAACCGCAACCTGCTGCTGTGGCGCGATGCCAGCGTGGACGGCATCAAGACCGGCCACACCTCGGCGGCCGGTTACTGCCTGCTGAGCTCGGCCCAGCGCGGCGACCAGCGCCTGATCGCGGTGGTGCTGGGCGGCGCCTCGGAAAAACAGCGCGCCGATGACAGCCTGGCGCTGCTGAACTGGGGTTTCCGCTTCTTCGAGACCCACCGGCTGTACGAGCCGGGCAAGGCGGTGACCGCGCAGCATGTGTGGAAGGGCAAGGCCGATGAAGTGCAGCTGGGCGTGGCCCAGCCGATGCTGGTGAGCGTGCCGCGTGGCCGTTACAACGATCTGAAGCCGTCGATGGATGTGCCCAAGCAGCTGGTGGCGCCGATCGCCGCCGGTCAGCAGATCGGCACGGTCAAGGTCTCGCTGGACGGCAAGGTGGTGGCCGAAGCGCCGCTGGTGGCGGTGCAGGCGGTGGAGGAGGGTGGCTTCTTCAAGCGCCTGTGGGACGCCTTCATGATGTGGTGGAAGTCCGAGTAAGGACCCGCCACACCGCAGCGAAAAGCCGGCGCCCGCGCCGGCTTTTTTGTTTTCCGCAGTGGCCCGCTACAGGGTGCGGCTGACAGTGAAGCTGCCGAACACCGGTGTCTGCCGCTGGCCTTCAAATTCGCGGCTGCGGTGGTAGCGCGCCAGTGCGAACTTCCACTTGCCGCGCATCACCGCCAGCCCGTAGCCGAGTTCCCCGACCAGCGGGCGCTTGTCCACGCGATGGCTGCGGCGGAAGGTGTTGCCGTCCAGAGTGATGTCGCGCAGCACCCAGCGTGCATCGGCGGTCATGAACAGGTGGCCGGACCAGCCCTCGGCACGGCCGCGACGGGTGGGGGCGGTGTTCTCGCCGGCCGGGCGCAGCGGCGAGCTGCCGAAGTCGTCGGGCAGCTTCCAGCCGAAACGCACCTCGCCACCGCCATTGGCATAGGTGGCCAGGTTGCCCAGGGCGCCGCCCCCGTGGCTGATCGCATCCCAGCCCCAACCTTCCGCGTTACCCTCGGCCGGCCAGCGCTGCAGGCGTTCGTGCAGCAGCTTGAACACCGGCTCGTCGCGCAGCTGGTGCTTCCAGCCCCGGAACTTCTCATCGCCGAGCAGGCCGTGCACGCCGTCCTGCACCTGCTTGCCCTGCGCTGACGGACCGACCATGCCCAGGGCCAGCTGGGTGGTGCGCAGGTGGTTCCGGTGGCGGGCGTTGAAGCCGAAGGTGGCCAACAGCACTGCGGCATACGGACGGTCATCGCCGATCAGGTCGCTGCGGGTGTGATCGGTCGGGGTGAACAGGCCCTGGCCGACACTGAAGATCATGTTCTGCTGCTCGAACCGGCCCGGATACAGGTGCTCCAGATACTGGTTCACCCTGCGCGCCGGCCGTGGCAGGCAGGGGTCGTCGGTGTAATCGCGCAGGTTGGGCGAGACCAGCGTCAGCAGCGCGCCATTGGTATAGCCCTGGTCCTGCTGGGCGCCGCCGAACAGGTCGTTGTCCACGCGGAAGTTGAGCGCCGGCGGCTGTTCAAGCAATGCGCCGGCGGTGCAGGTGGCGGCCGTCACCCCTCCGGCCGGGGCGACAAGCCCGAACAACACGCCCCATGTCAGGCGGGCCCCAGTGCTGGCTTTCATTCAATCGGCTTTGCGGGAAAAGGGAGTGGCAGCGTAGTGCCGCGACCAGGCCCGCCCTATCCCGCTGGGTGGATCGGAGCGTTGCAGCGCCCCCGGTGCGCCGCAACGCCCGGTGGCGCGGGCGCTCCGGCGCCCGGCACGCGTCGCTTCAACGGGCGGGAACCTGTGTTCCATTTCGCGGCGGGAGCGCGGGATATTGCGCAAATCAAGACGCCGGGGTGCCGCGCCTGAAACGTGAGAGCCCGTGGTGCCGGACTTTCGTGGGAGCAGGCGGCGCGGGATCGGTATATTCGTATTCAGTAATGTATATTTCAGATGAAGTAATTTCTGCCGAAGCAGGGACCTGCATGCCCTGTGAGGGAGTGCGGGCATCACTTTCACACGCGATACAACCAGGCCGGCATGCAGGCGACGGCCACAGGGGAAAACATGAAAAAGTATTCTGCAGCGCCGGTTCTGGGTGCAGCACTGGCGTTGGCTCTGTTCGCACCGGCCGCCCAGGCGCTGGATTTCAAAATGAGTCTCCGCGGTGGCCTGAAGTGCAAGAAGCCTGAAGGCACGATCCGTATCGTCGAACCCGATGACGGGCAGGCGCTGTGGGCCAGCCATGGCCTGCCGGCGCCGACGCGCATGCTGCGGGTGATGGTGACCGATTCCAATTGCTTCACGATCCTGGACCGTGGCGTGGGTTTTGCCGCCGCGCAGGCCGAGCGTGAACTGGTGGCCGGCGGTCATATCCAGGAAGGCGCGAATCTGGGCGGAGGGCAGATGCTGGCCGCCGACTTCATTCTGATTCCCGATCTGGTCTCGCAAAATCCCAACGCCGGCGGTTCCAACGTCGGTGGCGGTGCCGGTACCGACAAAAAACGCGGCCTGATCGGTGGCCTGGCCAACGTGGCCACGCTCGGCGTGGCGGGCAAGATCGCCGGCGGCATGAGCTCGCGCAAGCAGACCGCCGAGGTGATCTTGACCATCACCGATTCGCGCACCGCCGAACTGCTGGGTACCGCCTCTGGCGAGGCCAAGCTGACCGACCGTGACTGGAACCTGATGGCCTCGGCCTCGGCCAAGGGGATCAATGGCGGAATTTCGGCCGGTGCCTACGAGAACACCGAGTTCGGCAAGGTGATCAAGGAAGCCTATGGCGAAGCGTTCCAGGCGCTGCTTGAGCGGGTGGAGAAGGTCGATTTCGCCGCCCGGGTGAGGTCGGCGCCCACTGCCACCTCCAAGCCGCAGCTGGCCAGTGCCGCCACCACCTCCTATCCGGCTGGTGGCAATCCGACCGCGACGGCCTCGGCGATGCCGGCCAGCGCAATCGCTGCGCAGCAGGCCTTGCAGATCCAGCAGATGCAGTTGCAGATGCAGCAGATGCAGGCGGCCCAGCATCTGGCACAGCAGCAGATGCCGATGGTGCCGCCGCCGGTGGCGGTGCTCCCGGTGCAGCCTTCGCCCTATGACCAGCAGGGTTATGCGGCAGCGCAGGCCGGTGCCGCGCCGTTGGCAGGCCAGACGGCCGGCGCCATGCAGCAGGGCGCCGGTGCCATTGTCGGTGGATTGGCGCAGGCGGCGGTACAGCAGCTGGTGCCGGAGCAGATGCAAGCCGGTGCCTCGCAGCTGGCCGGTGCGGCGCAGTTGGCAGGCCAGGTCGTCGGCGGCATGCAGCAGGGTGCAGGTACCGGTGCCATTGTCGGCGGATTGGCACAGGCGGCGGTGCAGCAGCTGGTGCCGGCACAGATGCAGGCCGGCGCTTCGCAGCTGGCCGGTGCGGCGCAACTGGCCGGGCAGGTGGTCAATGGCATACAGCAGGGGGGTGTCGCCGGTGCGGTGGCCAGCGGGTTGACGGCGGCGGCCCAGCAGTACGCCCCCCAGGTGGTTGCTTCGCAGCAGCAGGCCGCCGCGGCGCTGCGCCGGGTGCTGGTGCTCAATGAGCCGGTCAACCTGATGCAGGACCATTCCGGGCGCGGTGCGGTACTGCGGACGCTGCAGCCGGGCATGAGCCTGATCCTGACTGGCGGTACCCAGGGCGCGATGCTGGAAGCGCACGACCAGACCGGTGTGTACGGCTGGGTGCCGGCCACCACGCGTGGCACGGTACAGCCTTCGCACAACCAGTAATGAAACGATCCGGGAACCGGTCGCGGCGGCTGATCGTCGCGCTGCGGATTCCCGGAAACACCGGCCGCCTCACCCATGTCGTGGTGGCATGGCTGGGGCGGACTGCCTATCCGGCACGGGCCCGGACAGCCGCTCCACCGGCGCATGCCGGTGGCACGGTGGCCTCTCGTCCGTCAGCACGGCGGCGTTCAGTGACGCGGTTCCCTGAATGTCCGCTTGCTGGATGGAATCTGAAAAAGCGCTGGGTTACGATCCGGGCGGACCTGCGGCACTTGCCTGATCCCGTATCAGCAAGGAACAGGATGTTGTTGCAAGGTTTCTAAACCAAAGGAACGCACCTCGAAAGGTGCAGGTAACGGGGAATCACGTAGATGCGTAATGTTTTTTCGCCGCTGGTTGCAGCGGCTCTCACGGCGGGTATTGCCGCCGCTCTCACCAGCCAGCCGGCTGACGCCGCCTTCAAGCAGAAGGGCACCCAGGCGCAGGAACAGCGCAAGGCTGCCGCCGCCCAGATTCCCACCTGCCCGCGCCCGATCGGCACCTTGTCGGTGATCGAGCCGGAGGACGCCACCCACTGGTGGACCGGCCAGCAGCTGCCTGCGCCGTCGCGACTGATCAAAGCCTTCGTCAACCGTTCGCGTTGTTTCACCCTCGTGGACCGTGGCGCGGGCATGGCTGCCGGGCAGTTCGAGCGCGAGCTGGCTGCCAGCGGCGACCTGCGCGGCCGTTCCAACGTCGGCAAGGGCCAGGTCCGTGCCGCCGATTACGTGATGATCCCGGACCTGATCTCGCAGAACACCAATGCCGGCGGCAACGCCATCGGTGGCCTGCTGGGCGGGCTGATCGGTGGCAAGGCCGGTGCGATCGTCGGCGGCCTGAATTTCACCAGCAAGACCGCCGATGTGGTGCTGACCGTCACCGACGTGCGCTCCTCCGAGCAGGTGGCGATCGCCGAAGGTTCCGCACGCAAGAGTGACATGGGCTTCGGCGCCAGCGGCGGCCTGTTCGGTGGTGGCGGCCTGGGAGCGGCGGGGGTGGGCGGTTACGCCAACACCGAGATCGGCCAGGTGATCACCATGGCCTACCTGCAGGCCTACACGGACATCATCGCCCAGCTGGGTGGTCTGCCGGACAATGCTTCGGCGGCCGGTGCGCAGCAGGCGGTGACGGTCACCCGCGCCGGCCGGTTGCTGGCCAATGCCAAGGGCACCGGCGCGGCGGTGCGCTCGCTGGAGCCGGGCATGATGCTGTACCCCACCGGGGTGAAAGAAGGCGTCATGTGGGAAGTGGAGGATGAAATGGGCAACAAGGGCTGGGTGTCTTCCACCATGCTGGAACTGTCCAGGTAAGCGTCTGAAGCTGTACACAGCGAAGGGCCGCGCAAGCGGCCCTTCGCATTCAGGGGCGATGGCGGACTGCAGCCGGCCTTGGGTTTGACCGCCGGCGCCCCGATAATGGCGGGCATGGAAATCAAATCCGACAACCCTGAACACGGCTTCCAGTTCCCCGGCACCTTTGAGCTCAGTGCCATGGGCACGGCCGATACCGGTCTGGAGACCGAGCTGCCGCGGCTGCTGCAGCAACACGGCGTCGAGGTGCTCAGCGAGCGCATCAGCTGGAAGCATTCCTCCAACGGCAAGTATGTATCCGTGCGCATCAGCTTCAAGGCCGAAAGCCGCGAGCAGTACGATGCCGCGCATGAAGCGCTGCGTAACCACCCGGAAGTGAAGTGGACGCTGTAAACAGCGGCACCGGGCCGGCGGCTCGCGTGGCGGCGCGGACGGCCACGCTGCGTGATCTGGGCCGGCAGGGCTATGAGCCGGTCTGGCATGCGATGCAGCGCTTCACCGACGCCCGCGACGACAGCACCACCGACGAGCTGTGGCTGGTCGAGCATGATCCGGTGTTCACCCTGGGCCAGGCCGGCAAGGACGAGCACGTGCTGGCGCCAGGTGATATCCCGGTGCTGCATGTCGATCGGGGCGGTCAGGTGACCTATCACGGCCCCGGCCAGATCGTGGTCTACCCGCTGCTGGACTTGCGCCGGCTGGGTATCGGGGTGCGCGATTACGTGTGCCGCATCGAGCAGGCCATCATCGACACGCTGGATGAATGGAATATCGGTGCCGAACGCCTGGACGGTGCGCCCGGCGTGTATGTGGGCGGCGCCAAGGTGGCCGCGCTCGGCATCCGTGTTCGCCGTGGCTGCAGCTTTCATGGACTGGCGCTCAATGTGGCGCTGGATCTGGAGCCTTTCCACCGCATCAATCCCTGTGGTTATGCCGGGATGCAGGTGACCTCGGTGCTAGACTTGGGCGGTCCTTCCGGGATCGATCCGGTCAAGCCGGTGCTGCTGTCCCATCTGGCCAAGCAGTTCGGTCTTGAGCTGCATCCCACTCCCGACTTGCCCGATCTGAACTTCGCGGCCTGAGGCCGCCGGTACCGTCATGACTGAACCCACCACGCGTTCCATTCCCCTGCAAGTCCTGCAGGACGACATTCCGTCCGCGCCGTTGCAAACGGGCGTCAAGCAGCTCGGTGGCGACAAGATCGGCCGGTCGCCGGTGCAGTTCGCCGATGCGCCGGTACTGCGCAAGCCGTCGTGGATCCGCGTGCGCATTCCCTCGGGCAATGCGGTGGCCAACCTGAAGGCCAAGCTGCGCGAGAACCGTCTGGTGACGGTGTGCGAAGAAGCCAGTTGCCCGAACATCCATGAATGCTTCGGCCACGGCACCGCCACGTTCATGATACTGGGCGAGGTCTGCACCCGTCGCTGTTCGTTCTGCGATGTGGCCCACGGCCGCCCGAAGCCGCCTGATTCCAGTGAGCCGGCCAGCCTCGGTCAGACCGTGGCCGACATGGGCCTGAAGTACGTGGTGGTGACCAGTGTGGATCGCGATGATCTGCGTGATGGCGGCGCGCAGCATTTCGTCGATTGCATCAGTGCCATACGTGAGAAATCGCCGGGCACGCGCATCGAGGTGCTGACCCCGGACTTCCGTGGCAAGGGCCGCATGGAGCGCGCGCTGGAGATCCTCGCGCAGAACCCGCCGGACGTGTTCAACCACAACATCGAAACCGTGCCGGATCTGTACCGCAACGTGCGTCCGGGCGCCGACTACCAGTGGTCGCTGACCCTGCTCAAGAACTTCAAGGCGCAGCACCCGAACGTGCCGACCAAGTCCGGCATCATGCTCGGCTTGGGCGAGACCCTGGAGCAGGTCCAGGCAACCCTGCGCGACCTGCGTGCGCATGACGTGGAAATGGTGACCATCGGCCAGTACCTGCAGCCGACCGCGCACCATCATCCGGTGCTGCGTTACTGGACGCCGGAGGAGTACAAGGCGTTTGAGGACTACGGCTACGAACTGGGCTTCACCCACGTGGCTTCCGGCCCGATGGTGCGTTCGTCCTATCACGCCGACCAGCAGGCGGCCGGTGCCGGCGTCGGCGTCTGATCGGTTCGCCCCGATCCCGTGACGGCGGCATGCCGTCTGCGGGATCGTAATGCTTGTTCCGCGCGTGCCGGGGCGATTCACATTCTGCTACTGGGCAGCGGCTAGTCTGCTCTGACGCAGGGTGACAAGTGCAGAAACTTTCGGCACTGTCTTGGTGTCCGAACTGCGTGCAGTCTCCCCCCACCGTCTGGCGTCACGAGTATCTAGATGAATTATCGAGTTCCCGCCTTTTTGCTGGCCTTGGCGCTGACGGCGCCGGCCGCGTTGCTGGCGCGTGCCGACACGCCGGTGCTGTCCTCGACGGCCACCGTCGATCAGGCGACCACCTCCAAGCTGGTGTACGGACTGCTTTCGGACAGCCGCTATGCCTATCGCCCGCGTCCATTGGATGCGGCGACTTCGCAGGATGTGTTCAAGCGTTATCTGGAATCGCTGGACGGTGGTAAACAGTTCTTCACCCGTGAGGATGTGGAGCGCTTTGCGCCGCTGGCCGCCAGTACCGGAACGGCGATCCGCAGCGGGGAGCTCGACCCGGCCTTCCAGGTGTTCGCGGTGTACCGCCAGCGGGTGGCCGATCGCGTGGCCTACGCCCGCGGGCTGCTCAAGCGCGAGCCGGATTTCACCCTGGAAGAGCGCTTTGAATACGACCGCAAGGACGTGCCCTGGAGCACCTCGGCGGAGCTGGACGAGCTGTGGCGCAAGTCGGTCAAGAACGACTGGCTGCGGCTGAAGCTGGCCGGCAAGTCGGCTGCCGATATCCGCAAGACCCTGGACAAGCGTTACGCCACGCTGCTCAAGGGCATCAACGAGTCGAAGAACGAGGACGTGTTCTCGCTCTACCTCAACGCCTACACCCGCGCGGTGGACCCGCACACCGACTACTTCACCCCGCGTACGGCGGAGAACTTCAACCAGGCCATGTCGCTGTCGCTGGAAGGCATCGGCGCGCAGCTGCAGCGCCAGGACGATGTGGTGGTGATCCGCGAAGTGGTGCCGGGCGGTCCGGTGGCGATGGACGGCACGCTCAAGCCCGGTGACCGCATCGTCGGCGTGGGCCAGGGCAAGTCCGGCCCGCTGGAGGATGTGATCGGCTGGCGCATCGACGACGTGGTGGCCAAGATCCGCGGTGCCAAGGACACCCAGGTACGGCTGGAATACATTCCCGCCGCCGAGGGACTGGATGGCAAGCACCGCATGGTGACGCTGACCCGGCAGAAGATCCGCCTGTCCGAACAGGCCGCCAAGGGCGAGACGATGACCATTCCGGGCGCTGCCGGCGAGCCGGAGCGCCGCATCGGCATCGTCAAGCTGCCCACGTTCTACCAGGACTTCGAAGGCCGTCGTCGCAACGCGACCGATTACGCCTCGGCCACCCGCGACGTGGCCAAACTGCTGGCCGGTTTCAAGGCCGACAAGCTCGACGGCGTGGTGCTGGACCTGCGCAACAACGGCGGGGGTTCGCTGGATGAGGCGATCGAACTGACCGGCCTGTTCATCGAACAGGGCCCGGTGGTGCAGGTGCGCGAATCCGGCGGCCGCGTCACTGTCAACAGCGACCGCAACCCGGCGGTGGCCTGGGACGGTCCGCTGGCGGTGTTGATCAATCGCGGCTCGGCCTCGGCCTCGGAGATTTTCGCCGGTGCCATCCAGGATTACGGCCGCGGTCTGGTGATCGGCGAGACCACCTTCGGCAAGGGCACCGTGCAGAACGTGGTGCCGCTGGACCGTTGGCCGGCCAGCGAGAAAGAGCGCTTCGGCCAGGTCAAGCTGACCATCGCCCAGTTCTTCCGTGTCAGCGGCTCTTCCACCCAGCACAAGGGTGTGGTGCCGGACCTGGCGTTCCCGGCCAGTGTCGATGCCAGCGAATTCGGCGAGAGCACCTACGACAACGCGTTGCCTTGGACCCGCATCGCCGCGGTGCCGCACACCCAGTACGGCAATTTCGCGCCGATCCTGCCGCGGCTGGAAACCCGCCATGCCGAACGCGTGCGTAGCGACCGCGAGTTCCAGTGGTGGGAAGAGGATGTGCAGCAGTTCCGCAGCGAGGCCGCCAAGAAGTACATCTCGCTCAACGAGGCCGAGCGCCGCGCCGAGCGGGAAAAGCAGGATGCCCAGCGCAAGCAGCGCCAGCAGATCCGCAAGGAGCTGGGCCTGCCGCTGGATCCGCTGGCCGAGGACAGCACCGATGACGGTCTGACCGGCAACGAGCGCGACATCGTCAAGGATGCCGAGCGCGAGAAGGCTGCCGAGAAGCGCCCGGATCCGTTGCTGAGGGAGTCGGCCGCGATCCTTGCCGACGCCCTGAATCTGCTGGAAAAGGACCGTCCGCTGTCGGCGCAGGTGCTGCCGCAGTCCAGTGGCCCCGGACGCTGGGCCGACTGATATTCCTGTGTGCCGGGCGCGGTAGCGGCCGGCGCCCGGGTACAGTGCCAGTATCGGTGCGCTGTGAATGACGCCGTCAACGTCCCGCGACGTTGGCGGCGTTATGCTGAGTGCCTTCGGTAAACGAGGAGCGTCCATGCTTGGCTGCCGGTTGCATCTGCTGGTCGGAACCGTCTCGCTGGCGCTTGCCGCATGTGGCGGCAAGGTTGCCGACAGCACGGTGCTGCGCGAGTCGTTCGATTCGGGTGACACCTATTCGCGCAATCTCGAGGTGGCGCCGGCCCAGGCCTGCGAGGCTGCTCGTCGCGCGCTGCTCAGCCAGGGTTATGCGGTCACCCGCGCCGATGCGGGCAGTGTCGAAGGCAGCAAGAATTTCCAGCCCAAGGAGGAAGTGCACGAGCAGCTGTTGTTGCGGGTGTCGTGCGTGGGCCGCGCCGATGGCCGCGCGCAGGTGTTCGCCAGTGCGGTGCAGGAGCGCTATGCGCTGAAGAAATCCCCGACCTCGGCTAGCGTCGGTGTCGGTGCGCTGGGTTCGGTGTCGGTGCCGTTTGGCAGCAATGACGATTCGCTGGTGCGCGTGGCCAGCCGCACCGTGCAGGATGCGCTGTTCTATCGCAATTTCTTCGGCCGCCTGCAGCAGTATGTGGAGGAGGTGGCCGCGCCACAGATACCCGACGGGGCGGCCCGGTGAGCCCTCACCGCGGCCGGGCATGGCAGGCCGCGGCGTGCGGATTGGTGTTGTGCGCCGTGTCTGGCTGGCCGCTCGCCGCACAGGCGCGTACCGGTTGCGGCATTGCGCTGCTGCAGGAGCTGGGCTGGCGGATCACGCCGACGTCCGGAGCGGAGCCGCAGGTGCTGGCTGGCCGACCGTGCGAGCGGGGATCGGTGATGGAGGCGCAGCGCCTGGGCGATCTGCAGGTACATATTCCCGCCCGCTACAGTGCCAGCCAGCGCGAGCAGTTCGCCGCGGGATTGCTGCAGAGCCCCGCCAGCGTCTGCGCCTATGCGTTCCGGCTCGGTGATGCGGCACGCACCGCCACGACACGACTGCAGGCCAATGCGAACTACCGCTTTTCCGCATTGCAGCTGGGCTGGATCGGCTTCGGGGTGGGCGGCGCGCGGGCGCAGGGGTGGCAGCGCTTCCGCAGCTTCGGTCGGGGGTATGCGCCCGTGGCTGGCAATGCGCGCGCGATGGATGCCTTCTACCGCGGCAGCGTGCGTTCCGAATGCGGAGTCGGGCGGCAGATCGCCCAGTTGGCCACCCAGCGCGAGTTGTATGGCGATGTATTGTTCGACCGCGAGTTCACGGCCGCGGAGCTTTCGATCGGCACGTTCCTGACTTTGCACGATACGCAGAGCATCCTGCTCGGCAGCAGTGCCGGCGAGCTGTTCGCCGATGGCAAGGCGGTGCGCACCTCGGCACGGGGGCGCCAGGCGTTCATGGCGGTGCCGGGGTTCATCGAGCATGTGTTCGAGCGCAGGTTTCTGGATGACATCAACAACCAGGCCGAGAACTTCATCATCGCCGATCTCAGTGCAGCGGCCGCACAGGCGCTGGCGCGGCATGGCGGATTTGCCCACTACGACCGCGTCAACCGGCAGATATGGCAGCTTTCACAACAGATGCCGGGAAGTGGGTGGCGTCGTTTTGAACGTCTGTTGCATGAGCGCGATCCGGCACTGCGCGCCGCGCTGCCGGCGGAACAACAGGCGGTGCTGGCCCGGATCGATGCGCTGCTGGCCGATCCGGTGTACCGGGAGTTGCTGATCTACGTACATCCCAAAGGCGTCAAGCCGCTTGGCTACCATATCGTGCGCCTGCTGGATCGCAATCCACGTACACCTTTCAGCATCGACCTGGCATTGCACAATGTGCATTCCACGCTCTATCAGCGCTGGATCGGCGCCCGGCTGCGCGAGTGCGGCAATGAAATGTCTTTCAGCACAAGATGAGGTGCGGCGTGCAACTGGGAATGATCGGTCTGGGGCGTATGGGCGCCAACATGGCGCAGCGGCTGCATCGCGCGGGTATCCATGTGCAGGGCTTTGATCCCGCGGCCCAGGCCCGGGAGCAGGTATCGGCTGCCGGTATTGCCACCAGCGACACGTTGCAGGATCTGGTTCACGCAATACCCGCGCCCCGGCGGCTGTGGCTGATGGTGCCGTCCACGGTGGTGGATGCAACGCTGGATGCGTTATTGCCGCTGCTGTCGAACGGAGACGTGGTGATCGATGGCGGCAACTCCTGGTACAAGCAGTCGCAAGCGCGGGCGGCCCGCTGCGTTGAGTGTGGGGTCGCCTTCGTCGATTGCGGCACCAGCGGCGGCATCTGGGGACTGGAGGAGGGCTACTGCCTGATGGTGGGCGGCGATGTCGGCACGGTGGCCGGACTGGCGCCACTTTTCAGGGCGCTGGCGCCGGCCATGGACCGGGGCTGGGCGCACGTTGGACCGGTGGGTGCCGGACACTTCTGCAAGATGGTCCACAACGGCATCGAGTACGGAATGATGCAGGCCTATGCCGAAGGCTTTGCCTTGATGGAAAAGAAGGCCGAGTTCGCACTGGATCTGGCCCAGGTGGCCGAGCTGTGGCGCCATGGCAGCGTGGTGCGCTCCTGGTTGCTGGATCTCGGTGCCGACGCGCTGCGGGATAATCCCACGTTGGCAGGGATCGCCCCTTATGTCGAGGATTCGGGGGAAGCCCGTTGGGCGGTGGCCGAGGCGATCGATCTGGAGGTGCCGGCGCCGGTGATCACCCTGTCGTTGCAGGAGCGCTTGCGCTCACGTCAGCGCAATTCCTTCACCGACCGGATGCTGGCGGCGATGCGCCGTCAGTTCGGTGGTCACGCGATCAGGAAGGCAGATGCATAGCGATGGAGGCATCAGATGGGTACAGGTCGGCGGAGCAGTGCTGCGATGAACAAGACAACGCGGGGGTTCGTGCTGGGCCTTGTCTGCGCACTGCTGGTGGATGCCGCGATCGCGCAGCCAGCCAGCGGGACAGATGCCGTGCCAACGCCTCCGGCCGATGCATCCACGGCATCGGGTGATGCGTGGATTTCCACCCGGATCAAAGCCGCGCTGGTCCCGCTGGTGCGTGAGCGTCGTGCCGCAATCGCGGTCGAGGTATCGCAGGAGCGTGTTGTGCTGGCAGGAACCGTGGAAGGGGAGCTGACCCGGCAGCAGATCATCGCGTTGTGCATGCAGACCCGCGGCGTTGCCACGGTCGATGCTTCCGCGCTGAAAATCACGGGATTTGCCATGCCGCGTTGAACGTCGCATGAAGCCGGACGCGGCGTTCACTCCGCGGGTAAATCATGCAATGCTTCGGCCGCAGGTATCCGGCGGGAAAGTTCGAACCTGCTCCACGCAGGTGATAGACCTACCCGGCTATTTGTAACGGCCAGCAATGCAAGGGGAGATGATGCTGTCAAGGTTCACCGATGATGGTTGGGATCGCTGGCGATTGATCGGCCTGGGCCTGGCGGCCTTCCTGATCATCGTGGTTCCAGCACTTACCATGCGGCAGTTGTCGCGTGAAAGCGTCAATGCCGCCAACTGGGTTGCCCATACCCAGGCGGTGGGCGCGCGCCTGTACAACCTGCAGGCCGATATCCGCGATGTGGAGTCGGCGGCACTGACCCTGTCCAAGGGTATCCAGTCTCCAGCCCTGGATGAGCGTTTGCAGAGGATGGACCGCATGCAGTCCACCATGCAGGAGCTGGCCGAGCTGGTCAAAGACAGTCCGGAACAGCTGGTACGCATGGGCCGCATCGAGTCGATGCTCGAGCGCCGCATGGAGCTGGCCAAGGAAGTGGCACAAAGTCCTGATTCCCCGCACCAGCGGGCGATGATCGAGGAGATGACGTTCCGCTATCCCATCCGCATGCTGGTGGAGGAACTGCAGCAGCACGAGGAAAAGCTGCTGGCCGACCGCGCCGCCACCGCCGAACGAAGGCAGCGTGTGTCGTCGATCGTCTCGTGGAGCGCGCTGGTGGTGCAGCTGCTGTTGCTGAGCCTGGTGTTGTGGCTGCTCAAGCGCCAGATAGGCGGCCGTGCCGAGGCGGAGTTGCGCCTGATCAAGGCCAGCGCCCGCGCCAACTCGGTGCTGCAGACCGTCCGCGAGCCGATTGTGCTGCTGGATCATGAACAGCGGGTGGTGCTGCACAACACCGCGTTTTCAGAGTTGTACAGCGTCAACCACGAGGACATCAACCAGCGGCCGCTGCAATCGATCGGAGATGGAGTGTGGGCCGATGCCATCATCCGCCAGCGGCTGGCCGACGTGCTGTTGCGTGGACGCGAGTTGTGGGATTTCGAGCACGAGCAGCGCAGCATCGATGGCATGGTAAGAACCATGCTGATCAATGCCCGGCGCATGCCCTTGCCGGATGCGGACGATGAAGTGGTGCTGATGACCGTCAGTGACATCACCTTGCAGCGCGCCGTGCAGGTGCGGGTGGAGGAGCTCAACCGCCAGCTGGAAGGCAAGGTCGAGCAGATGGCCGAGGTCAATCGCGAGCTGGAGGCGTTCAGCTACTCGGTATCACACGATCTGCGTGCACCGTTGCGGCATGTGGCCGGATTCGCCGACAAGCTCGGACGCCATCTGGGCGACGGCGCCGACGAGAAGACGCGCCACTATCTGGAGGTGATCACCGGTTCGGCGCAACGGATGGCGGCGCTGATCGATGACCTCCTGGTCTACTCGCGCCTGGGACGCGGTGCGATGCGGATGCAGACGGTGGATATGCAGTCGCTGGTGGACGATACCCGCTCGTTGCTGGATTCCAATCTCAAGGCCGAGGAGCCGGAGAATGGTGCCCACCGCGAGATCGAGTGGAAGATCGGGCCGCTGCCGGTGCTGATCGCCGACGAGAACATGATGCGGCAGGTGTGGTTGAACCTGCTGGGCAATGCGGTCAAATACACTGCCGGTCGCGACAAAGCGGTGATCGAGGTGACGTCCCGGGCACTTGCCGACGGCGGTCAGCAGTTCTCCGTGCGTGATAATGGCACCGGCTTCGACATGCAGTACGCCGGCAAGCTGTTCGGGGTGTTCCAGCGGCTGCACAAGGCCAGCGACTACCCGGGTACCGGCATCGGGCTGGCCAGCGTGCGCCGGGTGCTGATGCGCCATGGCGGACGCATCTGGGCCGAGGCCGAGACCGACAAGGGCGCAACGTTCCATTTCATTATTCCCCCGCAAGCGCCTGAGGCGCACAGTTGAAGGTTGTGACATGAATCCACTCCGTACGATCCTGATTGCCGAAGACAGTTCCGCCGACGCCGAAATGGCGATCGACGCTTTGCGTGATGCGCGCCTGGCCAATCCCATCGTCCATGTGGAAGACGGCGTGGAAGCGCTGGATTTCCTGCTGCGCCGTGGCGCCTTCGCGGGTCGCGAGGATGGACTGCCGGCGGTGTTGCTGCTGGATATCAAGATGCCGCGTATGGATGGCCTGGAAGTGCTGCAGCGCATCCGCGCCGAGGAAGAGCTGAAACGGCTGCCGGTGGTGATCCTTTCGTCCTCGCGCGAGGAAAGTGATCTGGCCCGCAGCTGGGATCTGGGCGTGAACGCCTATGTGGTCAAGCCTGTCGACGTCGACCAGTTCTTCAGCGCGGTCAAGACGATCGGTACCTTCTGGGCGGTGATCAACCAGGCCCCCGAGCTGGAGTGACGGCAGATGCCAAATATGGGAGCTCCGTTGGGCCCGCTGCGGATCCTGCTGGTGGAGGACTCGCAGGAAGACGCAGAGTTGCTGTGCGACCAGATTCTGGACGCCGGGCTGGAGGCGCGTTTCGAACGCGTTGACAGCGAGCAGGATCTGCTGGACGCGTTGGCGGAGGAAGCGCCGGATATCGTGCTGTCGGATCTGAGCATGCCGGGTTTTTCCGGCTATCAGGCGCTGCGGATCGTGCGTGAGCTGCATCCACAGACTCCCTTTATTTTTGTTTCCGGCACCATGGGTGAGGAAACCGCAGTGGAAGCACTGCATAACGGCGCCAACGACTACATCATCAAGCACCTCCCGGCCCGGCTTCCTTCCGCGGTCGCACGCGCCATCCGTGATGCGCGCAGTGCGCAGGAGCGCGCGCGCGTCGAGGAGGAGCTGATGCGTGCGCAGCGTCTGGAAAGCCTGGCGCTGCTGGCGGCGGGCTTGAGCCATGATCTGCGCAATATCCTGCAGCCGCTGCTGATCGTGCCGGATCTGATCCGTGACCGCAGCGATGATCCCAAGGTGATCCGCCTGGCGGATGTGATCGCCGAATGCGGGCGTCGCGGTCATGAGATGGCCGAGTCGATGCTGTCTTTCGTGCGCGGTTCGCGGCAGCCCAGCGAATCGGTCGGAATGTCGCGCCTGTTCCAGGCGGTGGGAATGCTGCTCAAAAGCAATATTCCCGCGTCGGTCGAGCTGCATCTGGAGGTGGCCGACGAACGGCTGGCGGTGGAGGCCAACTACACGGAGCTGCAGCAGGTGCTGCTCAATCTGTGTCTGAACGCGATCCAGGCCATGCCCAATGGCGGGCAGTTGCGGCTGGTTGCCGAGCGCGCGTTTGATCCGGTGGCAGGCGAACAACTGTGCATCCGCGTGCAGGACCAGGGCGTGGGCATGGATGAAGCGACGCTGCAACGGCTTTTCACTCCATTTTTCACCACCAAGAGTACGGGCACCGGCCTGGGTCTGATTTCATGCCGGCGCATCGTCGAGGGCCTGGGAGGCGTGATCAGCGTCCAGAGCGTGCCCGGACAGGGCACCTGCTTTGATCTGCTGCTGCCGCTGAGTGCGGAGCTGGCGTCTGATGACGGTGAGCGGCCGGCCGCGATTCCGGGCGGACGCGGGCAGCGTGTACTGATCGTTGATGACGAAGCGGTGCGGCTGTCGTTGCTGGGCAACGCGCTTTCCAGTCAGGGCTACCGCTTGCGTCTGGCCGCGGATGGCGCCGCGGCGCTGCGGCACCTGCAGCAGGCAGGATTGCCGGATGTGCTGCTGGTCGATGCGGGCATCCCGCTGCTGTCGGCCGGCCAGCTGCTGGCTGAAATGCACGGCATGGGTTTCCATGGCCCGGCCATCGTGCTGGAAGAGGCCGGTGAGCGGGTTTTCGATCAGATACCTCCGCCGCCGGGCATCCGGGTGCACACCCTGCCCAAACCGCTGGAAATGCAGCGGGTGTTCCGCGCGGTGGCCGATGCCCTTGGCGTCAGCTGAGTTCTGCTGGCGTCAGTACCATGATTTATCCGACGCCAGCGTCGGCATTGCTTCACTGCTGCCCTATCATGTGCGCTCCGATTCCACGCGGCCTTGATGATGGTGCCAACCACCACGGCAGTGCCGCAGGCAAGTGACAACCGATGACCACCGTGCTCTTGAGCCTGGGCAGCAATCTGCGGCCGCAACAATATCTGCATCTGGCGGTGGAAGTGCTGCGCCGGCGTTTTGGCCCGCTGCGCGTGTCCCCGGCCTATCGCACCCCCGCGGTCGGCTTTGACGGGCCGGATTTCCTCAACAACGCGGTGATGCTGGAAACGCAGATACCCTTGTTGGAGCTGGACCAGTGGCTGCATGCGGTGGAGGATGCCCACGGGCGTGACCGCAGCGGCCCGCGCTTCAGTGACCGTACGCTGGATATCGACGTGGTGTATTACGGCGATCTGGTGGTGCAAGGACCGGGCCATCTGCGCATTCCGCGGCCTGAGCTCAAGCACGCGTTCGTGCTCAAGCCGTTGGCCGATATCGCCCCGGATTTCGTCGATCCGGTGCGCCACCAGACCCTGCGTCAAATGTGGCAGGCCCACCCGCAATACGGCCAGGCCTTCGACGTCGTCGAACTGGAAGCCTGATCCGGCTCAGGTCAGCGTGCGGCCGCCATCCAGTCGCAGGGTCTGCCCGGTGATGTAACCGGCATCGTCCAGCAGCCAGCGCACCGCCGAGGCGATTTCGTGCGGGGTGCCCAGACGGTCCAGCGGCGTACGCTCCATCAGCTTCTGTTTGGCTGCCTCACTCTTGCCCTGTTCCGGCCAGAGGATGGCGCCGGGCGCGATCGCATTGACCCGCACGTGCGGGGCCAGTTCCAGCGCCAGCGTGCGGGTGGTCATTTCCAGTGCCGCCTTGGCCGCGCTGTAGGCGGGGTGGTCGCGCAGCGGCTGGGTGGCGTGCAGATCGGTCAGGTTGACGATGGCGCCGCGCTGGCGGCGCAGGTGTGGGGCGGCGGCCTGGGCGAGAAAGAAAGGCGCGCGGGCATTGACCGCAAACAGCTCGTCCCACTGTTCCGGCTGCACCTGTCCGAACGGGGTCGGGAAGAAGTTGGAGGCATTGTTGACCAGCGCATCCAGCCGCCCGAAGTGGCTGACGGCCTGTTCCACCAGATCCGGCAAGCAGGCAACATCGCGCAGATCCGCTTCCAGCGCCAGCACGCTGCCTGGCCGTTCACTTTCCAGATCGAAGGCCAGTGACTGCAGCTCCTCGCCGGATTGGTGGGCGTGCAAGGCGATGCGATAACCATGGGCATGCAGGTGCCGCGCAATGCCGGCGCCGATCCGGCGCGCGCTGCCGGTGACCAGGGCCACCCGTTGGGATTCTGTCATCTGTGGTTTCCTCACTCGGCTATCCTGTGCATTGTCCCCGTAAACCGCCGCATCATGCACGCCGACCTGCCCACGCCCGACTCCGAAGCGCTTGCGCACAGCCAGCAGTTGGCTGACCACCTGCGCGCCGACATCTGCGCCCAGGGCGGTGCGGTGCCGTTTTCACGTTTCATGGAGCTGGCGCTGTATGCCCCGGGCTGGGGCTATTACAGTGCCGGCGCCAGCAAGTTCGGTGCTGCTGGCGATTTTGTGACCTCGCCGGAGATGGGGTCGCTGTTCGCTGCAACCACTGCCAACGCCTTGGCACCGGTGCTGCAGCAACTGGGTCCGCAGGCGCGGATGCTGGAGCTGGGCGGCGGCAGTGGCGCATTCGCCGAGGTCATGCTCAAGCGTCTGCAGGAATTGGATGCACTGCCAGCGCGCTATGCGATTCTCGAACCCAGTGCGGATCTGCGTGAGCGCCAGCGGGAGCGGCTGGCCAAGGCGCTGTGCGCGGAGGTGTTCGCACGGGTCCAGTGGCTGGACCGTCCGTTCGATGACGACTGGGACGGGGTGGTGTTCGCCAACGAGGTGATCGATGCATTGCCGACGCCGCGCTTTCTGGCCAGCGACGGCGAGATCTACGAAGAAACCGTGGAGCTGGATGGCGAAGGCCGCTTCGTGCGCGGCGCGATGCCGGCCGATGCGTTGTTGAGTGCATCGGTCCGCCACATCGAGGCGTATCTGGAGGAGCCGTTCGCCCACGGCTACCGTTCGGAGGTGCTGCCGCAGCTGCCGTACTGGATACAGGCCGTTGCCGGTGGCCTGCGGCGTGGGGCGATGTTGTTCATCGACTACGGCTACCCGCGCGCGGAGTTCTACCGCCATGACCGCACCGATGGCACGCTGCGCGCGTTCTACCGGCATCGCGCGCACAACGAGGTGTATCTGTGGCCGGGGCTGCAGGACATCACCGCATCGGTGGATTTCACCGCGCTGGCCGAGGCCGGTACCCACGCCGGTTTTGATCTTGCCGGTTACAGCAACCAGGCCAGCTTCCTGCTCGGCAACGGTATTACCGGGCTGCTGGAACAGGCCGAGCAAGACGCGGATGAACGGGGGCGGGTAGGTCTGCGCAATCAGCTCAAGAAGCTGACCTTGCCCAGCGAGATGGGCGAGCGTTTCCAGGTGATGGGCTTCAGTCGCGACGTGGATTTCTCGGCGGCCTTTCTGATGGGCGATCTGACTTGGCGCCTGTGAGCACGGTGCTTAAACCGTTGCGGCACGCGCGGTGGTGGTTGGGATTGTGGTGCGTGGCATTGCTGGGTGTGATTGCGGTGTGTCTGATTCCACCGCCGCCGCTGGCATTGCCGCCCAACAGCGACAAGCTCGAACACTTCCTCGCGTATTTCGTGCTGGCCGCCTGCGCCGTGCAGCTGTTCGCCACACGTCGCGCGCTGGGCGCGGTTGCGCTGGGACTGGTGCTGACGGGAATTGGCATCGAGTGGGCGCAAGGTGCGCTGACCGCCACCCGCATGGCCGATCCGATGGATGCGCTGGCCAACACCGGCGGAGTTGTCGCGGGGATGCTGACCGCCCTGACACCACTGCGCGATCTGCTGCTGCGTTTGCAGCCGCGTTGAGCGGCGGTTCCAGTCTGGAATCCGGGTTGCCGCTGCAACCAGCGGGTGTGGTGTGCCGCGGAAGTGCCGTCGCTCACTATCGGCTTTTCCACACGCGGGCGGGCTGCTACGGTTGGCAGGTCACCGGGCCCTGCGCGGCACCGGTGACGGCTGTAAAAGATGGCGCGGTGCGGGCCGCAGGGTGGAGAGGACCCTGGGGAACGCACCGCGCCCTCCCGGGTAACTACTTGGCCGGTTGCAGGCGGATCTGGTCCAGCACCCACATCTGCGGGCGGGTATCGCCACTGAAGGTCATGCACAGATCGGTGATCTGTTCGGTACCCTTGCGCAGCGGTGCTTCCAGTTCGATGAAGCCGTCCTTGCCCGGATGTTGCGGCAGCGGTACCGACGCCAGCACGCGGCCTTCGCAACCGGCGCGTACCTCGAACTCGCCGTGCCTGGCCACAGGCTTGCGGTAGCCGCGGCGGGCCTCTTCTTCCTTCAGCAGGCCGAAGTTGTAGGGGATGCGGCCGGCGCGGACCTTGAACGCGGCGATGTCCTGCAGCTGTGCGTCTTCCCACAGCCAGCACGGGTTGAAGATGCTGACATCGAAGTTGTCCCGTCCGCTGCCCTCCAGCGGATTGTCGTCTTCCAGGCGCAGCAGCAGGCGGCCGCCCTGCGGGCATTGCGCCAGGGTCTTGTCGGTGCGGGTCAATAGCGAGGCGGCATCGAACGTCCAGCCGCTGGGGGCATCGGCGACGGGCTTGCCGTTGAAGAAGGTCAGCGCCTTCAACTCCGTGGGCACCGGGAGCGTCAACGCACCCGGGTAGGCCGGCGATTGTGCAGTGGGCAGGCTGCCGTCGGTGGTGTAGCGGATGTCGCGGTAGCCGAGTGGATTGGACAGCTCTACTGTCACCTTGTTGCCGGCGCGGTCGTCCTGCCGTTTCATTGCCACGGCCAGTGCGGTCTGGCCATAGGCGATATCCAGCGCCTTGTAGCGTTGCAGCTGTGCCGGCAGACGGGCCAGGAAGTCGTCGTAGCTTTTGCGCGCCAGCGGCGTCCAGGCGATCTCGGCCAGCGCCGACATGCGTGGAAACAGGTTGTGCTGCAGACGTTCGAACGTGCGGGTGTGCTCGGTCCACATATTGGCCTGAACGCCCAGCACATGCTTGCGCTGTTCGGCATTCAACTGGGCCGGGACCGGATCGAAGGCGTAGATGCGCTGCATCGAGGTGAACTTCGGGCGGCCCGGCGGCTCATCCGGCAAGTTGGTCTGCAGGAAGTCCAGATACAGCGTATTGCCCGGTGTCATCACCACATCGTGGCCATGGGTGGCTGCCTCGATGCCGCCCTCGATGCCACGCCATGACATCACCGTCGCTTCCGGAGGCAGACCGCCTTCGATGATCTCGTCCCAGCCGATCAGCTTGCGGTCGTGGCTTTCCAGGAACTTCTCCAGACGCTTGAGCATATGCGACTGCAGCGCTTCCTCATCCTTCAGCCCCAGCTCGCGGATGTAGGCCTGCACCTGTGGCGAGTCCTGCCACTGGTACTTGACCGCCTCGTCGCCGCCGATATGCACGTACTGGCCGGGGAACATCCCGATCACTTCGCTCAGGATGTTCTCCAGGAACTGCAGGGTTTCCTCGCGCGGATTGAACAGATAGGGATTCACGCCCCAGTTGTGCGAGGTCTGGGTCGGGCCGTTGACCACCCCATGTTCCGGGTAGGCGGCGACAGCAGCCTGGGCATGGCCTGGCACGTCGATTTCCGGCACCACGGTGATGTGGCGGGCGGCAGCGTAGGCCACGACATCGCGGATCTGGTCCTGTGTGTAGTAGCCGCAATACCGGTTGGGTGAACCGTCGGCCTTGACGCCTGCCTCGCCGGCCGGCACGCGGCAGCTGCCGACCTCGGTCAGCTTCGGATAGCGCTTGATCTCCATGCGCCAGCCCTGGTCGTCGGTCAGATGCCAGTGGAAGGTGTTGAGCTTATGCGTGGCCATGGCATCGAGCAGGGTCTTGATCTGCTCCACGCTCTGGAAGTGGCGGGCCGAATCAAGCATGAAGCCGCGCCAGGAAAAACGCGGCGCATCATCGATGCGCACTGCATCCACTGTCACCGAAGCGGACTGTGCAGGCGCCAGCATCTGCCAGATCGACATCGCGCCGTAGAACAGGCCGCGGTCGTCGCTGGCTTCCACCACGATGCCGTTGTTGTCCACGCGCAACGCGTAGGCCTCGGCGGAGGCGCCATCGCGCGCGGCAACCCGCTGGAAGCTGATGCTGTTCTTGCTGGATTGTCCGGTCCCTGGCTGCAGCTTCAGTGGCGAAGTGTCGCCCAGCATCTGGATGAACTGGCGTGCGACGGCCGCGGTGTCGCCATTGGCGATCACACGGGTGGAGGCATCAACGGTGAAACGGCCGCTGAGCGGCTGCAGCACGACAGGACGGGGAATGATGCTGGCACTGCTCGCATCCACCGGTTGCATCTGCGCCGACGGGCTGGCGTGTGCGGTCCCGGCTTGGCTTGTGGTGCTGGCGAGAATGGCCAGCATTGCCGCATGCAGGAGGTGGGTGGAGAGTCGGTGTCGGGTCATCGTGAATCCTCTTGGTCGATGTCAGGTGGCCGTGGCCAGCCGATTGCTGCGTTTACAGCTGGTTGTTGGAATGACGGGGGCGATCCGGGCGGGGGAAAAAAACACACGATGCACTCTGGGTCAGGGTCTGTGTGCCGTGGTCCGCGCTGTGGCCGAGGTTGTACGGAGCATCGCATCCAGATCAAACCCCATCAGCACACCCTCGATGTCGGCGGCTACCAGCGTTGTCGCATCACCGGAAACACTGCCGGCGATGCCCCACTGGAAGCCGCGTCCGGGCGGTAGCGAGTAGGCGGAAAGCCAGCGCCCATCACGTCGATCCAGCACACCGATACCGGCGCCGTGATCGAGAAAATAGGGGTGGCCAGCGGCCATGCCGATCACCAGGTGATCGCCCAGCGCCAGCGGCGTGCCCCAGCTCCAGCCGCCGACATCGGTGCGCCAGAGGACGCGACCGTTGATGATGTCGATGGCGCTGACCTTGCGCAGGTCGGAGGAGCCGATGTACAGCGTGTTGCCGTCGAAGGCAGGTTCCGATTCGATCCACGAAGTCCAGAACTGGGTCAGCCACAGTGCATTGCCGGTGCGTGCATCGACGGCATGCAGCACGCCACTGCGGTCGTTGCAGAATACCCGGCCGCGATACACCACCGGGGCTGCCCCGGGACGTGCCGGCATGCGGTATTGCCACAGCGGGCTGCCGGTACGGGCATTGAGCGCCTGCAGCACGCCTGCTTCGGTAACCACAAACAATTGCTGGCCATCGCTGGCGAGGCTGTGCAGGATGCGACCGGACAGCTGGCGCTTCCAGCGACTGGCGCCGGTATGCATATCCAGCGCTTGCACGCTGCCGTCGCTACCGCCGATATGGAGCTGGCCATTGGCAAGCAGCGGGCGTGGGCCCTGCCACTCCCAGGCGGCGGATTGCGGGTTGGGCGGTTCACGGCTGCTGCGTGCGTCCTGGATCGACGAGCGCCATTGTTCGCGCCCGCTTTTGCGGTCAAGCCGGTGCAGGTAACCGCCATCGCTGCTGATGAAAACCGCATCGTCGGTCAGCAGCGCGGTTGCATAGATCGGATAGCCGAGCGCGCTGCCCCAGCGCACGCTGCCATCGGCAAGATCGATGGCATACAGGCTGCCAGCGGTGGTGCCGATATAGGCGACGCCGCCGTCGGCTACCGGCGAGGCGAAGATCTGGCCACCCAGATGGGCCTGCCAGCGTGGGTCCGGCAGGGATGCGGGGGCATCGGGCGCGCTTGTCGTGGGCAGCGTGTCGCGCTCGCCACGCCGCAGGCGCATACGTTCGCCGTTGCCAAGCAAGGTGCCGACGAGTTCGTTTCCCTGCCTGCGCAGCGCCATATGCAAGCTGCGGTGAACCAGGGTGCCGCTGTCGTCCAGGTCGGCCTTGCCATGCAACGGCAGGGCGCGCAGATGGGCGATGGGCAGATCCAGCTGCATGTCGTAGCGGCCGTGGGCGTCTGCCTGCAGATTCAGGCCGATGCTGACTTTCTCGCGCGGACTGCCGATCTCGCCAAGCCAGTAGCCGGAGAGATCATCAGCGGCGATGGCTGACAGGCCCAAGGCAAGCAGCATCAGCAGCACAACGCCTTGCACTGTGGGTGCGAGCAGAAGCGGCCGGTGGGGGGCCTTGGCAAAGAAGGGGTGTCTCATGCGCGCGATGACCTGTACGAACTGCGGAGTGAGCTTGAGCCTGGCGGGAGCTCTCGGCTCCCGCCAGGTGGTTTTGCATTACGGCTTAGAAGGCGAAGCGCAGTGAGGCCATGTAACGGCGGCCACTCTTGTAAGCGCCATTAAGCAGCTTTTCGGCGCCAAAGTAGCTGTGATACTGCTCGTCAAGCAGGTTCATGCCTTCAAGTCCCACGCTGAGATTGTTGGTGATCTTGTAGGAAACCGATGCATCCAGTGAGTGGTAGTCCATCGTCCACAACTGCTGGCTGCCATTGATGCGAGTGAAGTACTTGTCACGCCAGTTGTAGGTGATGCGGGCAGTAAAGCGGTCGTTCTCGAAGTATGGGCTGATGTTGAATTGGTTCTTCGAGTTGTAAGGCAGCGGCAGACCACCACTGGCTTCACCGTCGGAATAGGTGTAGTTGGCGATCACGCCGAAACCAGCTCCAATGTTCTGTTGCCAAGCGATTGATGCGCCCTTGATTTTGGCGTCACCACCGTTTACCGGACGGTCAACCCGATACACCGCATCGTCGCGCTGGTTGTCGTTCCAGTGGGTTTCGTCCTGCGCCACATTGACGATGTAGTCGGCAACATCGCGGTAGAACAGGGAGCCGGCCAGGATCGCGTCCTCACTGAAGTACCACTCCGCCGAGAAATCAAGGTTGCTGGAGCGATATGGCTTCAGGTTCGGGTTGCCTGCTGCACCGGTCAGGGTCTGGTCGGACAGCCACATGTAACTGGATAGGTCCGAGTAGCCCGGGCGTGCCATGGTCTTGGCCGCGGACAAGCGCAGTACCAGGTCGTCGCTGGCCTCGTACGCGAGATTGAGGTTGGGCAGTACGCTGTTGTATTTGCTCTTGCGGGTAACGTAGTCAAACGAGGCGGCGATGCGTTCCTGACTCCATTCGCGCTCGGTGCAGCTCTTCAGCCCGGTGTTGCATTCATAGGCGCTGGAGGCGGATTCGGTGCGGACATAGCGTACGCCGATGTTGCCGCGCAGGCGGTCGAGGCTGAAGTCGGCCTGCACATAGGCGGCCTTGATGTCCTCCTCGATGGTCCAGGTGTTACGCACGAACTCCAGGTTGCCCAGCGTGGTGGATACCGGGGCACTCTGCCATGGCGCCAGCCAGTCGCCGCTGTTGATGTAGTCGGCGAGCTTCCAGCCATCAATAGTGAACCGGTTGCCCAAGTCACCATAGCCACTGAAGCCGTCGAGGTAGTTGCCGGGAAGCTTGCGTGGGTCGAACATGTCGGCCGTGGCATCGCCGTATGTGGAGACTGAGTCGAGCACCACGCCGCGCTGCATCTGGCCGGTTTCGTGCGAACGCTGCTTGTAGCCGGCGCGGATCAGGTAGACCGGGGAGTCGAGTTTGAAGCCGAAATCCACTTGACCGTAGGTCTCCTTGTCAAGCGTGGGCTTCTCGATCAGGTTGCCACCCCAGCCGCTTCGCCAGTTGCTTTGTGTCGGCGCATCGGTATGCCACGGGCTGGCGTAGCCCCCGTCCATGCGGAACATTTCCGGGTTGGTGAAGGGGTTGTCTCCGATGATCTTCAGCGTCGCAGGCGTTCCCGGGCCGTTGCCGATGGACCACTCGTAGTCCGCCGGTGCCAGGAAGCTGGCGTACACCTGCTCCGGACCGCCCTCAGCCTTGGTGCTGCCGATGTGTGTGGACGCGTACCAGCGATCGCCGTTCCAATCGAGTTTGATGTCGTAGGTCTCAGACTCGATCTTGGCGCGGCGGTTTTGCATATCGAACGTCATACGACCGCCCTTGTGCTTGCCGCCCGTGATCAGGCCGTCTTCGATGGTGACGTCAGTCAGCGTCATCAGGCTGCCGTAGGTATTTCCCGGCCATGCGAACATTGACTGCGCCATGTGGTCGAAGCTGGCGTCGATCTTCAGCGCATTGATTTCGATATTCAGTTGCTCAACCGGCTTGAACTGAAGGGAGGCGGAGTAGGTATTCCGCTTACGCTCCTGCTCGAAGAAGTGTGCACTGATTGTGCTGGGTCCGATCGCCTCAGGGTTGGAATTGAGCGCATCCGCACAGGCGCCCTGGCAGGTGCCTGGTTTCTGAGGCTGCTTGCCGTTGGGAAGTGCCGGCTGTGACCAGTCGTCGCCGGTGTTGTTGACCGAGCCGGCGGCACCATCCAGACCATCGCGGTAGTTTTTCGCACGCACCGTGTTGTAGGACTCGATGCCGTCGCGGCGGATACTCTCGTTGCTGGACTGGGCTGAAAGGATGAAGCCGAAATTGTCGGCGCTGTTCTTCCAGCCAAAGGCTGCGGACGCACTGGGGTCAGTCTTTTCGACGCGATCATTGCGGGCATAGCTGACCCGGCCGGTGATACTGATCTGCTCGGGCATATCCAGCGGCTTGCGTGTGGAAACGTTCACGGTACCGCCTATGGAGCCCTCGTCCAGACGCGCTTCCGGCGACTTGAACACTTCCACCTTGCCCACCAGCTCTGGTGCCAGCAGCGAGTAGTTGAAGGTCCGGGTCGGAAAGTCGGACATGTTCCAGTCGCCCGAGGCGATGGACTGGCCATTGAGCAGGGTGCGGTTCAAGGCCGGGTCGACGCCCAGGATGCTGACGCGTTCGCCCTGGCCGTAGGCGCGGTCGATGGTGACGCCGGGGATGATGGTCATCGCCTCGGCAACGTTGGTGGCCGGGAACTTGCCCACGTCCTCGGCGGTGATGACATCCACGATGGCGTCGGCATTGCGCTTGGTTTCCAGCGACTGCTGAAGGCTGGCGCGGATGCCGGTGACGACAACGCGGTCAAGCTCGGTGGCATCGTCCCGGGCGTCCTGCGCGACAGCCGAGAAGCTCAATGCCAGACAGCTGACGATGGCCGCGGTGAGCGGCGACTTGCGATGGTTCAAAGGTCTCTCTCCCTTTGCTGGTGGTGGCCAGCGGAGGGGCTGGCCGGCGATGTCCGCATGCGGGTTGCTTGCGGGAAAGCGTCGCGGGCGAAGCGCCGCGGATATGAGGACCCGGTCGTCGAGCAAGGACGGCCAGGTCGCGCGGCAAGCCGCCCTGTGCGATCGGGGTTGGTGAAGGCTTTCGATGGACTCGCCACAGAACTGCACGCAGGGCCGCCGGTGGCGAGGGCGCTATATCCGAGTGGCTGCACGGCTGGCTTGTCCACGTCATTCCTTTGAGTGCGTCATGGATGGCGCTGAGGTGTGGGTGAAGTGTGCAGTCAGCATTCGGTTAAATGCAAAAAAAATTCTCATGAAAATCAGTCGGAAATTTTTCTCATTTTCGTAACCATATGTTTGTTTTTAAACATTAATAGTCTTGAAAATTTTTCATAATTCATTTCATATGAAACTCGTCTGCTCGTTTTTGTTTTAATAATGAAAATTATGTTCACAATCGATTCATTGATGTTTTCCGTGTCATCCGGGAGGTGACTGTCGGTGGTGTAGGCGGTCTGCGCTGCTTTTACCCTCGCGCAGTCCGCCCCGTTCCTTCTGGTCTGCGCCCGGTCTGGTTTGGCTGCGCCACATGCGTGCACTGCGATGCGGGTGCTTCTCTGGAATGGTGTGGCTGCGTCTGGGACGGGCGTGTAGCCCCTTGTGCCGGTTGCTGATCCGCCACGGTGATCGCACTGTTCCGCTGGCGGCGCAGATGGAATTGAGCGCTTCTACGAGCGTGTTGATTCTTCCGCGAGAGTCCGTTGCAGGCGCTCCGTACCGTCGGATCGGCGGTGTCTGGCCGGTCTGCATGGCGGAGAAACACTGGAGCGACAGGGCCGGTGGGCGGGCAAAAAAAAGCGGGCCTGGAAAACCCAGGCCCGCTGGAGGAGAAAGACAGCGGTAAAACAATCAACAGTCAGTGGCGGCTATCAGAAGGCGAAGCGCAGTGTGGCCATGTAGCGACGGCCCGTACGGTAGAGGCCGCGGATCACCTTTTCCGTGTTGGCGATACCCGGCACTTCCGCATAGGAGCGGTACTCGCTATCCAGCAGGTTCATGCCGTCCAGGCCGAGGGTCAGGTTTTCCGTCAGCTTGAGGTTGATGGAGGCGTCCAGCGAGTCGTAGTCATCGGTGACCAGGAAGTTTCCGCGGTCAGCCTGCGTGTAGTACTTCGAGCGCCACGAGTAGGTGACACGTGCGCTCCAGCGGTCGCTTTCGAAGAACGGACTGACGTTGATCTGGTTCTTGGAGTTGAACGGCAGGCGCCCACCCGCGTCAGCTTTGGCGTCGGCGTAGGTGTAGTTGGCCAGCAGGCCCAGACCATTGTCGAAGCTGCTCTGGAATGCAGCCGAATAGCCCTGGATCTTCGCGCCACCGGCATTGTTCGGACGGGTGATGTCGTACTCCATGTCGGCGCTCTCGGCCTGGTTGTAGTGCGTCTCCTTCTGGGTGGTGTACAGGATGTAGTTGTCCACCTTCTTGTAGAACGCCGTACCCGCCAGAATGGCGTTCTCGGAGAAATACCACTCGGCAGAGAAGTCCAGGTTGGTGGACTCGTACGGATCCAGCTCCGGGTTGCCGCCGCCGCCGGTGAGGGTCTGGTCGCCAATCCACAGGTAGCTGGACATGTCGCCGTAGTTCGGACGGGAGATGACCTTCGCCGCCGAACCACGCAGCACCACGCTGTCATTGAGGTCGTATGCGACGTTCACGTTCGGCAGGACATTGCTGTACTTCTTGCTGATGGTGTTCAGCACATAGCCGTCAGCCGGGCACGGGCTCTTGAGCGAAGAGCATTTGTAGCCGGTGCTTTCCGACTCGGTCTGCACCAGGCGCACACCGAAGTTGCCGCGCAGACGGTCATAGCTGAAATCAGCCTGGAGGTAGGCGGCATTGATGTCTTCCTTCACCGACCAGGTGTTGGAGGCAAAGGACGGATCGTTGAACGTGCTCGGCGTCGGCATGGTTTGCCACGGTGCCAGCCATTTGCCGCTGTTGATGTAGTCGGCCAATGCCCAGCCGTCGATCATGAAGCGGTTGGACAGGTCGCCGACGTTGCCAAAGCCGCTGAGATAGCTGTCCGGCACCGGCTTCGGATCGAACTGGTCGGCAGTCAAATCGCCATAGCCCTTGATCGAGGCCAGTGACACACCGGCCATCGACTGTGCGGTTTCGTGTTCGCGACGCTTCACGCCGAAGCGCAGCTGGTAGATAGGCGAATCCAGTGTGATGCCGAAGTCGGCCTGGACGTACTTCTCTTCGTCCCGGGTCGGCTTGGTGACGATATTGCCGCCCCAGCCGGCGCCCCAGTTGGTGGCGGAGGGGGGGTTGGTGTGCCAACCACCGGCAGGGCCGCCGCCGTCGAAGCGATATGCGGATGGATCGGTGAACGGGCTGCCGGACTGTCCCGGCTTCATGTGGTTGGCGACGTCGGAAATCGGGTCGGTCTGGTAGCCGGAGAAATTCAGGGTCGGAGTTTTTCCGCTCAGGTCATAGCTGTAATTGGCCTTGTTGAGGAACTCACCGAACACCTGCTTGCCGGTGCCGCCGGTGGCCTTGGAGACGCCGGCGTGGGCGGAAGCGAACCAGCGTTCGTCCTTCCAAGTGAACTTCAGGTCATAGGAGTCGGTGTCCACTGTCGCCTGGCGGTTCAGCAGGTCGTACACGGTCAGGGCATTGCGGAACGAGGCCTTGGTGATGACGCCGCCATCGACGGTCAGGTCGGTCAGATTGCCCAGCGCATTCCATGGGTTGCCATTGAAGGCAAACATGGAGTGGGTCATGTTGTCGTACTTGGCCTTGACGTTGAGCGCGTTGAACTCGATGTCCAGCTTGTCGTTGGGCTTAAACTGCAGTGCCACGGACAGGGTGTCGCGCTCGCGCTCCTGTTCGAAATAGTGGGCACTGATCGAGTTCGGCGCCACCGCGTTCGGATTGGCGAGCAGGGTGTCTTTGCAGGCGCCCACGCAGCTTGGCGGCATGGTGGTAGCGGGATCGGTCGACCAGTCGGTCGTGGTGGTGGTGACCGAGTTGGGCGAGCCGCCCTTGCCGTTGATGTAGTCCTTGCCAGTGACCGTGCCATAGGATTCGATGCCGTCACGGCGGATGTTTTCGATCGAGCGTTGCGCCGAGATGATGGCGCCAAAATTGTCGGCTTGGTTTTTCCAGCCAAACATCGCCGATACCGAGGGGTCGCCTGCTTCAACGCGGTCGTTGTAAAGGTAGCCGACGGAGCCGGAGATGGTGGTGCCGCTCAGGTCCAGTGGCTTGCGTGTGGAGATGTTGACGGTACCGCCGATCGAGCCTTCCTCAAGCCACGCTTCCGGCGACTTGTAGACTTCGACTTTGCTCACCAGTTGCGGAGCCAGCAGCGAGTAGTTGAAGGTGCGCCCTGGCTGGTCAGAGATGAACCAGTCGGCCGAGGCAATGGTCTGGCCATTGAGCAGGGTGCGGTTCAAGGCCGGATCGGTGCCGAGGATCGAGACCTTCTCACCCTGGCCGAAGGCCTTGTCGATGGTCACGCCGGGGATGATGGTGATGGCCTCGGCAACGTTGGTGGCCGGGAACTTGCCCACGTCTTCGGCGGTGACCACGTCGACGATGGCATCGGAATCACGCTTGGAATCAATGGCCTGCTTCAGGCTGGCGCGGATGCCGGTGACCACGACGGTATCAAGGTCGGTCGCGCTCTGGCTGGCGTCCTGTGCGTGGGCCGAGAAGCTCAGGCAGGTGACGATCGCGGCGGATAGTACGGACTTGCGGTACCTCATGATGTCTCTCCTCATCATTGTTGGATTTCCGGTGTGCACCGGACACTGCGTAGTGGGGGTCCATGCGCGGTTGATTCGACACATGCACCGGGGTACTGCGGTTGGAAGTGCTCCGGGTTAGGCGTCCCTCCGGCCCAGATACCAGCTTGCGGCGCCGATGACGCCCAGTTGCCCGTGCTCTACCAGCTTCACGGGAATGCCTTGCAGCGCCGTGGTCATCGGCCCCTTGTTGAGGAAGCGCTCGACAAAGGTGCTGTTCAAAAGGAACTGGCTGATCTTCGGCAGGATGCCGCCCGCCAGGTAGATGCCGCCCTTGATGCCGTACAGCAGCGCCATGTCGCCGATGGTCGAGCCGAGGATTCCGCAGAACAGCTGCAGGGTTTCACGCGCCACCGGATCGTCATTGCCTTGGGCGGCCGTGCTGATGGCATCGGGGGTGGCGTGGACAGGACGGGCGTCGTGGATGGCGCACAGCGCGATGTAGAGATTGAGCAGGCCGGGGCCAGAAAGGGCCTGTTCGATACAGACATGCGAGCGACCCCGCAGCATCTGCTGCAGTACCGCCGTTTCCAGTGCGGTGGTGGCCGGCAGTGACGCCTGGCCGGCTTCTGTGGCCAACACCACCGAGCGATGCGGGCCGGGAATCCATACCGCGGCACCCAGGCCGGTGCCGGGGCCAACGATCAGGGTCGGACCCGACGCTGCGTCGGCCGGGCCGGTCAGCTGCAACACCTGGCGTGCATCGATATGGGCCGCCGCATGTGCCACGGCTTCAAAATCGTTGACCAGGTGCACCGCCTCGAAGCCAAGGTCGTCGCGGATGCGTGTGGTGCTCAGCGCCCATGGCAGGTTGGCCGAAATCACCGTGCCGTCTTCCAGTGCATAGCCGGCGCTGGCGATGGCGCATTCGCGCACGCCCGGTGCCTGGCTGTGGAAGTCGGCAAGGATGGCGCTGAGGCTGGGGTAATCGGCACAGCGGTACTGGCGATAGGACAGCACATCCAGATTCGATGGCGCTCCAACAGCCGCTTGGATCAGTCCCACGCGCACGTGTGTTCCCCCCACGTCCGCGGCCACCAGGGGGGCAGGGCGGGGGGGGAAGACATCGTGTGCTGGATGGATGCTGACGGCCACTGGACTTTCCCCGGAGATTCGCGCGGCGTGTCTGGGCGCTGCGGTAGCCGGAGTTTCGTGTTGGGTGACAACGATGTCAAGCTGCGTTGCAAAAAATTTTCATATTGATCAGGTTGTACCTGCTCCATTCATATCAATGATTTATCGGTATATTTCACTTTCACCTGCAACCTGGCTTACGTTTCAGCCGTTTTGTGGAGGGTGACGCCTTTGGCTGTGAAATTTATTCGCATGCCTTTTGTCCTCCCAAAAGAAAAGGCCACCGTCTCCGGTGGCCTTTGTTTACAGCGGCCTGTCTACAGGGGTCTGGGTTGATCAGTCCGCCGTTTGCAGCTCCACGCGATCCAGTGTCCACATGTTCGGGCGGGTGTCGCCGGTGAAGCGGATGCACAGGTCGGTAGGAGTATCGGTGCCGGTAATCGGGGCTTCCAGCTCCAGGAAACCGTCGGCGGCGGGGTTGGCCGGCAGGGGCACGCTCGCCAGCGGCTTGCCTTCGCAATTGGCCAGGATGTCCATCTCGCCATGCGTGCTGCGTGCCGGTACGAACTTGCGGGCAGGCTCATCTCCGGCCAGCTGGAAGTTGTAGGGGATCCGGCCGGCCCGCACCTTCACCCTGTGCACGCCGCGCAGATCGGCTTCGGGCCACAGCCAGCAGGGGTTGAAGATGTTGACGTTGAAGATCTCGCGCTCCCCTTCGGCCGGGCCGTCGTCTTCCAGTCGCAGCAACAGCTTGCCACCGTTCGGGCACAGGCCCAGCTGGGTGTCTTCGCGGATGCGCAGGGAATCGCGGGTTACCTGGAAGCGGTTTTCCGCAGCCAGTGGCTTGCCGTCGAAGAACGCGGCCATGCGCACCTCGGTCGGCAGCTTCAGTTGCAGTGGCTGGTTGTAGAGGGGCGAGCTGGCGGTGACCTCGCTGCCATCTAGCGTGTAGCGCACCGCATAACCCAGGGGATTGTCCAGAGTCACTTCGGCGGTGCCGGCGATGCGGTCGCCCTTCTCGCTCATGTCCACCTGGAACGGCGTCTTGGCATAGGCGATACCCATGGCCTGATAGCGTTGCAGCTGACGGGGCAGGCGGGCGCGGAAGCTTTCGAAGTCGCGCTTGTCCTGCGGACTCCAGCCGGTTTCGGCCACTGCCGCCAGGCGCGGGAACAGGTTGTGTTCCAGATTCCGGTTGTTGCGGGTGTGCTCGCTGAACATGTTGGCCTGCAGGCCGAGGATATGGGAGCGCTTGTCGGCTGCCAGTTCCGCCGGCACCGGCTCGAATTCGTAGGCCCTCTGCAGAGTGATTGTGGTCGGACGGCCCGGTGGCTCGTTCGGCGATTCGGTCTGCAGGTAGTCCATGTACATGTGGGTGACCGGTGACATCACCACGTCATGGCCGTCGCTGGCCGCCTTCAGGCCGCCTTCGGTGCCACGCCAGGACATCACCGTCGCTTCCGGCGGAAGGCCGCCTTCGAGGATCTCGTCCCAGCCGATCAGGCGCCGGTCATGCTGCTCCAGGAATTTCTCCAGGCGCTTGATCATGTGGCTCTGCATCTCCATCTCGTCCTTCAGGCCGAGTTCGCGCATATGCTCCTGCACGCGCTTGGAGGCGATCCACTGGTCCTTCACCGCCTCATCGCCACCTACGTGGACGTACTTGGCCGGGAACATCCCGATCACTTCCAGCAGCACGTTCTCGAGGAACTGCAGGGTGCTTTCTTCGGTGTTGAAAAGGTTGGGGAACACGCCCCACTGGTTGTCGATGACCAGCTTCTGGTCGGTGACGCCCAGCTCCGGATAAGCGGCGATGGCCGCCGTGGCGTGGCCCGGCACGTCGACCTCCGGGATCACCCGGATGTGGCGCTCGGCGGCATAGGCGACGATCTCGCGGATCTGCTCCTGGGTGTAGAAACCGCAGTAGGTGCGCGGCTCACCGGTTTCCTCGTTGCGGCCGGCATCGCCCAGCGGTACGCGACAGCTGCCTGTCTCGGTGAGCTTCGGGTAGCGCTTGATCTCCATGCGCCAGCCTTGGTCATCGGTGAGGTGCCAGTGGAAAGTGTTGAGCTTGTGCTGGGCCATCGCATCGAGCAGCTTCTTGATCTCGTCGATGCTCTGGAAGTGGCGGGCCGAATCGAGCATGAAGCCGCGCCAGCTGAAGCGGGGCGCGTCCTCGATGGTGGCCGCGGCAACCTGGCCGGTCTTGTCGCCGGTCAGCAGTTGTGCGGCGGTCACCGCACCGTAGAACAGCCCGGCCTCATCCCGCGCACTGACGTCGATGCCCTTGCTGGACACCTTCAATGCATAGCCTTCGGTCCCGGTCGCCACGGATGCGTCCAGTTGGAAGCGGATCTGTGCCTTGCTGGCCTTGTCGCTCACGGCCAGCGCGGGGCCGCCATTCTGTTTCAGCAGGTTGATGAACTGGCTGGCGACCCGGCGCGAGGTGGCATCGCCGCCGGCAACGCGGGTGGCAGGACCGATGGCGAAGTCTTTTCCTTCCACCGCCTGGTAGCTGGCGGGCAGCGGAATCAGCTGGAGCGGGGCGCCGAGGTCGCCTGCATGCGCGTGCAACGCGGTGAAGCCCAGCAATACGCAGCTGCCAAGCCAGAGGGCGCGGTTGCGCGCGGGAGGGGACTTCGTCATGGGCGGAGCTCCGTTCTTGTGGTTCGAGAGGGTACTAAACAAAAAACGCCGGGCCCGGAATCATCCAGGCCCGGCGCATCAAACTCACCGCCGATGGTGCACGCCGGGATAGATCAGAACTTGAAACGCAGGCTGGCCATGTAGCGACGGCCGGTGAAGTAGGCCGCTGCCAGCTGCTCTTCCTGGCTCACATACTGCTCGTACTTCTCATTGAGCAGGTTCATCGCGTCCAGCGACAAGCTGAGGTTTTCGGTGATGTTGAAGCCCAGGCTTGCGCTCAGGTCGGCATAGGCGGCGGTGGTTGCAGCCGGTGCACCGGCAACGTAGCCAACACCTTCGTACTTGCTGCGCCAGTTGTAGTTGACGCGTGCACTGAACAGCTCGTTTTCGAAGTACGGGCTGACGCTGACCGTGCTGCGCGACAGATACGGCATGTTGTTGCCGGCATCCGTCTCGCCGGTTGCGTAGGTGTAGTTGGCGATCAGGCCCAGACCGGTGTCGCCGAATGCCTGCTGGTAGTTCACGTTGAAGCCGCGAACACTGGCACCACCGGCATTGCGCGGGCGGGTCACGCTGTAATCGCAGAAACCGTCGGCAGTGCAGCCTTGGGAGCCGACGACATTCAGCCAGGTCGCCGGGTTGTTGTCACGCATGGAGTTATAGCGGCGCTCCACGCCCGGGGTCTGCAGCACGTAGTTCTGGGTCTGCTTGAGGAATACCGAGCCGGCCAGCACGGACTGCGGCGCGAAATACCACTCGGCCGACAGGTTGAAGTTGTACGCCTTGTACGGGTCCAGGTCCGGATTGCCGCCCGAGCCGGTCATCATGGTGTCGTTCAAGAACAGATTGTTCGACATCAGGTTGTACGGCGCCCAGGCAATGACTTTGGCGGCCGAGGCGCGCAGCACCACATCGCCGCCGTTGTCATAGACCAGGTTGAGCGAGGGCAGCATGTTGCTCTTCTTGCTCTTGGTGGTCTGCCACCATTCGGCCGGAGCCGGCAGCACCGGTACGTTATCGCCATACACGTAGGCGCTGCTGTCGGTGTTGGTCTGTACCCAGCGCACGCCGACGTTGCCGCGCAGCGCGCCAGTGGAGAAATTCAACTGGGTATAGACGGCGGTGGTCTTCTGCTCCAGCTCCCAGGTGTTGTTCAGGAGGCTGGCGGCGTCGGAGCGGGTGTAGTCCACCGGGCTGCCCTTGACCCAGTCGATTACATTGCCTGCGCCCACTTGCGGATGACGGCTGGTGTTGCCGTAAACGCCCGGGAGGCTGCTCAGCAGGCTGGTGTTGCCGATGGTGCCAACGTCGGCCAAGGTGCCGCCGCGTACGCCGCCATAGACGCCAAGACCGTAGTTTTCAGTATGTTCAGTGCGGCGCACGCCAGCTTGCAGCTGGTTGAACACGCTGTCGAAATTCATACTGAAGTCCAGTTGGGCGTACTTGTCCTGCGCTTCGGAGCTGAACACGCCGTTGTTGCCGAACATGTTGCCCCAGTTGGCTGGATCGTAATAATCGCCCTGGTCGTCAGCCTGAAAGCCCTTGCGGTAGTCCCAGGAATACGCGCCGCTGTAGATCGGCTCAAGCAGGAACTGGCTGATGTTCGGGTTCTCGGATTTGCTGGTGCCGATCTTGCCGCCAATCTTCCAGCCTTCGCCGCGGTACTGCAGGTCGAGGTCCACGCCCTTGGTGGTGACTTCGGAGAAGCGCACCTGGTTGTCATAGACAATGCCGGTGCCACTGCCCGGATTGGCATTGGTATGGCCACCGGTGACGAAGCCGTTGGAGCCGGTGGGGTTGAAGTAGTCGATGGCGGCCATCGCAGAGTTGTTCTGCGTCATGAAGTTGTACATCGACTGGTTGTAGCTGTCGAAGTTCTCTTTGATGTACAGCCCGCTCAGCGTGCCTTCAAACTGGTCGTTCGGCTTGAATTGCAGATTAACCAGTGCGCTGTCGCGGGTGCGCTTCTGCTGGAACCACGCCACGTTGATTTCCTGGGCCACTTTGTCGGTCGGTCGCAGTTCACCACGGGCGACCTGGTCGGCCACGTTCTGATTGACGGCAGCAAAGTCGGCGACGGTGCTGTAGCCGAAGATTTCGATACCCTGGCGGTCGACCCGCTCCTCATGGCGCTGGGCGGCGACGTTGACGCCGAAGGTGGAGTCGTTGTTCTTCCAGCTGTAGAGCACCGATACATTGGGGGCGCCCTTCTCGGCCTGGTCATTGTAGTTGTAGCCGACCGAGCCGCTGATGGCGTTGGCGTCCATGTCCAGGGGCTTGCGCGAGTGCATCAGCACGGTGCCGCCCAAGCTGCCTTCGGGTAGCCGGGCTTCGGAGGATTTGATGATTTCCAGCCGACCCAGCACTTCCGGGGCGAGCATGGTGTAGTCGAAGCCACGATTGGGCGACTCGCCGTACAGCCAGATGGCCTGTGCGACCGGGTGCCCATCGATGAAGCTCAGGTTGAGGCTGGGATCGGTGCCATCGATGGAGACGCGCTCGCCCTGGCCGAAGCGGCGGTCGATGGTGACACCCGGGATCAGCGCCATTGCCTCGGCGGCATTGGTATTGGGGAACTTGCCGATATCTTCTGCAGTAATGGACTCTGAAACGGTGTCGTTGTTGCGCTTGGTGTCCAGCGACTTCTCGAGGCTGGCACGGATACCGGTAACGGTCACGGTGTCCAGGTCGGTCGCGGTCTGGTTGGCGTCCTGTGCGTGGGCGCTGAACGCAAGGCAGCTGACGATCGCCGCTGAAAGCAGGGTTTTACGATGCATGTTGTCTCTCCTCAACATCAGATTGAATGGCACGGATGTGCCGCGTTACTGCAGGTCGTGCTGGTGGATCTGTTGCTTATGCTGCGTGGGCTTGCTTGGCCGACTTTTCCAGATACCAACTGGCGGCGCCGATAACGCCCAGTTGCCCGTGCTCTACCAGCTTCACGGGAATGCTTTGCAGTGCCTTGCGCATCGGTCCCTTGTTGAGGAAGCGTTCGACGAAGGTGCTGTTCAAAAGGAACTGGCTGATCTTTGGCAGGATGCCGCCCGCCAGATAGATGCCGCCCTGCACGCCGTAGAGCAGGGCCATATCGCCGATGGTCGAGCCGAGGATTCCGCAGAAAAGGTGCAGGGCTTCCACCGCATGCGGGTCGCTGCCATCGCAGGCGGCGGCGCTGACGGCATCGGGCGTGATGTGGATGGGCGTGATGTCGCGTACCGCGCACAGCGCGTTGTAAAGGTTGAGCAGTCCCGGCCCGGACAGGGCGTGTTCGATGGACACGTGCGGACGGGTGCGCAGCATCTGCTGCAGCACGGCCATTTCCAGCTCGGTGGTCGCCGCAAGCGACGCCTGGCCGGCTTCCGTGGGCAGGACCATCGAGTGCGTGCCAACCGGAATCCAGAGGGCGGCGCCGAGTCCGGTGCCAGGACCGATCACCAGCGTCGGGCCTGCCGGGGCTTGGCTTGGACCGGCCAACTGCAGGACCTGGTTGTCATCGATATGCGCGGCCGCATGCGCGACGGCTTCAAAGTCGTTGACCAGGTAGACGCTCTGGAAGCCCAGATCCTCGCGTATCTTCCGCGACGATAGCGGCCATGGCAGGTTGGCCGATATCACACTGCCATCGGCCAGCGCATAGCCGGCGGTGGCAATCACGCAATCGGCAACCGTCGGATTGTGGCTGGCGAAATCGGAGAGGATCGCGTCCAGCCCCGGGTAGTCGGCGCAGCGGTACTTCCGGTAGGACAGCACGTCGATTGCGGGCCTGTCGCCGTCTCCGGTCTGGATCAGGCCGACACGTACATGCGTACCGCCGACATCCGCCGCGAAGAAGGGCCGGGAGGCGTGTTCGTGACAGTTGCTCTGTTGTGGGGGGACGACAGCGGTCACTCGAATTCCCTGTGAGGTGGGAGCGCCCGCAGGGGCGCCAATCGGGGCCGAGTCTGTAATCGTTCTGACAACGATGTCAACGAATAGTTGCAACTTTCGATGCTGCACTGCGGCGTGCTTCGCGCAATTCCTGCATCCGCCGGTTTTGTTGCATCCGATAGCTTGAAACAGCTGAAACACGCGGTTTTATTGGGAAGGCGCTGGTGCGCAAAGGATTGCCGGTATCTGCTGGACGCCGCGCAAGCCACCGTTGCTGGCAGGTGTTGTTGACAAACCTGTCAGCAGCAAACCATAAATGTGACAACGTTGTTCCCACGTAATCGCCAGGCGGCTCGATCCGTCTCCCGCATCCGCAGGAGCTTTCCCATGTCTGCTGTTCCCGCTTCCACGCCGCGCACCAGCATGGTGTCGTCCATCGCCATCGTCGGCGTGCTGTTTTTCATCATCGGTTTCTGTACCTGGATCAATGGTCCGCTGATCACCTTTGTCCGCCTGGCCTTCGACGTGAGCGAGGTGTCGGCGTTCCTGGTGCTGATGGTGTTCTACCTGTCCTATTTCTTCCTGGCGTTGCCGGCGTCGTGGATCCTCAATCGCACCGGGATGAAGAAAGGTCTGGCGTTGAGCCTGGCGGTGATGGCGGTCGGTGCGATGGCCTTCGGCGAGTTCGCCACGCAGCGCTGGTTCGGTGGCGCATTGGGGGGCCTGTTTGTCATTGGCGGCGGCATGGCGCTGCTGCAGACCGCGGTCAATCCCTACATCAGCATCCTTGGCCCGATCGAAGGCGCCGCGCAGCGCATCGCGCTGATGGGTATCTGCAACAAGATCGCCGGCATGCTGGCGCCGGTGGTGATCGGCACCTTCGTGCTGCAAGGCATCGGTGACCTGGAAACCCAGGTGCAGGCGGCCGATGCCGCCACCAAGACCGAACTGCTGAACGCCTTCGCCGCCAAGATCCATACTCCGTATCTGGCAATTGCCGGCGTGCTGCTGCTGGTGGCGGTGGGGGTGCTGTTCTCGCCGTTGCCGGAAGTGCGTGCCGACGAGGCCAATGCGGTCGCCAATGACGGCAAGGTCGAAAAGCGCAGCATCTTCCAGTTCCCGCATCTGTGGCTGGGCGTGCTGTGCCTGTTTGTCTACGTGGGCGTGGAAGTGATGGCTGGCGATGCTATCGGTACCTATGGCAATGCCTTCGGCCTGCCACTGGACAGCACCAAGCTGTTCACCTCCTACACGCTGTTCGCGATGCTGGTCGGCTACATCGTGGGGCTGGCGCTGATCCCGCGCTTCATCTCGCAGGAAAAGTATCTGGCCGTGTCCGCGGTGCTGGGCGTGCTGTTCACCCTGGGCGCATTCTTCACCCATGGCTATGTGTCGGTCGGTTTTGTGGCCGCACTGGGTTTTGCCAATGCGATGATGTGGCCGGCGATCTTCCCGCTGGCGATCCGTGGTCTGGGCCGCTTCACCCAGACCGGTTCGGCGTTGCTGGTGATGGGTATTGCCGGCGGCGCGATCATCCCGCAGGCCTTCGCGCTGCTCAAGCACGCCTATCCGGAACACTTCCAGCTTGTGTTCGCGGCACTGATGATTCCCTGCTACCTGTACATCCTGTATTTCGGCACGGTGGGGCATAACGCGGGCAAGGCACGTGGCCGCTGAATCGAGCATCATGGCGGGAATCGAGCCAACGCGGGAAACAGTTATGCGTAGACCCACCATCAAGGATGTCGCCGAGCGGGCCAAGGTCTCGTTGAAGACCGTCTCGCGCGTCATCAACAATGAGCCATCGGTGATGCAGGCCACCCGTGCGCGCGTGCTGCGTGCGGTGGCCGAGCTGGACTACGAGCCGGACCCGTCGGCGCGCAATCTGCGCAGCAACACCACGTTCGTGATCGGGCTGGTCTACGACAACCCCAACCCGTACCACATCATCGGCGTGCAGAACGGGGTGCTCTCGGCCTGCCGGGAAACCGGCTTCGGCCTGCAGATCCATCCCTGTGATTCCACCTCGCCGATGCTGGCCGAAGAGCTGGCCGATTCGGTGCAGCGTTCGCGTCTGGCCGGACTGGTGCTGACCGCGCCGATGTCCGAGCGCCCGGAGCTGGTCGCCGCGCTCAATGCGCGCGGCATCAAGACGGTCCGCATCATCGCCGCCACCGAGGACCCGGGCGATGGCCCGTGCGTGTTCGTCGATGACCGTGATGCGGCCTATGAAATTACCGAGCACCTGATCCAGCTGGGTCACCAGCGCATCGGCTTCCTGTGGGGCGGCATTTCACACCGCTCCAGTGGCGAGCGCTATGCCGGCTACGAGGCGGCGCTGAAGGACTACGGCATTCCGCTGGACAAACACCTGGTCGTGCCGGGCGATTACACCTTCGATGACGGCTTCCGTGGCGCGCGCCGCCTGCTGGCGTTGCGCGAGCCGCCCACCGCGATCTTCGGTTCCAACGACGAGATCGCCGCCGGCGTGCTGGCGGCGGCTAACTCGGCCGGTTTGAACGTGCCGTATGACCTGTCCATCGCCGGTTTCGAGGACAGTCCTTTCTCCCGCCAGTCGTGGCCGGCACTGACCACCGCCAAGCAGGCCACCGGTGATATCGCCCGGCATGCCGCGCGGCTGCTGATCAGCCAGTTACGCAGCGACGCCTATGACGACACCCCCATGCAGCTGCATAACCAGGGCTTCGTCCCGCAGCTGGTGGTGCGTGGCTCCACCGCGCCGCTGCGTCAACAGCCGTCGCGGCCTCCTTCCTCTCCCCCTGACCTGTCCGAGTAACGATCCATGGCACTGCCGAGTGAGACCGAAACCCTGATGTTCCGTGAGGCGGCCGAAAGCGCCGCCGTCATCGCCGCCCAGTTCGCCCGCAACCGCGATGTGGTGCAGGCGCTGGCCGCCGACCTGCGGCAGAACCCGCCGCCGTTCGTGGTGACCTGTGCACGTGGCAGCTCCGATCACGCGGCTACCTATGCCAAGTATCTGTTCGAAACCCGGCTGGGCCTGGTCACCGCCTCGGCCTCGCCGTCGGTCGGTTCGGTCTACGAGGCGCCGTTGCAGGTGCGTGGCGCGCTGTATGTGGTGATCTCCCAGTCGGGCAAGAGCCCGGACTTGCTGCGCAATGCCGAGGCCGCCAAGGCCGCCGGCGCGCGCGTGGTGGCGCTGGTCAATGTCGAGGATTCACCGCTGGCGCAGCTGGCCGACACGGTGATCCCGCTCGGGGCGGGCGTCGAGCGCAGTGTCGCGGCGACCAAGAGCTATCTGGCCTCGCTGGCGGCGATCCTGCAGCTGGGCGCGTACTGGAAGAACGATCCGGCGCTGATCGCCGCGCTGGACGAGTTGCCGGCAGCGTTGTCCAAGGCATGGGAATGCGACTGGTCGGCGGTGACCGATGGCCTGGTCGATGCCCACAACCTGTTCGTGCTGGGCCGCGGACCGGGTCTGGCGGCGGCGCAGGAGGCGGCGCTGAAGTTCAAGGAAACCTGCGGCCTGCATGCCGAGGGCTACAGCTCGGCCGAAGTGAAGCACGGTCCGATGGCGCTGGTCGGCAGGGATTTCCCGGTACTGGCGTTCGCGCTGCCCGATGAAACCGGCGCCGGCACCCGCGCCGTGGCCGAGGAATTCGCCGCGCGTGGCGCCCAGGTGTGGCTGGCCGGTGAAGGTGGCGCGCTGCCGGTGGTGGCGGCCCCGCATTCGCTGTGTGCGCCGCTGCTGATCGTGCAGAGCTTCTACCGTGCGATCAACGCGCTGGCGCTGCGTCGGGGCAACAACCCGGATCTGCCGCCGCATCTGAACAAGGTCACGGAAACGGTCTGATGAAAACGGTACTGCGCAACGGCCGCATTCTTACCGGCGAGGACTTCCGTGACGATGTCGCGGTACTGATCGACGACGGCCGTATCGTTGCGCTCGTCGCTGCCGATGATCCGCAACTGGCCGCTGCCGACGAGGTGGTGGATCTGGGCGGCGGCTGGCTGATGCCCGGCTTCATCGACGTGCAGGTCAATGGCGGTGGCGGTGTGCTGTTCAACAACCGGACCGATGTGGAAGCGCTGCGCACGATGATGGCCGGTCATCGCAGGTATGGCACTACCGGCATGCTGCCGACACTGATCAGTGACGATGCCGGGGTGATGGCGCGTGCGTTGCAGGCCATCCGCGACGCCATCGCGGCGCAGGTGCCGGGTGTGCTCGGCATCCACCTTGAAGGGCCCTACATCGCCCCGGCGCGCAAGGGCACGCATGATGCCGGCAAGTTCCGCGTGCCCGATGCCGACGAAGTCCAGATGGTGACGTCGCTGGACAACGGCATCACTCTGATCACGCTGGCACCGGAGCGGGTGCCGGCCGCGACGATCCAGCAGATGGTCGCCAACGGTGCGATCGTTGCCGCCGGCCATACCGCAGCGACCTACGAGGAAATCCGCGCTGGACTGGACGCCGGCATCACCGGTTTCACCCATCTGTACAACGCGATGTCGCCGCTGCAGGGGCGTGATCCGGGTACCGTCGGCGCCGCGCTGGAAGATGCCGGCAGCTGGTGCGGGGTGATCGTCGATGGGGTGCACGTGCATCCGGCCAGCCTGCGCGTGGCGCTGGCGGCCAAACCGCGCGGCAAGGTGTTCCTGGTGACTGACGCGATGCCAATGGTGGGCTCGGACAATCCGGCGTTCGAGCTGTATGGCGAAGTCATCACTGCCGTGGATGGCGTGGTGCGCAACGCCGCCGGTGCCTTGGCCGGCTCCGCGCTGGACATGGTCACCGCTGTGCGCAACACGGTGAAGCTGCTGGGCCTGCCGCTGGCGGAGGCCGCACGCATGGCTTCGACCTATCCTGCGCAGTTTCTCGGGCTGGGTGACCGCTACGGGCAGATTGCGGCCGGTTACCAGGCCGATTTCGTCCTGCTGGACCGGGACCTGCAGGTCCAGGCCACCTGGATCGCCGGTCAGCGCGACTGACAACGTCGCTCTGGAAAATGGACAAGCCCGTTCGATTCGCCTCGGTTGATGCCCTGCGTGGCATCACCGTCGCGGCGATGCTGCTGGTCAACAATCCCGGCAGCTGGAGTCATGTCTATGCGCCGCTGCTGCATTCGGACTGGCATGGCTGCACGCTGACCGATCTGGTGTTTCCGTTCTTTCTGGTGATCGTTGGTGTGTCGATCGCGCTGGGTGTGGTGCCGAGGGTCGAACAGGGTTCGGACCGCGCGCGGCTCGCTCGCACCGTGCTGCTGCGCGCGCTGCGCATTCTCGGCTTGGGGCTGCTGCTGCACTATCTGGCGTGGTGGTGGCTGGACCTGCCGCACTACCGGCCATGGGGGGTGTTGCAGCGCATCGGTATCTGTTTCGCGCTGGCCGGCATGGCTGCGATCTGGCTGCGACCGCTGGCGCAGTGGCTGCTGCTCGGGGGCGTGTTGATCGGCTATGCGGTACTGCTGACCGCCGGTGGTTCGCTGGAGCCTCTGGTCAACCTGTCCAGCCGCATCGATACGGCGTTGCTGGGACCGCTGCTGTACCAGTACGAGGTGGCCACCGGTCACGGCCACGATCCGGAAGGGCTGCTGTCCACGCTGGGCGCGCTCACCTCGACGCTGATCGGCCTGCAGGCCGGGATGCTGTTGCGCAAACGCCCCAGACATCTGCTGGTGGGCGCGCTGATCCTGCTGACGGGAGGCCTGGCGTGGTCGCCGTGGCTGCCGTTCAACAAGAATCTGTGGACCCCGTCCTACGTGCTGTGGACCGCCGGCTGGGCGTTCGCCTGCCTGTGGGTGGCCCATGTGCTGATCGACCTCCGCCAATGGCCGGCGCTGGGGCGCCGTTTCGGCGTCAATGCGATCACCGCTTACGCCGGCTCGTCGGCGATGGTGCTGGCGTTGATAGCTGCGGGTGTCTGGAGCGGGCTGTGGACGCAGGTGTTCGACCGCTGGATCACACCGCTGGCGGGGGCGCAGGCCGCGTCGCTGCTGATGGCGCTGACGTTCGTCGCGCTGTGGTGGCTGCCGATGGCGTGGATGGACCGGCGCAAGATCTATCTGAAGATCTGACAGCGCCGGGCTGCGGCGGGCAGGATGAGGCTGGTACAGTCGCCGGCGTAATCCATTTCTCCAGGAACACCGATGTCCACTGAAGTCCCTTTCACCCCGCTCAACGATCTGGAAGTCCGTCTGCTGCGAACCCAGGAAGCGGCCGTCAGCCCGGCGGACTTCCTCGATTCGCTGCTGAATGAAAAGGTCTTTGTGCTGCTGGACAAAGAGATTCCCGAAGGCGGCGACTGGGATGAAACCATCAACCCGCTGGTGCTGACCAATGACGCCAACGAGCCGATGTTCGCGGTGTTCTCCGCGCCCGAGAGAGCGGTGGTCTGGAGCGAGCAGGTGCCCGCGTTCGAAAACGCGCTGCATCTGGATTTCCGCTGGCTGCTGGGCGGTATCGCCGATGGCGTGGGCATCGTGCTCAACCCGGGCTTCGACGTCGGCATGGAAATGGTCCCCGACGCGGTGGCACAGCTGAAACAGCGCGCCGCGGCATTGGCACGCGCCGCAGGGGTTTAACGCGCCGCGCCAATGGCGCGGACGCGCGCCTTGGCCAAGGCCTCGCCGATGGCGGGGCCTTTCAGCCCCTCAGTAGCGATATCCCGGGCATTGATTGCCAGGGCGGCGGCATGCAGGCGCTGCAGTGTGCTGCGCTGTGGATAGTCGCTGTCTTCAAAGCCGAGCCGCCCGCGCTTGTCGCATTCGCACACCAGCGCCATCTGCGCGATGCGCTCGGGCCGGCGGAAGCCGTCGCAGCGGGAGATCAGTTCCAGCACGGTGGCGTCACGCAGTTCATCGATGCGATGCACGTTGAGATGCTCGCGGCAGACCGCTTCGGCCAGTTGGCGGTGATCGACCGGAATCTTCAGGCGTTCGCAGAGCTTGGCCAGCGGCTTCAGGCCGCGCTGTTCGTGCATGATGTGGCGGGGCAGTTCATCGGCCGGGGTCAGCGCCTTGCCCAGGTCGTGGGTGAGCGCGGCAAAGCCGATCAGGTCATCGCCCGGCGCCAGCTGTGCGGCCATGTCGCTGACCATTTCCTGATGGATGCCGGTGTCGATTTCCGGGTGGAACTCGGCGCGCTGTGGCACCCCGTACAGCGCATCCAGCTCGGGCAGGATCACCGCCAGCGCGCCGGTGTCGTGCAGGCTGCGCAGGAAGGCCGAGGGCTGCCTGCAGGTCAGCGCCTTGCGGGTCTCCTGCCAGATGCGCTCGGGTACCAGCGCCTCCAGCTCACCGCTTTCGGCGATCTGGCGCATCAGTGCGGCCGTTTCCGGCGCCAAGGTGAAACCCAGTGGCGCGAAGCGGGCCAGGAACCGCGCCGCGCGGAGCACGCGCAGCGGGTCTTCAACAAACGCCGGACCGACATGGCGCAGCACCCGCTGCTGGATATCACGCACGCCGCCCCAGGGATCGACCAGCTCGCCGCTGTCCTGGTCGCGGGCGATGGCGTTGATGGTGAAGTCGCGGCGCTGCAGATCCTGCTCCAGCGTCACCGATGGGTCGGCATCGACCACGAAGCCGCGGTAGCCGCGTCCGGACTTGCGCTCGGTACGGGCCAGCGCGTGTTCCTCGCCGGTGTCCGGATGCAGGAACACCGGGAAGTCCTTGCCCACCGCCTTGAATCCGCGCGATTCCATTTCCGCCTGGGTGGAACCGACCACCACCCAGTCACGGTCACCCGGCGGCAGGCCGAGCAATGCATCGCGGACCGCGCCGCCAACGAGATAAATCTTCATGGGCACATGATGCCGCACTCGCAGTGGCATCAGGGGCGCGTTTCAGCGACTGCCGCTGGTCACCACAGGTGCGCTGGGGCAGGTGAACGGCTTGCGGCGGGTGTCGATCTTGCCAACCATGCGCTCGCTCAGGGTGGCGGCGTCGCCATTGAGGCGCCAGTCGTAGATCACGCTGAAGGCGAGCACGCGGGCCACGTACTCGCGGGTTTCCTTGTAGCTGATGGTCTCGATCCAGAAATCCGGATCAAAGTCCGGGCGCTGCGACTGCCAGCGTGCGGTCGGGGTCGGGCCGGCGTTGTAGGCGGCGATGGTGACGTAGGGCTGGCCGTTGTATTTGTCCATCAGCTGGCGCAGGTAGGCGCTGCCGATGGCGATATTGGTGTCCGGGTCGTACAGGCTGGCCGCGCCGCCATAGCCGCTCAGGCCGATACTCTTGGCCACACTGGCACCGGTGGCGGGCAGCACCTGCATCAGGCCCATCGCGTTGGCCGGTGAGCGCGCGTTGGGATTGAAGATGCTCTCGGCGCGGATTTCCGCGGCGATCCAGGCCGGGTCCAGCGCGTTGCGCGCGGCTTCGCGGCGGATGCTGTCGTCGTGGTGCAGCGGGAACCGCAGCTTGTACAGGCGTTGCTCCTGCGGCCCCTTGAGCGCGAACACGGCGCGGTCGAACCAGCCGTTGTCGCTGGCCACTTCCACCGCGAGCCGGCGCTGGGTGTCGTCAAAGCGCGACAGCGCGTCGGCCCATTCGCGGGCGGCCCACAGCGGGCGCTCGATCTTGAACAGTTCCAGGGCGCGCACCAGTGCGGGGTCACGGGCGACGCTGCTCTTTGCCTGGGCGCTGTCGCCCGGATTCCACGGGCACAGCGCATAGGGCTGTTTCAGCTTGTCGGCGGCGAGGAAGCCATGGAAGGTCGGCTCGTTGGCGGCGGCGCGGTAGAGCGCGCTTGCGTCGGCCGGCTTGCCGGTCTTCTCCAGCAGGCGGCCTTCGAACCAGCGCCAGCGCGAGTCGTTGCGCTGGGCGGGCGGCATCTTGCGGATGGCGGCCAGCGCGGCCGGCCAGTCGCCGCGCGCCATCGCTTCGCGGGTACGCCATTCGTGCAGGCGTTCGTCATAGGCCGATTCGGGTACCGCGGCCAACCGCCGCGCCGACTCCGGCAGGTAGGAGGCCACCGTCCACAGTGCGATCTGGTAGCGCACCTGTCCCTGCTGTGCGGCGCTCAGCTCCAAAGTCCGGGTGTACTGCGGCAGCTGCTGCTCGGCGGCGCCCGGGTCGGTCTTGGCCAGCTTTTCCAGGCCATCGGTGGCGATACGGCGGCTGCGCTCGTTCTTCGGCCAGTTCAGGGCGCGGGCGTCGGGCTTGTCGACGAAGGCGGCGTAGTCGTTGGCCTGGGCCAGTTCGGCCGCAGGCAGGCCGCGCGCGGCGGCGCGCATCACCGCCGGTTGCTGGGCATCGGCGGCGGCATCGATGCGTTCCCAGCGCAACGCGGCGGGCAGGCCACCGCGGCTGGCGAGCACCGCGAATACCGGATCGCAGGCATCGGGCAGGGACTTGCCGCTGCTGCGCCACAGCGCCTGCGCCTCGCTGGTCCACTGCGCATCGGCCTTGCCGGTAGCCTGGCGGGCATTGAGCACGGCGCAGCGCAGGCCCTGATCGGTACTGGAGGTGTAGTTGGCCAGCAACGTCGGCCAGTCCTGGCGGCGGGCCAGCGCCGGCAGCCACGCCGCGCGGAACGTCTCGGCCACCGCCTGGCCCTGGTAGCGCTTGAGGAAGTCCTGCGCCTGCGAGGTCGTCAGCGTGTCGATGTTGCGGCGTAGACGGGCGTACTCGAGCCACCCATACAGGGGATGGTTGCGCAGGCCGCTTATCGAGGCATCTTCGGCTTTGCCGGCCTCGGCATTGGCGATGGCGGTACGCAGGGCGGTGCGCTGCGCCTCCACGTTCTGGGCGTGGAGGCCGGCCGTGGCCAGCGAAAGGAAAATGCCCAAGGGCAGCAGGGAGAATCGACTCATGCGCGAAGCATAGCGGCGCGGGTGTCAACGGCGGTGCGCCAGTCCTGCTCGATGATGAATGCCGGTGGCCGGGACCTGCGCAACGATGCCGGGATGACAGGCGAAACGTCGGCTGAATCCGTCGGCTGCGGACCTCCGCCGCTTGCATCACCGGCGCTAGTGTCGGCCATGAGGCGAGCGGCCTCGACGGGAGGGGAAGACCATGGCATTCAGTGCGAAGGGCAATTCTGGACCGTTGGCCGAGATCAATGTCACGCCGCTGGTGGATGTGATGCTGGTGTTGCTGATCATTTTCATCGTGACCGCACCGCTGGTGTCCTATCCGATTCCCGTGGCCCTGCCGCAACCCACCACCACACCACCGCCACGGCTTGAACCACCGCCGCCGATCGAATTGCGGGTGGATGCCGGCAACCAGCTCCGCTGGAATGGCCAACCACTGGCATTGGCCGATGTGCAGACCCGCCTGCAGGAACAGGCGCAGGCCCATGCGGGCAATCTGCCGGAGCTGCGTATCGCCACCGATCCGGGCGCGGAGTACGCCGTGATGGCGCGGATTCTGGCGGCGGCCAGCAACGCCGGAATGGAGCGGATCGCCTTCGTGCAATAGCGGCGCCGCGACATGGCACCGATGGAAAGGCCGGCAATCTGCCGGCCTTTTTCCGCATCTGCGCGGTGGATCAGCGCAGGCTTTCTTCCGGCACCTGGACTTCCATCTTCACCGCCAGATGATCCGAATAGGCGGCGGGTACCGCCTGCGTATCCACCACATTGAGCGTGTCGCTGGTGAGGATATGGTCGATGGCCCGTTCCGGGCGCCAGCTGGGGAAGGTCGGGACCAGGCAACCGGGTGGCTGCAGCCGGGTCTTGCGATAGAGCAGCTGCATCTCCGGACGATCGGCCATGCAGTTGAAGTCCCCCATCAGCACCGCGTTGGGGTGATCGCTCAGCAGGTCGGAGATGAAATCCAGCTGCGACATGCGCGAATTGGTACCCAGCGACAGATGCGCCACGGCCACGGTGAGCCCTTCCTTGCCATCCCCGTAACGGGCCAGCAGCACGCCACGGCCGCCGATACGGCCGGGCAGGGGGTGATCCTGCACCTCCACCGGCTCCAGGCGGCTGAGCAGGCCGTTGGCGCTGGAGGCCACACCGCCCATGCGCCGGTTCGGTTGGTGGCTCCAGTAATTGAAGCCGGCGCGTTGGGCCAGATAGTGGGTCTGGTTGGTGAAGCCCGAGCGCAGGCTGCCCGGATCGGCTTCCTGCAGGCCGACGATGTCATGCCCGCTGGCCAGCTGGGCGATGGCGTCCAGGCTGGAGCGTTTCTGACCGGCGGGCAGCGCATGCGACCAGCTGCGGGTCACATAGTCGCTGTAGCGACGGGTGCTCGAGCCGGCCTGGATGTTCGCGGTCAACAGCCGCAGCGTTTTGGTGGGGGATTTCACGATAGTGCGACTGGAGGGCGCCGGGATTCCGAGGCCCTTGATACCTTACCGGGCGTTGGCGGCGCGTTCGCGCGCGACCAGGTGGTCGGCGATGCGCAGCATGTCTTCCCAGCCCTGGCCCTTGACCAGGTACTTGCCGTTGACGATCAGCGACGGGGTGCCGGAGATCTTGCTGCGCTGGGCGAACTGCTTGGCGCGGTTGACCTTGGCCGAAACCGAGAAGCTGCCCATGGTGTCGGCGAAGGTCTTCGGCGCCACGCCGTGCTTGCCGTAGAAGTTGGCGATGTCTTCGACCGAGTCACGGCCGCGCTCGCCCTTCAGGGTCTGCTCGATGTGGATGGCCGAATACAGCGCATCGTGGGTCTTGTCCTGCACGCCCAGCGCTTCGGCGGCGTAGAAGGCGCGCGCATAGTCATCCCAGGTGCCGCCGAACACGGCCGGCACGTAGACGAAGTTCACGTCCGCCGGCAGGCCGGCCTTCCACGAGCTCACCAGCGGCTGGAAGCGGGCGCAGGCCGGGCAGACATAGCCGAAGATCTCGGCCACTTCGATCTTGCCGGTGGCCGGCTGGAACGGCTGGCCGCCTTCGATGGCCACATAGTCGGTGCCGGCAACCGGCTCCGGGCCAACCAGGCGGGCGGCGGCCGGAACCGGCGCGGCCGGAGCGGCGGCCTCAGTGCTGGCGTCCGCGGCCGGTGCCTGTTCGGTGGCGGCCGGAGCCGGCGCCGCTTCCGGCGCGGCCGGGGTGGCCGGAGCGGTGGTGTCGGCCGAGCCATCCTGGGCCTTGCAGGCGACCATCAACGGGAGCAGGGCCATCAGGGCCAGGGCGAAACGGATCTTCATCGGGTGGGATCTCCAGCGGAAATTCGGGGGTCCTCAGGCCGCGCGGAGCGACCGGGGACCACATGATGACATTATGTGCAGGCGCGGCTGAACCGGCTGTCGGCCGCGAGGGAGCCGCTCAGCGGCGTTTGGCGGCAGCCCGTTCGCGGGCGATCAGTGCATCGGTGATGCGCACGGCATCCTCGAAGGTGCGGCCCTTGACCAGGTATTTGCCGTTGACGATCAGCGCCGGTGTGCCCGGTGCACGCACGCGCATCGCAAAGCTGCGCGCATTTTCCAGCTTGCTGTCGACCTCGGGGCTGCGCAGCACATCGATATAGCGCTGCGGCTGCACGCCGTAGTTGGCGTAGAAGCTCGCCAGTTCCTGCGGCGATACGTTCTGTACCGGCAGGCTGCGCTGCTGGTGCAGGGAACGGAACATGTCGCCGTGGCTGCGCTTGAGCACGCCCAGCTGCTCGGCGGCGTAGAACGCGCGGGCATAGGAGTCCCAGTGGCCGCCGAAGACTGCCGGCACCAGCGTCAGGCGCACATCGGGCGGCTGCCTGGCCGCCCAGGCTTCCAGTACCGGCTCGAAGTTGGCGCAATGCCGGCAGGTGTAGCCGAACAGCTCGACGACCTCGATCTTGCCGGCCAGCGGTGCGAACGGGCCGGGAGCGGCGATCAGGTCATAGTCCTGGCCTTCCACCAGCGCGGCCGAGGGGGCGGCACAGGCGGCCAAAGGCGCCAGGGCGAGCATGAGGGCCATCAGGCGGGAAAGAAACGACATAGGGCTTAAAGTCTCCAGTCAAAAATAAAGACGCCGACCTGGTGGGGCCGGCGCGTCTGCGAACAGCACCTGCCGGTCGCCGCAGCGACCTGCGCGGGCTAGGGTTGAGCGGGGGCAGCGGCCACCGTGGCGTCATCGGCCCGATCATGCAGGCCCTGCACATAGCTGGCCAGCGCCTGGATTTCCTGCTCGGTCAGTGCCTGGCTGACCTGCGCCATGATCTTGAACTGGGCCGCATCGGTCTCACCGGTTTGCCCGGCCTGGTAACGCTGCAGACGCTGCGTCACGTAGCCGGCGTACTGGCCGCCGATGTGCGGATAGGCCGGGCCGGGATTGCCGGTGCCGGTGGGCCCGTGACAGGCGATACACGCGGGAATGCCGCGGCTGGCGCCACCGCCGCGGTAGAGCTTCTGTCCGATCTCGAAGAACTTCATTCCGGCATAAGGGCCCTCGCTGACCTGTGCATCATCGGCAACGCCGGCACCACTTTTCTGCGTGGCGAAGTAGGCGCCGATATCACGCATGTCCTGGGCGGTGAGGTTCTGCACGAACGGCACCATCGCCGCCACCGCGCCTTCGTTGCGCTGGCCGTTGGCGATCAGCGCCACCTGCCTGGCGACATAACGTTCGCTCTGTCCGGCCAGGCGCGGGTAGATATCGATCGGCGAATTGCCGTCGGCGCCATGGCAGGCCGCACAGGTGGAAGCTTTGGCCTGTCCTGCGGCGGCATCGCCGGGGCGGGTCTTGCTGAAATCGATTTCCAGCGGCGCCACGGCCACCGGCGCATTGTCGGGGACGGCGCTCACCGAACTCTGCGCAAACGCGACGACGGCGATCAGCGGTACAGCGAGTGCAGCAACGGCAAGAACACGAGCATGGCGCATGCGGAAGCTCCGTGTGGACCGGCCGGGCGGGGCTTCCGCCGGCATCGCCCGGATTATCAACGCCGTTTCGCGGCAGGGTCAACGCAGCACTGCAGCAAAAACCGCACGGGCACGGTGCCGAAGGGGGCGTAGTGGCCCGGAGGAGGGATTTTTCGCCGTTGCCAGGGGAAATGCCGCAGCGGCCATCAATCGGACACGGCGCGCGGCGCCGCAACATGCGATCCTATGCCCATGTCACAGCTCCTCGAACGCGCCCAATACCTGCTTTCCGCCCACAATGCCAAGCAATTGCCGGAGGATATCGGCAGTGAAGTGGCGTTTGCCGGTCGCTCCAATGCCGGCAAGTCCAGCGCCCTGAACGCCCTGACGCGCCGCAATGCACTTGCCCGCGTCTCCAAAACACCTGGCCGCACCCAGCAGCTGGTGTTCTTCCAGGTCACCCCCCAGGCGCATCTGGTCGATCTGCCCGGATACGGTTACGCCAAGGTGCCGCTGGACCTGAAGGCGCACTGGCAGGCCTTCATCGAGAAATATTTCCGCACCCGCGAGGCCCTGAAGGGACTGGTGGTGGTGATGGACATCCGGCACCCGTTGAAGGAATACGACCTGCAGATGCTCGGTTACGCGGTGCAGCGCGGTCTGCCTGCGCATGCGTTGTTGACCAAGGCCGACAAGCTCGGCCGGGGCCAGCAGATGCAGACCCTGCAACAGGTGAAGAAAGAGCTGTCCTCGCGCTTTGGCGACAGCGTCAGCGTGCAGTGCTTCTCCAGCGAATCCAAGCAGGGTGTGGATGAAGCTCGCCTGGTTGTCGGTGGCTGGCTGGGATTGAACCCGACCGTCGCCGATACCGATACCGCTGCCGGATAAGGTCCCTCTCCACAGCACCATGGTGCGTGGCGCGGTGGGGGATCAGACCGGAATCTGGAACAGCCGTCCGATCAGGGCGGCAGCGGCCATCGCCATCGCTCCCCAGAACGTGACCCGCAATGCACCGCGTCCTGGCGAGGCGCCGCCCAGGCTGGCTGCCAAGGCGCCCGTCAGGCACAGCCCGATCAGCGTGGCGAGGGTGGTTGCCAGCGTCACGTGGGCAGCGGGAACCAGCAGCGCGGTCAGCATTGGCAGTGCGGCACCGGCGATGAAAGCCGCGGCCGAGGACGCGGCGGCCTGCAGCGGGCGGGCACGCAGGGTTTCGGTGATGCCCAGTTCGTCGCGGGCATGGGCGGCCAAGGCATCGTGTGCGGTCAGTTGCTCGGCCACGGCACGGGCCAGTTCCTCATCCAGTCCGCGCTGGCGGTAGATGCGGGTCAGCTCGTCCAGCTCACTGTGCGGGTCTTCACGCAACTCGCGGCGTTCGACGGCCAGATCGGCGTGCTCGGCATCGGCCTGTGATTTGACCGATACGTATTCCCCCGCCGCCATCGACATCGCCCCGGCCACCGTGCCGGCAACGCCACTGGCGATGATCGTGGTGGCGCTGGCGCCGCCAGCGGCCACCCCCACCACCAGTCCGGCGATGGAGACAATGCCGTCATTGGCGCCCAGCACGGCCGCCCGCAGCCAGCCAACCCGGTCGGAACGGTGTCGTTCGTAGTGCATATGACGGCTACGGTCCATGCCCCAGTGTAGCGGGCGCGCCCGTCAAGCCGCCATAGCTGGGATGCTGAAATCCGCGACTGTCCACATGGCCGGTGCAGGCGGCGCGATATAGTGCCGCCTTGCGATGGACCGCTCCGGACCCCACATCGCGCCTTCATTCCCCCAGTGCGAGCCAGCCCTTGTCGAGCCCCAGCCACGTCGCCGATACCCCCATCACCGACCGCGACCAACTGGTCCAGGAGATCGCGTCGGGTGAAAAACCCAAGGCGCAATGGCGCATCGGTACCGAGCACGAGAAGTTCGGTTTCCGCCTCGATGACCTGCGTCCGCCGGCCTTCGACGGTGACCGTGGCATCGAGGCGCTGCTGACCGGGCTGACCCGCTTCGGCTGGGCGCCGGTGCAGGAAAACGGCCGCACCATCGCCCTGCTGCGTGACAATGCTTCGGTGTCGCTGGAGCCGGCCGGGCAGCTGGAACTGTCCGGCGCGGCGCTGGAAACCATTCACCAGACCTGCGTGGAAACCGGCACCCATCTCAACGAGGTGGCGCAGGTGGCCGGCGAGCTGCAGCTGGGCTTCCTGGGAATGGGTTTCCAGCCCAAGTGGACGCGTGCGGACATGCCGTGGATGCCCAAGGGCCGCTACCAGATCATGAAGAACTACATGCCCAAGGTCGGCGCGCTCGGCCTGGACATGATGACCCGCACCTGCACGGTGCAGGTCAACCTGGATTTCGCCTCCGAGGCGGACATGGTGAAGAAGTTCCGCGTGTCGCTGGCGTTGCAGCCGATCGCCACCGCGCTGTTCGCCGACTCGCCCTTCACCGAAGGCAAGCCCAACGGCTACCTGAGCTGGCGCTCGCACATCTGGACCGATACCGATGCCGACCGCACCGGCATGCTCGACTTCGTGTTCGAGGATGGCTTCGGTTACGAGCGCTATGTCGACTATCTGCTCGATGTGCCGATGTACTTCTCCTACCGTGACGGTATCTACCACGATGCCAGCGGCCAGAGCTTCCGCGACTTCATGCAGGGCAAACTGCCGGTGCTGCCGGGCGCGCTGCCCACGTTGCGTGACTGGTCGGACCACATGACCACCGCGTTCCCGGAAGTGCGGATGAAGAAGTATCTGGAAATGCGCGGTGCCGACAGTGGTCCGTGGAGCCGCATCTGCGCGCTGCCGGCGTTCTGGGTGGGGCTGCTGTATGACCAGACCGCGCTGGATGCGGCCTGGGACCTGGTCAAGGATTTCAGTCTGGCCGAGCGCCATGCCCTGCGTGACGGTGTGCCGGAGCAGGCCCTGCATCTGCCGTTCCGCAACGGCACCGTGCGCGATCTTGCCGCTCGCGCGCTGGAGATCGCGCGCAACGGCCTGCGCCGGCGCGCCGCGCTCAATGCCGATGGCCAGGATGAAACCCATTTCCTGGACGTATTGCAGGAGATCGTCGATTCCGGCAAGACCGCTGCCGAGCGCAAGCTCGACCTGTTCCATGGCCGCTGGAACGGCCGCGTGGACCCGCTGTTCGCCGAGTTCGCGTACTGAACACAGTCGCCGCGCGGTAACCCGCGTAACGCGCAATGCCTGCCGGCAGCGCCGCGTATCGCGCCCATTGCCGGGCAGCGGCGACATCGTGCGCTGCCATCGATCCCTTGCCACGGGTGCTGCGCCGGTGGCGGGGACTTCCTGTTTCAACGGTGTAAGGCGTCCGCACCTGGACGCCAGCGGATAGAGCCCGCGACCACATGTAAATGTTCTGTAACTGAAGGTGAATACGATGCGCTGCATCTGCCTGGAAGCAGTTTCCAGGCACGACCTACGCATATCTCTTCAGGAACAAATCATGATCGTAGTCAGGAAGTCGGCGCTGGCTGGTGCCATCGTGCTTGCGCTTTGCCTTGCGCCCGAGGCCTTCGCGCAGGAGCAGCGGCAGGTTTCGGAGCAGGCAATGGCCGGTGGCGCGGTTCGCGGCCGTGTCTTCAATACCGATAGTGGCCAGTACGTGCGCAATGCAGAGCTGCGAGTTGCCGGAACCACCAATGTCGTCTACAGCGATCAAAGCGGTGGTTTCCGCCTCAATGGTGTTCCCGCAGGTGAGGTTGTGCTCGTCGTCCGCTACGCCGGGCTTGAGGAAAGCCGGGTGGCGGTCACGGTCACCAAGGATGAAGTGGCCAGCGTGGATATTCCGCTCAAGGCCCCCGCCTATGCATCGGGAGCCAGCGAGGCGGTGAGCCTGGAGGGTCTGACCGTCACCGCCAGTCGCGAAGGCCAGGCCAGCGCGATCATGGAGCGGCGTGCGGCGATGAATGCCAAGAACGTGGTGGCCGCCGACAACTATGGCGCGCTGACCATGGGCGACGTCGGCGAGTTCATGAAGTCGATGCCGGGTCTGTCGCTGGATTACACCGAAGTCGACGCCACCGCGGTGCGTATCGGTGGTCTGGATCCGAAGTATTCGACGTTCACCACCGATGGCGCACGCATGGCCACGGCCACCTCGAACAACAACTCCGGCCGGCAGAACTCGTTCGAGCAGATGTCGATCACCGGCATCGAGTCGATCGAGCTCAACCACACGCTGACCGCGGCGATGGATGCCGATTCGCCGGGTGGCAGCATCAACCTGCGCAGCAAGCATGCTTTCCAGCGCAGCAAGCGTGATCTGGTGTTCCAGCTTGGTGCGGTGGGTACGTCCGATTCCAACTGGTCCGGCAGATACTTCCCCGACGACAAGAAGCACGACACGATCTATCCCTCCGGCCAGTTCGGCTTCGGCGATGTGTTCATGGACGGCCGCTTCGGCGTGGAGTTCAACGCCAGCTACAACGCCAACTATGTGCAGCAGGACCGCATCCAGACCGACTGGGCCTACAAGCCCGACGGCAGCGCCATGCCCTACCGGGTGATGTGGCGTCCGGGTCCGAAGAAGACCAGCCGTACCGCCGCCAACCTGAGCCTGGACTACCAGATCACCGACAACCTGGTCGCCTCGCTGCGCAGCACCTACTCGATGTACGACGTGGAGTACTTCAACCAGTACACCTACCTGATTTTTGGCACCACGTCCAAATCCGAAGCCGCGCCGGGCTCCACCCCCGAGCACATCGTGGTGGATCCCAATGGCACCAACACCCGGCTGCATACGCAGTACTCGCATCGCTATGCCGGTACCCCCGCCTATCTGGTCGCGCCCAAGCTCGAGTACAAGGGCGAGAGCTGGGAGGCGGTGCTGCGCGGCAGCTACTCGTCAGCCGAGTTCAACTTCCGCGACAACAGCAAGGGCTTCTTCCAGCGCACCGACAGCTGGCTGACCGGTATCGGTTTCACCCTGGATCGCACGTCGGAAGGTTCGCACGCGTGGAATCTGGCGCAGACCGCAGGGCGGCCCTGGAACGATCCAGCCAACTTCAATCGCGATCACCCCATTGGCTACAACGTGCGCACTGCCGAATCCGATGCGGTCAACGACCAGTCCGGTATCAATCTCGACCTGAAGAAGCATCTGAGCTGGAACGACAACCCGCTCACGCTGATGGGCGGTCTGGGCACGCGCAGCAACGACTGGCGCACCAATGAAGGTTCCTGGCAGCAGTACAAGTATGTCGGTCCGAACGGCAGCCAGACCGATCCCTTGGCCTCGGTGCCGTGGACCGGGAATTACGACTTCGCGATCATCGGGACCGGCGCGGGAAACCTGAACGATCAGGGCTGGCGCGCTGACAACAACTACGCGATGTACGACATCTACCGGGAGCATCCGGAGTACTTCGTGCCGGACGATATCGGCAACCTCAAGCGCCGGCTCGACAACAACAAGCGCATCCAGGAGGACGTGGATGCCGCATATGTCGAGGCGGAAACCCGCATTGGCGATGCACGCTTCGACCTGGGCCTGCGCTACGAGAAGACCCGTACCGCAGCGCGCATGGCCGACGTGCGTCCGCGCAGCGAGGTGCAGGCCGCCGGGCTGGACCCGAACACGGTCGAAGGCCTGCTGTACCAGTACAACAACGGCCGCTACACCACGCGCAAGGGCGAGTACGACGACTTCTTCCTCAGCGGCGGCATGAAGTACGACTTCACCGACAAGCTGGTCGGCCAGTTGTCCTTCAGCCAGTCCATCCTGCGCCCGGACTACGGCAACCTCGGTGGTGTGGTGTCGGTGAACGAGGACACGATGATCGTCACCGTGCCCAACGCGCAGCTCAAGCCCGAACATTCCACCAAGTACTACGCCAGCCTGCAGTACTACCTGGAGCCGTCGGGCATGCTGGGGCTGTCGTATTACAAACTGGACATGCAGGACATGCAGGTCACCGGTATCACGGTCGATCCGGAAAGTGTGGGTTTCAACCCCGGTGATTACGAAGGCTATACCTTCCGCAGTGCGCAGAACCTGCCGGGCACCAGCACCAATGAAGGCATGGTGCTGGAGTACAACCAGCAGCTCACCTTCCTGCCCGGTGCGCTCAAGGGTCTGAGCCTGTACGGCTCGCTGACCCACGTGAATCCGGATGGTCCGCGCCAGAACATTCCCAAGGAAGCAGCCAACTGGGGTGTCCGCTACAACTACGGGCGCTTCGATTTCCAGATCAACGGCAACTACCAGTCCGAGCATCGCGTCAGCGCCTTGAGCAACACGCCGACCACTGCCAACAACGGCATCCTCTACCGCGATTCGCGTCAGCTGTGGAATATCAGCGCCAGCTACAAGCTGACGGACAACATCGACGTGATGCTGGCCGGCCGCAACATCTTCAACGAGCCGGAAGTCATCTACTCCAACATCCCCAGCCGCGTGCAGATGTACACGGTCTACGGCTCGATGTGGAACTTCGGTATCCGCGGCCGCTTCTGATCGCCACTGCACCCCTTCCGCGCCGGGCGCGGAAGGGTTTTTTCTGTCTGGATTCCCGTTGGAGACTGCTTCGTGACCGTCAATATCGATCGTCGCCGCCTGATCATCGGCGCCGGCCTGGGGGTTGGTGCGCTGCTGCTGCCGGTCGGCCGCACGTTGGCTGGCGAGCTGCTCGGCGCCAAAGGCTTCACCCACAATGTCGCCAGCGGCGAACCCGGCCCGCATTCCATGCTGCTGTGGACGCGCTATTTGCCCCCGGCAGGCAGCAATGACGTGACCCTGCAGGTGGAAATGGCGCTGGACCGCGCGTTCACCCGGGTGGTGGCCGGCGCCAGTGTCCGCACCGGGAGCTACCGCGACTGGACAGCCAAGCTCACTGTCGATGGTCTGCAACCGGCGACCACCTACTGGTACCGTTTCATTGCACCCGATGGCAGCTTCTCGCCGGTGGGCCGCACCCGTACGCTGCCGGTAGGCGAGGTCGCCAGCTTCAGGCTCGGCCTGTTCTCCTGCGCCAATCTGCCGGTCGGCTGGTTCAATGCCTACGCGCATGCGGCCGAGCGCGAGGACATGGACCTGTGGCTGCACGTGGGCGACTACCTCTACGAATATGGTCTGGCTTCCTACAAAACGCAGGACCGGGTTGCAGGACGTGAGGGGCTGCCGGCGCACGATCACGAAATGGTGTCGCTGCTGGATTACCGCCTGCGTCTGGCCTGTTATCGCGCCGATCCGGATCTGCAGCAGCTGCATCAGATGGCACCGATGGTGGCGCTGTGGGACGACCACGAGATCACCAACGACAGCTGGGAGGGCGGCGCGCAGAACCACCAGCCCGCCAGCGAAGGTGACTGGAACACCCGCAAGGCGGCCGCGGTGCAGGCCTATCGGGAATGGCTGCCGGTGTCCGACGAGCCGTGGAAGCAGTATCCGATCGGCACGCTGGCCACGCTGTACCGCACCGAGTCGCGCCTGATCGGGCGCACGCAGCCGGCCGATATCCGCAGCGCCTATCTGGCCGGTACCCGGGAGGCGCTGGAGGCGTTCCGCGATGGCCCGTGGCAGGATCCCTCGGCAACGATGCTCGGCCTGGAGCAGGAGAGCTGGCTGTACCACGGTCTGCAGCACAACGCCGGCAACACCACGTGGCAACTGGTGGGGATGGGCACCATCCTCGGTCGCACATTGATGCCGGAGCAGACCCTGGGCTGGCTGCGCCCGGAGGCCAGCGAACGTACGGTGCAGGCCTTCAAGGACAACATCCGCGGCGCACGCGTTGGCCTGCCGATGTGGATGGACCGCTGGGATGGCTACCCTGCCGCGCGTTCGCGTCTGCTGCGTGCGGCGCAACAGGCCGATGCCAACCTCGTGATGCTCTCCGGTGACAGCCACAACGCCTGGGCCTATGCGCTGGAGGAGGGCGGGCAACCGGCGGGGGTGGAGTTCGCGGTGCAGTCGGTCACTTCTGGCGGTATCGAAGGCAGCATGGCCACCGATCCGAAAACGGTGGCTGCGGCCTTCATGGCCCGCAACCCGGAAATCCGCTGGTGCGATACCGCACAGCGCGGCTACGCGCTGCTGGACATCAACCCGCAGCGGATCCGCTGCGAGTGGGTGTTCATGCAGGACATCAAGACCCGCACGACCGCGCTGGCCGGCTCCCATCAGATGACCGTGCAGCGCGGACAGAACCGTTTCAGCGGCGCATGAACTGCCGCCCGCCTGCCAACCGGCCACCTGCATCCGTTTCCAGGAATCTCCCATGAAAAACAGTTTCTACCTGCTGCTGGCGCTGCTGGCGGCTCCGGCGCTGGCCGGGGAACCGGCTGTCACCTCCGGCAAACCCCCTGTGCTGCCATTGAAGCAGGACGGGGGCACCTGGGATGCAGGACATGTGCAGGGCATCGCCGTGGACCGGCAGCGCGGCTTCATCTACTACTCGTTCACCGATCTGCTGGCCAAGTTCGACTTCGAGGGAAAGCTGGTGGGTACCTTGGCCGGCTGGACCGGCCATCTGGGTGATCTGGATCTCAACCCCGCTGACGGGCGGATCTACGGCTCGCTCGAATACAAGGCCGATCAGGCGTTCTACATCGCCATCATCGATGGCCAAGGCATCAACCGGCTGGGGATGGATGCCGCCGAGGGTGAGGTTTTCCGCACGGTCCATCTGCCCGAGGTGGTGGACGACTACACCGCCGACGTGGATGGCGACGGTCGCTTCGATGGTGATGACGGTCGCTACTCCGGCAACGAGGCGCAGTCACCGGATCACCGTTATGGCTGTTCGGGCATCGACGGAGTGGCGTTCGGGCCACGCTTCGGTGCGAGCGAGGGCCCGCTGTACCTGACCGTGGCCTACGGCATCTACGGAAACACCGCACGCACCGACAACGACCACCAGGTGCTGCTGCAATACGACATCCGCGACTGGGCGCGTCACGCGCAGCCACTGCTCGAGGCACGCCCGCACCGGCAGGGACCGGCGGAGGTTCACGGGAAGTACTTCGTGTACACCGGCAACACCACCTATGGGGTGCAGAACCTCACCTATGACGCTGCATCGCAGCGCTGGTTCATGGGCGTGTACCGCGGCCGCAAGGCGGCATTTCCCAACTACCAGCTGTTCGCCGTGGATGGCCGGGCGGCGCCGGTCCTTGGGGATCTGGTCGGGGTGCCGGCGGCCGATGGCAGGGGCTGGGAACAGGGTCTGCGACTGGCCCTGGCCGCCGATGGCCAGCGCGATCCGGCGACCGGCATCCGTGGCTGGAACCAGAAGGCCGATGTCGGCTTGCAGTCGCTGGGCGGGGGGCTGTTCTATTCCGTGCGCAATTCCGGTGCAAAGGGCGCGCAGCAGGCCGAACTGACGCTGATGCGCTGGACCGGCGACACATCGCAGCCGCTGATGCCGGTGTTGACGGAGCCGCCGGGGCAATGACCGCCGCCGGCCGGATTCGTCTTGCAGCGCAGCGGGCACTTCCGGGAGATGCCGCAGCGTGTTGCTAGACTGCCGTTCCACCATCCGGAGCCACGTGCATGGGCAGTTCGAACGATGAGATTGTCTTCTACACCCACCCGCAATCGCGCGGCCGCGTCGTGCGCTGGATGCTGGAGGAGATCGGGCAGCCCTACCGCGTCGAGGTGATGGGCTACGGGCAGAGCATGAAGTCGTCGGAGTATCTGGCGATCAATCCGATGGGCAAGGTGCCGGCCATCGTCCACCGGGGTGTGGTGGTGACTGAAACCGCGGCGATCTGCGCCTATCTGGCCGACGCGTTTCCGGCCGCCGGGTTGGCCCCGGCGCTGGCCGATCCGCTGCGTGGCAGCTACCTGCGCTGGCTGTTTTTCGTCGCAGGCCCGGTCGAGGCCGCGGTTACCGCCCGCGCGCTGGGCCAGGAGCCGCCCCCGGAGAAGGCCGGATTCGTCGGTTATGGCAGCTATGAGGCGACCATCGGCCTGCTGGAGCAGATCGCGGCCAAGGCGTCGCCGTGGTTGCTTGGCGAGCGTTTCAGCGCGGCCGATGTCTATGTCGGCAGCCAGATCCTGTTCGGCTTGACCTTCAAGACGCTCCCGCCGCAGCCGGGCTTTCTCGCCTATGCGCAACGTCTGGGCGAGCGGGAGGCGTTCAAGCGCGCCGCGGCGGCCGATGACGCGCTGGTCGCACAGCCGGCGGGCTGATGCCGTGACCCCGCGTAGCGGGCAAGCCTGCTCCCGGCTGGGGAGCGGCGCCCGGCGGTGGGGATGCCCGGCGCCGGATCGGCGTGGCTGCGCTCAATAGCGCGCGGCAGTCAGCGGCGCATCGGCCCACTGCCAGGCGGCGGCCTGCTGGCGAGAGGTTTCGCGCGCGGCATCGGTTTGGCCCAGGGCCTGCTGCGCCTGCGCTAGGCCGAACAGCGACCAGCCGTTGAGCGGATAGGTCTTCACATCCTGGTTGAAGGCTTCCGCCGCGCCGTTGGCATCGCCGTTTTCCAGCAGCGCGGCGCCCAGATACGGGCGTACCGGCAGGGGCCAGTCGGCCGGCTCGTTGTAGGCCAGTGCGTCCTCGGCCGCGGTGGCTTCGCGCAGGCGGGTGATCGCGTCGCGATGGTTTCCCTGCGTCCGCAGCAACTCGCCCTGCAGCAGCCCATCGGCGACACGCAGGACATTGTCGGCGTGATTGATGTCGAAGAAGCTCACCTGCGCCATCGCCGGATCGATGGCGATCGCATGCAGCGCGTCGGCTTCTTTTTCCGCTTTATCCACTGCACCTTTGCGCAGCTGGGCCATGCCGCGGGCGAAGTGGCGTATTGCGGCCGGATAGGGCAATTCCGACGGGGCGCTGGTATCGGACAGGATCGCGTCCCAGTCGCCGAAGCGGACCTGGGTGAGCAGCGGCGCGACCACGAACTGCTGCATGAACTGCATCGGCGCCTCGCCCATGGCGCTGCGGTCGGCACGCTCGGCCGTCTGCTTTGCCGCCTGCAGCGCCAGCGTGCGTGAGCCGGTCAGGCCGGTGGTCATCGTCGCGAAGTGCCAGTTATGTGGCACATAACCCAGCGGGTAGACGCCGTTGCTGCCGCGGCATACGGCCAGGAAGTCCTTGTCGGCGGTGGTGGCGGCCAGATTGGTCAGGGTCGCATCGTGGTAGCGGCCGACGCGGATGTAGATATGGGCGGGCATATGCACCAGATGCCCGGAGCCGGGCGCCAGCGCCGCCAGGGTATCGGCATAGGGTTCGCCGCGCTTGGGGTCGGGGGAGGCCTCGATGGCGTGTAGGTAGTAGTGCATCGCACCGATATGACGCGGATTGCGCGCCAGCACGCGCTCCAGTTCGCCGACCAGCTTCGGGGTGAACTGCGCCGGTGAGCCGTCCGCGTTCCAGTAGGCCCACGGCGACAGATCCATCAGCGCCTCGGCATACAGGGTGGCCGCGTCGTCATCGTCCGGGAACTGCGCGACCACCTGGGCCATCGCCTCGGCATAGGCGTGGTCCAGTGGTGCGCGGTCGTCCGGTACTGGGGCGAGATAGCGCTTCTGCAGTGCCTGGATCAGGGCCTGATCGACCGGTCGCGCGCTGCCGGCCAGATGCGCCGCCTTTGCCGCCAGCGCGCTGGCTTCTTTGGCCGCAGCCGGGTCCATCGGCAGGTTGATGTTCGGGCCCAGCACCAGCGCCTGTCCCCATGTGCACATCGCGCACTGTGGATCCAGTCGCGCCGCTTCGGCGAAGGCCCGTCCGGCGGCTTCGTGGTTGAAGCCGTAGGCCAGCCGCAGGCCCTGGTCGAAGTAGCGTTGTGCCATCGGTACGGGCGTGCCGATATCCCGATGCAGATCGCCAAAGGTTTCAAACAGGGGCACCGGCACCGAGTCGGGGACGGCGGCTGTCTCGATGCCGGCGTTCCCGGCCCGATCACAGCCGGTCAGCAGCAGCGCAGCCAGCGTCGATGGCAGCAGCAGGAGCGCGGATCGGCGGATCATTGTGGCGTCTCCGGAGCAGTTGACCGGGACGATACTGCGGCCCCGCGCGCGCGGTGATACGGCGCTGTGAAGGATGTGCCGGCATCTCTGGCGGGTGCAATCGCGCAGCCTGCAAAATATACTACCCCCCAGTACAAGGTATCGGGGTCGGTCATGCCGCACTCGCCGGAGGAAAAAAGGAAGGTTCTGGCCCGGGTTAAGCGTATCCGTGGTCAGTGCGATGCGCTGGAGCGCGCGCTGCAGGCCGGTGCCGACTGCGGCCCGGTGCTGCAGCAGATCGCCGCCATTCGCGGCGCGGTCAACGGACTGATGAGCCAGGTCATGGAAGCCCACCTGCGTGAGGAATTCGGCCAGCTGGCGCGGTCCGAAGCCCAGCGCGCCGCGCGCGTGACCGAGATGTCCAGCCTGATCCGTTCCTATCTCAAGTAATCCCGGGCGGCGCACAGCGTCGCCTTCCGTCATTCCCGCAGGAGAACAACCATGAAATCCCGTGCCGCCGTCGCCTTTGCCGCCGGTGAACCGCTGCAGATTGTCGAGATCGATGTTGCCCCGCCCCAGGCCGGCGAGGTGCTGGTCAGGATCACCCACACCGGCGTGTGCCATACCGATGCCTTCACCCTGAGCGGTGAGGACCCGGAAGGCCTGTTTCCGGTGGTGCTGGGCCATGAGGGTGCCGGCATCGTGGTCGAGGTGGGCGAGGGCGTCACCAGCGTGAAGCCGGGTGACCACGTGATTCCGCTGTACACCGCCGAATGCGGCAAGTGCGAGTTCTGCACCAGCGGCAAGACCAACCTGTGCGTGGCCGTGCGCGCCACCCAGGGCAAGGGCGTGATGCCCGATGGCACCACCCGCTTCAGCTACAACGGTGAGCCGATCTACCACTACATGGGCTGCTCGACCTTCTCCGAGTACACCGTGGTGGCCGAGGTCTCGCTGGCCAAGGTCAACCCGGAAGCCAACCCGGAGCACGTCTGCCTGCTCGGCTGTGGCGTGACCACCGGCATCGGCGCGGTGCACAACACCGCCAAGGTGGCCGAGGGTGATTCGGTGGCCGTGTTCGGCCTGGGCGGCATCGGCCTGGCGGTGATCCAGGGCGCGCGCCAGGCCAAGGCCGGGCGCATCATCGCCATCGACACCAACCCGTCCAAGTTCGAGCTGGCCCGCCAGTTCGGCGCCACCGACTGCGTCAACCCGAAGGACTTCGACAAGCCGATCCAGCAGGTCATCGTCGAGATGACCGGCTGGGGCGTGGACCACAGCTTCGAGTGCATCGGCAACGTCGATGTCATGCGCGCGGCGCTGGAATGCGCGCACCGCGGCTGGGGCCAGAGCGTGATCATCGGCGTGGCCGGCGCGGGCAAGGAAATCTCCACCCGGCCGTTCCAGCTGGTCACCGGCCGCAAGTGGATGGGCACCGCCTTCGGTGGGGTGAAAGGCCGCAGCCAGCTGCCGGGCATGGTCGAGGACGCGATGGCCGGCAAGATCGAGCTGGAGCCGTTCGTCACCCACACCATGGGCCTGGAGCAGATCAACGAGGCCTTCGAGCTGATGCACGAGGGCAAGTCGATCCGTTCGGTGATCCACTACTGAGATGAGTGCGATGTTCAACAAAGATGGATTGGCCGCCGCACTGGCTGGCATGGACGACAGCGCGGAAGCGCGTGAGGCGATCGAGCGACTGCAGGCATCCGATCTGGCGGAGATTGACGCGTTGATCCTGTCGTCGCTGGACCGGAGCTGGAAGAAGGCCGGCTTCGTTACCACCGGCGTGTTGATTGCCGCACCCGACGAATACGAGGATATTCCGGAGGCGTTCTACGCGTTGCGTATCCGCGCGCTGGCCAACGATTCGCGCATCGAGGTCAAGGGCGACCTGGACGTGTTGAAGACCTGCCAGATCCGCCTGTCGTCCGCCTCGGGAGGTGGCTGAGATGCTGGCCGAACGCCTCGAACACCGTGCCAGTTTCGGCGGCTGGCAGGAGGTCTACCGCCATCCTTCCCGGGTGCTGGGCTGCGACATGACGCTTGGGGTCTATCTGCCGCCGCAGGCGCAGGCCGGCGCCCGCTTGCCGGTGCTGTACTGGCTCTCGGGCCTGACCTGCACCGAGCAGAACTTCATCACCAAGGCCGGCGGGCAGCGCTATGCGGCCGAGCACGGGATCATTCTGGTGGCGCCGGATACCAGCCCGCGGGGCCCGGCGGTGGCCGATGCCGACGGCTACGACCTGGGCCAGGGCGCCGGCTTCTATGTCAATGCCACCACCGAGCCGTGGGCCCGCCATTACCGGATGTACGACTACATCGTCGATGAACTGCCGGCGCTGGTGGAGGCGAATTTCCCGGCCAGCGATGTCCGCGCGATCAGTGGCCACTCGATGGGCGGCCATGGCGCGTTGACCATCGCGCTGGGGAACCCCGGCCGTTACCGCAGCGTGTCGGCGTTCTCGCCGATCGTGGCGCCCTCGCAGGTGCCGTGGGGACAGAAGGCGTTTGCGGCCTATCTCGGCGACGACAGGGCGGCGTGGGCGCGTCACGACGCCACCGCGCTGGTTGCCGGGGCGAGCGAGCGTTTGCCGCTGCTGGTCGACCAGGGTGATGCCGACGAGTTCCTCGCCAGCCAGCTCAGGCCCGAGCTGCTGCAGGCCGCCTGCGAGGCGGCTGGCCATCCGCTGCAGTTGCGCCTGCAGCCCGGTTACGACCACAGCTACTACTTCATCAGCAGCTTCATCGGCGAGCACATCGCCCATCACGCCAGGGCGATGCGCGGTTGAACTGGCTGTCCCACTGGCGCAGGCCGTTCCTGCACCAGTGGGACAGTGGCCGGTGCGGTCAAGCCGGCAGGAAATCCGTATAGGCGTAGCGTGCGTCACGGAGCACGGTATCGCCCTGGCGCAATCGCAGTGGCGCACGGAACATCGGGCCGGCGCTTACGCAGGTGTGGAACTCGCCGTTCTCGCCGCAGGCATCAACGCCGGCGGGCAATGCGTCAAGGAAAGCCACGTCAAAGGCATGTCCGGCGAACGTTGCATCCAACACCAGGCTATCCACGCAGCACAGCTGCGCGCGCAATCCTTCCTGCACCATCTGCCGGGCCAGCGCAGCGGTGTCGCGGCCAAACAGGGGAAACAGTGTGCGCCAGCCGAGTTCGGCGTACTGCTGCACGCGCCAGTCGCGGATGTCTGCCAGCAACAGATCGCCGAAGGCGATGGTTTCCAGCGCAGGCCAGCGCTGGCGAGCGCCGGTCAATGCCTCGGACATGCGTGCCAGGTACACCGTGTTGTCGCAAACCGGTGGAATCCAGGCCTGTACCAGTGGCAGTCCCGCGGCATCGGCTTGGGCCTGGAGCACGTCGGCACGTACGTCTTGCATCGAAGAGCGGTTGTAGCCTTCGGTGAGCGTTGTAAGCAGCGCAACGACGGTGAAGTCCTCGCGCTGGCGCAGTTCATGCAGTGCCCAGGCGGCATCCTTGCCACCGCTCCAGGACAGCAGGATCGGCGTGGCCACCGCTCAGCGCACGTCGCGCAGTTCCCAGTGGCTGCCGGCCAGCAGCCGCAGACGCTGCTTGAACAGCTCGCCGGGCAGGCGGGTGGTGGCCTGGAGGTTGATGCGCAGATCGGCCTGCTGGCCGGTCACCGTGGCATCCGGGTCGGTGGCGCCCAACGCCGGGTCGACATCCTCCGGATCCTCCTGGGTGGCCTTCCAGCGCTGGAACAGCTCGGGCGTGCGCAGCGCGGCCTGCAGCTGCGCGGCGAACTCCTCGGCGCCATTGGCGCTGAAGGACAGGCGCGGATCGTTGCCACGGGCTTTGGCCGGATCGGGCAGGGAGATGGAGTACTGCACGGACATACGGATTCTCCTGAGGGTTGACCCAACGTAACGTGCAACGCGTTGCGACCGCGTCACGCCAGTGATGGCCGGGGGTGATCGGTGGTCAGGCGGTGAAGCTGTGGGGCTCGTCGGCAAAACCGACGGTCACCGCGCCCTTGCCGACATTGACCATGCCGGTCAGGCTCATCACGCTTTCCAGCAGTTCCACCTTGTTCGCGCTGCAGGTATCACGCAGCGCGGCGTAGCCGGGCAAGGTGCGCAGTTCGGAAAGCTCGCCGCCGTAGCTCACGCATACGGTGGGCGTCAGCAGTCCGTTGCGCACCCGTTGCCCGGTGAAATCGAACAGCTTCTGCACCGCGTTGTCGAAACCCTTGATCTTGGCCACCGGCGCGGTATCGCCACGATAGCCGTGCAGTACCGGCTTGATATCCAGCGCGCTGCCCAGTGCGGCGCTGAGCAGGCCGACGCTGCGGTCGCCCTTGTGGCGGGCGCGGGCGCGCAGGTAGTACAGATCCCGGGTGACCATGTAGCCATGCACGTTGCCCGCCAGCTGTTCCAGGCGCTCGCGCATCTGCTGCACGCTGGCACCGCTTTCACGCAGGCGCACCGCCTCCACCGCGGTAACCGCCTGCGCGGCGAACAGGTTCTGGGTGTCGAGCACGCGCAGGGCGAACGGCGAGTTGTGGCCGGCAGCCTGGCGCACGGGCTTGTAGTCGTTGAGGATCGCGAAGCTGGCCTGCATCGCGTTGTCGTGGATCGGGCTGCGGGTCTTGGTGATGGTCATGCAGAACACATGGTCGTAGTCGATCACCAGCGTGCCCAGGAACAGATCACGGATCTGGTTGACGCTGAAGGCAATGGTTTCCGCTTCGGCACCGCCCTCGGCCACATGCGCATGCAGGAAACCCAGCGTGGCCTCCTCGTCGCGGTGGTCGGCCAGCACCGCTTCGCCGATCCGTACCGTGATGGGCAGCAGCACGATGCCGTGCTGGCGGATGAACTCCGGCGGCAGGTCGCAGGCCGAATCGACAACAATCCCTATGCGCATTAAAGCCCCCCGTCCCGATGTGATCTGAATGTGCGAACCGTATCGCAAAACCAACGCCGGCGTACGGTTTCTGGCCAGGTAATCCGTCCTTGAGCGGCGGCTGCCCGATGGTCCAGCGTGGAGTCGGCTGGACCGTATCCGGTTCCTCCCGCGCAGGCCTGCCGAGGGGGGTGACCACCGGGCACAGGCCCCGGCGATGGCGGCGCTCCCTGCACCTCGATGAAGGCGCCCGCCCGCCACATTGCCTCACACCTGGCAAGTCCACTCGCTGGTGCGTGCCGGCTCCGGATCTGCGCAGACTGCCGGTCACGGCCGGGACCGGCCGGCAGGCTTCCAACCTCTCCGGCGTGCAGGTATTGAAGCGACTCTGCCGCCACCAGATTTTTCCCCCACGCAACAGCGGTATCAGCCATACCGCTACGCAGGGTGGTATTTATGAATGCGCGATAGAATGCGGCACATAGGGAAATTTGGCGAAGTGCAGTATGTGTTCCAGCAACGCGCTTTCTACAGGTCAGGCCGCCGGACAGGCCGCAGATACTCCAGGCGAAAAAGCAGTGACCGCCCACGGAGCCGGAGCGGTGGATTCACGCATGATTGTGATTGCGGTGAACCGTCCGCTGATCCAGCACGGGCTTGTGCATCTGCTGGAGAAGCTGGAGGCGCCGGGACACATAAGCATCAGCCGCAGTGTCGCCCAGACAAGCCAGCTGCTGCAGCGAAGTAACGTCGAGGTGCTGTTGACGGATCCCGAGCATGCTTCGCAACTGCATCGTGCCGATCGTCATGCACTTGCGTCGGTGCGCACGCTTGTCATCACCTCGCGCGACCATGCCGGTGAGGACGCTTTTCCCAGGCAGGGCCGTCTGTGCGGCATGCTCAAGGAAAAGGGCTGCGAGTGCAGTGCCCGTCTCCTGCTGTTGACGCTGCTTGAATGCCGGTTCAGTGGCGCGGAAGATTCCCGGTGCGGTGGGTGTGTGCTGCAGGAAACCCTTAAAAAAGCCGATCTGCCGCTGTCGCCGCGTGAGTTCGAGATATTCCTGCGCATTGGCGAAGGCATGGGGCCGACACAGATCGCCAGCGAGTCCGGCCTGTCGGTGAAAACCGTCGAAAGCTATCGCGAGAAAATAAAGCAGAAACTGCAGCTGCAAGGCCGTGACGCCCTACTGGCGGCATCGATGCGGTGGCGCTCCGGTTACTTCATCCAGATCGCACCCGGCGACGATGCCGATTCACCCGCAACGCATCATGTGTTCAGCCATTGCTCGGCGAACTGCTCCGCCGGCAGCGGTACTCCGTAGAAATATCCCTGCGCATGGCTGCACCCGAGCCGCTTCAGCGCATCCACCTGCAGCGCGCTTTCCACGCCTTCGGCGACCATGCGCAACCCCAGGCTCTGCGCCATCGCGATGGTGGCCACCACGATGGCGTAGTCGTGCGGTTGCTCCAGCATCCCCAGCACGAAGGAGCGATCGAGCTTGATCTTGTCCAGCGGGAAACCCCGCAGATGCGCCAGCGACGAGTAGCCCATGCCGAAGTCGTCCAAGGACAGTGAGAAACCGGCATCTTTGAGCTTCTGGAGGATGGACAGCGAAGACTCGGGGTCGATCATGATCCCGCTCTCGGTCAGTTCCAGGTCTATTTTTCCGGGCAGTACCCCCGCTTGGCGGACCAGGTCCAGCAGCTGTTCGGCGAACTGTGGATCATCGAGCTGGCGCGGGGAGATATTGATTGCCAGCTGGCCGGGGAGGGCACGCCCGGCCGACTCCCAGTGGTGCAGTTGCCGGCAGGCCTGGGCGGCAACCCACTGGCCGACGGCGCCGATCAGGCCGCGATGTTCGGCCAATGGGATGAACTCGTCGGGACTGACTTGGCCCAGCACCGGATCGTGCCAGCGCAGCAGCGCCTCGGCACCGACCAGGGTGCCATCTGCGACGGTTACCTGGGGCTGGTAGTACAGCTCCAGGGCACCTTCATCCAGGGCATGTTGCAGACGACTGGCCAGTTGCGCGCGCCGCAACAGGCGTTCACTCATCTCCGGCCGGTAGATCTCGATGCCGCTGCGCGAAGATTTTGCCGCATACATGGCGATATCGGCATTGCGCAGCAGCAGGCCGCTTTTGAGGCCGTCCTCCGGGCAGCTGGCGATACCGATGCTGGCGCGGATACCCATCATCGACTGGCCGATCCACAGGGGTCTGCCGATCGCCGTGGAGAACCGCAAGGCAGCGGTTGTCGCGCCGTCCTTGGCGCCGGTCGGGGTGAGCACGACAAACTCGTCCCCACCGAGCCGGGCCACCATTTCCTGTGGTTTCAGGTTCTCCTTCAGACGGCGTGCGACCTCGATCAGCACTTCATCGCCGACGCTGTGTCCCTGGGTGTCGTTGATCTCCTTGAAGTCATCCAGATCGATGAACAGCAGCGAGAACGGTTTGCGGGTCTTCCCGGCATCTATCAGGTGACGTTCGAGGTTGCCCAGGAAGTTGGCCCGGTTGGGCAACTGGGTCAGGTCGTCGAACAGGGCCAGCTGTTCGATCCGCGAAAGCTGCGAGACCTGCAGCGAGATGTCCTGCACGGTACCGACCACGCGTACCGGCTTGCCGTTCTCCAGCAGGGCCCGGCCGCGCTCGCGCAGCATGCGCAAGGGATGCCCGGGGTGTTCTACCCGATAGCGGACGTCATAGGTGACGCCGCTGGCCAGGGTCGAGGCGAAGGCGGCATCGACTTCGGCACGGTCGGCCGGATTGACCCAGTAGCGCAGGCGTTCGTACCCGTTCTTCTCCTGGGTCTGTTCCAGATGCAGCATCTCCTGCGCGCGCGGGCATCCGTTCAACGGGCCTTCCGGCAGGAACAGCTCCCAGCGTGCAAGCTGCGCCAGATCATGTGCCTCGGACAACAGGGCTTCGCTCTCGCGCAACGACGATGTGGATTTGGATAGCGCATGGCGATCGGTGAAGACATAGGCGTTCATCGCGATGCCCATGTCCAGAAACAGCCGCTTGATCACCGACTGCATGGCCGCTGCGTAAAAGCGCGGATCCTCGGTCAGGATCGGCTCCAGAGAGTGGGTGATCTCGCTGAGCAGCTGGCTGCAGGAGCCCAGATACCAGTGCGGTTCCAGCCCGATATGGTGGTGGACCATGCCGATACGCAAGCGGTTGTCGACGTAGGCTGCATCCACCGGTGCGCAGAACAGCTCGCGCAGGTAGTGCTGCTGCATCCCGCGCAGGCGGTCGAGCTGGCGCCCGTCCTGTATGTAGGAGCCGGTTTCAGCGAACGCGCCCACATGGGCGTAGAAGCGGTCGATGTTGTGCTGGGAACAGCTCTGGATGTAATCCCAGGCCTGGTTGAGGTTGCGTTGATCTTCGGCGTTGTATTTCAGATAGGCCAGACGCAGGTCGATTTCAGCTTGCGGGATCTCTGGCGTTCCACCGGAAAACGGTGAGCTGGGTTTTGGAAAATCCATCTTCAAACCTGTTGGAAACTAGAGCGTAGCAAGTGGGGTGTCGCGGATGGCTGCCGACGGCGGCAGGGCCTGCAGATGGAAGCGACCGGTCTGGGCATGCAGCTCCCGTGCGGCCTCGTGCAGGGCCTCCGCGGCGGCGGCGTTCTGCTCGGCCATGGCGCTGTTCTGCTGGGTAAAACGATCGATCGTATCGATGGCAACATCGACTTCGCGCAGGCTCTGGCGCTGCTGCCCGGCATCCGCGGAGAGGATGCCCAGGTCATGGTCTATCAGCCCCGCGGCCTCGGTGATGTCCCGCAGTTTCGCTGCCGCGTCGGCGACCAGCGACTGGCCGTGCAGGACGCCCTGCGTCGATGCCGTCACGATCCGGTTGATCTGTTGTGCGCTCTCGGCGCTGTGCTGGGCCAATGCCCGTACCTCACTGGCGACCACGGCAAAGCCCTTGCCATGGACGCCTGCGCGGGCCGCTTCCACGGCGGCGTTGAGTGCCAACAGATTGGTCTGGAAGGCGATCGCGTCGATCTGTTTGACGAAGTTGGCGATCTGGGTGTTATCCCGGGCCATCGTGTCGATGGCATGGGCCACCGCGGTGACCATGTCCTGGCCGGACTGCGATTCCGCGTTGATCCTGGCGGCCTGCGCGGTGATCGCATCCAGTGCGCGGTTGGTCTGTTGCAGATGCACGCCCAGCTGTTTGACCGCACTTGCCGACTCCTCCAGCGAAGCCGCCTGGGCTTCGGTGCGACTGCTGAGCTCGCTGCTGCTGGCGGCGATCTCGCTTGCGGTCTGCAGCACCGCCGCCGATGACACCTGGATGGACCGGATCATCTGCGCCAGATTGCCCGCTGCGGTGTTCAAGGCCACGTGCAGTTGCTGGAAGACCCCCTCGGCATGCTCATCCAGCCGGCTGCCCAGCTCGCCGCGGGCCAGAGCACTGGCCACGCCAACGGCACTCGTCATCGGGGCATGCACCGCCTGCATCATCGTATTGAGCAGCTCGGCCAGTGCCTGCATGCTGCCTTCATAGTGCGCGGGCTGGAGCCGGCCATCCAGGTCGCCATGGCCGACGCGGCGCACCAGCTCGTGTACCGCGTGGATGTCGTCCCAGATGGCGAAAGCCCCCAGATAGCGGCCGTTGCCATCACGGATCGGCATGGCATCCAGTTCCATGCGCATGGGCCCGATCTGCAGTGACGCCGATATCTTTGTCCGCGCGTTGCGCAGCGCCTCGCGCTGGTGCTGCGGATGCCGGTGGAAGATATCGATACTGCGACCCACCAGCTGCTCCGGATCGAAGTCGGGGAAGCGACTGCGCATGGCTTCCAGGTTGCGCTGGAACATGCGCTTGAGCGCATCGTTGACGTACACGATGGTGCTGTCGGCATCGGCCAGCATCAACTTGGCGGTCATGTTGTCCAGTGCGGTGCGCAGACGCAGCTCGCTATCGGCGGCCTGTGCCCAACGGGTCTTGTCGGTCCATTCCACCGCGTAGATGCTGGTAGTCCCGTCGGCGCCGGCGATCGGGGTGATGGCCAGGCCGAACCGTGCGCTGCCGACACGGATGTCGGTCAGGTGGCGCCCGGTGAGCTGTCGCAGCTGGAGGTGGCGCGCCGCCGGATCATGATGGAAGCGGTCGATCGAACTGCCCACCAGCGTCGCCGCGTCAAAATCGGGAAATTGCTGGCGCAGTTCTGTTTCCAGGCTGGCCAGCATGTTCCGCAATGCCGGGTTGACGGCCAGGATGACGCCCTCGGCATTGGCGACCATCAGGCAGGTGCTGGCGCCATCGAAAATGCTTGCCCACAGCGCGGGCGACAACGATTGGATACCGGCGGCGCGCCTGCGCGGCCAGAATGCTCGGATCAGCGCTTTCAAAGGACCCCCTCCCTTTATCCGGCGAGGCTATGAAAGGCCGACGCGCTCCGCCAGCGGGGTTTCCCCCTCCCCCTGCCCGGGGCTGCCGCAGGCGGATGACGCAGGTGGCCGTGCTGGCGACGGGCAGCGCACAAAGCCGTATGCACGGCGCTGCGCGCGGCTTAAGCTAGCGGCGCAATGCGATAGGTCTGCACGTCACCTTCAGGGGCCGCGTATGTGGGTGGGTATCGCCATATGGATAGCAGCTGATCGGGGAGACAGTGGTGGAAACGGCACGTTCGGTGGTGGAATTCTGGCGGGCGGCAGGGCCGCAGCGCTGGTTCGTGCGTGACGATGCGTTCGATGCGGCGTTCCGCGAGCGCTTCCTGGACGCGCACTACACCGCTGCCCGGCGTGGCTGTGAGGACTGGCTGCACGACGCCGAAGGTGCCCTGGCGCTGCAGATCCTGCTGGACCAGCTTCCGCGCAACTGCTTCCGCGGTACCGCCCATTGCTATGCCACGGATGGGCTGGCACGGCACTACGCCATGCGCAGCATCGAGGAAGGGCTGGATCGTGAGCTGACACCGCAGCTGCGGGCCTTCATCTACCTGCCGTTCGAACACTCCGAAGACCCGGTCGACCAGGATCGCTCGGTGGCGATGTTCGAAGTGCTGGGCGATCTGGAATACCTGCGCTTTGCCGAACTGCACCGCGACATCATCCGCCGCTTCGGCCGCTTCCCGCACCGCAACGCGGTGCTGGGGCGGATTCCGACCCCGGAGGAGCTGCACTTCCTGGCCGAAGGCGGGTTCGCCGGCTGAGTCCGCAGCCGGCACGGTTTACCCAAAAAAAACGCCGGCAATGCCGGCGTTTTCTGGTTCTGCTGTGGCCAGTAGCCGATCAGTACTTCGGTACGCTGTTGTCCACGTGCTCCGACCAGGCGTCGATGCCGCCGGTGATGTTGAACACGTTGCTGAAACCCTTGGCGCGGAACTGTTCGGCGGCCTGCGCGCTGCGTCCACCACGGTGGCACAGGAACGCCAGCGCGGTGTCCTTGGGCAGGGCTTCGAGCCTGGCGCGGTTGTCGCCGTCAAAGGTTTCGAATGGCGCGTTGATCGCGGCGACGGCGCGCTCGTCGGCCGGGCGCACATCAACCAAAGTGATGCTGCCGGCGCGCAGCTGGTCATCGGCGCTGCGTACGTCCAGCTCCTGCACCGCCTTGGGGGCGTTGGGGTTGTTGATCGCCAGACCCTGGCCGCGGATGTCGTCCACCCAGTCGATGGTGATGCCTTCGGCGCGGCGGGCGCTGGAGACATCGAACTGCACGCGCAGGCCATTGGATTCGGCGGCAATCGCATTGGGATCGTGCGGGGCCAGCTGGAAGTTCGGCTGGAAGTTGGCATCGATGCTCAGCTGCAGCGCGGCACCGGGGGAGTCGGCCAGCGCGCCCTTGAGCATTTCCACCGCCGCCGGGGTGACGGTGATGGTCGGCGGGGTGCGGTCCGGGGCGGCCACACCCAGCAGGCTGCTCAGCTCGCCGCTGTTGGCCATCTGCAGGATGATGTCGCTGCCGCCGATCAGCTCGCCGTCCACGTACAGCTGCGGAATGGTCGGCCAGTCGCCATAGAGCTTGATGCCTTCGCGGATGTCCTGGTCGGCCAGCACGTTGACATGACCGAATTCCACGCCCAGATCCTGCAGCGCGCCGACGGCCTTGGCCGAAAAGCCGCATTGCGGCATGGACGGCTGGCCCTTCATGAACAGGACGACGCGGTCGGCGGCGAGGATGGATTCAATGCGCGAACGCAGGGCAGGGTCCAGGGACATCGGGAACTCGCAGAAGTGGTGAGGACTGCGGCTGATTCTACGCTGCATGGCATCATGGGGCATGACTGCCCCGGAAACCCTGTATCGCATTCCTGTGCGCCCCTGGCGCTGGGTGAAGTGGCTGCTGGCCTCGCAGCTGGGTGTGGCGCTGGTGTGGTGGCAGCTGGGCTGGGCATGGGGACTGCCGCTGCTGCTGGCCAGCCACGGGCTGTTTATCGTGCCGGTGTTCCTCCCCAACAGCCGCTTCTACGCGCCGGTGCTCAGCCGCGTGCCCGGCGCGGAGGTGTGGCTGACCATCGATGACGGCCCCTCCGATGAGACCCCGGCGCTGCTGGATCTGCTTGATCGCCATGCGGCCAAGGCCACGTTCTTCATGGTGGGCGAACGGGCAGCGGCGCGGCCGGAGCTGGTGCGCGAGGTGCTGCGGCGTGGCCATGAACTGGGCAACCACAGCCACTCGCACCCGCAGGCGCGCTTCTGGGCGCTGGGTCCGGCGCAGATGGCGCGCGAGATCGGCCAGTGCCAGCGTGCCCTGACCGCCATCGCCGGCACCCCGCCGCGCTGGTACCGCTCGGTGGTGGGCATGACCAATCCGTTTGTCGCCGCCGCGCTCAAGCGGCATGGCCTGACCCGGGTGGGCTGGAGTGCGCGCGGCTTTGACGGGGTGGGTTGCACTCCGGAAGGGGTGATGGCGCGGATCGCACCGGATCTGCAACCCGGCGCGATCGTGCTGCTGCATGAAGGCGCCGGTCATGGCCAGAACCTGGCCATCATCGAAGCGGTGCTGGAGCAGCTGCAGGCGCGCGGCCTGCGTGCACGCCTGCCACAGCGAACGGCGTAGACTCGCCTCCCCGCCATGCCGGCGGTGTACCGGACCTGCACCATGCCTTTTTCCCCGCTCGGCCTGTCTCCTTATTTATTGCCCGCCCTGCAGCAGGCGTTGCAGCAGGCCGGCTATGCGGCGCCGACCCCGATCCAGCAACAGGCGGTACCGCTGGTGTTGAAGGGTCGGGATGTGGTGGCGCTGGCGCCGACCGGGTCCGGCAAGACGGCCGCCTACGTGCTGCCGGCGTTGCAGCGCTTCTTTGTGTCACCGCCGCGCAAGCCCCGCGTGCTGGCCCAGCTGGTACTGGTGCCCACCCGTGAACTCGCGCTGCAGGTGGCCGATGTATTCGCCACGCTGGGGCGTGAACTGCCGCGCAAACCGCATCTGGTGTGTGCGGTGGGTGGGGTGTCGATCAATCCGCAGATGATGGCCTTGCGTGGCGGTGCCGATATCGTCGTGGCCACGCCCGGGCGGCTGCTCGACCTGCTGGCGCACAACGCGTTGTCGCTCAGGCAGGTACAGCTGCTGGTACTCGATGAGGCCGACCGTCTGCTGGAACTGGGCTTCGGCGCCGAGCTGCGGCAGTTGCTGGCCGAGCTGCCGGTGCAGCGGCAGACCTTGCTGCTCTCGGCCACCTTCCCGGCCGATATCCAGGCGCTGGCCGCGGCCGGGCTGCGCGATCCGCAGCGGCTGGAAGTGGGCGCGCAGGCGCCGGTGGAGATCGAGCAGCGGGCGATCCAGGTCGATAGCGGCCGCCGTGCCGAGCTGCTGTTGTCGCTGCTGGAAGAACAGCAGTGGCCGCAGGTGCTGGTGTTCGTTGCGAGTATCCGCGAGGGCGACCGGCTGGCCGCGCAGCTGCGCAAAGCCGATATCAGCGCCCAGGCGCTGCACGGCGAGCTGTCGCAGGGCCGTCGCTTCGGCATGCTGCAGGCGTTCAAGGATGGCCGGTTGCGGGTGCTGGTGGCGACCGATCTGGCGGCGCGGGGCATCGATATCGCGCGCCTGCCGGTGGTGGTCAATTACGAATTGCCGCGTGCGCCGGCCGACTACCTGCACCGCATCGGCCGTACCGGGCGGGCCGGGGAGAAAGGTCTGGCGGTGAGCTTCATCGATGCTGCGGCGATGCCGCACTGGCGTCTGATCGGCAAGCGCCACGGGCTGGCGGTGACGGTCGAGGTGCTGCCCGGTTTTGTACCGCAGCAGGCGGCACCGGCGCCGGGCGTGGTGGCCGATAGCAATGGCGGCATCAAGGGCCGCCGGCCCAGCAAGAAGGACCGCCTGCGCGCGGCGGCGGCCGCCAAGACGGCCGGCTGACGCGCCGGCCTTGCCCGGTCAATCTTCGAAGTCGTTTTCCGGTGCCACCGCCGGCTCCGCGGCCGGGCGCGGGCTGCGCTTGGCCGGCTTGCTCAGCACTTCCACATAGAACTGGGTGTTGCCGGCGGCGACCAGCGCGTCGATGGCGCGGAACAACCCGTCATACGCCACCGGCTTGGCGGAGGCTTCGTCCACGCCGAGCTTGCTGTCGAAACCCCAGGTATCGGCGCCGGCCGGCAGCGCTTTGCCGCGCTCACGCTTGGTGTACTTGCGGATGTCGTGCTTGCTGGCTTCCAGCAGGCGGTCCGGATGTTTGCCTTCGATATCGAGGCGGTAGGTCTTCTTCACGGGAATCTCGTTGCGGTGCCGGCCCGGGACGGGCGGCGGAGGGAATGGGCCAATTATCGGCGCAAATGGGCCGGCCGTGGCTGATCGCGCTGCGCGACCAGCAGCCAGTTGTTGAATGGGGTGTTGCCGTACAGCGGGGTGAGGCGCACCGACAGCCCGGCCTGCTGCAGCAATGCCTTCAGCGATTCGGCATCGGGATAGTGGCGTGGACGGAACTGCATCCAGCCGATCAGGTTGGCGGCACGGTCGCCCAGGCGCGAGATCCGGCCGCGGCGGCTGTCATCAGCCAAGGCCATGCGCAGCACCAGCCGGCCGTCGCCCTCCAGCATGCCGGCGGCGTGGCGCAGCAGCGACTGCTGCGCCGGGGCCGGAAGGTATTGCAGGACATCCAGAATCGCGACACTGCCGCGGTGTTCGGGCAGGGTGGTGGCCAGGTCCATCACCTCGAAGCTGGCGTCGGCCAGCGCGGCGCGACTGGCCACCGTACTGCCACGGCGGATCTTGGCCGCATCGTTGTCGACCCCACGGTAACGCATGCTCTGTCCGTCCCGGCGCAGGGCGTGGGCCAGCAGGCCCAGGCCGCAGCCCATGTCCAGCACGGGGGCGCGGGTGCCGCGCAGGGCCTGCAGCACCCCGGGGTAAAGCGGGTCGCTGCGCAGCTTGCCCAGGGTGTAGTAATAGTCCCAGCGGTTGCCCCAGGGCCGGGTCGGCGCGAAGGCGCGGGCGATGACGCGCGCGTCATCGGACGTCATCGCCGGGGAGTCGTCGCGCGTACTCACGGGGGCTGCGAGGCCGCGAGCAGGCCACTGGCGACCGGCAGCGCCACTTCCATCCAGCGCCGGTACATCTGCGCCGACGGATGCAGGCCGTCGTCGACCAGCATGGCCGGCTGGTCGCCGCCATCACGGCTGACCGGGGTGATATCGACGAAGGCCACGCCGTAGTCGCCGCAGCAGGCACGGGCGGCGGCGTTGAAGTCATCGATGTCCTGCGCGACCTGGGCGGCATCGCGGCCGTTGTCGCGCGCGTAGGGCGTGAGGCCCCAGTCGGGAATCGACAGCACCAGCACCCGGGCCGGCAGCTCGTCGGCCAGGGCGATCGCGCGCTGCAGCAGCTGCTCGAACTGCTGGCGGTACTCGGCCAGCGGGCGTCCCCGGTACTGGTTGTTGACCCCGATCAGCAGGCTGACCAGCGCGAACGGCCCCTGGGGCGCAGCCTCATCGATGGCCGCGGCCAGCTCGTCAGTGGTCCAGCCGGTGGTGGCGATGACCTGAGGGTCGGCCAGTGGCACACCCTGCGCGCGCAGCGCCGCGGCCAGCTGGAACGGCCAGGTGCCGGCGGCCGGCACGCCCTCGCCGATGGTGTAGGAATCGCCCAGCGCAAGATAACGGGCGGCAGCGGTATCGATCGCGTTCATCGCCTTCGCTCAGCCGGTTGCGGCATTGCGGGGTTTGAGTGTGACCACCTTGGTCACCGCGTCGGCCCGGCGGGCCAGCAGTTTGTCGATGCGGGCGAACACGTCGCGCATCACGCCGGCTTCCGGCAGCAGGGTCACGCGGAAGTGGTTGCGGTAGGGCACGTTGAAGCTGGAACCGGGCACCACCAGCACGCCTTCTTCTTCCATCAGCTGCAGCGCGAAATCATGGTCGTCAAAGCCCTGCGCGGCCGGGCCGACCACCGCCGGAAACGCGTACAGCGCCCCGGCCGGGGTGACCAGCGACAGGTGCTCGCTGGCGGCGCAGGCCTCGATCACCGCGCGGCGGGTCTCGTACAGGCGGCCGCCGGGGCTGCACAGCGCGGTGATGGTATCCGGGCCGTTGACCGCCGCCTCGATGGCGTACTGGCCCGGGACGTTGGCACACAGGCGCAGCGCGCTGAGCAGGTCCAGCGCGGCGCGGTATTCGCCCAGCTGTTCGCCGGCACCGGACAGCAGCATCCAGCCCACGCGCCAGCCGCAGGCGCGATGCACCTTGCTCAGGCCGCTGAAGGTCAGGCACGGATGATCGCCGGCCAGCGGCGCGACCGGCTGGAACTGCGCGCCGTCATACAGGATCTGGTCGTAGATCTCGTCCACCAGCAGCAGCAGGTTGTGCTTGCGGGCGATGGCGACGATCTTCTCCAGCAGCGCCCGCGGGTAGCTGGCGCCGGCCGGGTTGTTGGGATTGATCAGCACGATGGCACGGGTGCGCGCGGACACCAGCGCCTCCATCTCCACCGGGTCGGGTAGGAAGCCGTTTTCCGGCTTGCACTGGTAGTACACCGGGCGGCCGTCGTTGAGGATGGTCGCGGCCGACCACAGCGGGTAGTCCGGCGAAGGCACCAGCACCTCGTCGCCCGGGTTGAGCAGGGCGCGCAGCGACAGGTCGATCAGCTCGGACACGCCGTTGCCCACGAACACCCGGTCAGCCACCGCATCGGGCGCGCCGCGGCGGGCATAGGCGGCGGCGATGGCTTCACGCGCGCCCGGCAGCCCCTGCTGGTGGGTGTACGGATCGGTGCGGCCCATGTCATCGGCGATCGCGTGCTGCAGGTGCTCAGGCGCGCGGAAGCCGAAATTGCCGGGGTTGCCGATATTCAGCTTGATCAGCCTGCGCCCTTGTGCCTCCAGCTCCCGCGCTCGCCGGGCCAGTTCACCACGGATCTCGTAGCGGACTTCGGACAGGCGTTCACGGGTCGCAAGCGGTTTGGCAGAGGTTGACATTTCTCAGAGCCGTCAAGGGCATGGACACCGCATGGTAGCGGAATTGTTGCGATGCGGGGCAACGGTTCCATTCCCAACAATCCCCATCAATCAATGGCGCAACTGCCGCGCAAACCGCGCCTGCGCAGGGCCGTTTCCCCCTGCGACCACCGCCTTGGCCGGAGTCGATGCCGCAGCCCGGTAGAATTGGCCGATGACAGATTCCATCGACTTCACCGCGTTGCGTCCCATTGGCTGGCCCTGGCCCGGCGCGCCGGAAGATCCGGCCTGGCAGGGGCTGTTCGCCGCGCATCCGCAGGCCCGTCCCGGACGGGTGATCGAGCAGCACCGCTCCGGCTATGTGGTGGCCGATGCGCCCGAGGCCGCGATCAAGACCGAATCGCCCCCGGAATGGCAGCGGCCGCGCTTCCCCAGCCACGAGCGCGCGGCGGTAGGCGACTGGGTGCTGCTGGAAGGCAAGCGCATCGTGGCGCTGCTGCCGCGGCGCACCTCGATCAAGCGCGGCGCCGCCGGCGAGCATTACCACCAGCAGGTGATCGGCGCCAACATCGATACGGTGTTCATCGTCTGCGGGCTGGATGCGGACTTCAATCCGCGTCGCATCGAGCGTTACCTGCTGCTGGTGGGCGGCGGTGGCGCCGAGCCGGTGGTGGTCCTCACCAAGGCCGACCAGACCGAATACAGCGACGATGCGCTGGAGGTGCTGCAGGATCTGGCCGCGCAGCAGATCCCGTTGCTGGCAATCAACGGCAAGGATCCGGCCAGCGTGGCCGCCTTGCATCCGTGGCTGGGGCCGGGCCGCACCGTGGTGCTGGTCGGTTCCTCCGGTGCCGGCAAATCGACCCTGACCAACACGCTGCTGGGCGAGGAGCGGATGAAGACCGCCGAGGTGCGCGGCAATGACTCGCGCGGCCGCCACACCACCACCCATCGCGCGCTGATGCCGTTGCCCACCGGCGCCTGTCTGATCGACACGCCCGGCATGCGCGAGCTCAAGCCCACCGGCGAGGAAACGCTGGCCGAAGGCGGTTTTGCCGATATCGAAGCGCTGATCCTGCAATGCAAGTTCAGTGACTGCTCGCACCAGACCGAGCCCGGCTGCGCGGTGCAGGCCGCGATCGAGCGTGACGAGATCGATGAGACCCGGCTGGAGAGCTACCGCAAGCTGCGCGAGGAAGTGGCCGCCGCCGCCGCCAAGCTGGCCCAGCGCCAGGCCGAGCAGGCCACAGAGCGGAAACGCAGCGGACGTGGCGCGCAGTGGCGTCCGGTCAACAAGGGCAAACGCCGCTGACCGGCAGCGGCCACTGATCGAGGTTGGGGGGTATGGGCAACGCAATCACCGCCAATGATCCGGCCATCGTCCACCATGCCGCGCTGGATGCGCGCATGGTGCAGGCGGTGAAAGGCCTCCGCCTGTTGACCCTGACCAGCTGGCCGGCGTCGATGCAGGCGCCATTCCTGGACAGCGTGGCCCGCGGCAATCCGCGCCTGCCGCAGGTGCGTTACCCGCAGCACGATTTCAGCGACGCCCGTCGCGAACTGGCCGCCATCGAGGCGGCCGTCGATGAATCACATCCGCTCGGGGCCTATCTGCGTGATTCGGTGCGCAGCTGGGACCAGGCCGCCAGCCTGCTTGAAGCACTGGGCACGCCGGCGGTGGATCATTTCTCCAGCCAGCTGTTCGGCGAGCCCGAGCAGCCGATGCCCGGCAACGGCCCGAGCACCCGCGAGGCGGCACGGCATTTCATCCAGATCGCGCAGGAGCTGGACCACGAGCTGCTGGCGCCGGAGGAAACCGTGCCGGTGTCGGCCACCGCGCTGCAGTTGCAGTTGCAGGCCGATCTGGATGACTTCTTTGAGGCGCGCCTTATCAGCGTGGAGCTGGACGCGGGGTTGATCGCCAAGGCCGCCGCCGGTGCCACCCGCATCCGCTTGCGCAGTGGCGCCTGCTTCAGCGCCTACGACCGCGCGCAGCTGTTCCACCACGAGGCGCTGGTGCATTCACTCACCGCGCTCAACGGCCGCGAACAGGTGCTGCTGCCCAGCCTGGGGCTGTCCTCGCCGCGCATCACCGCCACCCAGGAAGGGCTGGCGACGTTCGCCGAGCAGATCACCGGCAGCATCGACATCCAGCGGCTCAAGCGGGTGAGTCTGCGGATCGAGGCCATTGCGATGGCGCGCGACGGGGCCGATTTCATCCAGGTGTTCCAGTACTTCCGTAATGCCGGGCAGACTCCGGATGAAAGTTTCTCCTCGGCGCAGCGGGTGTTCCGCGGTGTGCCGACCCGCGGTGGTTCGGCCTTCACCAAGGACACCGTGTATCTGCGCGGGCTGGTGTCGGTGCACACCTTCTTCCGGCAGATGCTGCGCGATGAAAAACTGCAGGTCTGCCGCTGGCTGTTCGCCGGCAAGATGACCCTGCACGATGCGCAGGCGCTGACGCCGCTGTTCGAGGCCGGGGTGCTGGCGCCGCCGCGCTGGCTGCCGGGCTGGATCCACCGTGCCAACGGGCTGGCCGGGGTGCTGGCGTTCTCGCTGTTCGCCAACCGGATCCGCATGGACCAGCTCGGCGGACGCTGAGGCCTTCGCCCGGAACGCGGTCTCAGGGCGTGCCGAGCAACTGTGCGATGGCGCGCTCGCCGCTGCCCATCGCCAGCGTCCAGCCGAGCATGCCGTGGCCAAGGTTGCAGCCCAGTCCGTCGCCGAGGTTGCGGATGACCGGCGAGGACCACGGTGTCACCGGGCGCAGGCCGGCCCAGTGACTGGTGAGGTGGTCGTAGTCGGCGGCCTCCGGCAGCGAGGTCCGCGCCATCGCCACCAGCTGTGCCAGCCGCGCCGGATCCGGCGCCGGGTTCCAGTCGTTGAGGTCGGCCAGACCGGCCACGCGGATACGCTCGCCGAGCCGGCAGAACACCAGCTTGCGTTTGGTATCGGTGAGGCTGACCTGCGGCGCATTGGCGCCACACGGCGCGGTGAACGAATAGCCTTTGATCGCCATCAGCGGCACGCGGATGCCGGCCGGGCGCAGCAGCCGGGCACCGTCGATGCCGGCACAGACCAGCAGCCGCGGTGCCCGCAGCGCCTGTCCATCGGCTGATTCCAGCTGCCATTGGCCGTTCCTGCGCTGCAGCGAACGGGTGTCGAAATCGAACCGGGTTTGCACGCCGTACTGGCGTTGCAGTATTTCCAGCAGACCCTGGCTGAAACGCCATGGATCGCCGGCCTCCTCCTCGGGCGAGTACACCGCGCCGGCCAGCCACGGCGCACCGCTCAACGCCGGCTCGATCGCGCGGGCTTCGGCGGCATCCACCAGTTGCTGCTGCACGCCGTAGGGACGCTTGAGCGCGATCATCGCCGCGGCACCCTGCACGCCTTCGGCGGTGGGATACAGGTGTAGCTTGCCGGAGACGGCGTGGTCGAAGGCGATCGGGTGCTGCTGCAGCAGCGCCTGCATCGCCGCGCGCGACTCCAGCGCCAGTTCCAGTGTGGCCAGCGTGTTTTTGTGCAGACTGCCCGCATTGGCCTGGCGCAGGAAGGCCACGCCCCAGCGCAGGAAATCCGGATCGGCCGACCAGCGGGTGCGGAACGGGCCATTGCGGCCGAGCGCCATTTCCGGCAGCTGGCGCCAGGTGGCCGGGCCGGCCATCGCGTCGGTATAGGCGTAGCTGAGCTGGGCGCCGTTGGCGAAGGAGGTGCCCAGCGCCGGACCGGCGTTGCGATCGACCAGCAGCACCGCCAGGCCGCGCCGGGCGGCCGCCCAGGCGCTGGCCAGACCCACCACGCCGGCACCGAGGATGACCAGGTCAGGACCGGAGGACGCGGGGGCTGCAGCGGGAGAGGTCATGGTGAAGGCGGCTACGGGGTGAGCGTTGCTTCACATTGTCGCGCCATATCCGTGCGCATGGCACGGATATGGCGCACGGAACCGGTCGCTCAATGCGGCCAGAAGTTCAGGAAGCCGGTGATGATCAACGCGTTGATGAAGTCGATGAAGAACGCGCCTACCAGAGGTGCCACCAGGAAAGCACGCGGTGCAATGCCGTAGCGCTGCACCAGCTTGCGCATCACCGCCATGGCGTTGGCGGTGGTGCCGAGCATGAAACCGATGAAACCACCGCCCATCACCGCCGCGTCATAGTCGCGGCCCATCAGATAGAAGATCGGCACCGCGAACAGCGCCACCACGCCGACCTGGATGATCAGGTTCACCAGCAGCGGCACGCCCAGACCGGCCAGTTCCCACAGTTTCAGGTCCATCAGCGCCATGGCCAGGAACAGCGCCAGACAGATGTTGCCGATCAGATCGGTGGTGGGTACCGACAGCTTGATCCAGCCGGTGGCGTCATCGATGTTGCGGATCAGCGCGCCCACCAGCATCGCGCCGATATAGCCGGGCAGGGTCAGGCCGATGTGGGTGAAACTCTGGCCCACCCACGCGCCGACCCACATCGCCATCAGCAGCACGACGATGCTCTTGAGCGAATCGAACTCGCGGGCCGCTTCGCTGGGATAGCGCAGCAGGATCGACTCATCCACGTCCTTTGCGCCACTTTCGCCGCGGCTGCTGGGGGTGATGACCTTGAAGCGGCGCAGCAGCACGGTGATGACCGGTCCGCCGACGACGCCACCGCAGATGATGCCGGCCATGGCCGCGGTGACGGCCAGGGTCTCGGCGCCCTGCAGGCCGGCCTTCTCGAACAGCGGCGCGAACGCCAGGCCGGTGGCCGGGCCGCCAGTCAACGTGGCCGAGCCGGCCAGCACGCCGAACATCGGGTGCAGGTCGAACATCCAGGCCACGCCGATGCCGATCAGGTTCTGCAGCACCGCAAACAGCGCCGCGATCACCAGGAAGGTCATCACCTGCCGGCCACTGATACGCAGCAGCCGCACACTGGCATTGATGCCCAGGGTGGTGAAGAAGGCCACCATCAACGGGGTCTTGAGCGTGGTGTCCAGCGTGAACAGCGTTACCTGCTGGCTGTGCGCCCACCATACCGCCAGCGCTACCAGCAGCCCGCCGATGACCGGCTCGGGCAGGTTGTAGCGGCGGAAAAACGGGATGGCGCGGCACAGCGCGTAACCCGCGAACAGCGTCAGGCCGGCAAAGGCCACCGTCTGCACGGCATCGAGTTGGATCATGGAACAGGTACCTCTACCAACGGGACACGGACTTTGTCCGGCTCAGGAAACAATATCAATAGCAGGTAGAGGTGGTTGCGGCGGCACTTCCGCCACTCGGTGGCGCTGGAATCGTGCGGTTCGAAGCTGAATGGGGAGGGCTTGCGATGCGTGCAATGCCGGCCCCGCGCGCGCTGTTGGGGTTTGCCGGCGGAACCCGCGCCGCGGTTTGCGGCCTGCGGCTGGGTGCGCCTGTTCGCAGTTCGAGCGGCCGGGTGCGCACCGCTGCGGAAAGGCGCCGCGCTGCCGGCGGCTCAGTCGCGTGGTGGACGCTTGTAGGCCACGCAGTCCACTTCCACCTTGCAGTCCACCACCATGCGGCTTTCCACGCAGGCACGGGCCGGCGGGTGCTCGCCGAAATACTGTTTGAACACGCCGTTGAAGGCGTAGAAGTCGCGCGCGTCGTCCAGCCATACGCCGCAGCGCACCACATGCTCGGGGCCGTAGCCGGCCTCGGCCAGGATCGCCAGCACGTTGCCGATCACCACATGCGACTGCTCGGTCACGGTGCCGGCGACCAGCTCGCCATCGCGCATCGGCACCTGACCGGAGACGAACAGCCAGCCATCGGCCTCCACCGCCCGCGAGAACGGCATGTGCTGTTTGCCCTGGCCGACGCCGCCTTCGGCGCCATAGCGCTTGATGTCACTCATGGGTATTCCTTTCTCTATATGAGGTGTACTGGGAAGATGCGCCGGTTCAGGCCGCTGGCGCCGGTTCCGGATGGATGAACCGGCCCGGGCGGGCGGTGACCTGGCGGCCGTCGTAGGCGAGCCGGCCGTTGACCCAGACCGCGTCGATACCTTCGGCGGCGCGGATCGGATCGTGGAAGCTGGCGGTGTCGCGCACCCGGGCCGGATCGAACAGCACCAGGTCGGCCCACCAGCCTTCGCGGATCTGGCCGCGGGCGCCCATGTGGAAGCGCGAGGCCGGCAGCCCGGTCATCTTGTGCACGGCGGTGTGCAGCGGGAACAGCTGCTCGTCGCGCGCGTAGTGGCCGAGCACGCGCGGGAAGGTGCCCCACAGGCGCGGGTGCGGGCGCGGATCGCGCGGCAGACCGTCCGAGCCGATCATCGTCAGCGGATGGCTGAGGATGCGGCGCACGTCGGTTTCGTCCATGCAGAAGTAGACCGCGCCGGCCGGCTGCAGACGCACGGCGGCCTCCATCAGCGGCAGATGCCAGTCGGCGGCGATCTCGGCCAGCAGCCGACCGCCCTGGGCCGGTTCGGACTCGGACCAGGTGATCAGGATGTCGTAGGCGTCGGTGACCTGCTTCAGGTCCAGGGTCGAGGCGCTGGCGGCGTAGGGATAGCAGTCGCAGGCCACGTCCTGCCCGGCCGCGGCGTGCTGCAGGTGTTCCAGTACCTCGGCGCTGCGGCCCCAGTTGTCCCCGCCTGCACATTTGAGATGCGACACGCGGACCGCGGCTTGCGGCGTGCGCGCGGCATGGAGGGCTTCGTCCATCGCCGCGAGGATGCCGGCGAACTCGTCGCGCAGGTGGGTGGCGTAGAGCCCGCCAGCCGGCAGTTCCCCGGCCAGTGCATCCACCTCGGTGGACGGGGCATTGAAGGCCGAGGCATAGGCCAGGCCGCTGCTCAGGCCCAGCGCGCCGGCGGCCAGGCTCTCGCGCAGCTGCGCCCGCATCGCATCGATCTCCTCCACCGAGGCGGCGCGATCCAGCCGGTCCATATGGTTCTGGCGCAGCGCGGTGTGGCCGACCAGTGCGGCCACGTTCACCGCCGGGGCGGCCGCTTCCACCGCGCGGCGGTAGCTGGCGAAATCCGGATAGCGGAAGTCGGGTGCATCGCCGAGCAGGTTCATCGGATCGGGCACCTCGCCGCGCACCCGGACCGGGCTGGCGCTGATCCCGCAATTGCCGACCACCACGGTGGTCACACCCTGCGAGAGCTTGCTGGTCATGTCCGGGTTGCGGATCACTTCCAGGTCATCGTGGGTGTGTACATCGATAAAGCCCGGCGCCAGCGCGCGACCGGCGGCGTCGATCACCTCACCGGCCGGGCCGGCGAGCCGGCCGATGGCGGCAATGCGGCCGCCGTTGATGGCCACATCGGCGCGGACCGCGGGCCGGTCGTTGCCATCGAAGACGAGGGCGTTGCGGATAAGGAGCTCGTACACGGATCAGTCGCCCAGGGGCAGGCGCGAATCGCCGCCGCGGTAGCGGTCCAGCGCCAGCTTGATGCGGCGCAGGTGCTCGTGGTTGTCGCTGGCGTTGTTGAGCGCGACGGTGGTGGCCAGCACGTCGATGGCCAGCATCATCGCGTAGCGCGAGGCCGAGGGTTTGAACACGAAGTCCGTCTCCTCGATGCTGATCGGCAGCAGCCAGTCGCTGCGTTCGGACAGCAGCGTGTCGGCGCGGGTGATGGCGCCCACGCGCGCGCCATAGGTACGGGCGATGTCGATAGCCGAGACGATCTCCGGGGTGATGCCGCTGACCGACAGGGCCAGCACCACATCCTTCGGACCGAGGGTTGCGGCGATCATCTTCATCGTGACCGCGTCGCTGCAGGCCGAGATCGGCAGGCCGAAACGCATCAGCCGGTTCTGCATCTCCTGCGAGAACACGGTCGAGCAGCCACCGATGCCGAACACATGGATGCGCCGGGCCTGGCACAGCGCGTCGGCCAGATCCTGCACCACGCTTTCCTTCAGGTTGGCCAGGTTGTGGCGCAGGCTGGCTTCGATGTCATCGCAGATCTGCGCATACAGGGCCGAGACCGGCGGCGCGTTCTGCTGTTCAAGGAAGCGCTTGCCGACCGCGCCGGCCGAGGCCAGGCGGGCACGCAGTTCGCGCACGTGTTCGCAGCCCAGGGTCTTGGCGAACCGCGAGATGGCCGCGGCGCTGACGTCGGCGCGATCAGCCAGCTCGGTGACACCGTATTGGGCGGCAGCGTCCACATCGGCAAGGATGGTGTGGGCGATGCGGGCTTCAACCGGGCTGAATTCATGCAGCCGCTGGCGTAGTTCGTAGACGATATCGAACATGGTAGAGGTCATCGGTTCAGAGCACCGCGGCAAGGGCCATCACCAGCAGCAGCGCGGTGATGGAGATGAGGGTTTCAAGCACGGTCCAGGTCTTGAAGGTCTGGGCCACGCTCATGTTGAAGTATTCCTTGACCAGCCAGAAGCCACCGTCGTTGACGTGTGACAGCACGACCGAGCCGGCGCCGGTGGCCAGCACCAGCAGTTCCGGGTGCGGATAGCCCAGCGCGGCGGCGATCGGGGCGACGATGCCCGAGGCGGTGGTCATCGCCACCGTGGCCGAGCCGGTGGCCACCCGCATCAGCGCGGCCATGGTCCAGCCCATCAGCAGTGGCGACAGGTCGAAGCGCTGCGACAGGCCGATGATTTCGGTGGCCACGCCGGTGTGGACGAGGATACCGTTGAGGCCGCCGCCGGCACCGACCAGCAGGGTGATCGCCGCGGTCGGTGCCAGGCACTCCTGCGAGAACTTCAGGATCTGCTCGCGGTTGAAGCCGCGCATCAGGCCCAGTGTGACAAAACTCATCAAGGTGGCGATCAGCAGCGCCACCACCGAGTGGCCGATGAAGCGCAGGCCATGGTTCAGCGCCGAGCCCGGCGTGGCGATCTGGTCGGCCCAGCCACCCAGCAGCATCAGCCCCACCGGCACCAGCAAGGTGGCCAGAGTGATGCCGAAGCCGGGCAGCTGCTCATCGGGAATCCGGCCATGGCCCTCATCCAGCAGCGCCGCCTCCATCGGGTTGTGTGCCGGCAGTTGCACCCGCGGCGCGACGAACTTGGCGAACACCGGGCCGGCCAGCGCGGCGGTGGGCAGGCCGACGATCAGCGAATACAGCACGGTACGGCCGACATCGGCCCCATAGGCCTGCACCGCCAGCATCGCCGCCGGGTGTGGCGGCACCAGCCCGTGCACCACCGACAGGCCGGCGACCATCGGCAGGCCGACCAGCAGCAGCGGCACGCCGGTGCGGCGGGCGACGTTGAGCACGATCGGGATCAGCAGCACGAAGCCGACCTCGAAGAAGATCGGCAGGCCCACGCAGAAGGCGATCAGCATCATCGCCCAGTGCACGTTCTTCGGCCCGAAGCGGGCGATCAGGGTGCGCGCGATGCGTTCGGCGCCGCCGGATTCGGCCATCATCTTGCCGAGCATGGTGCCCAGCGCAACGATCAGCGCGATATGCCCCAGGGTCTTGCCCACGCCCTGCTCATAGGCCGGCAGGATTTCCGGGGCCGGCATCCCGGCCAGTAGCGCCAGGCCGACCGAGACCACGGTGACACTGATGAACGGATTGAGCCGGTAGCGGGCGATCAGCACGACCAGCGCCAGGATCGACAGTACCGCGTAGATCAACAGCAGGTTTCCATTGCTCATGCGTACAGGCCGGGTGTGTGGATCAGAACTGGGTGGAAATGGCGTCGACGACGGTATAGGCGTCATCCACCACCAGCAGATGGCGCCACTTGTCGAAGGTCAGGCACGGGTGTGAGATGTCGAAGCACAGCATGTCGCCCACGCGCAGGTCGTCCTGGTCGCCGACGTCGAGGAAGGCGTGCTGGTCCATCATCGCGGTGATCTTCCAGTGCCCGGTTGCGGCAACCGGTGCCGCGGTGCCCGGCCGGTAGTGCAGCGCCGGTACCGGGAAGCCGGCATCGAAGGCGGCATCGCGCTTGCCCAGGGCGATGATCGCCTTGCCCGGCTCCGGCCGGGATTGCACATAGGCCCACAACTGCAGCGCCGGTTGCAGGCTGCTGCCCATCTGGCGCGCCACCGGGTTGCTGGCATGGATGCGCTTGGCCGCGTCGCGGTAGATGCCCACGTCATGGGTGAGGTAGCAGCCCGGGCGCAGCACCACCTCGATGCCCGGATCGCCGGCCAGTCCCGAAAACTCCTCGGCCACCACGTCGAACCAGGCCGAACCGGCGCCTGAAACCAGTGCCGGCGCCCGGGTGAGCGCGCCCAGTTCGCGCAGCTGCTGGAAGGTGGTCACGGTGCGCTGCAGGATCGCGCGCACCCCGGCCTCATCCGGCGCCACGCCTTCGTAGACTTCCACGCCCGCCAGCTGCACGGCGTCCGGCCAGCGGCCGAGTTCGGCGATCACCGCGTGGACCTGCGCCGCGTCGCGGACACCGGTGCGGCCGCCGGCGGCACCGATCTCCAGCAGCACGCCAACGCGCAGGGCCTGCGGCCGGAAGCACGCGCCCAGCGCGGCGACGTTGTCCGGCGAATCCACCAGGCAGAACAATTCGGTGCCGGCATCGCGCAGCAGTTCGGCGACGATGGCCATGTTGGCCTTGCCCACCAGCTGGTTGGCCATCAGGATGCGCCGCGCGCCGGCCAGCCACGCCTCGCGGGCCTGGGGCGCAGTGGCCACGGTGATGCCCCAGGCGCCGCTTTGCAGCTGCAGCCGGAACAGTTCTGGGCTCATCGTGGTCTTGCCGTGCGGTGCCAGGTGCACGCCGTAGGCGGCGGTGAAGCGGCGCATCCATTCCAGGTTGTGCAGCAACGCTTCACGCCTCAGGACGGCGGCGGGCAGGCTGACGTCCTCGTGCAGGATCGACCAGCCCTGGGCGCTGGCGTCTGCAATACCCAGGGCCGTGGCGAATGCGCCAATGCCCTTGCCGCGTAGCGGGGCGGACGTGTGCTGAAATAATTTTTTATTCAATGCGATACACCCGGGCGACAAGCGCTGGCCACTGAAGCGGGAGCTGTCTATGTACCAGATATCGCCGCGAGTGAAAAATATTTTCGCATATTGCTGCATGGCAGCATATGAGAAGGGTGACGTTTGTCCTGAATGGGGACCTGCCGGAAACCGCTAATGTCGGCGCCGAGTCGCTAGAATCGACGGTTCAGCCACTGCAAGTCCCGTCGATGTCCAAAGAAGATTTCAAGCAGGCCGCCCTCGAATACCACCGCATCTCGCCCCCGGGCAAGATCCGGGTCGCGGCGACCAAGCCCATGTTGACCCAGCGCGACCTGTCGCTGGCGTACTCGCCCGGCGTGGCGCATGCCTGCGAAGCGATCGTGGCCGACCCTGCGCAGGTGAGCGAACTGACCGCCCGCGGCAATCTGGTGGCGGTGATCTCCAATGGCACCGCGGTGCTGGGTCTGGGCAATATCGGCCCGCTGGCCAGCAAGCCGGTGATGGAAGGCAAGGGCGTGCTGTTCCAGAAGTTCGCCGGCATCGACGTGTTCGATATCGAGGTCGACGAGAACGATCCGGACAAGCTCATCGACATCATTGCCTCGCTGGAGCCCACCTTCGGCGGCATCAACCTGGAAGACATCAAGGCGCCGGAGTGCTTCGTCATCGAGCGCAAGCTGCGCGAGCGGATGAACATCCCGGTGTTCCATGACGACCAGCACGGCACCGCGATCATCGTCGGTGCGGCGGTGCTCAACGCCATGGTGATCACCGGCAAGAAGATCGAAGAGGTCAAGCTGGCCACCACCGGCATGGGCGCGGCCGGCATCTCCTGCGTGAACATGCTGGTGCAGCTGGGCCTGAAGCCGGAGAACATCCTGGCCTTCGACCGCGACGGCGTGATCCACACCGGTCGTACCGATCTGGATCCGGAAAAGGCCCGCTACGCCCGCGATACCGACAAGCGCACGCTGGCCGAGATTGTCGATGGTGCCGATATCTTCCTCGGCCTGTCCGCCGGCGGCATCCTGACCAAGGAGATGGTTGCGACGATGGCGCGTGATCCGGTGATCTTCGCGCTGGCCAATCCGTACCCGGAAATCCTGCCCGAAGACGCCAAGTCGGTGCGTCCGGACGTGATCATGGGTACCGGCCGTTCGGACTATCCGAACCAGATCAACAACGCGCTGTGCTTCCCGTATCTGTTCCGTGGCGCGCTGGATGTCGGCGCGACCGGGATCAACGAGGAAATGAAGATCGCCTGTGTGCGCGCGATTGCCGCGCTGGCGCGCAAGGAGGCCTCGGATCTGGGCGCCGCCTACGGTGGCGAATCGCCCAGTTTCGGTCGCGACTACCTGATTCCGCGTCCGTTCGACCGTCGCCTGCTGGTCGAACTGTCCGCCGCGGTGGCCCAGGCGGCGATGGATTCGGGCGTGGCAACCCGCCCGATCGCCGACATGGCCGCCTACCGCGACAAGCTGGCGCAGTTCGTCTACCGCACCAGCCTGTTCATGAAGCCGGTGTATGACCGTGCCCGCTGTGACAAGCAGCGCGTGGCCTATGCCGAGGGCGAAGAGGAAGTGGTGCTGCGCGCGGTGCAGAACGTGATCGACGAGGGCGTGGCTTTCCCGATCCTGATCGGCCGCCCGGAGGTGATCGAATCGCGCGTGGAGCGCCTGGGGCTGCGCATGCAGGCCGGCGTGGACTACGAGATCACCAACATCAACGATGATCCACGCTTCAACGAGTACTGGCAGTACTACCACGAGATGACCGGCCGCAAGGGCGTCACCGTGGCCGCGGCCAAGAACCTGATGCGCTCGCGGCCGACGCTGATCGCGGCGGTGATGGTCGCCCGCGGCGAAGCCGATGCGATGCTGTCGGGCCTGGTCGGCCGCTTCCACAAGAAGCTGGGCTATGTGCGCAGCGTGATTCCGCTGGAAGCCAAGGTCAGCTCGACCTCGGCGATGACCGGCGTGATCAACAACCAGGGCGTGTTCTTCTTTGTCGATACGCATGTGCAGGAAGACCCGACCGTCGAGCAGATCGTCGAGTCCACGCTGCAGGCGGCCTACCGCATGAAGCTGTTCGGCATCGAGCCGAAGATCGCGCTGCTGTCGCATTCGAACTTCGGCAGCCACGATTCCAAGGACGCGCTGAAGATGCGCCAGGTGCGCGAGGCGCTGCTCAAGCGCAATCCGCGTCTGAACGTGGATGGCGAGATGCAGGGCGATACCGCGTGGGACGAGGCGCTGCGCGAGAAGCTGCTGCCCAACAGTACGCTCAAGGGTCGCGCCAACCTGTTCGTGCTGCCCAACCTGGAAGCGGCCAACATCGCCTACAACCTGGTGCGCGTGTTCACCAACGGCGTGGCGATCGGGCCGATCCTGATGGGCATCTCCAAGCCGGTGCATATCCTCACCAGCAGCGCCAGCGTGCGCCGGGTGCTGAACATGACCGCGATCGCCGCGGTGGATGCGCAGATCCGCAAGCAGATGGACGCCGAGCGCGGCAACGGCTGACCGGGCGGTTCACCGCCTATCCAAAGGGGCCGGGCATTGCCCGGTCCCTTTCGTGTTTCTGGGGCCGGCGCTGCTAGAATTGGCTTCTCGCAATCCAGTTCCGTGCCTAGCCATGAGCCATACCGCCACCGCGCCCGCCAACGCCGAAAAGCGTTACACCGTGCACCGCGCCGACCTGCCGCTGAGCTGCCCGACGCCGGAAATGGCGCTGTGGAATTCGCACCCGCGCGTGTACCTGCCGATCGAGAACGAGCCCAATGGCGAGGCCGCGTGCCCGTACTGCGGCTCGGTGTTCGTGCTGGCTGATTGATCCTGCCGATGCGCCGCCTGACTGTGGTGCAGTTGCTGCCGGCGCTGCACTCCGGCGGTGTCGAGCGCTCGACGTTGGAGATTGCCCAGGCGCTGGTCGCCGCCGGCCACCGCGCCATCGTGGTGTCGGCGGGTGGACGCCTGGTGCAACCGCTGCTGGACAGCGGTGCCGAGCATCTCACTCTGGAGATCGGCCGCAAGTCGCTGCTGACGCTGCGGCACGTGGCGAGCCTGCGCCAGCTGTTTGTCGAAACCGGGGCCGATATCGTGCATGCGCGCTCACGGCTGCCGGCGTGGCTGGGCTGGTACGCGTTGCGCGGGTTGCCAGCCGCTCAGCGTCCGCACTGGGTGACGACGATGCACGGGCTCAATTCGCCCGGGCGCTACAGCGCGATCATGGCCAGTGGCGAGCGTGTGATCTGCGTGTCGCAGACCGTGCGCGACTACCTGCTGGCCAACTATCCGCAGACGGATACCGCGCGACTGCGGGTGATACCGCGTGGCGTGGATGTCGCGCAGTTTCCGCGCGTTGCCCGTAGTGATCGCCGCGCACGGCTGGCGGTCGCCGCGCAGTATCCGCTCCTCGCTGGCGATGGCCCCTTGCTGCTGCTGCCCGGTCGCGGCACGCGGTTGAAAGGGCATGCCTACGCGTTGCGGCTGCTGGCGGCGTTGCGCGGCGAGGGGGTGCCGGCGGTGCTGTGGATGCCCGGTGCGCGTGAACCCGGTCGCGAGGCCTATGTGCGCGAGCTGGAGCAGTCGGCGCAGAGGCTCGGCGTTGCCGAGGCGCTGGTGATCAGCGAGCCCACGTCCCGTATCGCCCAGGCCTATGCCGCCAGCGATCTGGTGCTGCAGCTGTCCGACAAGCCAGAGGCGTTCGGACGCACCGTGCTGGAGGCGCTGTCGGTCGGGCGTCCGGTGCTGGGCTGGAACCATGGCGGTACCGGCGAGCTGCTGGGACAGCTGCAGCCTTCCGGAGCGGTCGTGCCGGCAGACGAGGCCGCATTGCTGCAACGGGCACGCGCGCTGCTGCTGCATCCGCCGGCGTTGCCCGCCCGTATGCCTTTCACGCTGCATGCGATGCAGCGCGCCACTTTGGATGTCTATGGTGAACTCGTTCGCTGATGCCGCTTCGCTGCCGCCCGCCGCGCGTCTTCCGGGGCGCTGGGCGCCGGCCTGGGTGATCGCTTTCGTCGCGCTGTGGCCGGCGCCGGGGATCGCCGAGGCGGTGCTGGTGCTGGGCGCGCTGTTCACGGTGGTGCGCCTGCTGCAGCTGCGGGCAAGGGGCGGCATCGCGCCCTTGCTCAGCGTGCCGGCGTGGGCGCTGACCGGCGTGCTGTTCCTGGCCTACTGGTTGCCGCAGCTGTTCTCGGCGATGGACGCGGCCGATCCGGCCAAGGCCTGGGGCAAGGTGGCCGGCGGGCTGCGCTATCTGCCCTTCATGTGGCTGGTGGCCGTTGCCGTGGCTACCGCGACGCGGCGGCGGACGACATTCATCGGACTGGCGGTGATCGTTGGACTGTGGACGCTGGATGCACTGGCGCAGGCGCTGTCCGCAACCAGTCCGCTGTTCTGGTCGATGGACCAGCTCAAGTGGCTGATCAATGGCCGCGGTCTGTGCAGTGCAGAAGACCTCGCCGCAGTGGACCGGCTCAGCGGCGTGTTCGGCCCCTGCAACCTGAAGTTCGGCCAGGTGCTGGCGAGCATGGCGCCGTTCGCGCTGTTTGCCGTGGCCGCACGTTGGCGGCGCCGGGGCTGGCTGCTGGCGGCGGTATTGATCGGCGCGGTGGTGGTGCTGGCCGGTTCGCGCGCGTCGTGGATCACCTATGGCCTGGTGCTGCTGTTCTCGGGCTGGCGCCTGCTCGGTGGCAAGTGGATGGCGCTGCTGCTGCTTGCCGGCGTAGTGGGCGTGGCCGCACTGGGGGCCGGCTCACCGCAGGTGCGTGAACGTATCGCGCGGACCACGCTGGCGCTCAGTGGCGACAGTGCCGGCGTGAACGAGGCGCTGTCCGGGCGCAGCCAGATCTGGGGCGCGGCGCTGTGCATGGTGCGCGAACATCCGATCAACGGGGTGGGCACGCGTGGCTTCCGCGATGCCTGGCCGGAGTGTGATCCAGCTCCTGCGCAGACCGCGGCCTGGGGCCAGGGGCCGGCGCTGCACGCGCATCAGATCGTGCTGGAAATCCTGGCCGAAACCGGTGTGGTGGGCCTGCTGCTGTGGCTGGCCGGGGCGGCGATGGCGCTGCGTGCGTGGCGTTATGCCAGTGCCGCCGCGCGGGAGCGTGCGCGGCCGGCGGCGTTGGCGCTGGCGGTGACGGTGTTCCCGCTGAACACCCATCTGGCGTTCTATTCGGCGTTCTGGGGTGGGCTGACGCTGCTGCTGGCGGCCCTGTATGCCGGTGCGCTGCTGGCCGAAGAGCCGGGCGGCGCGCGCTGAGCGGTGACGCCCGCGGTGCGGGCGTCAGTCGTAGAAGTGGCTGCGGCCTTCGGGCTGGCGCTTGAAGCGGCGGTGGATCCACAGGTACTGGTCCGGTGCCTCGCGCACCATCTGCTCGATCGCGGCATTTACCCGTGCGGTGTCGGCGACCGGATCGTCGGTGGGGAAATCCGGCAACGGAGGCGCGATCTTCAGCAAATAGCGGCCACCGACGCGGCGATGGAAGAACGGCACCACCGCGCAGCCGGTCATGCGCGCGAACTGGTGGGTTGCGGTGATGGTGGAGGCGGGCATGCCGAAGAACGGCACGAATACCGAATCCTTGCCGCGCATGTCCTGATCCGGTGCATACCAGAGCACGCCACCCTTTTTCAGGTGACGCACGGTGGCGCGGATGTCTTCGTTGGCGAACATCGCGCAGGCGTACTTCAGCCGCCCGCTTTTGACCGCCCACTCCATCACCGGGTTGCGGTACTTGCGGTACATGCCGGCCAGCGGCACGTGATCACACAGCAGCCGACCGCACATTTCCAAGGTCATGAAGTGCCCGGACACCAGCAGCACGCCGCGGCCTTGGGCCTGCAGGGCGCGCAGATGTTCCAGGCCTTCCATTTCCACCTTCGGGCGGATGACCTCGATGCTGCCCCACCAGGCCCGGGCGAACTCGAAAACCCCCACGCCCAGCGCATCGAAGCTGTCGCGCAGCAGGCGCTGGCGCCACGCCTTGTCCTGTTCGGGAAAGCACAGTTGAAGGTTCACTTCCGCCGCGCGGCGGCGGCTGCGGGCCAGTTGCAGGGCCAGCCAGCCGATGCCTCGACCCAGTGCGCGTTGCAGCGTCCATGGCAGGCGCGCGGCCAGCGCGGCGATACCCAGCCAGGCGAAGGTCGGCCAATGCCGGGGATCGCCCAGCGAAGGGCGGGTGGCGGTGGTGGGAGAATCGGACATGGGAGGATTCTAAGTGATGCATGACCCAACCGGTTTTGCCATGCGTTGCAGCGGCCGCTCCCGTATCCTTCCCGCATGCGCAAGGATCCCGTTGAAATATTGCTGCGCGGTCTGTATTCGGCCGTGTTGTATCTGTTGTTGCCGATCACGGTGTACCACCTGGTGTGGCGCGGGTTCCGGGTGCGCGAATACTTCAAGCGTTGGGACGAGCGCTATGCCTCGTATCCGGAAAGTGGCAGCGAGCCGCGGGTGTGGCTGCATGCGGTGTCCGTGGGTGAGGTGAACGCCGCCGCGCCGCTGGTCAACGCGCTGCGGCAGCAACGTCCGGATATCCGCTGGATCATCACCACGATCACCCCGACCGGTTCGCAGCGGGTGCGTGCGCTGTGGGGCGATGCGGTGGATCACGTCTATCTGCCGTATGACGTGCCGGGCAGTGTCGGGCGTTTTCTCGAGCACTTCCGGCCCAGCCTGGCGCTGATCCTGGAAACGGAGTTGTGGCCGAACCTGCTGTTCGGCTGCCGTGACCGTGCCATTCCTGTGTACATCCTCAACGCGCGGCTGTCGGCGCGTTCGCTGAAGGGCTACCGCCTGCTGAGGCCACTGGTCGGGCGCGCACTGCGCACGGTGACCTGCGTGGCGGCGCAGTCGCAGGACGATGCCACACGCTTCATTGAGCTGGGAGCGATGCCGCAGCAGGTGCGTGCGTTGGGCAACCTGAAGTTCGATATCCATCCGCCGGATCCGTCGGCGGTGAGGGCGGCGTTCGGCCGCCAAGTACCTGCAGATCGACCGGTGTGGATCGCCGCCAGCACCCATGAAGGGGAAGAGCTGGCGGTGGTCGAAATCCACACGCGTCTGCTGGCACGGCATCCGCAGGCGCTGCTGTTGTGGGCGCCGCGCCATCCGGAGCGGTTCGCCCGGGTCGAGGCGCTGGCGCGCGAGCAGGGCTGGCAGGTCGCCACGCGCAGTGCCCAGCAGTGGCCGCCGGCCGGCACCGGGGTATTCGTGATCGACACCCTGGGTGAGCTGATGGCGTTCTATGCCTGCGCGACGGTGGCCTTTGTCGGTGGCAGCCTGCAGCCCATTGGCGGGCACAACCTGCTGGAGCCGGCGGCGATGGGAACCGCGGCGGTGACCGGGCCGCATCTGCACAACTTCGCCGAGATTTCGAAGCGCATGTCCGAGGCCGGGGCGGTGCGGATCTGTGCGGATGGAAACGAGGTGGCGCAGGCAATCGAGCACTTGCTGGACGACACCGTGGCGCGTGAGCGCATGGTCCAGGCGGGGCGGGCGCTGGTCGAGAACGGTCGCGGGGCGCTGGAACAGACGCTGGCGCTGATTGGCCCGGCGCTGCCGGCACAGGCCTGAGATTTTCCCAACCGCCGCACCCATGCAAAAGGCGGGCCGAAGCCCGCCTTTTGCGTCCCATCGGATTGGCGCGGGCGGTTACTGCACGCTTTCCGGCTGCAGCTTGGCCTCGGCATCCTGGGTGAGCAGGCGGTTGATTTCCTGCACCTCGGCCACGTCCACCGCGCCGACTGCCTGGCTCAGCTGCAGACGGCTGAGCAGGAAGCTGTAGCGCGCCTGTGCATAGTCCAGCTGTGCCTGGAACAGGGTGCGCTGGTTCTGCACCACGTCCAGCACGGTGCGGGTGCCAACCTCCAGGCCGACCTGCGAGGCGTCATAGGCGCTCTGCGCCGAGACCACGGCCAGGCGGCGTGCTTCCACCTCGCTGATCCCGGCCACGACCGTCTGCCAGGCGTTGCGGGTGTTGCGGTCCAGTGCGCGCTTCTGCTGCTCGTACGCATCCTGGGTGATGTCACGCTGGGCCAGTGCCTGGCGCACGCGCGACTGGGTGGCGCCGCCGGCGAAGATCGGCACGCTCAGGGTCAGGCCGATCGAGTTGCTGGTGCTGTCCGGCGTACGCGAGGAGCCGCCGATGCTGTCGCCCCAGCTGGCGTTCTTGCCCCAGGCACCGCCCAGCGACAGGGTCGGATAGTGGTTGCCGCGTGCAGCCGAGACGTTGGATTCGGCCGCGCTGACCTGCAGTTCCTGGGCCTTCAGGGCCGGGTTCTGCGCCACGGCTTCGGCCACCAGCTGGTCGACATTGCTACGGTTGGCCGGCAGTTCCGGGCGGAAGTCCTCCGGCAGGCCGCGCAGGCCGCGGACCGGCTGGCCGGTCAGCTCGGTCAGCGCCTGATAGGCGTCTTCCAGCGCATTGCGGGCCAGGATGGTGTTGGCGCGGGCCTGGTCGTACTGGGCGCGGGCTTCGTGGACATCGGTGATCGGGGCCAGGCCCACTTCCAGGCGCTTGTCGGCGTAGTCGAACTGCTTCTTGGCCGCCGCCTCGTTGGTCTGTGCAGCGGTCAGCGATTCGATCGCCACCAGCACGTTGAAGTAGGTCGTGGCCGAACGCACGATCAGATCGTCATTGGCCGAGTCCAGGGTGAAGTCGGCCGCCTTGCTGATGTCGCGCTGCGCCCGCAGGGTGGCGAACTGGCTCCAGTTGAACAGGGTCTGGCTGCCGGAGACGCGGTAATCGCGGCTCTTGCTGGTGCTCGAGCCGCTGACGCCGTCAAGTTCCACCCGCGAGCGGTTCAGCGAGGCCTCGCCGTTGATCTGTGGCAGCAGTGCCGCGCGCGCCTGCACCTGGCCCTCCTTGGTATACAGCCGGTTGGATTCGGCGGAGGACAGCTGCGGGTCGCCGTTGCGGGCCATTTCGTAGACCTGCAACAGGTCGGCGGCATGGGAGGTCAGCGGGGTGAGGGCGACGGCCAGCGCAAGGGCGAGGGATCGGCGAATCATTGCGGCTTCCTTGGACGTTTCAGAGTTGGAATTGCGGGGCTGGAGCGGCGCCCAGCAGATAGTCGATATCGGTTTCAAACAGCGATTCGATGTTGCCGTCGGCCTTGACCAGCACCGCCTCCATCACCGGGGATTTGCCCTGGATGACGAACATGCGGCCGCCCGGGCGCAGCAGCTTCAGCAGCTGGGTCGGGATGGTTTCTACCGCGGCGGTGATGCAGATGGCGTCGAAGTGGCGCTCGGTCTGCCAGTTCAGGGCATCGGCAACCTCGATGCGCACGTTGTTGCCGAGCTTGGCCGCGTCCAGGCGCTGACGCGCGGTTTCGGCCAGTTCCGGATGGATTTCCAGGCTCAGCACTTCGCGGGCCAGATCGCCCAGACAGGCGCTGATGAAGCCGCTGCCGGTGCCGATTTCCAGCACTTCCTCGCCCGGCTGCAGCGCCAGTGCCTGCAGCATGCGACCTTCGATGACCGGCTTCATCATCTTCTGGCCGTGGCCGAGCGGCAGCTCGATATCGGCGTAGGCCAACGCGCGGTTGGCCTCGGCGACAAAGGCCTCGCGCGGCAGCCGCGCCAGAACGTCCAGCACGCGGGTGTCCAGCACGTCCCAGGGACGTATCTGCTGTTCAACCATCATTTCGCGGGCGTGGGAGTAATCGATCGTCATGGGAAGCTCATCATTCCGGCGCAGTGGGCCGGCCATTTTACCGGTTAGGAGTGGACGGTGCGGGGCAAGCATCGCTGCCACCCTATGCGGTCCGCAGTGCCGGAAGTCATCGGGACCTCCGGTTCGTTCAGGTTGTCAGCGCGGCGCATAGGCGCGCAGGAAGAAATCGACGCAGGCGGCGATATGCGCGCGGGCATCGGGTACCGCCGGTGCCGAGCACAGGCCGCACATCATATGGGTATGCACTTCGCCCTTGATCAGGCAGAAGAACTGGCGGGCGGCCAGTGCCAGGTCATCGATGACCAGTTCCTGGCGGGCCACGCGGGCGCCCAGGAAGTCGGCCAGCGCCGCTTCGGTCCGCGCGGGGCCGGCCTGCCAGAACATCTGGCGGATGCGGTCGTCGGTGTCCGGGGTCATCATCATGCGCTGGGTGGCGATGGCCGCGTCGCTGCTGATCAGCGTGAAAAACGCATCACCGATCCCCAGCAGCTGGTCGCGCAACGGGCCTTCGTTATCGGTCACAAACAGCTCGTCGGGCATCATCTCCACGCACTTGGCCTGGATCGCTTCGGTGAACAAGGTCTCCTTGTCACCGAAATGGCTGTACACGGTGAGCTTGGAAACGCCTGCCGCGGCAGCGATGCCGTCCATGCTGATGCCGTTGAAGCCCTGTTCAATGAACAGTTCCTTGGCCGCATCGAGGATCGCCGCGCGCTTGCCCAGGTCCTTGGGACGACCGGGGCCGGCACCACGTGCAACGGGCTTCTCGGGAGCGTTGGCGGACGAGGAGGAGGACATCGTTTAATACTAGACCAGCTGGTTCGATATTTATACTATACCGTGTCGTTCAGTAATGGCGGTGACGTCCCGGCCGCTTCCCTTTCCTCCCGCTTCTGCGACCCCTCCGATGAAAAACGTTCGATGGATTGGCGTCATCCTGCTGCTGGCCGTGCTTGGTGCCTGTGGAAAGTCCGAACCCGCGCCGGTGGCGCCGGTTCCCGTGCTGGTGGTGCATCCCGGCGACAGCGCGGGGTCGGGCATCAGCGCCTTCCCCGGTGAGGTACGGGCCCGCGAGGAAACGGCGCTTTCGTTCCGGGTCGGCGGCAAGCTGCTGCGCCGGCATGTCGATGCGGGCGATCAGGTAAAGCGGGGGCAGCTGCTGGCCGAGCTGGATGTGGCCGATTACGCCTTGCAGGCCCGCGCCGCGCAGGCGCAGTATGCGGCGGCCGAGGCGGATCTGGTGCGTGCCCGGGACGAACAGAAGCGCTACGAGACGCTGGCCGCGCAGCAGCTGGTGAGCCGCTCGGCGCTGGATGCGCAGACTGCGGCATTCAAGGCCGCGCAGGCCCAAGCCAACGCGGCCCGCTCCAATCTGGAGGTCGCCCGCAATCAGGCCGCCTACGCGGAATTGCGCGCTCCCGAAGACGGCGTGATCGCCAGCCGCCAGGCCGAGGCCGGACAGGTGCTCGCCGCCGGACAGACGGTCTACACGCTGGCGGCCGCCGGCGCGCGCGAGGTCGCCATTGCGCTGCCGGAAAGCGGCATCCGTGACTACAGCGTCGGCCAGGCGGTGCAGGTCGAGTTGTGGAACCAGCCGGGCCGGCGGTGGCCGGGCAGCATCCGCGAGATTGCACCGGCGGCCGATGCCCAGGCGCGCACCTATGCCACCCGCGTGGGTCTGGCGCCGGAGGTATGGGCCCAGGTCGAGCTGGGACAGAGCGCGCGGGTGTTCATCGCCCATGAAAAGAACGCGGGGTTGACGGTGCCGCTGGCGGCCGTGCAACAGGGCAAATCAGCGCAACAGGCCAGCGTCTGGGTGGTGGATCCGGCCAGCGCCACCTTGCAGGTGCGCGCGGTGTCGCTGGGCGCCTATGGCGCGCAGGACGTTCCGGTGTTGTCGGGGTTGAAGGCCGATGACTGGGTGGTGGCCGCTGGCGGCCATCTGCTGCGCGAAGGACAGGCGGTGATCGCGGTGGACCGCAAGAACCAGCCGGTGATCGCGCCGGCTGCTGCCGCCAAGCAGGGGGAGTGAGGCGTGCGCCGCTTCAATCTTTCCGAATGGGCGCTCAACAACCGCCCGCTGGTGCTGTTCGTGATGATCGCCATGGCGGTCATCGGCGCATGGTCCTACAAGCATCTCGGCCAGTCCGAGGATCCACCGTTCACCTTCAAGGCGATGGTGGTGCAGACGATGTGGCCCGGTGCCACCGCCGAGCAGGTCTCGCGGCAGGTGACCGAGCCGATCGAGAAGGCGCTGATGAACACCGGGCAGTACGAGTTCATCCAGTCGTACTCGCGACCGGGCGAATCGCAGGTGATCTTCATGGCGCGCGATTCGATGCGCTCCAAGGATGTGCCCGAGCTGTTCTACCAGGTGCGCAAGAAGGTCGGCGACATCCGCGGCACGTTGCCGGCCGAAGCCGTGGGGCCCTTCTTCAATGACGAGTTCGGTGACACCTTCGGCAACATCTACGCGCTGACCGGCAAGGGCTTCGATTACGCGCTGATGCGCGACTACGCCGATCGCATCCAGCTGGAGCTGCAGCGCGTGGCCGATGTGGGCAAGGTGGATCTGCTCGGCCTGCAGGACGAGAAGATCTGGATCGAGCTGTCCAACACCAAGCTGGCCACGCTGGGCATCTCGCTGCAGCAGGTACAGCAGGCGCTGGCGCAGCAGAACGCGGTGGCACCGGCCAGCTTCTTTGAAACCGCCAGCGACCGCGTGCAGCTGCGTGTGAGCGGTCAGTTCGACTCGGTCGAGGCGATCAGGCAGTTCCCGATCCAGGCGGGCGACCGCACGATCCATCTGGGCGATATCGCCCAGGTCAAACGCGGCTTTGCCGATCCGGCCTCGCCGAAGATGCGCTTCATGGGCGAGGAGGCGATCGGTATCGCCGTGGCGATGAAGCAGGGCGGCGACATCCTCCAACTGGGCGCGACGCTGGATGCCGAGTTCGGGCGCTTGCAGAAAACCCTGCCGGCGGGGATGGAGCTGCGCAAGGTGTCCGACCAGCCGCATGCGGTGGAGGAATCGGTCGGCGAGTTCGTGCAGGTGCTGGCCGAGGCGGTGATCATCGTGCTGCTGGTGAGCTTCTTCTCGCTGGGGCTGCGCACCGGGCTGGTGGTGGGGGTGACCATTCCGCTGGTGCTGGCGATGACCTTCTTCGTCATGCACTACTTCGATATCGGTTTGCACAAGATTTCGCTTGGCGCGCTGGTGCTGGCGCTGGGCCTGCTGGTGGATGACGCGATCATCGCGGTGGAGATGATGGCCACCAAGATGGAGCAGGGCTACGACCGCCTGCGTGCGGCCAGTTTCGCCTGGACCAGCACCGCCTTCCCGATGCTGACCGGCACGCTGATCACCGCCGCCGGTTTCCTGCCGATCGCCACGGCCGCCTCGAGCACGGGCGAGTACACGCGCTCGCTGTTCCAGGTGGTGACCATCGCGCTGGTAGTGTCGTGGATTGCGGCGGTGCTGTTCATCCCTTACCTGGGTGACAAGATGCTGCCGGACCTGCACAACCCGCAGCCGCCCAAGCCGGGCAGCCTTGCCGGACGCTGGCATGCGCTGCGGCTGCGCTGGGCCGACCGCAACCCGGCGCTGGCCAATCTGATCAAGCCCAGACAGCTGGCGCACGACCATGACCCGTACAAGAGCGCGTTCTATCAGCGCTTCCGCCGCTTCCTCGACGCCTGTCTGCGCCGGCGCTGGCTGGTGATCTTCGCCACCATCGGCCTGTTCGTGTTCTCGCTGGTGATGTTCCGCTTCGTGCCACAGCAGTTCTTCCCGGATTCGACCCGGCCGGAACTGATGGTGGATATCGAACTGGCCGAGGGCGCCTCGCTGAAGGCCACCCAGGCGCAGGCGGAGAAGTTCGAGGCGTTGCTCAAGCAGCGCCCCGGCATCGCCAATTTCGTCGGCTATGTCGGCAGCGGGTCGCCGCGCTTCTACCTGCCGCTGGACCAGCAGTTGCCGGCGACCAATTTCGCCCAGTTCGTGGTGCTGGCCGATGACATCCAGGCGCGCGAAGACGTGCGCCAGTGGCTGATCGATGAGGTCGTGCCGCAGTTCGGCGACGTGCAGCTGCGTGTCACCCGGCTGGAGAACGGCCCGCCGGTGGGCTATCCGGTGCAGTTCCGCGTCTCCGGCGAGCACATCGACCGGGTCCAGGCCATCGCCCGCCAGGTGATGGCGAAGGTACGCGAGAACCCGCATACCACCAACGTCAACCTCAACTGGTCCGAACCGAGCAAGGTGGTGCGGCTGGTGGTGGACCAGGAGCGCGCCCGCGTGCTGGGCGTGAGCAGCGCGCAGATCGCCCAGTTCCTGACCAGCTCGCTGTCGGGCATGAGCGTGAGCACCTACCGCGAAGGCAACCGCCAGATCGGCATGCTGCTGCGCGGACCGGATGACGAACGTACGCAGCTGGACATGCTCGCCAGCCTGGCCATTCCCACGGCGGGTGGCACGTCGGTGCCGCTGTCGCAGGTGGCGAGGCTGGAATCCACCTTCGAGGACGGCATCATCTGGCATCGCGACCGCCTGCCCACGGTCACCGTGCGCGCCGATATCGGCGACGGCACCCAGCCGGTGGGCGTGGTGGAGCAGATCGTGCCGACGCTGGCGCAGATCCGCGAGGCGCTGCCGGACGGCTACCTGCTGGAAACCGGCGGCACGGTGGAGGATTCGGCGCGCGGCCAGGACTCGATCAAGGCCGGCTTGCCGCTGTTCCTGGCGGTGGTGGCGACCTTGCTGATGCTGCAGCTGCGCAGTTTCTCGCGGGCGGCGATGGTGCTGGTGACCGCACCGCTGGGCATCATCGGCGCGACCCTGTTCCTGCTGCTGTTCCGGGTGCCGTTCGGGTTCGTGGCGATGTTGGGAACGATCGCGCTGGCCGGCATGATCATGCGCAACTCGGTGATCCTGATCGACCAGATCCAGCAGGACATCGACGCCGGGCATGACCGCTGGCACGCGATCATCGATGCCACCGTGCGCCGCTTCCGGCCGATCGTGCTGACCGCCCTGGCGGCGGTGCTGGCGATGATCCCGCTCTCGCGCAGCGCCTTCTACGGCTCGATGGCGATCTCGATCATGGGCGGCTTGATTGTCGGCACGGTGCTGACCCTGGTGTTCCTGCCGGCGCTGTACGCGGCCTGGTTCCGGGTACGCCCGGACGAAGCCGGCAGCTGAATCGACGATGATCTCCGGCCCCTGTGTCCCGCGCCGCAGGGAGCCGGGCACGGCGAATGTTAGATTGGCACGCCGGTGCACCGCCGGCGTGCCTGCGGGAGGCGGGTTTGGCGATTTCCCCACGTGATCGGTACTCCTGCCAACCGTGCGCGCCGGCGCGGCGGTGGACGCGGGTGTGGCTGGTCACGCTGGTGCTGGTGGTCGCCGGCTTTTTTCCGTCCTGGGCCCAGGCCGGCCGGCACACCGTCGCCAGCTGGGACATGGCGCAGGGGCTGCCGCACAACCTGGTGCAGTCGCTGGCGCAGGGCACGGACGGCTTCATCTGGATCGGGACCTGGGAAGGTGTGGTCCGTTTCAACGGCCGCAGCTTTACTGTCTTTGACCGGCAGAACACCCCCGGGGTGGAGTTGTCCGGAATCCTGAGCATCCTTGCCGAGGCCGATGGCGCGATGCTGTTCGGAACCGCTTCCGACGGGGTTTACCGCTATCACAAGGGGGCATGGCAGCCGCTGGGCGGCGCCGATGCCCGGCAGTTGTCGGTGGTGGCGATGCTGCGTGACCACGACGGCTCGCTGTGGATCGCCACCAATGAACGTCTGCTGCGGCTCTCGGTGAGTGGTGTGCTGGAAGACGCCAGTGCGGCGATGGGCTTGCCGGTCGTCCCGGTCACCGCGCTGCGCCATGACCCGAGTGGCGGCATGCTGATCGCCACCGAGGTGGGGATCTTCCGTCTTGCACAGCAACGCCTGCAGCCGTGGCGCAACAGCCAGGCATGGCGAGTGCGCGATCTGGTCGACGATGGCGCCGGCGGCTGGGTTGTGGCGGCCGATGACGGTATCCACTGGCTGCACGGCAACGGTCACGTCGAACACCTCAAGCGCGGCGAGCGGGTGGACGCGGTGCGCCGCGATGCTGCCGGTGCGCTGTGGATGAGTCTGTCCGCAGGCCGGCTCGAACGTTATGCCGATGGCGTGGTCGAGCGCCTGCCGGTGCATGGCCAGGTCAGTCCGGCGCTGATGATCGATCGTGAGGGACTGGTGTGGTCGGGCAGCACCGATGGCCTGTTCCGGATCGACGAGGGGGCGGCCAGCGGGCTGACAGTCGCCGATGGCCTGCGCTCGAACTATATTCGCGCGGTGATGCAGATGCCCGATGGTGCGATCTGGATCGGCCATTCCGAAGGGCTGGAGCGTCAGTACAACGGACAACTGGCCAAGGTGCCGCTGCTTGCGGATGCGCAGCGCGATGCTTCGGTGCTGGCGCTGGCCCAACGCGACCAAACCCTATGGGTAGGCACCTACAACCAGGGCGTGTTCGCGCTGGACCGCAACGGGCGTATCCAGCAGCGGGTGACGCTGCCGGGACTGGTGCAGCCGCTCGTGCGCGCGCTGCTGGCCGAGGCCGATGGCACCGTGTGGATTGGTTGCGCCGACGGGTTGTACCGGTACCGTCACGGTAGCCTGCGCCACTACGGGACGCTGGACGGCTTGCCGCCATCGGCGGCGGTGCATGCGCTGTACCGTGATCAGGCCGGCGTATTGTGGATCGGCACCAGCAACGGCATGGCCTCGCTCGATACGGCGCAAAAGCTCCGGGTATGGCCGGCAAACGCGGCCGATTTCCCGGCGCGTTACGTGTTCGACTTCCTGGGCGATGCCAACGGCGACCTGTGGATTGCGACCGACCATGGCCTGCTGCGGCGTCGGGGATTGTCGATACAGGCCTTCGATCACGCCCGTGGGCTGCCGCGCGACAAGATCTTCCGCATTCTCGATGACGGGCAGAACCATCTGTGGCTGTCCAGCAATCAAGGTGTGTTCCGTCTGGATCGCAATGATCTGGTCGGCGTGGCGGCCGGCGCGCGTGCGCAGCTGGCGGTCCACGTCGTGGATCATACCGACGGCATGCCCAGCCGCCAGACCAACGGCGCCTCCTCACCGTCCAGCTGGATGACCGACCAGGGACAGCTGCTGTTTGCGACATCAGGCGGCTTGGCCGTGATCGATCCGCAACGCGTGGGACAGCAGCGTCTGCAGACCGCGCCGGTTGCCATCGAGAGCGTCATCGTCGATGGCGCGCAGCAGCAGATGCGTGAGCGCTACCAGCTTCCCAGCGAGGTCGAACGCATCGGGGTCGCCTACAGCGGGCTGGGCTTCCGCGCGCCGGACAAGATGCGCTACCGCTACCGGCTGGAGGGTTTCGACGCGGACTGGGTAGACGCCGATACACGCACCGAAGCGGTCTACACCAACCTTCCACCGGGCAGTTACCGGCTGCGCATACAGGCGATGGCGCTGCCGCTGGACTGGGCCGATGCCGCGCGGATTGGCGAGACCGCATTGACGCTGGAAGTGGCCACGCCCTACTGGCGGCGGCCCTGGGCACTGGCCCTGCTGGCGCTGGCGCTGATCGGCCTGGTAGTGGCACTCATCGGCTGGCGGACGGCCAGCTATCGACGCCGGCAGCGGCAACTCGATGACGAGATCGCGGTGAGGACGCAGGAGCTGAGCGAGAAAAACCGGGCGCTGGAGCAGGCCGATGCCGAACGGGACGCGCTGCTGAAACGGCTGGCCCATCAGGCCACCCACGATGCGTTGACCGGATTGCCGAACCGTCGCGCCGCCGACGCGCATCTGCAGCTGGTCTTGCGTGACGATCCGGCCTCGCCGTTGACCGTGGCGCTGGTCGATATCGACCACTTCAAACGCATCAATGACGTCTACGGCCACGACGTGGGTGATCGTGTACTGCGGGATGTGGCGTGGCTGTTGCAGTTGCAGCTGGGCGAGGGGCAGTTCATCTCCCGCCATGGTGGCGAGGAATTCCTGATCGTGCTGCGCGGAATGGGGTTGAGCGAGGCGTTGCCGGTGCTGCAGGCGCTGCGTACGCGCGTTGCGCGTCTGCGGCTGGAGGATGTGGATGCGGAGACGACGATCACGGTCAGCATCGGTGCCGCCGAGCGCGGGCCGGGGCAGGAGACGACGCACACGCTGATCGCCGCTGCGGATCGACAGCTGTACCGGGCCAAGAATACCGGCCGCAATCGCGTCCTGTCCTGAGCGTTCCGGGCCAGGACGCGATCCGCACTGGTCAGTACAGGCCCTGGGCCAGCATCGCGTCGGCCACTTTGACGAAACCGGCGATATTGGCGCCGTCGACATAGTTGACGCTGCCATCTTTGCGCACGCCATGTTGCACGCAGTTGGCGTGGATCTCCTTCATGATCACGTGCAGGCGTTCATCGACATCGGCGTGACGCCAGGACAGTCGCAGCGCGTTCTGTGACATCTCCAGGCCCGAGGTGGCCACGCCGCCGGCATTGCTGGCCTTGCCGGGTGCATACAGCGTGCCGGCCTGCAGGAACACCTCCACCGCCTCCAGCGTCGAGGGCATGTTGGCGCCTTCGGCCACGCACAGCACGCCGTTGTGGACCAGGGTGCGCGCATCGGTTTCGTCCAGCTCGTTCTGGGTCGCGCAGGGCAGGGCGATATCGGCCGGGATGTGCCAGGGCCGGCGGTCGACCAGGAATTCGAAGCGGGGATCGTCGGCCAGCTCGGCCAGGCGGCCACGACGCTCGTTCTTCAATGCCATCACATCCAGCAGGCCCTGCTCATTGAAACCATCGCGCGCATACAGCGTGCCGCCGGAGTCGGAGAAAGTGAGCACGCGCGCGCCCAGATCGGCCGCCTTGGCGGCAGCGTATTGGGCAACGTTGCCCGAGCCGGACACCAGCACCTTGGCCCCATGGGTCTGGCGTCTGGCATGGTGCAGCATCTGCTCGACGAAGTAGACCGTGCCATAGCCGGTGGCCTCCGGGCGCATCAGGCTGCCACCGTAGGCCAGGCCCTTGCCGGTGAACACACACGAGGCATCGTTGCTGAGTTTCTTCATCATGCCGGCCATGAAGCCGACTTCGCGTGCGCCCACCCCGATATCCCCGGCTGGCACATCGGTGTTGGGCCCGAGATGGCGGTGCAGCTCCAGCATCAGCGCCTGGCAGAAGCGCATCACTTCGCCGTCGCTCTTGCCCTTGGGATCGAAATCCGCGCCGCCCTTGCCGCCCCCCATCGGCAGGGTGGTCAGTGCGTTCTTGAAGGTCTGCTCGAACGCCAGGAACTTCAGGATCGACAGGTTCACCGAGGGATGAAAGCGCATGCCGCCCTTGAACGGACCGATCGCCGAGCTGTGCTGTACGCGCCAGGCGCGATTGACGTGGGTCTGGCCGTGGTCGTCCGTCCAGGTCACGCGGAACTGGATCACCCGTTCGGGCTCGACCAGCCGTTCCAGCATGCCGTACTGCAGGTACTTGGGATTCTGCTGCAGGAACGGCCACAGGCTGAGCATCACTTCCTTTGCCGCCTGCAGGAATTCGGGCTGGTAAGGGTCGCGCTTGGCCACATGGGCCAGGAAGTCGTCGGGAGTGCGATAGTTCAAGGGCGTTCCTTTCAGGAGAGGGACTTGAAGCAACAAGTCCAAATGTGGAGGGAGCGTGCAATCCACCGGGCGGAAACGGGCCGCCAAAACAAAGACGCGGCCAATGGCCGCGTCCAGGTAAAGCTAGTTCAGCTGCGCAAGCACCGCCTGCGCGGCCTGTTGCGTGGACAGCGCCTGTCCCTGTGCCGCCAGGTCGGCGGTGAAATGGCCCGCATCCAGCGCGGCGCTGACCGCCTGCTCGATGGCGGCCGCTTCGGCCTCCAGTCCCAGCGAGTGGCGCAGCAGCATGGCCGCGCTGAGGATGGTGGCATAGGGGTTGGCGATCCCCTTGCCGGCGATATCCGGGGCCGAGCCATGGATCGGCTCAAAGATGCCGACCTGGCCCTGTTCGCCGAGCGAGGCCGACGGCAGCAGGCCCAGCGAGCCGGCCAGCATCGAGGCTTCATCGGTGAGGATGTCGCCGAACATGTTCTCGGTGACGATCACATCGTAGGCGCGCGGCTTGGCGATCAGGTGCATGGCCATCGAATCGACCAGCTGGTGTTCCAGTTCCACGTCCGGGAATTCCTCGCGGCCGATGCGGGCGGCGATGTCCCGCCACAGCCGCGAGGTTTCCAGCACATTGGCCTTGTCCACCGAGGTCAGCTTGCCGCGACGTTGCTGGGCAAGACGGAAGGCGCTGCGCAGCACGCGTTCGATTTCGACCGTGGTGTAGCGGCACAGATCGCTGGCGCTGCCGGCATCGCGGGTCTTGTCGCCGAAGTAGATGCCACCGGTGAGCTCGCGCACGACCACGAAGTCCACGTCCCGCAGCAGCTCGGCCTTGATCGGCGAGGCGTGCAACGCCGCGGGATGGGTACGCACCGGACGCAGGTTGGCGAACAGCCCCAGCGCCTTGCGAATGGCCAGCAGGCCCTGCTCCGGACGTACCTTGGCATTGGGATCGGACCACTTGGGGCCACCCACGGCGCCGAGCAGCACCGCATCGGCCTTGCGGCAGGCCTCCAGCGTGGCCGGCGGCAACGGCTGGCCGTGCGTGTCGATGGCGATGCCGCCGATATCGTGTTCGACAAAGTTGAAGCTGTGGCCGAAGCGGGTGGCGATGGCTTTGAGCACATCGACCGCGGCAGCGGTGATTTCAGGGCCGATGCCGTCACCTGGCAATACGACGATTTCAGCGTGCATGTTCAGTCTCGTAACGTTCGATTTCAGTCGTGCGGCCCAGCAGGTAACCCAGCTGGTCAACGCCTTCGAGCAGGCAGGTCTGCGAGAAGCCGTCCAGCGGGAACGGATAGGCCTTGCCACTGGAAGTGCGCAGCTCGCGCGCGGCCACATCCACGGTCAGCTCGTCATCCGGGTTCTGCATCAGCGCTTGCACGTCGGCTTCGTCCAGCACAATCGGCAGCAGCCCGTTCTTCAACGCGTTGCCACGGAAGATATCGGCGATCTCGCTGCTGACGATGGCGCTCAGGCCCAGATCGGTCAGCGCCCACGGCGCATGTTCGCGCGAGGAGCCGCAGCCGAAGTTGCGTCCGGCCAGCAGGATCGAGCGCCCGGCATTCTGCGGCTGGTTGAAGGTGAATTCCGGGTTCGGCGAGCCATCGGCCTGCCAGCGCCAGTCGTTGAAGGCGTGCTTGCCCAGTCCGGCACGCTCGGTGGTGGACAGGAAACGCGCCGGGATGATCTGGTCGGTGTCGATATTGGTCTGGCGCAGCACCACGCTGCGCGAAACGATGCGGGTCAGTGCGGCCATCACGCCACCTCCTTGGCAAACAGCTCACGCGGGTCAGCGACACGGCCATTCACCGCCGCCCACGCCGCGCTCATCGGCGAGGCCAGCAAGGTACGGGAACCGGGGCCCTGACGTCCTTCGAAATTGCGGTTGCTGGTGCTCACCGCCAGCTGGCCGGGTGCCACCAGATCGCCGTTCATGGCGATGCACATCGAGCAGCCCGGCTCGCGCCATTCGGCACCGGCCGCACGCACAACTTCGTGGATGCCTTCGGCCTCGGCCTCGCGCTTGACGATTTCCGAGCCCGGCACCACCAGCATGCGCACGCCATCGGCGACGCGGCGGCCGCGCAGCACCTGCGCCACTTCGCGCATGTCGCTCAGCCGGCCATTGGTGCAGGAACCGACGAACACCACGTCCACCGGCGTGCCGATCAGCGTATGGCCTGCCTGGAACTTCATGTAGTCCAGGCCCTTTTGCGCGGCGGCGTCGTTGGCGGCCGGGATCGGCGCATCCACCGCGATCGCGGTGCCAGGATGTGTGCCCCAGGTCAGGGTCGGACGGATGTCGCCGGCATCGATATGGACTTCGCTGTCGAAGTGCGCGCCTTCGTCACTGTTCAACGATGCCCAGTACGCCACGGCCTTGTCGAAGTCGGCGCCCTTGGGGCCGCGCGGGGTCCTGGCGATCCAGTCGAAGGTGACCTGGTCCGGTGCAACCATGCCGGCGCGGGCGCCGGCTTCGATCGACATGTTGCACAGGGTCATGCGCTGCTCCATGTCCATCGCGCGGATTGCCGAGCCGCGGAATTCCAGCACATGGCCGGTGCCGCCGTTGACCCCGATCACGCCGATGATATGCAGCACCACGTCCTTGGCGCCCACGCCCGGGGCCAGTTCGCCATCGACGGTGATCGCCATGGTCCTGGCTTTGCGCTGCAGCAGGCACTGCGTGGCCAGCACATGGCCGACTTCGCTCGTGCCGATACCGAAGGCCAGCGCGCCGAACGCGCCGTGGGTGGAGGTGTGGCTGTCACCGCAGACGATGGTCATGCCTGGCTGGGTGAAGCCCTGCTCCGGGGCGATGACGTGGACGATGCCGCGGTTGGCCGAGGCCATGTCGAACAGCTCGATGCCGTATTCGGCGCAGTTCTTGGCGAGGGTTTCGACCTGCGCTTCGGAGGCCTTGCTGGCGTAGGGCAGCGTGCCGTCCGGACCGGCCGGCAGGGTCGGCGTGGAGTGGTCCATCGTCGCCTTGGTGCGATCCGGCCGGCGCGGCTTCAGCCCGCGCTCGCGCAGCTCGGTGAAGGCCTGCGGCGAGGTCACTTCGTGGATCAGGTGCAGGTCGATATACAGCACGGCCGGCGCGCTGTCCGATTCGGGGACCACGACGTGGGCATCCCACAGTTTGTCGTAAAGGGTTTTGGGTGCGGCGCTCATCAGTTCGTTCCGTTGCCTATGTTCTGCCGTCGCGCTCAGGCGCTGACGGCTTCCTCGCAGGTGCTGCTTTCGCGATGGCGCAGCAGGCGATTGGTGACATCCAGCCAGGCAAGTGCGCTGGCTTCGATGATGTCGCGGCTGGTGCCTGTGCCTTCGAGGATCTCACCTTCGTGGCGCACGCTCAGGTTGGCCTCACCGCGCGCATCGGCACCGATGCCGACACTGTGCACATGGTAGCTGTCCAGGGTCAGTTGCACGCCGGTGGCCGCCGACAGCGCCGAGAACAGCGCATCGACCGGGCCATCGCCCTGTGCGGTCTCGGACACGCGGTTGCCTTCCGGATCGGACAGCTCGACCAGCGCATTGGCGCGGCTGCCGACGTCGCTGATGGTCATCGAGGCCAGGCGGTAGCCGTCGCTGCTGGAGGTGCCCTGCATCAGGGTCTGCAGGTCGGCATCGGTGACCACCCGCTGCTGCTCGCACAGGGCCTTGAACTGCTCGAAGACCAGCTTCAGCTCTTCCTCTTCCAGCAGGTAGCCCAGCGCCCGAAGCCGCGCCTCGACCGCGGCGCGGCCGCTGTGGCGGCCCAGTACCATCTGCGAGGATTCCCAGCCCACGTCTTCCGGACGCATGATCTCGTAGGTGTTGCGGTTGCGCAGCATGCCGTGCTGGTGGATGCCGGATTCGTGGGCGAAGGCATTGGCGCCGACGATGGCCTTGTTGCGCTGGACCGGCATGCCGACCAGGCGCTGCAGCAGCTGCGAGGTCGGCACGATGCGGCGGGTGTCGAAGCCTGTATCGAAGTTGTTGTAGAAGGCGTTGCGGACCTTCAGCACCATCGCGATTTCTTCCAGCGCACAGTTGCCGGCGCGCTCGCCGATGCCGTTGATCGAGCCTTCCACCTGGCGCGCCCCACCTTCGATCGCGGCCAGCGAGTTGGCTACCGCCAGACCCAGGTCATTGTGGCAGTGGGTGCTGAACACCACCTTGTCGGCACCGGCCGCATTGGCGATGACATGCTGGAACATCGCACGGATTTCTTCCGGCGTGGTGAAGCCGACGGTGTCGGGCAGGTTGATGGTGCTTGCGCCGGCAGCGATGGCGACCTGGGCGACTTCGGTCAGGAAGTCCAGTTCGGTGCGGGTGGCGTCTTCGGCGGAGAACTCGATGTCATCCAGATAGCCGCGCGCCATGCTCACATGCCTGTGCACCGATTCCAGCACCTGCTCCCGGCTCATGCGCAGCTTGTGCTCGCGATGCAGCGGGCTGGTCGACAGGAACACGTGCAGGCGCGGGCGTGCTGCAGCCTCCAGCGCCTTGACCGAGGTTTCGATATCGCCGGCCAGACAGCGCGACAGCACCGCCAGCACCGGCTGGCGCACTTCGCGGCCGATCAGGGCCATGGCGTCGCGGTCGGACTGCGAACTTGCGGGGAAGCCGGTTTCGATCACGTCCACGCCCAGTTCCGCCAGCGCCCTTGCCATCACCAGCTTCTGCGGTGGCGTCATGCTGCAGCCGGGTGATTGCTCACCGTCACGCAGGGTCGTGTCGAAGATGGTAATTCGCGGGGTGTTGTTGGTTGGAGTATTCACCAGAGGGTCTCCTCGACTGCGGCGGTAACGGAAAGATTGGGGATGTCGGCTTTGGCGGTGCGCGAGGCCGGTATGACGGCGCGGCTTCTAAGTCGCTCGGTATTGCGTTGCCGCGGCTTGCGCGGCGGGCGCGGTCGGACTTCCGACAGCAGCATGGACAGCACCGCGGCATCGATGTTGCCGCCGGACACCACCGCGCACTTGCGCTTGCCGGCCACGCGGCGACCGGCGGCCAGGGCCAGCGCACCGGCGCCTTCGGCGATCAGGTGTTCTTCCAGCGCCAGCCGCACCAGGGTTTCACGCAGCTCGGCCTCGCGCACGATGACCACGTCGTCGAGCAGGCTGGCGCACAGGCGGCGGGTGATGAAGCCGGGAATCTTGACCTTGACCCCGTCGGCCAGGGTCGGCACCGGATCGATTTCGCGCACATCGCCGCGGATCGCCCGGGCCATCGAATCGACGCCCTCGACCTGGGCCCCGATGATGCGCACGCCCTGCGACTTCAGGGCCAGCGCCACGCCGGAGGCCAGGCCGCCACCGCCGATCGGCACGATCACCACGTCCGGGGCATGCGGGGCCAGCTCGATGCCCAGCGTGCCCTGGCCGGCGATCACGTCCGGATCATCGAAGGCGGACAGAAAGCGGTAGCCGTTCTGTTCGGCCAGCTCGCGGGCGAAGGCGAAGGCTTCGTCGTAGCTGTTGCCGTGCTGGCGCACGGTGGCGCCCCAGTGCTGGACGCCGGCAATCTTGGTGGCCGGTGCGCCGTGCGGCATCACCGTGATGGCCTGCACGCCCAGCCGGTGCGAAGCCCAGGCCACGCCCTGGGCATGATTACCCGCGGAGGCGCAGATCACGGTGCGTTCGTCGCCGCGCTCCAGCGCCGCCAGCATCGCGTTGAGCGCGCCCCGGACCTTGTAGGAGCCGGTGCGCTGCAGGTTTTCCAGCTTCAACCAGGTGCCGAAACGCTCGGCATAGTGCAGCGGGGTGGGCGGCAGGAAGCGGCGCAGACGCGCCTGGGCGGCCAGCACATCGGCGACGCTGACGTGGATGTCGCCAGCGTACGCGGCAGTTGCAACGGGGCGGCCACGGTCAGCCATGTACGTGGCCGTCACCGCGGACGGACGGGCCGCGTTGCCGATGCCCGGATGGAAGAAGACGCCTCCGCAGGCTGCGGCGGCGTACTACCGGTACGCCACTTACCTCGCTGCTCATACCGGGGTACCCGCTACCGGTACCACCTGTACCGATTCGCAGTCGTAAACCTTGCGCAGCTGGTGGCACAGCGTTTCCGGCGGACGTGTGCCATGGATGTCCATCTGCACATGCCAGCGGCCGGCATCGTCGGCGTTGCGGTTGCCGGCGATGTTGCTGGGCGAAAAACCACGGCGTTCGACCATGCCGATCACGCGCACCAGCGCGCCTTCGGCCGGCTTCAGCACCAGGTCAAGCCGGTATTGCATTGGAACTCTCCTGCGTTGCCTTGGCGTGGGCGGGGTTGCTGTCGAGCATGGTGCTGTTGGCGTTGTTGGGCGGCACCAGTGGCCAGACATTGGCGCGGGCATCGATGGACACATGCAGCAGTGCCGGGCCGGGCGTGTCCAGCAGCGCGGCCAGCGCATCCTCGACCTGCGCGCGCTGGGTGATGCGGGTGGCGGGAATGCCGAACACCTGCGCCAGCGCGGCGAAATCCGGGTTGTCGGACAGGTCGATCTCGCTGTAACGCTCGGCGAAGAACAGTTCCTGCCACTGGCGCACCATGCCCAGCGAGGAGTTGTCCAGCAGCACGATCTTCACCGGCAGGCGGCAGCGGGCGATGGTGACCAGCTCCTGCACGTTCATCATGAAACTGCCATCGCCGGAGACCAGCACCACGGTGCGCTCCGGGCAGGCGAACTGTGCGCCCATCGCCGCCGGAAGGCCGAAGCCCATCGTGCCCAGCGCGCCAGAGGTCAGGTGGTTGCGCGGGTGGTTGAAGCGGCAATGCTGCGCCACCCACATCTGGTGCTGGCCGACGTCGCAGGCGATCACGGTGTCGGCTGGCGCCACTTCGCTCAGCCGCTTGAGCAGCGCCGGCGCGTAGATGTCCTGGCCTGGGGCGTCGTAGCGGGCGGTGAACTTCTCGCGGTTGGCCGCGCAGCGGGCGCGCCAGGCGTTGCAGTTGCCGCGCAGGGGAGTCAGTGCCCGCAGCGCGGTGGCGACATTGCCTGGAATGGCGACATCGACGCTGCGCAGCTTGGCGATCTCATAGGCATCGGCATCCAGGTGGATGACGCGGGCGAAAGGGGCGAACTCGGTCAGCTTGCCGGTGGCGCGATCATCGAAACGGGCGCCGACCACGATCAGCAGGTCCGATTCCTGCACCGCCATGTTGGCCGCCCGGGTGCCGTGCATGCCGAGCATGCCCAGGTACTGCGGATGATTGGCCGGCAGCGCGCCCAGACCACGCAGGGTCAGCACGGTCGGAATACCGGAGGCTTCGACGAACTGGCGGAACTCGCCGACCGCATCGGCCAAGCCGATGCCGCCGCCGCCGTAGATGACGGGCTTCTCGGCCGCGGCGATCAGTTCGATGGCCGCGGCCAGACGCTCCGCCTCCGGCGCCGGCACCGGATCCACCGTGGCCGGCCTGTGATCGGGCAGATGCGAGGCATCGGCCAGCTGCACGTCCTTGGGCAGGTCGATCAGCACCGGACCGGGCCGTCCTTCGCGGGCGACACGGAATGCTTCGGCCACCACCTGTGGCAGTTCCTCGACACTGCGCACCAGCCAGCTGTGCTTGACGATCGGCATGGTCATGCCGAACACATCCAGTTCCTGGAACGCATCGGTACCCAGTAGCGGGGTGCCGACCTGGCCGGTCAGGCACACCATCGGTACCGAATCGAGCATCGCATCGGCGATACCGGTGACCAGGTTGGACGCACCGGGGCCGGAGGTGGCCACGCAGACACCGACCTTGCCGCTTGCGCGGGCGTAACCGTTGGCGGCCAGCGCCGCGCCCTGCTCGTGGCGTACCAGGATGTGCTTGAGGCTGGAGTCCACCAATGCGTCGTAGAACGGCATGATGGTGCCGCCCGGGTAGCCGAACAGCGTTTGCACGCCTTCGGCTTCCAGGGCCTGCGTCAGCCAGCGTGCGCCATTGCGCGGCGCACCGGGGGTGGATGTGTTCATGCAGCGACCTTTGCCTGTTGCGGGTGGGGGACCGCGGGGTTACGCGTTCTGTGCTTGCAGCCAGACCATCTTGGCGCGGAGCTCCTTGCCCACCTTTTCGATCGGATGGTCCATGTCGGCCTGCTGGAACTTCCTGTAGTTCGGCAGCCCGGCTTCGTACTCGGCTTCCCAGTTCCGGGTGAAGGTGCCGTTCTGGATGTCGGTCAGCACGTCCTTCATGCGTGCCTTCACCGAGGCGTCGATCACGCGCGGGCCGGAGACGAAATCGCCGTACTGGGCGGTTTCGGAGATGAACTCCAGCATGCGGGTGATGCCGCCTTCGTAGAACAGGTCCACGATCAGCTTCAGTTCGTGCAGCACTTCGTAGTAGGCGATTTCCGGCTGGTAGCCGGCTTCCACCAGCGTCTCGAAGCCGGCCTGCACCAGCGCCGAGGCACCGCCGCACAGCACGGCCTGCTCGCCGAACAGGTCGGTTTCGGTCTCTTCCTTGAAGGTGGTCTTGATGATGTTGGCGCGGGCGCCGCCCAGCCCGGCGGCGTAGGCCAGGGCCAGCTGCTCGGCCTTGCCGCTCTTGTCCTGGTGGACCGCGTAGATGCACGGTACGCCACGGCCGATTTCATACTCGCGACGCACCAGTGCGCCCGGGCCCTTCGGTGCGACCAGCACCACGTCCAGATCGGCGCGCGGCTCGATCATGCCGAAATGCACGTTCAGGCCGTGCGCGAACAGCAGGCAGGCGCCCTGCTTCATGTTCGGCGCCAGCACCTCGTTGTACAGCTTCTTCTGCACCATGTCCGGGGTCAGCACGGCGACCAGATCGGCGTCCTTGACCGCTTCGGCCGGGCTCTTGACGGTGAAGCCGTCGGCCTGGGCTTTGACCTCGGTGGGGCCACCAGCGCGCAGGCCGACGACCACGTCGAAGCCGGATTCACGCAGGTTCATGGCATGGGCGCGGCCCTGGCTGCCGTAACCGACGACGGCGATTTTGATCTGGGGCAGTTCGTTGGTGCTCATGGTGCTTAGGTTCCTTGCAATGAAGAGAGACTGCAGAAATGAAAACGGCCGTTGCGTCAGGACGCAGCGGCCGGGGCGGGCGGGGCAGACACCATGCAGGTGGCAGCGCTGCAGGTGGCAGCGTTGGCGGTGTGTTTGTTGGTGGTGTCAGGGGTCGGAGACATGGTTTCAGATGAAATAGAAGCTGGAAACGAAAAACCCCGCACCGGGGTCGGCGCGGGGTCTTTGATCGAATCTGGCAGTTTTCTGCTACGCGCCAGCTCGTCCCGCACCTGTGGGTTCGGTAATAAGTACGAGTACAAGCAGCGATGCCGCGACCGGAGTCGGGCTCGATGACAGGTGGGCGGCGGTGGTGTGGCGTTGCAACATGGAACCGAGATAACCATCCCCACGGTACGCATGTCAACGCTTGCAGATGTGATCACCGGCAATGGGCCGGCAATGCCCGCCACAGCGGCTTGGTTGCTCTTGAAACTTAGTGCCTGCACGTAATTCATCGGACCTGGTTGCGCGGAAAGCCGCGCCCGCGACACGCGGTTCGGGAAAATGGGGGGGGGCGATGATCGGATTCCGACGCTTTTGCCGGTTTAACAAGTACAGGGCAATTTCTGTTTCGGACCGGGGGAACTCATGGCATTGGATTTGGAGCGGGAGACGAGGCATGGCTGCGGTGCCCCGTGCAACAGCGCGTTAACTGACCGCGGCCCGGCGCTGGTGCCGCTGATGGCCTCCGGCGACGGGCTGCCGGCGCCGATCATCTATCGCAAGGGCTGGGCGTTGCTGGGCTATCTGGCGGTAGAGTCCAATCGCATGCACTCGCGGGTCTCGCTGGCAGCGCTGCTGTGGCCCACCCTGGGTGAAAGCAGCGCGCTGACCAACCTGCGCCAGGTGCTGAGCAACCTCAACCGCTTCTGCACGGCCAGGCTGGGGCCGGACATCCTGCGTATCGAACGCACCGCCGTCGGCCTGATGCGCAGTGAGGCGCCGCGGTTCGACATTGATCTGCTGCTGGCCGCGCCATGCCAGTCGTTGCACCTGCTGACCGAGCAGCGCGTCTTCATGGATGGCATGGACGACATCGCCGATTCCAACTTCCAGTCATGGCTGGAAACCACCCGGCAGATGCTGGAGGCCCGGCTGGTTGGTGCGGCGGAGAATTGCTGTGATGGACTGTTGGCGGCCGAACAGTGGGAGCGGGCCATCGATGTGGCCCGCGCGCTGAGTCTGCGTGACCCGTGGAACAACGCGCATGCCCGCCGGCTGATGCACGCCCATGCCGGCTGTGGGTTGCACAGTGTGGCGGTGACGATCTACCAGCATTTCGAGTTGGAGCTTCAGCGGGAGCTGGGCCTGGAGCCGGATGTGGAAACCCGCCGGCTGTTTACCCGCATATCCAGTGGTTCCCCTGCCCAGCGCCGCGCTCCCTCTCCGGTGGCGGTAGCGGCCGGAATCAGGGCGGTGAAGACCGGTTTGCGTATGGCCGGCTGAACCCGCGGTTGCTCCTGTCATGTTGCTCCCGATGGCAGCCCTAGGGCTGCCATTTCCATTTACCTGCAATGCGCCGGTCCGCGTCAACCCTGTGTGCGCGGTGTCTGCCCCGTGCCGCTGGTGGCGCTACCGGCACGTCCATGCCCTGCGGTTTTTCTGCGGGGCCGGAACGCGATGGCTACGCCGATGCGGTTGAACCGTACCGCTGGGTGCCGGGAGGCTGTGGAAGGATCAGGGGGTGACACCGATCTTGCCGATCTCCGCGCGCTCGGCCGGTCCGGGCGTAATGCCGAGCATGTCGGCACGCTGGGCCTGCAGGGAGACCGCCCGATACAGCGCGGTTGCGCGGAGCTGCAACGGATAGATGCCGCCGTCCGGATCATCGCTGGCAGGGGTGCCGTCGAGGAACGCGCTGCGGAGCTGGGCGGTCTTTTTCACGTTTTCCACGCTCTTGGCCTTGAACGCGGCCGATGCCGTCGTCGCGCCCAGGGCACTGCCGAGTCCGACCGTCGACAAGGGCACGCGCCAGCTCCAGCCGCCAATGGAGTTCGCCGTCTCGCCGATCGAATCGAAGATGCCGGCAGTGGCGCTGAAGATCTGTGCCACCGACAGGACGATGGCGGCGTCGGCACCCAGATCACCGGCATGGGCAAGATCGACCATGATCTCGATCTGCTCCTGATAGTCGTCCATCGCCGGTACGTTCAGCGAAGCGGCCGCGGCGGCATTGGCGTGCGCATGCAGCGCGCTTCCCAGCGATTCGCCGCAGCGCAGCCGGCTCCACAGCTGCTCCATGCCGACCGCCCGCACCTTGTCCTGATAGTCGTTGCCGGCTTCCCGCCGCGGTGATGCGAAGGTGTGGCCCTTGTTGATGGCCATCGGCGCGCTTGTCGCAGGATCGGTCAGCGCCAGCGCATAGGCGACGTTTGTGACCCGGCCGCTACTGCCGATGGTGTGGGCCTGGCTGCCCAGCGCCGGGGCGTTCATTGCCGTGCGCAGGGCATAGCAGAAGTCCAGGCCGTTGCTTTTCAGCGCCGGTACCGCGGTGCAGTCCACGCCAGCAAGCGTGGCGCAACCGGTCGGCAGCGCGACCTGCGCACTGATACTGCCGGAGGTGGCGTTGCTGAGCATCTGCAGGACAGGGGCGCGGTCCACGGCCACCGCCAAGTCACCTGCCACTGATGCGAGGTCCGGATCGACGCCAGTGATCGCAGGACTGCGGTACACCGCATAGCGGATGCGTCCGGCACGCGGTTCGGGCAGCCCGAGTTCGGCATGCGGCAGGAAGCCGGTGCTCAGCGTGCAGTTGGCGATCCCGTCGATTCCCGCCGCCGGGCAGGGCAGGTGGTGCCGGGCGGAGACATAGGCAAGCAGCGCGTCGTCGGCGCGTTGTAGAAGCGTGCGTTGCAGCACCTGCTTCTGCTCGGCGTGGGCATAGGTCAGCCAACGCACCAGCAGTACCCCGGCAATGCCCAGCACCACCAGCACCACGCTCAACTCGACCAGCGAGAAGCCGCCCATGCGTTGTCGCGAACGCCTGTGGAATCGTGTCATCTGTCTACTCCGGCTTGATCCAGGGCAATCGCGGTCCGGCTTGCCGTGTCGTACATCACGTGTGCGCGATCACGCTGCTGGTTGGCATACATCAAGGCGGTGTTGGCCGCTTCGATACCTTCTTTGGCGCTGGCGATGTCTGCCTTGGCCAGTTCCACCGAATGGGCGGCATAGCCGATCGAGGCCAGGGCAGTGGCCTGCTCGCCGATGCCGATGGCTATTCCCAGCGGATCGGGTGGGAATCCTGCGGCGGTGAGGACGATGGCGATGGCCTCGTCGAAGATGGCGAACGCCAGGCCGGTAACCGCCGATGCCATACCGGTTTCGGCCTGGACCATGACGATCTGCGCGGTGCGCGCGTCGAACTTGCGGAAGCGGGCCGTATAGGCGGTGACTTCCATGATGCTGTGAGCGGCCAGCGCGCTTTGCGCCGCGCCTTGTGTGCGGGCAACCCGATCGCTGCAGGACAGGCGGCTGGCCAGTTCGCCGAATCCGGCGGCCTGCACCGCCATGGACGCATCGGCATCGCTGCTGCCGGGCAGCCGCAACGTCGCGGCGGCGGCCACTGGGGTGCCTTGCAGTGGAGAGCCATCGCGCGCGCCCAGCGCATAGGCGGCGCTGCTCTCCAGCCCGGGCAGCGGCGGTGCCGCCGTCTGCAGGTCGAACAGCTTCAGGCACAGGTCCAGTGCGTTCGGTGCCGGGGCGGCGGTGCCGGCATAGGCGCCGGCCAGGTGCGGCACGAACAGGTCGGCCGGTGGGACCAGCAGCGCCGGCTGCACCTGGTACAACAGGCGCAGCCTCGCTGAAAGGCCCAGGTCGCGGACCGGCAGCCAGCCCGCCGTGGCGCCCGCATCGGCCTTGCCATCGCCATTGGTGTCGGCGGCCGGCAAGCGGAGGTTGCCGCGCAAGTGGCCAAGCATGGCCTGCTCGGCCTGGGCCAGTTGCTGCTGGCCGGCATCGCGGCCCAGCACCTGCTTGCCGAGCGGAATAAAGCTCACCGCCACCGCGGTGAGCAATGCGGCGATCACCAGCACCACCGCCAGTTCCAGCAGGCTGAAGCCTCGGTGGTGGCGCGAGTAGATCGGCCTCATTGGCCTGCTCCGGCCGGTGTCAGCGGGCCGACAGCTGCACGCTGATCGGCTTTCCGGATGAGATTTCCGGCACCGATCACGATCGGGCTTTCCTGGCCGCTGCCGATCGTGGTCTGCGCGGCCTTCAGATCCTCATACTTCTGCAACAAGTCGTTGTAGCGGGCCTGCAGGTTTTTCCGGTTGGTGGTTGCCTGCTCGCTTTGCGCTTTGGACCGCTGCCAGTCGGAATAGGCCTGGGCATAGCTGTAGTAGGTGCATCCTCCCTCAAAGAGGCAGTTAATCGTCTGCTGTGGTTCCAGCAGCGGCATTCCACGGCTGCCCGACGCGGCCGGGAAGTCGTCGTAGTAGCGGGTTCTGCGATTGTCCGGATCATCCTTGCCGGCCCTGGTACACGTCGCGCTGCGGTTCTGGTAGCCGCACCAGGTGTAGATGCCGGTGTCCTCCTCGATCAGCATCTTCTCGAACACCCATTGCAAGGGGTACTCGATGTAAGGGGAGGGCTGGTCGTCGTAGGCTTTCCGGATCGTCTTGAGCAGTGCCTGGTAGGTCTTCAGTTCACTCTCCGCCCTGGCCAGATTGGCGGCGATCATCGGCTTGCACTGCAGGTTGTAGTCGCGCGGATTTTTCTGCATCTCGTCCACAACCGTCAGCTTGCCGTTCTCGTACTGGGTGCTCTGGCAGGTATCCAGATAGCGGACCTGGTTGTTGGAGTTGTCGCAACGGATCTTGTCCTCCTGCGATGTGGCTTTTCCGCAGATCTTGCTGGCATCGTCACGGGCCATCTGCAGCAGCGTGGCGAAGCTGTCCTTCTGCTTTTTCAGCTCGTCGACCGCATCGGTCATTTCTTCCACGTAGCGCTTTGCATCGGACCACTGCTCGGCCAGCCGCAGGCGCTTGAGGGCATCGACCTTCGCGCTGGGTTTGAGATAGACCTTCCAGCTGTAGCCGGCATTCTCCCCGGACGCGGGCAGTGTGCAGGAGCTGTTCAGGCTGCCGCCGCTGGTCGCTTCGCAACGCCATTCCTGGTAGCGCGCGTCTGATGCACCGACATTGATGCGGTCCGGTTCGATGGTGCGCTCATTGAAGGGCGAGATGCGATGGGTGTAGTACGCGTTCTCGACCGCCAGCGTCCGGTTTTCCTCGGCCCTGGCCTTGTCCACCTGTTGCTTCAGGCCGTCCTGGAATTCGGTTTTCTTGCTCAGGCATTCGTAGACCGGCTGACCGTTCTCGTCGAACACGACCTTCCCGTCTTTCATCACCGGAATCGGGAAATGGTCGGCCCCGAGCTTGTACTCGCAGGTTTCCACCATGGCGCCGAACAAGGTCACCTCCAGCTGCTTGAGCACATTCTCCACCGACTGGGCCTGTGGCTTCACCGCCCGTCTGGCCCGGTCGCGGGCCTTGACGCTGGCGTCCAGGGCCATGCCGACCGGGATCAGCGCGGCCGTATTCAATCCCAGGGCAACGGTGCCGCTGACGGCCGAGACGACCGCGGTCACCAGTGCGGTGATCTTGAACGCCACTTCCCAGCAGGTGATGCCCAGCGAGGCAATGCAGGTGGCAACGGCGCGAACCAGTTCGCCTGCCGACAGATAGGTGCTGCTCAGTGCGTCGTAGATCCCGCCCACGTTCAGGGCAATGGCGGCGATGGTCGTGGCTTGGGTGAAGGTGGCATCGATCACACCGAGCTCACCATTGCCGATGTTGTTTTCCTGCAACTCGCCAATGGTGGTATGGATCGCCACCGCGCCGGCCAAGGCATCCATGGCCATGATTCCAACACTCGGCGGCGCCTGGTCGGGCGAGGTGGTATCGGCAAACTGGCGGCAGCCCAGGCTGTGCGCCATCGATTCGAATGTGCGTACCCGCACCCGGTCGTCGTAGTCGGCATCGCCGGGTTGTGCCGGACTTGGCAGCGCGATGCTGTCCGCGCTGTCGAAACGGCCATGTCGGCCCGGCTGAGTGCCGGCAGCCGTCAATCCGTAGGCGATGTTGTAACGCGCACCGGCGGCATCGACCGTATTGGCAGCGCTGGCATCGCCCTGGGACAGGGAATTGCGATGCAGCGCGGCGCAGAAGTCCAGCCCATTGCCGACGACCGCAGGCGTACTGCCGGTTGTCCCGAACAAGGCGGGGGGACCGGCCGGGGCGTCTTCTTCCAGCGGCTCACCGTAGGCGTCGGGGATGAGGTAGGCATCGCCGGGTTCGCGCAGTGAGGGGAAGACCATCGGAGCGCCGGCGATGCTGCGCTGCGTTCCCTGCGATGCGGTGTAACGCACCGGCCCGGCGGCCAGCGCTTGTTCGTTGGCACCCGGCAGCAGCGCGATGGGCAGGAACCCGGACGACAGCGCGCAGTCCTCCGCCCCCTTGACCGGGTCCTCGCTCCAGTTGCGGGCCGGACAGGGCAGCCGTGAATGGGCCGCCGCATAGGCCATCAGTGCCTCATCGGCCCAGCGCAGCTGTTCCTGCTGGTTGGCGGCCTGCTCCAGTGGGCGTCCGGATTGCAACATCAGCGCGGCAGCGGCGACGACCGCGCCGAGCAGCATCAGCACCAACATGGCTTGCAGCAGGCCGAATCCGCGCTGGCGGCCGCCGGCAGCGGGGGCGGGCGTGCCGATGTCCGGCACCGGGAGATGAATCGACATGGCTGACTCCGCTTACTGGTTCATCTTGATGTAGGCCTGCACCACGGCAATCTGCGCATCCACATTGGCACCTGCGGCACTTTGCTCGTGCCGGGACCACAGACCCGCATCGGCGACGAGCGCGCCGCTGGTGGCGCCCTGGCGACCGACTTCGCGCATCCGCCCGAAGCGCGCATCGACACGGCCGTCGAGGCGCTGGTCCAGCTGTTGGGCCAGCTCGGGGGTCAGGTTGCTCAGCCGCATCACGTTGCGCACGCGCCCTTGATAGCCACTGGAACTGATCGGCTCGGCCCAGTCGGACACCGCCATCAGACACACTTCGATGCGCTGCGGGATGCCATTGCGATCCTGGTAGACGTAGGCATCCTGGCGGCCCTCGGCGGCCCCGTCGGGGAGGGTGACGCCACGTTTGAGCATTTCATCGACCAGATCCTTGCCGCACAGCGCCGTGGCCGTGGTGGCGCCGCCGACAATCCCGCTGAGCGTGGTGTCGCCGGGCACGCTGCCGGTCTGGGTGGTGTAACGGTCGTAGGCCAGGATCCAGCCTTGTACGAACTGGCTGCTGATGCGCTCGGCCACGGCGCTGCGGTAGACGTCGCGGCCCACGGTCACGGCACCGATGATGATGGCGATGATCACCAGCACCACCGACATCTCCATCAGGGTGAAACCACGCGCGCGATAAATTGATTTCATGGATCGGGTTTCCTTACATCTGCGGCGAGGTGATCGCCTGCTGCACCAGGTCATAGACCGGCAGCAACAGCGCGACGATCAGAAATACGAACATGCCACCTGCCAGCAGCACGACCACCGGCTTGATGATTTCCGACAGGTTGGTGATCAGCCGCTGCAGGCGCAGGCTGTATTCCTCCGACAGCCGCGAGAACTGGCTGTCCAGGGTGCCGGTGTCTTCGCCGACACTGATCATGCGCACCATCATCGAGGGAAAGCCGCCGACCTGGCGCATCGCCGAGGACACCCGGTCGCCGCGTTCGAGCACCTGGCGGATGGCGATGATGCGGTCGCGGTAGTACTCGTCGCGCATCGCCCGTTCCATCACCTGCAGGCTGGACACCATGTCCACGCCGGCGCGGATCAACAACGCCATGTACTCGGTGAAGAATGCCAGTCCGGAAGAGAACATGATGGTCTTGGCAATCGGCAGCCGGTGCAGCGTGTAGTGGGTTGCGCGGCGGAAGGCGCGGCTGTAGCGCCAGCTGACCCACAGCGCGAAGGCCGCCAGCACCAGCGCCACGAGGATGTAGCCCACATGCGAGATCAGCCACTCCGAGCCTTTCATCACCGCCACGGTCAGCGGCGGCAGCTTGGCGTTCATCTGTTTGAAAAGATCGGCCAGGTTCGGGACCACGTAGTAGATCCAGAAACCGCCGGCGGCGAAGATCGCCGAGAACACGAAGGCCGGATAGATCAGCGCCTGCTGGGTATCGGCGGTCATCCGCGAGATCCGTTCGACGTGGTCGGCGGCCTCTTTGAGCATCTTGTCCATGCTGCCGGTCTCGTCGCCGATCATCACCAGGTTGCGCACCGTTTCGGGAAACGCATCCGGATAGCGGCTGAACGCGTCGCTGAGCGAGGCGCCGGCATCGAGCTCTTCGAGCAGGCGCCGGGCCAGGCGGGCCGGGTTCGAGGCGCGGCCCTGGCCGACCTCATTGGCGACGGCCCGCAACGCTTCCATCACGGGAATGCCGCTGCTGGTCATCACCGCCAGGTCGCGGAGCATCCCCGACAGCTCGACCGGTTTGATGGTCGGCTTGATCAGGTGGGAGAGCGAGCGCTGGGTTTCGGCCAGCCAGCCGGGAAAACGGTGCAGCGTCAGCACCACGGCGTCGAAGTTCTTTTCCAGCCATAGCCGGGCCGAGGCGTCATGCTCGACGGCCAGCTGGGTGACACCGCTGCGCACGCGGCCGTTGGACAGCAGCAGCTTGTAGTAATAGACGTTCATGGCGCCGGCCCCAGGCCGACCACACGCAGCACTTCCTCGCTGGTGGTCTGTCCGGCGATCACCCGGGTCCGGGCGACCTGCTCGATGCTCTTGAAGCCGGAGGCCATCGCCAGGCTGCGCAGGTTCTCGCGGCCCACGTCATCGGCAATCCCGTTGGCCAGCGCGTCATCGACGATCATGATGTCGTACACCGGCAAACGTCCGAAGTAGCCACTGCCACGGCAGCGGTCACAGCCCGGCCCGCGCCGGCCCATGGAACCGGGCGGTACACCCAGCCATTCGCATTCCTTGGCCGAGAACGGGGCTTCGGTGGCGCAGAACGGACAGACCTGGCGGACCAGACGCTGGTTGACCACGGCCAGCAGGTTGTCGGCGATCACCTGCGCTTCCAGTCCCAGCGGGCGCAGGCGCGGTACCACGCCGAATACGGTGGTGACGTGCAGGGTCGAGAGCACCAGGTGGCCGGTGGCCGCGGCCTCGACGGCGGCCTGCGCGGTCTCGGCATCACGCATTTCTCCGAGCAGGATCACGTCCGGATCGTGGCGCAGGAAGTGGCGCAGCGCCGAGCCGAATTCATAGCCGGCACGGCGGTTAACCTCGGTCTGCCCGGCGCCGGGGACGCGGTATTCGATCGGATCCTCCACGGTCAGCACGTTGCGTTCGATCAGCGACTGCATGCGCAGCGCCGCGTGCAATGACGAGCTCTTGCCCGAACCGGTGGGACCGGTGATCAGGATCAGGCCGGCGGGCTTGGCGAACAGCCGTTCCAGCAGTGCCACGTCTTCCGGGAAAAAGCCCATCTCCTCCAGCCCGGCCAGATCGCTGTGCTCGGGCAGCAGACGCATGACCATGCGTTCGCCTGATTCGGTGATCAGCGTGGAAACACGCACGGTGAGCGCGGAGTCGAGCACGGTGGCGCGGAAACTGCCGTCCTGCGGGCGGCGCTGTTCGGAGATGTCCATCTCCGAGGCCAGCTTGATGTAGCCCAGCAGACGGCTGAGCGTGTTCGGCATCGCCCACATCGGCCGCAACACGCCATCGACACGGAACAGCACGTGCAGACTGTGCTCGGAGGGGGCGATGTGGATGTCGGTGGTACGTTCGCGTACCGCCAGATGAAGCAGATAGTCGAGCAGTTTTTCCGGGCTGTAGGCGTGGTCGTTGTCCACCGCCAGGCGGCGGATCTCCTTCTCCAGCAGGCTCTCGATCGGGTTTTGCGCGAAGTAGTAGGTCTGCCGGATCAGGCGCGCGACCTTGCCGTACTCGCCCTGCAGGAAGTGGCAGCGCAAACCGCAGCGCTGCAGCACCAGCTGGGCCACGGCGGCGGCATCGGCGTCGCCCAGCAGCACCTCGAGCTGGTCGCCGTTGCGGCGCAGCGGCAGGAACTGGCGCATCTGGCACAGCTCGCGGTTGAACATCGCCAGGATCTGCGGGTCCGCCACGGGCAGCGTTTCCACCGCGGCGAACTCGATGCCCATCATGCCGGCATGGGTACGGACGATGTCCGATTCGTTGGCCAGCCCGTGGCGGATCAGCAGGCGGCCGAAGCTCTGCTGCTCGACGAGGTTCTTCTGGCGGGCGTACAGCAGCTGGATCGGGTCCAGCAGTCCCTGTTCGTTCAGCAATACCCCGAGGCGCGCCTGTTCGAGGCTCACCAGCCCCTGGGTGGTGTTCGCCGAGGCGGCGGGGATACGGGAATCAGCCGTGGCCATAGGGTGGGATATCCGTGGGGTTCGAAGAGGTGGAGGCGCCGGAGGGGAGGCTGTCGAGCAGATGCAGGGTGAGCGGATCGGCGATGCCGGTGCCGGGCAGGTGATAGCGCAGCTGCAGTCGGGTGATGGCGCGATGGGTCAGGGGTCCCAGGCGGCCATCAATGTGGCCGTCGTAGTGGCCCGCCTCCCGCAGCTGCTGCTGCAGATGCCGTATCTGTCCGGGTACTGCGTCGAGCGGCTGTGACATGGCCGGGGCGCCGAAGGCGATTTCCGCCTGCGTACCGGTACTGCGCAGGCAGCGGCCGCCATGCGTCTGCAACAGGGCTGCGGTCTGGGCCGGAACGGACTGGCGTACCCGTACCGCCGAATCGATCTTCGCGATGCAGCGCTCCCAGGCGTGGTCCTGGGGGACCTGCGCGACCGCCGCGGCCGGAGCCGGTTCGGCGTGGCTGTCGCCGCTGCGCAGCAGTGTGGTGGTGGCGATGCCGCACAGGGCGGCGAGCGAGGCGGCGATGGCCCACGACGGCGCATGGCGGCGTTTCGCGCGTGGTTGCCGCACCCCCGCCTCGGCGGCAGCGGCCTGGACCAGCGTTGCATCGATCGTGCGCTGTGCCCCGTTGTCGGCGTACAGGCCGTACAGGCAGCGGTCCATGATCAGGTGGATGTGTCGCGGGTTGCCGCCCGTTGCCTGGTACAGGACGGCGGCGGCGTCCTCGTGCAGGCTGAAGCGGTCGTTGCCGCCGGCAGCCTGCAGCCGGTGCTGCACATAGGCGCGAACACTTCCAGCTGGCAACGGGTCCAGGCAGGCATGTTTGCTGATGCGGCTGGTGAGCTGGCGGATGCCCGGCTGCGCGAGCAGCGTCAGCAGCTCCGGCTGGCCCGCCAGCACGATCTGCAGCAGCTTCTCCTGCCCGGATTCCAGGCAGGTCAGCAGCCGCAGCAACTCCAGGCTTTCGATATCCAGGTTCTGTGCATCGTCGATGACCAGCACACAGGTGGTCTGCCGTTGCCAGCATTGCAGCAGGAAGCGGTTGAGTGTCTCGATATCCGCGGCCGGGTTGCCCTGCGGCATCAGCGCGAAATCGCGCAGCACCGCAGCCAGCAGGTCGCCGCCCTGAAGGAATGTATTGAACACCAGCGAGACCACCATCCCGTCCTGCTCCAGCCCGGCGATCAGCTTGCGCAGGAAGGTGGTCTTGCCCGTGCCGACTTCGCCGGTCAGCAGTACGAATCCAGCGCGGGTGCGCAGGCAATGGCCCGCTTCGACCAGGTCGCGCTCCAGCGCCAGGGTCTGGAAGTAGCCGGTGGTATCGGGCGTGGGCGGGAACGGCGAGCGTTGCAGTCCCAGCAGCTCCAGGTGCCGGATCATGGCCGGGTTCATTGGGTGACTCCCTGCAGCTGCGCCAGCGCCCGGCGGATCAGCGCCGAGTTGCCGTTTTCCGCGGCCAAGCGCCGCAACCGGGTCTGCGCGGCTTCCGCTTCGCCACGGCCGGCTTCCAGCAGCGCGAGGTTGACGCCGGCCTGCTCGTCGTTGGTGATCCGCGCCAGGATCTGCCGATAGCTTTCCTCTGCGGCCACCAGCTCACCCCGGGTATGGGCCACCCAGGCTTCGGTACGCAGCAGGGTCAGGCTGTCGCCCGGCAGCTGCGAACGCAGCAGCACCAGTCCGGCCTCGATCGCGGCTGCATCGTCCCGTGCCACCGCCGCTTCCAGCGACTTGATCAGTGCCGGAATCTGCGCTGAAGAGGACGTGGCCGGTGCCGCCATGGCCGGGGCCTGTGTGCCGCTGTCGCGGCGGCTGACGGTGATGCTCAGCTGCTGCGCCTGTACGTCCACCACGGTGTCGGTCTTGGCCACCCCCGTCGCCGCCGGCGCCACCGCAGGGGCCGATGCCGGCGGTGAGGCCGGCACGACGGCCGAAGGCGAGGGTGCCGGTGATGCCGGAATGGCGGCGGTGCCGGTATCCCGGTCCATGGGCGTTGGCGGCGGTAGTGTCGGCAAACCAGGTGTCGGTGACGGCGTGGCTGCCACCTGCCGGATGGCAGGTGCCTTTTGCGCGGGCACGGGGGCGGTCGCCACTGGCGCGACTGGCTGAGGTGCGGCGGGGAGCGGAGCGGTTGCCTTGGTATAGAACAGGCCTGCAGCCAAACCGCCGGCCATCACCGCCGCTGCCCACACAAGCCGTGGGCCGTGGCGTGACGCATGCGCAACCGGCCGCGCGGCAGGTACGGCCGCGGGCGAAGATCGCGCGGGCAGGGCGTTGCTCTGCCGCAGTGCGTCGTAAATCAGGCTCACAGCACTTTCACCCTCAGCACCAGCACCAGCTCGCGGGTGGTGTGGCGCTTGGCGCGGGAACCGAACATGCGGCCGAACACCGGCACATCGGACAGACCGGGCACGCCACGATCATCCAGGGACGCGTTCTGGTCGATCAGCCCGCCGAGCATCACCGTGTCGCCGTCGCGCAGGTTGAGGGTGGTGGTGATGCCCTTGACGTTGACCTGCGGCAGGGTGACCGCATTGCCGTTCGGGAATTCCTTCAGCGCCAGGCTGGCGGTATCGACCTCGGTCTGCATCGGATGCACCAGCAACTCGACGGTACCGTTGTCGTGGATCATCGGCGCCACGCCGATCACCACGCCGGAGAACAGTGAATCGGTCTGGATGTCGGTGGACTGGTTGGAAGCACCGCCGCCGGTATTGGAGAAGTTGCTGGTGGACTTGGTGACGTAGCGGATGTTGGTGCCCACGCTCAGGTAGGCCGGGCTGCCGTTGCGCACGCGCACACTCGGGTTGGACAGCACCTTGACGTTGCCGAAGCCGCGCAGCACGTTGACCGCGGCCGAGAACGTGTCGCCCATATAGCTCAGCCCCATCGCGCGTCCCAGGGCGGAGCCCAGTGTCTGGTTGGGGAACGTGATCGTGCGTGCCTGCTCGTTCAGACGGGTCAGGCCGTCATAGCCGAGGACGGAATCGGCGGCCGGCAGAATCGTTGCCGGCGTATCGGCGTAGATGCCGGCAACGCGATCGCGCAACAGGTTCCAGTCCACCCCGAAATTGCTGTTGTCGTTGAGCGACACATCCAGGATCTGGGCTTCGACCAGCACCTGGCGGCGCAGCTTCTTCTTGTTGTGCTCGACCAGATCCTCCACCGCACGGATCTGCGAGGGGCGGCCGCGCACGAACAGGGTGCCGCTGTTCGGATCCAGGTTGTAGCTGGCAACGGCGGCCGGCTTGGGCGCGTCGGGCGTGATCGGTGCGGTGTTCTGCTTGGCCTTCTCGATGTCCAGAATGACGTCCAGCGCCGCGCCGAGCTGCTTGTACGGGTCGCTTTCCTTGCCGACCGTGCCGATCATCGACAGTGCACCGCGCAGTGACTGCCCCCCGCCTTCGCCGGCCATGCCGGCACCGAACACGTCGCCGCCGGTGGCCAGGTCCAGTGACGTGACCGAATTGAGCATGTCCACGTTGAAGATGCGCTCCTTGGTCTGGCTGACGACCAGTGCCCCGCCGCGCAGTTCGCCATGCAGGTCGAACGCTTCCAGGATGTGGTTGAACACCTCGCGTGCCGAGACATTGCTCAGGTGCAGGCTGGAGCGCTGTTTCTGCTCGAGCACCTTGGGGTCGACGATGAGGTTCATCTTCAATTCGCCGGCCAGTGCCCACAGCAGCTGGCCGACGTCGGCATCGAACATGCTGATGCTGACCACGCTGTGCTCCAGCGGGTCGTAGGCCGGCGCCAGCGGCGTGGTGACGGTGCCGAGCGGGGCCTTGCGCTCGATGCTTTCCAAACGGCGGTCCTGTGCCTGGAGCAGCTTGGCCGACTCATCGGCGATCGCCGTGCCCGTCTTCTCCAGGGCCTTGTGTTCGACCGGCGGCAGGTCCTGCACGCTGCGCGGAGGCATGTTGGCGCAGGCGCCCAGCAGCAGGCTGCCGATGCCGGCCACCAGCAGGCGGGGCAACGGCGTGGTCTGTGGCGATGTGGGCGTCGTGGAGCGGGACAGGTGCGTCATGGGATGAACCTCGGAGAAGACGGGGTGGTGAGCTCAGCGTTCAAGGGCGGTCAGCCAGCCGAGCAGGGTTCCGGCGCTTTCGGCCAGCACCAGGTCGTCATGGCGGAAACTGGAAGGGCGGTCGGGATTGGCCATGCACAGGGAACTTCCCGAGGCAAAGCCGTTGTTGACGGTATCGAAGCGCGGATGTGGGCTGGCGCTGTTGCCGTCCCTGTCGCGGCCGGGGGCTACCAGTGCGAATGCAGGATTGACGGTGTCGCCGGCCTCGTCGCAGACCGGAGTCGCGCCGGCGGGATCGGCCGGATAGAAGGCAGTGCCAGCGGGGACCTTGTAGTACGGCTGGCCGGTTGATCCGGGTTGAGCCGTCACGTCGGCCAGCGTGGCCAACAGGCCTGCGGTGCCATCCTGATCGGTGAATTCGGCGGACCGGGGGAGCGGGCGGGTCAGGTCGGTGCCGGCTTTCCGGTAGACGGCATAACGCAGCCGTTGTTCGAGCGGTGGCAGGCTCAGGCCCAGCGATTCGTACGGCAGCCAGCCCACACGCAGTGCCGCCGGGCAGCTTGCAACGGCGGTGCCCGTGCCCGGGGTTTCGCGGCCGAGATGGCTGCTGCCGGCGGCCTCGCTGCTGTCCGGACAGGGCAGCCGTTTATTGCGCACGAGGAAGGCACGCAGCGCATTGCGTGCTTCGGCCAGCTCCGCCTGCGCGCGGGCGTGGTCACGCGATTGCCCGTACAGCTCGAAGGCGCCCACGCCCAGCGCGCTCAGCAGGCCGATGATGCCGGTGACCACCGACAGCTCGACCAGGTTGAATCCCCGTTGGCGGCGCGGCAAAGCCATATCAGCGGGGGGCCGCCGGGGCCGGTGCCGCGGATGCCGCACTGGAGATGTCATAGCGCAACTGGGCCCGCAGGCGGCCCAGCTCGTCACTGACCTGGGAGATGCGTGCCTGCCGCTGCGGCGAGTCGGGCTGCTGGATCAGCATGGCCATCTCGCGGCCGAGCCGTTGCGCCTGCAACGCGATCTGGATGTTGGCGCGTGCCGCTTCGATATTGACGTTGGCTGGCAATGAGCCCGTGGCAGCGGCCGTATCGAGCTGGCGCAGCAATGCCTGTGCCTGGGCTTCGTTCTGTGCAAGCTGCTGGTCCATCTGCTGCAGGCTCAGCTGTGTGGCGGCGGCCGGTTTGGCCGGGCTGCGGGGAAACGCGGGTGCCGTGGCGATACCGGTATCCGGCGTGGCTGTCTGCGCGGTGCCGCTGCTCTGCCACGGGGCCACCGTGTCCTCCGTTGCGGTCGCGGCTGTCGGGAGCCCGCTGGACACGGTTTCCACAGCGGATTGCGCGGGCGCCACGGCGGCGGAGGGCTGTCGCCGCAAGCCGGCGACCAGCAGCACGCCGACCAGTGCCAGGGCGCCGGCGCCCAGCACGATCTTTGCTGCCGGCTTCACAGCGTGTCTCCACTCATGACCGGATTGCGTACCTTCAGCACGCTGGTCTGGCCATCGGCGCTGCGCAGCCGCACCCAGTCACGGCCGATCGCCAGCACGCGCGAGCCATCGTCCAGCCGCGAGCCGGTTCTCACCGGTTGGCCGTTGACCACGGCACTGCTGCGGCCGTTGGTGACAAGAACCATGGAGACGCTGACCGGGCCTGCGAATGTGTCGGGGCCGGTGGCGCTGCCGTCCGTGAGGGACGGCGCCGCCTCGGTGGCCGGCGGCAGGGCGATGAGGGATTCCCCCGCACTTGGGGCGGTAACCGGGCGCAGCCGCGCGACCAGCTCCAGTACCTGGCGGTTGCGGTTGATCGATGCGCGCAGTTGCGCTGCTTGCGTGCTTTCCTCGGCGTTGTTGCCGAGGAACAGCACCGCCGGTTTGACGATCACCATTGACGCCAGCCAGCCCGAAACACCGAGCCAGAGCGTCAGTGCGGTCATCGCGATGTATTTTTTCTTCACGGTGTCGGCTCCGGCGTGCCCGTGGCAACGGTTTTGAGCAGATAGGAAAAGACGCCCCCTCCGGCGCGGGTGCCGCCGCCAGACTGCGGATCCAGCGGGACTGGATCGAAACCTTCACGGCGCAGGCGCTCGACGAACGTGGCCACCTGCATGCCGGGCGTGCCGCGCCCGGCATCCACCATTCCATCCACGCGCAGGGTGCGCTGTGGTCCAGCCCCCGGCAGTACCGGCATGCCGGGCTGGCTGGGCGGCTGTTCCACCCGCACGCGCAGGATCCGCACCTCATCACTGGCGGCGCGACGGACGGCTTCCAGGCCGCTGACCGGATTCACCCTGTCGGCAAGACCCTTGGCTTTCTCGACGAACTGCAGCGCGTTGTCGAATCCGGCCGGTAGTGCAGCGTCACCGGCCAATTGCAGGGTCTTGCTCTCAAGTGCCGCGATTTCAGCGGAGATGGCCTCACTGCGCGTTTCGGCGTCGTTGGCGCTGAGGGTCCACCGCGCGCCGAGCGCACCCAGTGCGATGGTGATCAGCAACGAGGCTGCAGAAGCCAGTGGCAAGGCCCACTCGGCCAGATAGGCGGCACGGCTGGGCAACGGGTTGACCGCGTCGCGGGTGGAGGCATGGGCACGTACCCAGTCGATGCCACTGGACCAGCGCCGGCCCTCGGCATCGCTGAAAGTCCGCATCGGAACCTGGCTGACGCGCGCACCGGTGTTGACGGAAAAAATCTCCGCCAGTGCCTCGTTCATCGGTACCTGGCCCGGTTCGGCCGCGGGAACAAACAGCGAACACCACTGGAACTGCAGCGGCTCGGCATCCTCGTCGCTGCGTGCCAGGTCATCGGCGACCTGCTGGGCGAGGGCACCGGCGGTCATCGTCAGGTCGGTGACATCCTCGCTGTAGGCCATCGAGGAACGGCAGATGATGTCGTGCTTGCGTACCGCCAGCACGCACAGCTGCCGCCCGGCATGGATGACCAGGCCTTCGCCACTCTTGATCGCGCTCCACATCAGCGAGGTCAGTGGCACCACCAGACAGTGGTCCGGCTGGGCCTCGGCCCACGCATAGGTCTGCTGCCAGAGCTCGAGCGGTACCGCGGTGAACAGCGATTGATAACCGGCGCCCATGGAGCGGTTCTTGTGGATCAGGATCTTGCCCTCGCCGTCGATCATGCCGTCGGCGCGCAAGCGCTTTTCGATCAGGGCGACCGCATGGGCGGGGCTGCCTTCCAGGGAGATGACGCTGCTGACGCCGCCTTCGAATTCGGCGAACAGCCAGGCCGGCCCTTCCAGGCGTGGACGGCTGTCGGTGACCGCCACGGTATCGTGGCCGAACACCAGCCAGCGGCCGTGGAGCTGGACGATGCTTTGCATGCTCATGGTTGGGCGCTCGCGTGGGTGGTCTGCGCAACGATGCCGGTGGTATCGGGCGGGCCGGCGGTGCGGAACAGCAGGCTGCCGCGCAATGTCAGCGACAACGGTGCCGGTGGCCGGTCACCCAGCTCCAATGGCAGATGGAACAGCCCTTCTTCGACGTGGGTCACTGAAAGTTCGAAGGTGTCGGCACCGAAGATCCGCTCCGGTGCCGGCGCGATGCCGGCCAACAGCGAACTGGCGTCCGCGCGCGAAAGCTGCGTCTGGTTCAGGTTGATCAGGCGTTCGCCCCAGACCTCCGGGCGCATGTCCAGCGCCGCCAGCTGATCCATCAGCTGGCCCGCCGAACGCGCGTTGTCGACCTTCAGTTGTGCCTCTTGCTGGTGCATTTTCGCCAGCGCCAGCAACTCGTTGCGGTTGCTGAGCTGGTCATAGGCCTTTGCCAGCCCGGTCCGTGCGGTGATGAACCACGCGGCGGCGGCGACCAGGGCTAGAAGCGTCCCGGCGAACACCAGCAGGGAGAGACGACGTGACCGGCGCAGCCGGCCCAGCGGCGAGGCGATGGCCATGGCTTTTACTGGTTCATCTTGTAGTGGGCGGTCATCGTCAACACCTGTTCGGTATCGGTGTTGGTGCCGTTTGCGGCAGCCGTGCCGGTGCCGGAGGTATTGAAGGCCTCGGTGTTGTTGCCCTGCCATTCGATGCCGGCGGTGTTGGCATTGTCCGTGGCGGTCTTGGCGGCGACGCCCTGCTGGCGGAACGCGCCGGATTGCGGATCGGGCTTGCCGTCGATCATCTGGTCCAGTGAGCGCGCCAGGTCCGGGGTCAGGCCGGAGATGACCATCACATTGCCCGAGCCGGAGCCGGTACCCGGCGGATTCCACTGGAAGCAGACCTGCACTTCCTGCGGATTGCCGTTGGTATCCAGGTAGACATAGCGGTCTTCAAAACCTTCGCCGCGACCCGGCGGCAGGCTGATGCCGGCGCGGCGCATCATGTCGCGCAGCTGCAGGCCATTGGTGCTTGCCGCGGTGATGCCCTGCGGGGCGGCGGCATTGCAGATGGCACCGGGCGAGGTCGCGCCGGCCATGTCGCCGCCGGACAGCGAACCGGCGGCACCGTTGAAGTCGATACCTGCGACCATCAGCCGCGGCGCGGCCTGGTTGTCACCCACCGGGGCGCCGAAACGCTGGTGGTAGCTGTTGTAACCCACTACCCACTGGTCGACGAACTTCTGCTTGATCCGCGTGTACTCGGCGTTGCGCTGAACATCGCGGCCGATCATCACCGCGCCGATGATTACACCAATGATGACCAGCACCACGGCCATTTCGACCAGCGTGAAGCCGCCTTGGCGGCGGTTGGATCGGATTTGCATTGAAGAGCCCCTTTGGAAGAACCGGTGTGCCCGCTGTTGCTGGCGCGGGTGGTGTGTTTCAGCCGACTAGATACGGGGGCGGCGTAAGACACGCGTAAGAGCTGGGCGAACGCGGGGCGCTGGACTATCTTCTTGGTATTCCCGACAGGTACCTTCCGATGATCCGTAGCGTGCTGTTGCTGGCCATGACCGTGGTTCCCGCGACGTTTTCATTCGCCGCAGACCGCATCACCGGTCCCGGGTTTGCCACCCGTTCGGAGGTCATCGCGCCGAATGCGATGGCTGCCACCTCACAGCCGCTGGCCACGCAGATCGCGCTGGACGTGATGAAGTCCGGCGGCTCGGCGGTGGACGCGGCCATCGCCGCCAACGCCGCGCTGGGCTTGATGGAGCCGACCGGTAACGGCATCGGTGGCGACCTGTTCGCCATCGTCTGGGATCCGAAGACGCAGAAGCTGCACGGCTACAACGGCTCGGGCCGCTCGCCGCGTTCGTTGACACTGGGCGAGTTGCAACGCCGGGGTTTGAAGGAGATTCCTGCCACCGGGCCGCTGCCGGTATCGGTGCCAGGTGCGGTGGACGGCTGGTTCGCGCTGCACGAGCGTTTTGGTCGCAAGCCAATGGCCCAGAATCTGGCACCGGCTATCGGCTACGCCCGGGATGGGCATCCGGTAGCCGAAGTGATCGCCTACTACTGGGACCGCTCGGTGCCCAGACTGTCGCAATACCCGGGGTTCAACGAGCAGTTCACCATCGAGGGCCGGGCGCCGCGCAAGGGCGAGATGTGGCGCAATCCGAATCTGGCCAACACGCTGCAGCAGATCGCCGACGGCGGCCGTGATGCCTTTTACAAAGGCGACATTGCTCGCACCATCGGTGATTATTTCAAAGCCAACGGCGGCTTCCTGAGCTATCAGGATATGGCCGAGCATCACGGTGAATGGGTTGAGCCGGTGAGCAGCAACTACCGCGGCTTTGATGTGTGGGAGCTGCCGCCCAACAGCCAGGGCATCGCTGCGCTGCAGATTCTCAATATTCTCGAAGGCTACGATTTTTCGAAAATTCCGTTCGGCTCGCCCGAGCACGTGCACCTGTTCGTCGAGGCCAAGAAGCTGGCCTTCGCCGATCGCGCCCGCTTCTATGCTGACATGGCGTTCCAGCCGGCGCCGGTGCAGAAGCTGGTCTCCAAGGACTACGCCACCCAGCGCCGTGCGTTGATCTCGCCGGACAAGGCGCTGAAGGAAGCGCAGCCGGGCACGCCCAAACAGCTGGAAGAGGGTGACACGATCTATATGACTGTCGCCGATGCCGACGGCATGATGGTGTCGCTGATCCAATCAAATTATCGCGGCATGGGCAGCGGCATGGCGCCGCCGGGGTTGGGCTTCATCCTGCAGGATCGCGGCGAGATGTTCGTGCTGCAGAAGAACCACCCCAACGGCTACGCGCCCGGCAAGCGCCCGTTCCAGACCATCATCCCGGCCTTTGTGACCAAGGATGGCAAGCCGTGGCTCAGCTTCGGTCTGATGGGCGGGGCGATGCAGCCGCAGGGCCATGCCCAGATCGTGATGAACCTGGTGGATTTCGGCATGAACCTGCAGGAGGCCGGCGATGCCCCGCGCATCCAGCACGAAGGTTCGACCGAGCCGACCGGACAGGCGCTGGCGATGAGCGACGGCGGCGAGGTCAATCTGGAAACCGGGTTCCCGTACGAAACCATCCGCGCGCTGATGCGCAAAGGCCACCGGGTGGTATTCGCCGACGGTCCCTATGGTGGCTATCAGGCGATCCTGCGTGACCCGGACAGCGGGGTGTATTACGGCGCATCGGAGAGCCGCAAGGACGGGCAGGCGGCTGGCTACTGAGTCCGGCTGGGAAAGCCGCCGCCGGCAACGGGCGGGACTGACGGCAGCGCCGGCAAGCGCGCTTGGGGGCTGTCCTCGCAGACACGCAGGCCATGCGTGTCACTGATCCGCCACCCTGCGTTCCCGGACGGAAGCGGGCGGGCCGCTTTGCTGCAGCGATGGCATGCAAAGCCCAGGCGCGGGCACCGCTCAATCACCGCCCACGGTGCGTTCCGCCTCGGCCCGGGCGTCCTCCTGGGCCATCTGTTCGCGTTCTATCCATGCCTCGATGATGTGCCGGGTGCGCTGTGCCAGGCGGCGCTGCCGGTGGTGTTCGGCATCCAGTACCCGGTACAGCGACACCATCACCAGCACCATCAGCAAGGCGAAGGGCAGCGCCGCGATGGTGATCATGCTTTGCAATGCGTCCAGTCCCCCGGCCAGCAGCAGGACTGCGGCGATGAGCGCAACGGCCACGCCCCAGACCAGTTTGCGTGACAGCGGCGGGTCGCCGGCTTCGTCAATGGACATGCTGGCCAGCACCAGGACCGCCGAATCGGCCGAGGTGACGAAAAAGATGGTCAGCAGTACCAGCGCAAGGCTGGAAAGAAGCAGTGAGGCGGGCAGGCTGTCGAACATCGTAAATAGTACCGTCTCATAGCCGTTGCCCAATGCCTGCACTAGATCGGCCTGGCCGAACAGCTGCGACCACAGTGCGGTTCCACCGAACACGGAGAACCACAGGAAGCCGAGCAGCGTGGGAGCCAGCACCACGCCCACCACGAATTCCCGCACGCTGCGACCCCGTGAAACGCGCGCGATGAAGGAGCCGACGAAAGGCGCCCATGCGATCCACCACGCCCAATAGAAGATCGTCCAGTCCGCCACCCAGGTGCTGCCGGAGAAGGGCGACATGCGCAGGCTCATCGTCACCAGCTGGTTCAGATAGGAGCCAAGCGTGGTGGTGAACGTATCGAAGATGAAGCCGGTGGGGCCGAGCAGCAGCACCGCTGCCAGCAGCAGCGCGGCCAGGGCGAGGTTGAAGTTGGACAGCCACTTGATGCCACGTTCCACGCCGCTGGCGGTGGATGCCATGTACAGCACGAACGCCACCACGATGACGGTCAGCTGCAATGGGACGCCGGCGCTCACGCCGAATACCCGTTGCAGGCCGGCGGCGATCTGGATGGTGCCAAAGCCCAGTGTCGGGGGGGGCGCCCGGGGGGGGGGGGCCCCCCCCCGCGATGGTGAAACCCGGGAGCGCCCCCCCCCGGGGGGGTGGGGGGGGGGCGGGGGGGGGGAGGGGGGGGGTGGCGGGGGGGGGGGGGGGGGGGGGGTGGGGGGGGGTG
>NZ_JBRREN010000006.1:0-253885 GCF_056760315.1 Stenotrophomonas sp. STEN014 | reverse complement strand
CCCCCCCCCCCCCCCCCCCCCCCCCCCCCCCCCCCCCCCCCCCCCCCCCCCCCCCCCCCCCCCCCCCCCCCCCCCCCCCCCCCCCCCCCCCCCGCCGCCGCCCCCCCCCCCCCCCCCCCCCCCCCGCTCCGGTCAGTAGTCCACGTTGAGTTTCACCCACGCGGAACGGCCAGGCTCGTTGAGCCTCAGCGGATCGGCCGGATAGCCGAAGTCGGCACTGCCCGACAGGTTCAGGTGTTCGCTGTAGGCCCGGTCGAACAGATTGTCGACACCGGCGGTCAGCTGCACGCGGTCGGTGAAGCGATAGCCACCATTGAGCGCCAGCGTCGCAAACCCCGCACTGGCACCGATATCGCGTCCGACCACCGTGCCCTGGTTGAGCGCCACGCGTGTCTGCCTGGACACGGCGCGAACCAGGACGCCGGCATTCCAGCGCCGGTTGTCGTAGCCGGCGCTCAGGCGGGCCTCCAGTGGCGGCATCTGCGGCAATGCATCACCCGAGGCACGGTTCTCGCCCCAGGCGTAGGCCAGCGTGCCGCCCAGCTTCCAGTGGGGTGCGGGGCGGAACTCGACACCGGCCTCGCCGCCGCGGATGTCCACATCCACGTTGGCGGCCGAGGACATCATTCCCATCATTCCGCCCTCCATGTACGCGAAGAGGATGTAGTCCTGGATGCGGCCGGCATACGCCGATACCCACGCATCGAACGTCGGGGCACGGTACTGCAGGCCGACATCCAGCTGCGTGGTCTTTTCCGGGCGGATGCCGGCAAAGGCATTCACCGCGCCCATCGGCCCCCGGTCGGGCGAGAACAGCTCCCAGTAGTCGGGCATGCGCGCGGTGTGGCCAAGGCCGGCGTACCAGGTCCCACGCGTGGAGGTGGTGTCCTGTTCGAACCGCATGAAGGCGGCCGGCAACGTCTCCTTGCGGCGGAGGCCGGCGGTGGGATTGGGCCTACCCATCATCCCTGCGACCGTCCGCTTGTCGGTCACTTCGGCGCGGTCCGCGCGGGCGCCCGACACCAGACGCCGGGCAGCGGAGAGCGTCCATGTCGCCTCGGCAAACAGACCTGCGTTCTGGAAATTCGCATCGGTCACCCACGGCATCGCGAGGTGGGCGTTGCGTCCCATGCCGCCGCGTTCGCGGTGCCGGCTCTGTTGCCCATCGATGCCCGCTGTCAGCTCCAGTCCCCCGGTTGCCCAGGTCCAGGCGTTGCGTCCGCCCAGAGTCCTGCGATCCACCTGGGCGACCATCGGCATCGGCATCGAGCTCATCGGGTTGGGCGTGCGCAGGGTGTAGTTGTCCATCACGTGGTCGGCATAGTTGGCGAACACACTGGCTTCCACGCGCTCCAGGCTGCCGGGCAGGTTGGACTTCTCGAACCGCAGGCTGTAGCTCTGGCGCTTGAACTGCGCGCCGTCCATGCCCCGCCCGGCGTAGCGGGCGCTGCCGTCGCCGACACCGGCATTGAACTCCAGCAGCGTGTCAGCGTCGGGCGTCCAGCCCAGAGCGAGGTCGGTGTTCCACTTCTTCCATGACGAGGGCACGACGTCGCCGGAACCGTCCCTGTAGTCGTCCGACTCGGACCGGTTGGCGCTGAGCCGGGCATAGCCCACCGGCATACCCGCGGTGGCATCGAGCACCTGGTCGTTGCGGCCGAACGAACCACCGAGCAGGCTTCCGGTCAGATCGATACCGGGGGTGTCGAAGCGCGGGGTCCGCCGTTCAAAGCGCACCGTGCCCGCGGACGCGCCCGGCCCCCAGCGCACCGTCTGCGGTCCTTTGATGACGACCAGCCTGTCGTAGGTCTCGGGCGAGACGTAGGACATCGGATTGTCCATGCGGGCCGGGCATGCCCCCGGCATGCTGCCATCGTTGGTCAGCAGGTTCAGCCGTGAACCGAACATGCCGCGCAATACCGGATCGCCATTGGTGCCGCCGTTGCGCACGGCACTGAAGCCGGGAATGGTTTTCAGGTAGTCGGCGCCATCACTGGCGGGCACCGGCTGGCGTGGCAGTTTCGGGTCTGTTTCATAGGTCAGTGGGGAGACGGGGGGCGCGGTCACGACCACGGCCTCAAAATCGACCGGATCAGGCGCGGCGGCCTGTACACCGAACGGCGAGGCCAGGGCCGAGGCAATGGCAAGGGACAGCCACGACGCGCGCGGCGCCGGGCGGACTGGATGGGACATGGGAACTCCAAAACACAAGTGAGGCGACACCCGGGGCGTCGCGCAGGAATACCGCTTGTGGATCAGAGGAGGACGGGAGGCCCCCGGCTGCCCAGGCCGCGCAGGTTCTGCCACAGGCGCAGCGGCGGATCAGGCTGCCCCGTCAGCCGGGCAGCCGCAGCACGCGGCAGCACCAAGCCCAGGAACAGGATGACCGGCAGGAGCAGATCGACCAGACGGCAATAGGAACAGTCCTCTCCCATCGCCGCATGGGGACCCTCGGAAAACGGCGTCTGGGTGGAGGATGGCGCGCCGGTATCTACCCAGTGCATGCCGGTGGAGGTGCAAAGTTCCGTCCAGCCGGGCAGTACCTGCGGCCCGGTACCGGACAACACCCTGCTGGCCGACGGCGCGAGCGCCATCAGCAGCCCGGCGAGCAAGCCAAGCCGGCCGATAAATCGGAACAGGGAGGATGAACGGTTCACATGGAAAGTCTAGTCCAGTGCCCGCAGCCGATTCACCGGCGCCGGCCGCATCCGACCCCGAAAGAGCGCTATGTCATTGATATGAAAGCGTGCGACCAAGTGTCGCAGGCACCGGCGCGGTCATGCGGTGCCCACTTCCGGGACCCGCGGCAGGGGGCAGCTCAGTGATGGCCCGGGGTGCGGGCTTCGGCCCAGCGGCGCAGCAGGACCAGGGTTTCGGCCCAGGCCTGGCTGCAGAAGCCGAGGTATTCGCTGTGCGGGTCCCAGCCGAGGTGGTGGAACTCCAGCACGGTCATCGGTTCGCCTTCGTGGGGCAGGCCGCGCCAGGCGCCGGGGCTGGCGCGGCGGGAGAGCTCGAAACGGATCTCCGTACCGGACCAGGCCGAGGCGGGGCTCTGGCGGGGGTGGTGGCTGATCACCTCCCAGCGCACCCGTTGCCCGGGGAGGGTCTCCAGCACCTTCATCGCGACCACGCCATGACCGCCGCCGGGGTTGTGGCTGAGGAGGGTGTCGCCGTCGATCACCGATTGCTGGTGCGCGATCCACCACTGGCCCAGTCCCTCGGCGGTGGCCAGTCCGGCGTAGACGGTGGACAGGGGGGCATCGATCCAGAGCTGGTGATGGATGGCGGTCATGGCGGCATCCTCCTGTCGGGTGATACCGGCAAGCGTGCCGCAAAGTGCGGCAGGTGGCGTGAAGCCGGTTCCGCTCAGAACTCCAGATCCAGCGCCGCGCACAGGTAATCGATGAACGGTGCCAGCGTGGCGTAGTCCTTGACCAGGGTCTGGCGCAGCTGCGGGCTGCACATCTGGGCATCGGTCAGCGGGCGCGAATACACCCAGTTGCGCTGTTTCAGATCCTCGATGTGCGGGTGGTCGGCCGGGTAGCCGCGCGGCGGCCGCTGCAGCTTCTCGTCGGTTTCCATCGCAAAGCGGCGGACGATGGCCGGATCGCGCACGGCGCGTTCCCAGCTGGCCGGATTGTCGAAAATGAACTGCCGCACCTTGCGCATGCTTTCCGGCTCCGGGTGCCACAGGCCGCCGCCGAGGAAGCAGTTGTCCGGCTGCAGGTGCAGGTAGAACAGCGGCACGATCTGCAGGCGGCGGCGCTCGTGATAGAAGCGCGCGCCCTGCCAGGTCTTGTAGGGCGATTTGTCGTGGGAAAAGCGCGCGTCGCGCTGGATGCGGTACAGCGAGCCGCCCACGGTGCGCGGATCGGCGCGGAAATGCGGGCTGATCGCCTCGATATCCGGCTGCAGGTCGGCGATCAGGCGCAGGAACGGCTGGCGCACGTGCGCTTCGTACTGCGCCTTGTGGTCGTTGAACCAGGTCTTGTCGTTGTGCGCGGCCAGCCCACGCAGGAATTTGAAACTGGCATCGGAAAAATAGGCGGTCATAGCGATTGCTGCAGGTGCTGGCCCCAGTGCTGCAGATGTTCCAGCAGGGCGAGGTACTCGGGGTGGTCGTGGTATTCGGCGCGCATCTGCTCGATCTGCGCGAAGTACTGCGGCAGGGTCTGCTCGCCCAGGCGGGCGGCTTCATCGAACAGGCGCAGGCGGCGGTAGTCGTCCCAACGGGCGCGGTCCTCACCGTGCAGCGTCTGCGGGTGGTTGCGGGCGCGATAGCGGAACAGCAGCTCGGGCAGGCGTGGATCGCGGAAGCGGCCTTCCAGTTCGGCCAGCGCTTCGGGCGGAGCGGTGCGCACCTTGGGCATCAGCGCCTTGTCACCCTCGGCCAGGAAGCCGTCGTAGAGCGAGGCGTCGGCATCGACCGGGCCGGCCGCGCGCTCGCCGGCGAACACGCAGCGCACCTTCTCGGCCAGTTCCGGGCCGAGCGCGCGCAGCTGTTCGACCTTGGCCGCGATGGCGGCCGGATCGATAGCCAGGCGCTCGAAGTCGGGCGCGCGCAGGTGGTTCCAGGCCACCAGCGCCGGCACCTTGTTCAGATGCACTTCCTTCAGTGGCACCCGCTGCTGGCCTTCGGGCAGATCGGCGGCGCGGGTATACAGGCGCGCGGCGATCTCCTCGGCCGACAGGTCCAGCAGCTGCTGCACGTCGCCTTCCAGATCGAACACGATCACGCGGTTGCTGATGTGCGGATGGCGGGTCAGTGGCAGCACCGGCGCGGCGCACAGCCGGCTGGCCGGGTAGCGCATGGAGATGTGCAGCACGGGGTTCATCGCCACCACGTCCAGCAGGCTGCCGACGAAGCGCTTGTCGCGCAGCTTCAGCGCGTAGTCCCACATGCGCGGCTGGGCCTGTTTGAAGCGGCGCGCCATGCCGATGGTGGCGTAGACGTCGGACAGCGCCTCGTGCGCGTCGCCTTCGCGGACATCGTTGGCGATGGCCAGGTGTTCGAGCTTGAACGAGGTGGCGCCATCCTCGCGCTGCGGCCACTGGATGCCGTCCGGGCGCAGTGCGTGTACCAGCCGCAGCATGTCCAGCAGGTCCCAGCGCGAGTTGCCGCCGCGCCACTCGCGCTCGTAGGGATCAAAGAAGTTGCGGAACAGCCCGTAGCGGACGAACTCGTCGTCAAAGCGCAACGTGTTGTAGCCCAGTGTGCAGGTCTGCGGCCGTGCCATCAGGTCGCTGATCCGGGCGAAGGCCTCGGCCTCGCTGACGCCTTCGGCCAGGGCATGCTGCGGGGTGATGCCGGTGATCAGCGTGGCGATGGGCGAGGGCAGCAGGTCGTCGGCTGGCTTGACGTAGAAGCTGACCGGCTCGTCGACCACTTCCAGCTCGGCGTTGGTGCGCACCGCCGCGAACTGGGCGATGCGGGTACGGCGCGGGTCCTGGCCGAAGGTTTCGAGGTCGTAGAAGAGGAAAGTTTCGGGCATGGGGGTCTTTACCGGCGGCTAGTGGCGTGCGTCAGCCGTGGTGACGGCATCGTTCATCCGCGTGCGGAACGGTGCAGGGACAGGCCATCAGTGGGCCCCTGCCAGTACCGGCAGCTGCGCGTGGACGATCCGTTCCAGTGCGGCCCAGTCCATCCGCGCCAGCGTGGTGTGGCCGGCGGTGGCCTCGGCCAGGATGCGCTGCTGGATGCGGGTGCGTTCCAGCGCCACGGCATAGGGCGTGTGGAGGAAGGTGACCATCGTGTAATGCGGCACGAAGCGGGTGGGCCAGCGCGCCTGCAGCGCCTGTTCCAGTTCGCGTTGCAGCAGGAAGGCCGGATCGGCCACCTGGTCGCGCATCTCGATGTAGTTGTCCAGCGCCATCTGCTGGATCGCCGCGGCATTGGGCTTGCGTTCGCGCTCGAACAGGGCGAAGGCCTGCGCGGTGTCGGCGTTGGCGGCCAGCGCGTCGGCCAGGAACACGCAGTCCTCGAAAGCGCAGTTCATGCCCTGGCCGTGGAACGGCACCATGGCATGGGCCGCGTCGCCGATCAGCACCGCTTTGCCGCCCTGGTGCCAGCGATCCAGATACAGAGTGCCCAGCAGGCCCGGCGGGTGCTGTTCCCAGTCGCGGCGCAGATCGGGAATCAGCGGCACCGCGTCGGCGAACTCGCGCTCGAACAACGCCTGCGCCTCGGCGCCGCTGCGCACGTTGGCGAAGCTGGGCTCACCGTCGTTGGGCAGGAACAGGGTGACGGTGAAGGTGCCTTCGTCATTGGGCAGGGCGATGCACATATAGCGTCCGCGCGGCCAGATATGCAGCGCATTGGCTTCGATCTGGAAGCGGCCGTCGGCATGCGGCGGGATTTCCAGCTCCTTGTAGGAGTGGTCGAGGAACTCGGTGCGCTCGCCCAGCGGCGACTTGCGGTTCATCGCCGCACGCAGCGCCGAGCCGGCGCCATCGGCGCCGACCAGCGGTGTGTCGAAGTGGGTGTCGTGCGGTGAATCGTCGCGGTCGTCGATGAAGCGGGCGTAGCCGGCATCGAAATCCACGGTGTGCAGGCGACGGTGGAAGTGGAACCGCGCGCCGGCCGCTTCGGCCAGCTGTAACAGGGTGACGTTCAGTTCGGCACGGTGTACCGACCAGATCACCTCGCTGTCATCACGGCCGTAGGGCTGCAACTCCGGCGTGCCGTGACGCGGATGCACCATGCGCCCGCGCATCATCACCGCCTTGGCCATGACCGCCTCTTCCACGCCAGCCTGGCGCAGCGCATTGCGGCCGCGTTCGGCCAATGCCAGGTTGATCGAGCGACCGGACTCGTAGTCGGCGATGCGCGGATCGCCGCGGCGCTCGTACACGGTGATGCGCCAGCCCTGGCGGGCCAGCAGGATGGCGAGCAGGGAGCCGGCCAGACCGGCGCCGATGATGGTGAGGCCGCGTGGGGCGGTAGTGGTCAAGTCGTGGGGTTCCGTCGGGTCATACACCGGCCCAGGTTTCCACTTCTTCGATGAAGCGGTAGACATCGCGGTAGCGGTTGTACATCGGGGTGGACGAGATGCGGATCACGTCCGGCTCGCGCCAGTCGCCGAGCACGCCGACCGACTGCAGGTACTCGAACAGCGAGCGGCCCTGTTCGCGTCCGCCGGCCACGCGCAGCGACAGCTGGCAGCCGCGACGCTCCGGCTCGCTCGGGGTGATGATCTGCAGCACGCCGTCCAGACGCGCGCGCACCATCGTTTCCAGATAGCCGGTGAGCTTGAGCGACTTCTCGCGCAGGGCCGGCATGCCGGCCTCGTCGAACAGCGCCAGCGAGGCGCGCAGCGGCGCCAGCCCGAGCACGGGCGGGTTGCTCAGCTGCCAGCCTTCTGCGCCGACTTCGGGGACGAACTCCGGCGCCATCTGGAAGCGCGTGGCCTGCTCATGGCCCCACCAGCCGGCAAAGCGCGGCAGCGAGGTGTCGCGCGCGTGGCGTTCGTGCACGAAGGCGCCGGCGACCGCGCCGGGGCCGGCGTTGAGGTACTTGTAGTGGCACCACACCGCGAAATCCGGGGCGATGTCATGCAGCGCCAGCGGCACGTTGCCGACCGAATGGGCCAGATCGAAGCCGACATTGGCGCCGTGCGCACGCGCCAGCCGGGTGATCGCGGCCAGATCGAACACCTGTCCGCTGCGGTACTGCACACCGGGCCACAGCACCAGCGCCACGCGGCGGCCGTGTTCGCCCAGCGCCCGCTCGATGGCCTGCATCGAGATCGTGCCGTTGGGCTCGTCCGGCTGCACTTCGATCAGATCGGTGGCCGGATTGAAACCGTGGAAACGGATCTGCGCCTCGACCGCATGACGGTCGGTGGGGAACGCACCGGCTTCCATCAGGATCGCAGGACGCTCACGGGTGGGGCGGTAGAAGCTGACCATCATCAGATGCAGATTCACGCTCAGCGTGTTCATCGCGACCACTTCGCCGGGCTGTGCGCCCACCACGCGCGCGAGCGAATCGCGCACCAGGCGGTGATAGCCCATCCAGTGCGTGGGACCGGTGAAATGGCCTTCCACCGCGATGCTGGACCACAGGTCCATCACTTCCTGCACCATCGCCTTGGCGCCCTTGGGCTGCAGGCCCAGCGAGTTGCCGACGAAGTAGGTCTGGTCGGCGGACTGGTGCTGCGGAATCAGGAACTGGCTGCGCAGGTGGCGCAGCGGATCGGCGGCATCCAGGGCGGTGGCGTGGGCCGGGGACAGGGTTTCGTTCATCGGTACGCAGGTGGCGAGAATGAGCCCAAAGTGTACCTGTCCCGGCACGGTTGCCGGTTGCGGATGCCGGCAGTGGCGCGGCAGATGGTGCGGGGCGATGGTCGGGGCGCCGTGCGAACCGCACGGAAGGTGCGCTCAGATTTCGGGCGAGGCCGGTGCCGGCAACGGATGCACGGTGCCACAGCGCTGGCAGCTGCGGTGTTCCAGCGAGGAATGGAACCGGTCGAACACCCTGGGCAGGTCGGTCTCGATGTTCTTCAGGTGGAAGAACTCCTCATAGAGCTTGTGGTTGCAGTGCGGGCAGAACCACATGAAGCCGTCGAGCTCGTGGTCCAGACGCTTGCGCTCGACCACCAGGCCGATCGAGCCGGGCATGCGCTGCGGCGAGTGCGGCACCCGCGGCGGCAGCAGGAAGATCTCGCCGGCGCGGATGGGAATCTCCCGTACCGCGCCGCCTTCCTGCACGCGCAGCACCATCTCGCCTTCGAGCTGGTAGAACCACTCCGGGCCTTCATCCCAGTGGTAGTCGCTGCGGCTGTTGGGACCGCCGACCACCATCACGATGAAATCGCCGTTCTCGATCATCTTGTTGCCCACCGGTGGCTTCAGCAGGTGGCGATGCTCGTCGATCCAGGCGTGCAGATTGAGGGGGAGTGGCAGCATGCGGGGGGAGCCTGTGGCGGGAAACGGGCCTGCCCCTGCCGCGGCATCAGCGGCCACAGCAGGGGTTGGGAGGTCAGTGGCGTTTGCCCTTGCGCGGCACGAACGACAGGGCCCTCTCGTAGGCCGGCTGCAGATCTTCCGGGGCGCCCACGTCGATGCCCATCTCGCTGACCCGGCCATCGCGCAGACTGTAGACCCAGCCGTGCACCATCAGCTTCTGGCCGCGCGCCCAGGCGTCCTGGACGATGGTCGAGCGGCAGGCGTTGACCACCTGCTCGATCACGTTCAACTCGCACAGGCGTGCATGGCGCAGGTCCGGGTCGTCGATCTGCGAGAGGATATCGTCATGCTTCTGCGCGACATCGCCGACATGGCGCAGCCAGTTGTCGGCCAGGCCGACGCGCACCTGGTTCAGTGCCGCGTGCACGCCGCCGCAACCGTAATGGCCAACGATCAGGATGTGCTTGATCTTCAGCTGGTCCACCGCGTACTGGATCACGCTCAGGCAGTTCAGGTCGGTATGCACCACCACGTTGGCGACGTTGCGGTGTACGAAGATCTCACCCGGCGCCATGCCGATGATCTGGTTGGCCGGCACGCGTGAATCGGAGCAGCCGATCCACAGGTATTCGGGGTTCTGCTGTTTGGACAGCTGCTGGAAGAATTCCGGATCTTCGCGTTCGATCCGGTCGGCCCAATCACTGTTGTTCTGCAGCAGTTTGCGGATGTCTTTCATGGTCATGCTTCCCTTGCGATCTGGAGGGGGAGGGCGTCGCCGTCATGGAAACGGCGTCGTCGCGGGAAATGGAGGCTGCGCCGCGTCATTGTGGCGTGTCGCGCGATGCGCGGTGGAGCGTCATCCAGCCGGCCAGCTCCTGTGCGCGTGGCGTGGACAGCGCCTGCAGCGCGTGGATCACGGCCTGCTGGTTGGCGGGTGGATGGTTCTGGCCCAGTTTCAGTTTGAGCTGGACCTGCTCGACCACGAAGCGGAATCCGACGATGCCGCGCACTTGACGGCGGTGGTCTTCGCGCTGTGGCTCGAACCGCCACTGCTGGCCCACGTCCGCCTCAAAGTGGTCGCTGAGATCGACCAGCAGCGCGGCAAGCGCGTCTTCATCGGTGAAGGGGTGCAGTTGCCCGCGCAGCTCGGCCGCCGCGTAGTTCCAGGTCGGAACGCGCGCGGCGCTTTCCTTGTCCGGATACCAGCTGGCCGAGACATAGCCGTGCGGCCCGTCCACCAGGACTTTGGCGGGTGTGCGTTGCCGGGCTTGCGGATTGGGATGCGCCCAGTGCCCGCGCAGCTCGATCTGCTGGTCCTGGCGCCGATACAGCACCGGAAGCCGGGTCAGCTCGGGCAGGCCGTCTTCGCCGGTGGTGAGCAGCGTCACGAACGGGTCGCGTGCCAGCAGCCGGTCCAGCCACTGCAGATCCGTCTCGGCGAAAGCGGCCGGTGTGAACATCCCTGGGGTCAGGCCCGCATGCCAAGCAGCTGGACCATGCGGCCCTGCAACGCGTCGTCATTGTCCGCGTGCGGTGGCTGGATCTCGTGCAGCGAGAAGCCGCGCTGCAGTGCATCCTCCTCGTCGATGCCGTCGAAGGCGACAAACTCGGCATCGAGCAGCTGCGCGCGGGCGGTGTCCTCGCTGTCGTAGCTGAGCGTGTTGCCGTCGCTGTCCAGCACCTCTGCGGTACCGGCCGGGCGGATGCGCAGGCGCGCCCAGATCAGGGTGTTGCCCAGTTGCGCCAGCCACCACTGGTCGGTCGCGTTGTCCGAATCGTTCATGTCATTACCTGGGAGAAAAGCCACAGCAGCAGTGCCATGCCCAGTCCGCCGAACATCACCAGCAGCGCGAGGCGCGCCGGGGCTGCCAGTCCGGACAGGGAGCGGTCCGGGATGCGGGAGAAGTCGCGGGCCAGCAGCCAGCGCAGGCTGTCGGGTTTGAGGAAAGCGCCGGCGCCGAATTCGGTCGCCAGCGCCGGATGCCGGTCGCGGATATGGATCAGGGTCAGCGGCCAGAAGATCAGGAAGGCGCTGAAGCCGGCAATGGCCACGCCGATGAAGCACAACGCGAAGAACAAGGTCACCGCAGACGCCTCCCTGTCACTGGATCAGAACTCCGCCGAGCCCGGCGCGCGCGGGTAGGGGATCGCGTCGCGGATGTTGCTCAGGCCGCAGACGTATACCACCAGACGCTCGAAGCCCAGGCCGAAGCCGGCGTGCGGCACCGAGCCATAGCGGCGGAAATCGCGGTACCACTGGTAGTGCTCCGGATCCAGGCCGAACTGCGCCATGCGCGCGTCGAGCACGTTCAGGCGCTCCTCGCGCTGGCTGCCGCCGATGATCTCGCCGATGCCCGGGGCCAGCACGTCCATCGCCGCGACGGTCTTGCCGTCATCGTTCAGGCGCATGTAGAAGGCCTTGAAGTGCTCGGGATAGTTGGTCACCACCACCGGGCGACCGACATGCTCCTCGGTCAGCCAGCGCTCGTGTTCGGTCTGCAGGTCCAGGCCCCATTCGACCGGGTAGTCGAACTTCTTGCCCGACTTCTGCAGCAGCGCGATCGCGTCGGTGTACTCGATGCGCTCGAACGGCGCGTTGACGAAGGCTTCAAGGCGGGTGATCGCGTCCTTCTGAACGCGCTCGGCGATGAAGGCCATGTCGTCGGCGCGCTCGTCGAGCACCGCGCGGAACAGGTACTTGAGGAACTCCTCGGCCACGCGCGCGTTCTCGGCCAGATCGGCGAAGGCGATCTCCGGCTCCACCATCCAGAACTCGGCCAGATGGCGGGTGGTGTGGCTGTTCTCGGCGCGGAAGGTCGGACCGAAGGTGTAGACCTTGCTCAGGGCCAACGCGTAGGCCTCGACGTTAAGCTGGCCGGACACGGTCAGGAAGGTCTCCTTGCCGAAGAAGTCGCGGCTGAAGTCGATCCCGCCGTCACCGGTGCGCGGCAGGTTGCTCATGTCCAGGGTGGAGACCCGGAACATCTGACCGGCGCCTTCGGCGTCGGAGGTGGTGATGATCGGGGTGCTGATCCAGTAGAAGCCGTTCTCGTGGAAGTAACGGTGCACGGCCTTGGACAGGCAGTCGCGGATGCGGGTGACGGCGCCGAACAGATTGGTGCGCGGACGCAGATGCGCCACTTCGCGCAGGAACTCCGGCGACATCGGCTTGGGCTGGATCGGGTAGGTCAGCGGATCTTCCACCCAGCCGACAATCTCCAGGCTCTGGCCCTGGATCTCGAAGCTCTGGCCCTTGCCCTGCGACTTCACCAGGGTGCCGGTGGCGATCACCGAGCAGCCCGGGGTCAGCTTCCTGATGTCCTCGAAGTTGGTCAGGGCATCGGTGGCCACGACCTGGATCGGAGCGAAGCCCGAGCCATCGCTGACGTTGACGAAGGCCAGTCCAGCCGAGCCGCGCACCGTGCGCACCCATCCCCGAACCGTAACTTCTCCGCCTTCCGGGAATTTCCCGGCAAGGGCGTGTGCAACGCTGACCACCGTCATGACTTGAATCCTCTGTTGATCGACTCGATCTGTGAATGCGTGATTTTAGCGGCTGTACTGCGGGCAGGCGAGGCATTTATCCACGCTTGCGGTCCGTGGCGGCCGCCCACACCTATAATCGGAACGTAATTCTGCTGGAGTCGTCCCATCATGGCTGTTCATCTGACCCCCGTCGCCCATTCCCGTGTACAGCGCTTTGTCGCCTCCACGCCGGGAGCGCTGGGGCTGCGTTTCGGTGTGACCCGCACCGGTTGCTCTGGCTGGGGGCATGTCACCGATCTGGCCCGGGAGCAGCGCGAGGGCGATACGGTGTTCGAGCAGGACGGGGTTCGTATCTATGTCGACGCCGATAGCCTGGCACTGGTGGATGGCACCGAAATCGACTTCGGCAAGCAGGGGCTGAGCGAGACCTTCACCTTCAGGAATCCCAATGCCGCGGCTGAATGCGGGTGCGGCGAGAGCTTCACCACTGACGCTGACAAGGCCTGAGACCAGCATCGCCCGCGGTGTCCGGACCCGTAGCAATGCCGGGCGCGGGCGCCGCTTCCTGCGCCGGAGCCGCTTTCCTTGCGGCCGCTGGTCGCAGCTGCCATAATTCGCGGCTTCCTGCGCCTCCTGGTGCAGGTTCCTTGCCCCACCTCGATTCAACGCGGGGGGCTGTCCGGCCCATACGGGCCACATCCGAAAGGTAGAAAAACATGAGTCGTCATTACGAAGTCGTGTTCCTGGTCCACCCGGACCAGAGCGAACAGGTTCCGGCCATGATCGAGCGCTACAAGGCGCTGGTCGAGAACGGCAACGGCACCATCCACCGTCTGGAAGACTGGGGCCGTCGTCAGCTGGCTTATCCGATCCAGAATCTGGTCAAGGCCCACTATGTTCTGATGAACATCGAAGCCGACCAGTCGGTTCTGAACGAACTGACCGAAAGCTTCCGCTTCAACGACGCCGTGCTGCGCAACCTGGTCATCAAGCGTGACGAGGCTGACACCGAGCAGTCGCTGATCATGAAGAGCAAGGACGAGAAGGGTGACAAGCCCGAGCGTGGCGAGCGTCGTCGTCGCGACGACGAAGAGGGTGCCACTTCCACCAATGAAGAAGCCGGCGAAGACGCCGCTTCTGCTGAATAAGGAGCGCCACCATGTCCAAGTTCTTCCGTCGCCGCAAGTTCTGCAAGTTCACGGCTGAAGGTGTGAAGGAGATCGACTACAAGGATCTCAACACCCTGCGCCAGTACCTGACCGAGAACGGCAAGATCGTGCCGAGCCGCGTCACCGGTACCAAGTCCAAGTACCAGCGCCAGCTGGCCACGGCCGTCAAGCGCGCCCGTTTCCTGGCTCTGATCCCGTATACGGACAACCACGACGTCTGATTCCGGATTTTCCGGTCTGATCTGCGCGGTTGCGTGCGGAAATCAAACGTAGAACGGATGACGGATGCCTCAGGGCATCCGTTTTCCCACCCGTCCTATTCGGACAGCAAGCGTTGCGGGGCTCTCTGGCGCCGCTAACGAATAACGGAGCAACATCATGAAGCTGATTCTTCTGCAGAAAGTGACCAACCTCGGCGGCCTGGGCGACCTGGTTGACGTGAAGCCGGGCTACGGCCGCAACTTCCTCGTGCCGCAGGGCAAGGCCGTGCCGGCCACCGAGGCCAACGTTGCCGAGTTCGAAGCCAAGCGTGCCGAGTACGAAGCCAAGGCCCAGGCCTCGCACGCCGGCGCACAGGCTCGCGCCGAGAAGCTGGAAGGCGCAAGCGTCACCATCGGTGCGCATGCTTCGACCGAAGGCAAGCTGTACGGCTCGGTCGGCCCGCGTGATATCGCCGAAGCCTTCACCGCTGCCGGCCTGGAGCTGAACAAGAGCGAAGTGATCATGGGCGAAGGCGCCTTCCGTGCCGTGGGCCAGTACGACGTCACCGTCAAGCTGCACGCCGACGTGGAAGCCACCGTCAAGGTCATCGTCGAAGCCGACGCCTGATCTGCGCTGCCTATGTGCAAGAGGAACGGGCGCCGAAAGGCGCCCGTTCCTTTTTCCGGGGTGAGCCCGGCGCCCGCAGCGCGAGGTGTCGTTATACTCAGTCCCCAGTGCCGTGCTCGTGGCGTTGAATTCCTGAAAATATCAACGACTTGAGAGCGGAAAAGGAACCTTCCGGAATCTTCCCTGCGGTATTGGCCAGCGGCTTCCGGCGCCAGGAAACAGTCTGACTCCATGCGTCTATCCACGATCAAGCTTTCCGGTTTCAAGTCGTTCGTCGACCCCACGACCCTGCACCTGCCCACCAACATGACCGGTGTGGTGGGGCCTAACGGCTGTGGCAAGTCCAACATCATCGACGCCGTGCGCTGGGTGATGGGTGAAAGTTCGGCCAGCCGCCTGCGGGGCGACTCGTTGACCGACGTGATCTTCTCCGGTTCGGCAGGGCGCAAGCCGGTGTCACAGGCGACGGTGGAGCTGATCTTCGACAACACCGACCATACGATTTCCGGCGAGTACGCCTCGTTCAACGAAATCTCGGTCAAGCGCACGGTCAGCCGCGACGGCAGCAGCAACTACTACCTCAATGGCACCAAGTGCCGGCGGCGCGATATCACCGACCTGTTCCTGGGGACCGGTCTGGGGCCACGCAGCTATTCGATCATCGAGCAGGGGATGATCAGCAAGATCATCGAGGCGCGTCCGGAGGACCTGCGCGTGTTCCTGGAGGAAGCGGCGGGCATCTCCAAGTACAAGGAGCGCCGCAAGGAAACCGAAACCCGTATCCGCCACACGCGCGAGAACCTTGATCGCCTCAACGACCTGCGCGATGAGATCAGCAAGCAGCTCGAGCACCTCAAGCGCCAGGCGCGCCAGGCCGAGCAGTACCAGGCGCTGCAGGAAGAGCGTCGGGTCAAGGATGCCGAATGGAAGGCGCTGGAATACCGCGGCCTGGATGGGCGCCTGGGCGGTTTGCGCGAGGCGTTGTCGCGCGAGGAAACCAGGCTGCAACAGCTGATCGCCGAACAGCGCGAGGCCGAGGCACGGATCGAAACCGGCCGCGTGCAGCGCGAGGAAGCGGCGGACCTGCTCAGTCGCGCGCAGGCCGAGTTCTATCAGGTCGGCAGCACCCTGGCGCGGCTGGAGCAGCAGATCCAGCATCAGCGGGAAATGTCCCAGCGTCTGCACAAGGCACGCGATGAAGCGCAGCATGCGCTGGCCGAATTGGGGCAGCACATCAGTGGCGACGAGGCCAAGCTGATGGTGCTGCGCGAAGCGGTGGACAGCGCGGAGCCGCAGCTGGAGCAATTGCAGGAAGACAACGAATTGCGCCAGGAAGCGTTGCGCGAGGCCGAAGCAAAGCTGGCCGACTGGCAGCAGCGCTGGGAGGCCCACAACCGCAATACCTCCGAGGCGACCCGCTCGGGCGAAGTCGAACGCACTCGCGTGGACTATCTGGAGCGGCAGATCCTGGAAGCCGAACGGCGGCGTGAGGCGCTGCTTTCCGAGCGGGCCGGGCTGGATCTGGAGGTGCTGGCCGACGCGTTCGAGCAGCTGCAACTGCAGCACGAAACGCAGAAGGCGGCGTTGGACGAACTGAACGAGCAGGTCGAAGAACGCAAGAGGGCGGTGGCCGACCTGCAGGAACAGCAGCGCACCAGCCAGTCCGAACTGGCCGAGGTGCGCAAGCAGGCGCAAAGCGCCCGCGGGCGGCTGTCTTCGCTGGAAACCCTGCAGCAGGCTGCGCTCGGTCAGGAGCAGGGGGCAGCGGTGGCGTGGCTGAAGGCGCGCGGGCTGGATTCGGCGGTGCGTGTCGGCGAGCGCCTCACCGTGGAAAGCGGCTGGGAAAACGCGGTTGAAAGCGCGCTGGGGCAGCTGATCGAAGGGGTGCTGGTGGATTCCCCCGAGGCGCTGGTCGACGCGCTGGGGGAGCTGGGCGAAGGCCGCATCGCGCTGGTGTCCGCGGCCACGGAAGCGGCCGATTTCGCCCCGACTTCGCTCGCGGCCAAGGTGCAGGGGCCGCTGGCCATCCGCCGCCTGTTGGCGCGGCTGCATGGTGCCGAAGATCTGGCCCAGGCCACTGCGCTGCAGCGCCAGCTGGGCGAGGGCGATTCTGTCATCACCCGTGGCGGTGAGCGGTTGGGTGACGGCTGGGTGCGCGTTTCGCGCTCGGGCGCGGCCAAACAGGGCGCACTGCTGCGCGAGCGCGAGATCGTCAGCCTGCGCGAGCAGATTGAAATGCTGCAGGAGCGCGAGGCGCAGCTGGAGCAGCTGCTGGCAGGCTTCCGCGAGCAGTCACTTGCCGCCGAACAGCATCGGGAAGAGGCGCAGCGTGCGCTGTATCAGGCGCATCGCAGCACGTCGGAGCTGGCCGGACAACTGCAGAGCCAGCAGGGCAAGCTGGATTCGGCACGCAGCCGGATCGACCGCATTGAAAGCGAGCTGTCGCAGCTGCTGGAAACACTCGAGGCCAGCCGCGAACAGGCCGACGAGGCGCGTATGCGACTGGAGGACGCGCTGTCGAGCATGGGCGATCTGGAGGGCACTCGCCAGGCGCTGGAAAGCGAGCGCCGGCGGTTGACCGAAGCGCGTGATCTGTCGCGCGATGCCGCGCGCAGCGTGCGCGAGCGCATGCACGCCCTGGCGCTGACGCTGGAGTCGCAACGCGCGCAGGTCACCTCGCTGAGCCACGCGCTGGAGCGGATGATCAACCAGCGCGGACAGCTGGATTCGCGTCTGGGTGAGCTGCATTCGCAGTTGGACGAGGGCGATTCACCGGTGCTGGCGCTGGAGGCCGAGCATCAGAATGCGCTGGGCGAGCGGGTCCGCGCCGATCGGGCGCTGGGCGAGGCGCGCGCGCAGCTGGACAGCATTGATGCCGAACTGAGGGCGCTGGAGCAGACACGGCATCAGCGTGACGAGCAGGCACTGGCGCAGCGCGAGCGCATCTCCCAGCGCAAGCTCGACCAGCAGGCGCTGGTGCTCAACGCCGATCAGCTTTCCGCGGCGGTGGAGAAAGCCGGTTTCGTGCTGCAGGACGTCCTCAACACCTTGCCGGACGACGCGAAGCTTTCCGAATGGGAGCAGGCGGTGCACCAGATCGATGCGCGCATGCGCCGGTTGGAGCCGGTCAACCTTGCCGCAATCCAGGAGTACGGAGAGGCCTCGCAACGCTCGGAGTATCTGGAGGCGCAGAACGTGGATCTGACCACCGCGCTGGAAACGCTGGAAGATGCCATCCGCAAGATCGACCGTGAAACCCGTGGCCGCTTCAAGGACACTTTCGACCGGGTCAATTCCGGGGTGCAGGCGCTGTACCCGCGCCTGTTCGGCGGCGGTCACGCCTATCTGGAACTCACCGGCGAGGATCTGCTCGATACCGGGGTGACGATCATGGCGCGCCCGCCGGGCAAACGCGTGTCGTCCATTTCGCTGCTGTCCGGTGGCGAGAAGGCGATGACCGCGGTGGCGCTGGTGTTCGCCATCTTCCAGCTCAATCCCGCGCCGTTCTGTCTGCTGGACGAGGTGGATGCGCCATTGGACGAGGCCAACGTCGGTCGCCTGGCCACGATGGTCAAGGAGATGAGCGAGAAGGTGCAGTTCCTGTTTGTCAGCCACAACAAGGCGACGATGGAGGCGGCGCATCAGCTCTCGGGCGTGACGATGCGCGAGCCGGGCGTGAGCCGTCTGGTCAGCGTGGACCTGGAAGAGGCTGCGCGATTGGCGGGCGCGGCCTGACGTGCCATTCTTTAACCACCTGAACGATTAATCCGGAGTACGCATCGAATGTCCGACACGGAACTTCTGCGCATCGGCATCCTGGCTGCCGGACTGCTGCTCATTGCGGCCATTTTCCTGTTTGGCCGCCCGAAGCGGGCCCCGCAGGGCAAGCGCAAGGAGTCGGCGGAGGTCGAACGCCAGCGCCGCGAGCCGGTGCTGGGCGAGACCGGCGACGTCGCCTCCGAAGAAGACGGCAGCCTCGACGGGGACGCCAGTGTCACCCAGCCCGAGCTCGGGCTGCCGGATGTCGAGCCATCGGCGGGCAGCGATCTGGGCAAGCGTCCGAGCCAGGATTTCGACAAGATCGTCTCGTTGTATGTGGCTGCACGTGCGGGCGAAGTGCTGCGCGGTGAAGACATCGTGGTCGCCGCAGAAAAGACCGGGCTGGTGTTCGGCTATATGAATGTCTTCCACCGCCTGGTGGAGGGGCATCCCGAGCGCGGTCCGATCTTCAGCATGGCCAGCATCATGAAGCCCGGCAGCTTCGATATGACCCATATCCGCGAGATGGAAACGCCGGCTATCGCGTTCTTCCTGACGTTGCCGGCGCCAATGACGGCACTGGATGGCTGGGAGAAGATGCTGCCCACGGTGCAACGCATGGCCGAGCTGCTGGACGGTGTGGTGCTCGATGACAGCCGCAACGCCCTGGGGCGCCAGCGCATCGCGCACATCCGTGACGAGCTGCGCGCCTATGACCGCCAGCACCAGGCACCGCCGCTGACCAAGTCGCCACGCTGGTAAGCGCTGCATCTGGAGATCTGCAAAGCCCCGCTTGCGGGGCTTTGCTTTTGGACGAACGCCGGCGACGTTACCTTGGCTGGCGCGACCGGGGATCCGCTCGGTCCGCTGACAGGAAGGCGCTAAAATTCCGCATATGACCACAGATATTCCCGCACAGCAGCGCATTGCCGCGTTGCGCGAGCAGCTCGCCCGGGCATCGCGCGCCTATCACGAGCGTGACGAGCTTCTGATTCCCGATGCCGAATACGACCGGTTGATGCGCGAGTTGGAAGCGCTCGAAGCGCAGCACCCGGAACTGGAGAGCGGTGATTCACCCAGCCGGCAGGTCGGCGGAAAGCCATCCTCGCGTTTTGCCGAGGTGGTGCACGCGGTGCCGATGCTGTCGCTGGGCAATGCCTTCAGCGAGGCCGAGGTGCACGATTTCGTCCGCCGCATCGATGAACGGCTGCATCGCAAGCAACTGCTGTTCTCGGCCGAACCCAAGCTCGATGGACTGGCGATCAATCTGCGTTACGAGAACGGCGTGTTCGTGCAGGGCGCGACCCGCGGCGACGGGGCGACCGGCGAGGACGTGACCGCCAACCTGCGCCAGATCAAGGTGATCCCGCAGCAGCTGGCTGGCGAAGGCTGGCCGCAGGTGCTGGAGGTACGGGGTGAGGTCTACATGCCCCGCGCCGATTTCGAGCGCTACAACGAGCAGGCGCGTCTGCACGGCGGCAAGGTGCTGGCCAATCCGCGCAATGGTGCGGCCGGTTCGCTGCGCCAACTCGATCCGAAGATCAGCGCGCAGCGGCCACTGAGCTTTTACGCGTACGGCCTGGGTGAAGTGTCTGGCGGCGCACTGCCGGCGACTCATTCGGGAACCCTGGCGCAGCTGGCGCTCTGGGGTTTCCCGGTCAGCGATCTGTGCGCGGTGGTGGAAGGCGCCGAAGGCCTGTTGGCGTACTACCGTGACATCGGCGAACGTCGCGACGGCCTGGCCTTCGATATCGACGGGGTGGTCTACAAGCTCGATGACCGTGACGGCCAGCAGCAGATGGGCTTTGTCGCGCGCGCCCCGCGTTGGGCCATCGCACACAAGTTCCCGGCGCAGGAGCAGAGCACCACGGTGGAGGCGATCGAGATCCAGATCGGCCGTACCGGTGCCGCCACGCCGGTGGCCCGGCTGAAGCCGGTACATGTCGCGGGCGTGGTCGTGACCAATGCCACGCTGCACAACGCCGACCAGATCGCGCGTCTGGATGTGCGTGTGGGCGATACGGTGATCGTACGCCGTGCCGGCGATGTGATTCCGGAAGTGGTCAGTGTGATCGCTGAGCGTCGCCCTGAGGGCACGACACCGTGGCAGATGCCGCGCGCCTGCCCGGTCTGTGGTTCGGAGATCGTGCGCGAAGAGGGGGAGGCCGCGTGGCGCTGCTCCGGTGAGCTGAGTTGTCCGGCGCAGCGCAAGGAGGCCATCGCCCACTTCGCCTCGCGCAAGGCCATGGACATCGACGGACTGGGCGACAAGTACATCGAAACGCTGGTCGATGCCGGCATCGTTCGCGGCGTGGCCGATCTGTATGCCCTGCAACGCGACCAGCTGCTGTTGCTGAAGCTCGTGCTGGATGCCGGTTCGCCCGAATCTCTGGCCGCCCAGTTGCAGCTGCACCTCGCGCCGGAGGGTAGTGGAGACACACTCAACCGCATCCTCAAGCTGGATGGGGCCGATGCCGGCTGGCGTGCGCAGGTGCTGTCGGTACCTGCCAGTTTCCAGTGGAATACGAAGAAGATCGCCACCCGCTGGGCCGACAACCTGATCGGCGCCATCGAGGCCAGCCGCAGCACCACGCTGGAGCGGCTGCTGTTCGCGCTGGGCATCGAACACGTCGGCGAGAGCACTGCAAAAGCGCTGTCCGCATGGTTCGGTGATCTGGAGTTGATCCGGCACCTGCCATGGCCGATGTTCAAGCGGGTGCCGGATATCGGCGGTGAAGTGGCGCGCGCGATCGGCCACTTCATGGCGCAGCCCGGCAACCAACAGGCCATCGATGCGTTGCTCGCGCGTGGGGTGCAGATCACTGACAGGCACGCGCCCAGCGCCAAGCTGCGGACGGAGCTGACACTGGCCAATCTGCTGTCGGATATGGAAATCCCCAAGGTCACGCCGGTACGGGCCAAACAGCTGGCACAGGCGTTTGCTTCGGTCGATGCGATCCTGGATGAAAGCGCACACAACTTTGTTACCGCCGGCCTGCCTGCGGAAACGGCCAATGCGCTGGTAGCGTGGCTGGACGTTGACGCCAATGCCGCCCTGTTCTCGGCTGCCGGCAATGCGCTGGCTGAACTGCTGGCGCGGACGCCCGAAGCGGCGTTGCAGGCCGAAGGGGTGCTGGAAGGAAAGACCGTGGTGCTGACCGGCACCCTGGCGCAGATGAGCCGTGAGGACGCCAAGTCGCGGCTGGAAGCGCTGGGGGCGAAGGTGGCCGGCAGCGTGTCGAAAAAAACCAGCTTCGTCGTGGCCGGCACCGAAGCCGGCTCCAAACTGGACAAGGCCAATGAGTTGGGCGTGGAGGTATGGGATGAAACCCGCCTGCTCGCCTTCCTGGCCGATAACGGAAAAACCGCATGAGCAACACGTTGCAGGCCCGCATCGCCGGGCCAGAGGACTTCCCGCGCCTCATCGCCATGGTTCGCGACTTCTATGTCGAGGACGAAATCCTGTACCAGTCCGGACTGGTTGAGCCGGGGCTGCGCTCGCTGCTCGAAAACGCCAGTCATGGCGCGGTGCTGCTGTTGTCCAGCGAGGACGTTACCGAGGCCGGTTACATCACGCTGGGCTGGTGCTTCAGCGTGGAGCAGGGTGGCCGTTTCGTGCTGCTCGACGAGCTGTATCTCACCCCGGCCGTGCGTGGCCGTGGCTGGGGCGGACAGGCGCTGGCGCTGGCACGCGACTGGGCCGCAGGCGAGGGCGCGACCGTTATCCGGCTGGAAGTGAACCATCACAATGCCCGGGCAAAACGGCTGTATCTGGCGGCCGGCTATCGCGATGACGAGCGTGACATCCTGACCTTGCCGTTGACCAGTGCCGGGCGCGGGCTGCATCCATGAAAAAACGGCAGGACAGCGGTTTTTCACGGCGAAGCCGCCCACAGGGTGGCGCACGGCCGGGTTTTGCTCCTGCAAAACCGGCATTCCCACCATCCATGGCGATCAGGTGTGCGCCATGATCGAGGCGCTGCGCCAGCGTGCCCGTCTGAACGCGCTGATCCGCGAGTTCTTCGCGCAGCGTGACGTGCTGGAAGTGGAAACACCGATCATGTCCGCGGCCGGCAACACCGAGCCGAACATCGAAGGTTTCCATACCCGTTTCAGCGGGCATGTCAGCGCCGGTCCAGCGCTGCGCTGGCTGCGCACCTCGCCCGAATATCCGCTCAAGCGACTGCTCGCCGCCGGGGTGGGCGACTGCTACGAGCTGGGCAGGGTGTTCCGCAATGGCGAGGCCGGCGGTCGCCACAACCCGGAATTCACCATGCTCGAGTGGTATCGGGTCGGCTGGGATCACCATCGCCTGATCGGTGAAACCATCGAGCTGGTGCAGGCCGCCCTGGCACAGCGCGGACGTCAGGCCACGGTGCGCATCCTCACCTATCGCGAACTGTTCGTGGAGGCGCTGGGGCTGGATCCATTTCTGGCCGATGAGGCGCAGTTGCGCGCCGGGCTGGGCGAGATCGGTATCGACCCGGCAGATCTGACCCGCGATGACTGGCTGGATCTGCTGATGACCCATCGCATCCAGTCGCAATTTCCGGCCGATGGCATCACCGTGATCCACGATTGGCCGGCCACGCAGGCGGCGCTGGCGATCATCCGCCCGGGCGAACCGCCGCTGGCCGAGCGCTTCGAACTGTATCTGGGACCGTTCGAGCTGGCCAACGGCTATCACGAGCTCAACGATGCTGTTGAACAGCGCCAGCGTTTTGAGCGCGACCTCGAGGTGCGGCGCACGCGCGCGGCGACGCTGCCACCGCTGGATGAGCTGTTCCTCGCCGCACTACCGTCGCTGCCGGCCTGCGCCGGTGTGGCGGTCGGCGTGGATCGGCTGTTGATGGCGCTGGGCGGCACAGGGCGCATCGCCGATGTGCTGGCTTTCGATTTCGCCCACGCCTGAAGACCACCGGGCGTTGCGTGGCCCAGCACTGGCTCATCGTCGATGATGATGCTCTGATCACGGTCATGCAGGCAGTGTGTCGGTCAACGGAATACCTCAGGCTCTTGGATAGGCAGGTCGGATGAGGAGCATTTACGCCGTGCTGTTGTGTGCCATGCCGATGCTGGTGGCTGCGGAAACGCCCGATCCTGTGCGTGCCGCTGACACGGTGGTGCGTTGCGAATCGAAAGGCGCAGAACGCATGCATTGCCCGGCCAACCTTGCCCGGGGCATACAGCTGGTACGACAGCTGTCCGAGCACAGTTGCATCCGTGAACAGGACTGGGGCACGGACGCTGCAGGTGTGTGGGTCTCCAATGGTTGTCGCGCCGAATTTGCCGCGGAAGAGCCCACCGCTGCGCAGCGGGTAGCGCGCCGGGTGGTGCGTTGCGAGTCGCGAGGACGCACGGAGGTATGCCCGGTACTGTTGCGCGGGGCGCCGGTGCGACTGCTACGGCAACAGTCCGTACTGCCCTGCAAGGAAGGCCGCACGTGGGGTTACGGGCGCAACCAGGTGTGGGTGAGCCGGGGCTGCCACGGCCAGTTCGAGGTCGGTGCGGCCGATGGCTCCGGCTTCGTGGATGTTCCGCGACGGGTGACCTGCGAATCCAAAAGCAATCTCCGCCGCGAATGCGGGGTGACCGTCGAGCGCAAGGTGACGCTGGTGAAACAGCTGTCCTCCAGGGCCTGCATCGAGGGGCAGAGCTGGGGTTGGGATCGCACCGGCGTCTGGGTGGATGACGGTTGCCGCGCGGAATTCTCCGTGGACTGAGGCGGGCCTGTGTGGCGCCCATTACAATGGAGCCATGAACGATTCCAACTCCCTCGATTACGTCCGCTACGACCATATCCGCCCGATCCGCTGGACCGGCCAAGCGCTTGAGCTGCTGGACCAGCGCAAGCTGCCGTTCGTGGTCGAACATGTGCAATGCCATGACAGCGACGCGGTCGCCGAGGCGATCCATGCGTTGACGGTGCGCGGTGCGCCGGCCATCGGTATCGCCGCTGCGTGGGGCGTGGTGCTGGCAGCGCGGGATGTGCAGGCCGCGGACGGCGCGCAGGCGGTGCAGCGGCTCGAACCGGCGCTGGGTAAGCTCAATGCCTCACGGCCAACCGCGGTGAATCTGGCCTGGGCGCTGGCGCGGATGCGGCGGGTGCTGGCCGCCGCTGGCGCTGACTGGCAGCAGGTGTTGGAGCGGGAGGCGCAGGCTATCGCCGATGAGGATCTGGCAGCCAACCGCCTCATGGGCGCGCTGGGCGCCGCACTGATCGCCCCGGGCAGCGGAGTGCTGACCCATTGCAACACCGGGTCGCTGGCGACTGCCGGTTTCGGCACCGCGCTGGGCGTGATCCGTGCCGGCAAGGCGCAAGGGCATATCGAGCGCGTGTTCGCCGGTGAGACGCGGCCGTGGCTGCAGGGTGCCCGCCTGACCGTCTGGGAGCTGCAGCAGGATGGCATCGACGCCACCCTGATTGCCGACTCGGCGGCCGCGCATCTGATGAAGACCGGGGCGGTGCAGTGGGTGGTCGTCGGCGCCGACCGCATCTGTGCCAATGGCGATACCGCCAACAAGATCGGCACCTACCAGCTGGCCATTGCCGCCCGCCACCATGGCGTCAAATTCATGGTGGTGGCGCCATCGTCCACCGTGGACATGCACACCGCGCACGGCGATCAGATCGAGATCGAGCAGCGCGATCCGGGTGAGCTGTTCGGCGTTGGTGGCGTGCGCACCGTGGCCGAGGGCATCGCCGCATGGAATCCGGTGTTCGATGTGACGCCCGGTGAGCTGATCGATGCCATCGTCACCGAACGTGGCGTGATCCTGCAGCCGGACACCGCGGCGATGAAGGCCGCGTTCGGCGGCTGAAGGCAGGTCCGCAGCGCAGCGGGGACGTGAGGACTGGCGTGGTTTGCCAGTTCGCGGGCCATCCGCGCGCCACTTGGGTGGGCGTGGCCGCGGTCACGTATTCCGGCGGCCTCCCGAGGGGCGTCTAAGTTGCTGATTTACTCCGGTAAAAACCCGGCTGGCAGCGGCGGAAAACCGTCCTTTGTGCTAGACTCCGCAGGTTGATTCGAGTTTCCGGCATGGCCGCCTGTCACAGGCCCGTCGCCGGACGGGATCGCTACCAGACAACGGAACCCGAATGGCAGAAAACGCCAAGGAAATCATCCAGGTCAACCTGGAAGACGAGATGCGCAAGAGCTACCTCGATTACGCCATGAGCGTGATCGTCGGGCGCGCACTCCCCGATGCCCGCGATGGCCTCAAGCCGGTCCATCGCCGTGTCCTGTTCGCGATGAGCGAGCTGGGTGCGCACAGCAACAAGCCGTACTTCAAGTCGGCGCGTATCGTCGGTGACGTCATCGGTAAGTACCATCCGCATGGCGACCAGTCGGTGTACGACACGCTGGTGCGCCTGGCACAGCCGTTCTCGCTGCGCTACATGCTGGTGGACGGCCAGGGTAACTTCGGTTCGGTCGATGGCGACTCCGCCGCCGCGATGCGTTACACCGAGGCGCGCATGTCGCGGCTCTCGCACGAGCTGATGGCCGATCTCGACAAGGAAACCGTCGATTTCCAGCCCAACTACGACGAGAAGGAGCTGGAGCCGACGGTCATGCCGACCCGGTTCCCGAACCTGCTGGTCAACGGCTCGGCCGGTATTGCCGTGGGTATGGCGACGAACATCCCGCCGCACAACCTCACCGAATCGCTCAACGCCTGCATTGCGCTGATCGATGATCCGACGATCGACGTCGATGGCCTGATGGAGTACATCCCGGGTCCGGACTTCCCGACCGCCGGCATCATCAACGGTACTGCCGGCATCATCGCAGGCTACCGGACCGGTCGTGGCCGGGTGCGCATCCGCGCCAAGGCTGATATCGAAGTGGCTGACAACGGCCGCGAATCGATCATCGTCACCGAGATTCCGTACCAAGTGAACAAGGCGCGGTTGATCGAGAAGATCGCCGAGCTGGTCAAGGAAAAGAAGCTCGAAGGCATCAGCGAGCTGCGCGACGAGTCCGACAAGGACGGCATGCGCATCTACATCGAGATCAAGCGTGGCGAGTCGGCGGAAGTTGTCCTGAACAACCTCTACCAGCAGACCCAGATGGAGTCGGTGTTCGGCATCAACATGGTGGCGCTGGTCGATGGCCGCCCGAAGCTGTTGAACCTCAAGCAGATGCTGGAGGCGTTCATCCGCCACCGTCGCGAGGTGGTCACCCGCCGCACCATCTATGAGCTGCGCAAGGCGCGTGCGCGTGCGCACGTGCTGGAAGGTTTGACGGTCGCATTGGCCAACATCGACGAGATGATCGAGCTGATCAAGACGTCGGCCAATCCGGGCGAAGCCAAGGAACGCCTGCTGACCAAGACCTGGGAGCCGGGTCTGGTGGGTGCGTTGCTGGGCGCTGCCGGTGCCGAGGCCTCGCGTCCGGAAGACCTGCCCAAGGGCCTGGGTCTGGTCAATGGCCTGTATCAGCTCAGCGACGTCCAGGCCACGCAGATCCTGGAAATGCGCCTGCACCGCCTGACCGGGCTGGAGCAGGACAAGCTGACCGAGGAATACAAGGTCCTGCTGGAAGTCATCGCTGGCCTGATCCGTATCCTGGAAAACCCGGAAGTGTTGCTGCAGGTGATCCGCGACGAGCTGATCGCCGTGCGCAGCGAGTTCGGTGATGAACGCCGTACCGAGATCCGCCACAGCGAGGAAGATCTCGACATTCTGGATCTGATCGCGCCGGAAGACGTGGTGGTGACACTGTCGCGCGCCGGTTACGTCAAGCGCCAGCCGGTCAGTGCCTATCGCGCGCAGAAGCGTGGTGGCCGTGGCCGCAGCGCGGCGGCGACCAAGGACGAGGATTCGATCGAACAGCTGTGGCTGGTCAACACCCATGACACGCTGTTGACCTTCACCAGCGCGGGCAAGGTGTTCTGGCTGCCGGTGCACCAGCTGCCGGAAGCCGGCTCCAACGCGCGCGGCCGTCCGATCATCAACTGGATCGCACTGGAAAACGGCGAGCGTGTGCAGGCGGTATTGCCGGTACGCGAATACGACGAGAACCAGTATGTGTTCTTCGCCACCCGCCACGGTACGGTCAAGAAGACCCCGCTGAGCGAGTTCGCGTTCCGCCTGGCACGCGGCAAGATCGCCATCAACCTCGACGAGGGCGATGCGCTGGTTGGCGTCGGCCTGACCGATGGCGAGCGTGACGTCCTGCTGTTCGCGTCCAATGGCAAGACCGTGCGCTTTGCCGAAGACAAGGTCCGCTCGATGGGCCGCACCGCCACCGGCGTGCGTGGCATCAAGATGGCCAAGGGCGAGGAAGTGGTCAGCCTGATCGTGGCTGAAAGCGCCGGCGGCGCCGAGGACGAGAACGAGGACGACAGCAACGTCGAGGACTTGGCAACCGAGGGCGGCGATATCGTCGACACCGGTGCCGATGACACCGGCGTGCAGTACATCCTCACCGCGACCGAGAACGGTTACGGCAAGCGCACGCCGCTGGCCGACTATCCGCGCAAGGGGCGGGGTACGCAGGGCGTGATCGGCATCCAGACCAGTGAGCGCAACGGCAAGCTGGTCAGCGCGGTGCTGCTGGGCACCGGCGATGAAGTGCTGTTGATCTCCGATGGCGGCACGCTGGTGCGTACCCGCGGCTCGGAAATCTCGCGGGTCGGCCGCAACACCCAGGGCGTCACCCTCATCCGCCTGTCCAAGGGCGAGAAGCTGCAGGCGGTCGAACGCCTGGACGCGTCCCTGGAAGCCGGTGATGACAGCCTGGATGACGAAGCCGTGGATACCGCCGTGGTTGAGGGTGCGGCTGTCGAAGGGCAGACACCAGAGGCGACACCGGAGGCCTGATTGACGGGCTTCAGGTAACAGAAAACGCCGGCGCAAGCCGGCGTTTTCTGTGTCGGAAATCAGCGTGCAGCAGCCCGCGCAGAACTCGACATAGGCATCCTCGCCATGAAGCACCGCCGCTGTTCCAGGCCATTTTCCGGCTCGGCGGCGCGGCCGGCATAGGGCTGCAGCTTTGGCCCAACGCGCTGCGCTTGGCAGTGACAAATGGAAAGGACGCACGGTGGACGCTGCGTGATCGGGCCAGCACCGCCGTGGCTGTGACCTATCGTCGCAATCGCATCCAGGCAGGCTTGCAGGATCTCGCTGTTCCGGCTGCGTGACGGAGATGCTGCAGGGGCAAACGATCGATCCCGAAGGCGGCCTGGAGGAGGGCAGATCCATGTCCGCCACCGGATCGCGTCCCCTGCTGGCGAAGGCTGGTGGCTATCGGGTTGCTTTGCGCTCGGCGTCATCAGGTTGAGCGACAACCGCTGTAGACGGGGTCGGGCAGATGTTGCCGGCTGCGCCAGGTGATGGGCTGGCGACCACGCGGTTCCGGCCTTCGTGCTTGGCCCGGTATACCGCTTGGTCTGCGCGCTCCAGTGCGCTTTCCAGGTCCTCCGCGCCCGCTACCAAAGTGACGCCGAAGCTGGCGGTCAGGGTGTGTTTCGCCGGGGAGCAGGGCATCTGGCTGAGGCCGTTCCGGATCCGCTCGGCGATCCGGGTGGCCGTTGGCAGGTCATCGCAGCGCAGCAGCACTACGAATTCCTCTCCGCCGAAACGCGCGACCAGATCATCCGGGCGCGTCATCTCCTGCAGCAGTGCACCGACTTGCCGCAGCACGTTGTCGCCAGCGGCATGGCCCCAGGTGTCGTTGACCTGTTTGAAGTGATCGACGTCGCAGGCGAGCAGTGCCCAATGGGCGGCGGTGCCGTGCTGCAGGCGCTGTTGGGCGATCTCGAAGAAAGCGCGGCGGTTGAGCAGCAGGGTGAGCGGGTCGTGGTTGCGCTCGTAGCGCAGTTCCCCCATCAATTGCTGGGCCACGCTGCCCAGTAACAGAAACAACAGCCACAGATTGAGCAGCAGATTGAAAGCCAGCATCCACAGCCACAGGCCTGAGCGTGGCATGCCACTGCTGCTGAACCAGCCGGCCAGTGTTCCGGCCAGCAGCGGGCGCAGGAGCGCGTACACCACCAGCAGCAGATAGGTCCGGCGCAGCAGGCGTTCGAACAGGGTGTCCGCCCGGTCGCGGCCGAACAGCACCGGCAGTGCCAATGCCAGCAGCAGTCCCATGCCAAGGTTGAGGAAGACGATGCGCGCGCCCAGCACGTCGTTCAATCGCGAGAAGCACAACAGCGCAAGTAACGTGCCGAGGCTGATGGCCAGCGCCGCGCGCGCCGACACCCTGCCGCCGGATCTGAGCGCGAAACCCTGCGCGGTGGCCCAGCTGCCTGCACAGTACAAGGCACCGGTGAGTACCGACCAGGTCGCCAGCTGCGGGGTGTCCATCAGGATCTGGGCGGCGAGCGGAACGGCAGTGACCATGTAGCCAGCGGCCAACCACAACAGATAACGGTGTCCGCGCACAGAGCGCCAACCTGCCAGCAGCGCCAACCCGAGCAGCAGGGAGGTGGCGGGGACCACGAGCGGGAAGTACTGTTCAGCGGTGGCGCTCAAGGGTCAAGCCACGTTCGGCGATTGGGACAGGCGGGGGCGAAGTATATGGGCAGGCTGGGCGCATGCGATGGTCGGCGCAGCGGTGGCGTGGTGCGATGCAGGTGGGTATCCCATTCGCCGAACGCCAGGCGCGCAGCTATCCGTGGCCGCTCCCCGGGAGCATCCGCGACGTGGTGTTCACCCGCCGCGGCGGGCTGTAGTTCGGCGCCCTGCACCTGCTTGGCTACACGACCCCATATACGCAGAAAGTGCGTCGCTTCGCCGACTCCAACGCTGGCTGGTATGCCAGTCGAAATGCCGCGTTCCAGAAGGCGGTGGCCCTGGCCAGTGGCAGCGCGCTGGCGTTGGATGGCGATCAGCTCGATTCTGGCGCGCCCCTGGACGAGCCCGTCAGACCGAGCGCGCGTTGCGCCGCCTGGCACCGCAGCTGGGAATGGATAACCACACGATCCGCCGTGCGCTGGAACAGGGCGACCGCTTGCAGTTCAGTGACCGCGCGTTGCATGCCAAGGTGTTCGCACTGGCTGAAGCCAGCGCCGGCAACGTTGAAGCGCGCAACAGCGCTGCCGCCGCTGCCAGGCGGGCAACCGCCAGGGTTCAGGTGTTGGGAGGGTGGCGCGCCAGGGCGCGCGAGCCGGTGATGATCATGCGGATCATCTGGCTCATCTGTTCGATCAGCTCGGGATCTTTTTCCGCCGGCAGGTCCATCGCCGTGCCGCCCATGGCGAAGATCAGCCGGGTGATGGCCTTGGCTGCCAGCGCCGGCTCATAGAGGCTGGCACCGTCCAGCGCGGCCAGCCGCACCAGATCCACCCGCAGCTCGTCTTCGAAGTAACCCAGCTCGCGGTCCACCGCATGCTTGAACGCATCCGTGCCGGCCGTGCCTTCACGCAGCAGCACATGCATCAGCCGGTCATCGGCGCGCAGCTGTTCCATGAAGGTTTCCACCGACAGCCGGATCACCCCGCGGTTGCTGTCTGCCGCGCGCAGACGTGCCTGGCCGATGATCGTGCGCAGCGAACGGCCGGCCAGATCGATCAGCGCCACGGTCAGTTCGTCCATGTCACGGAACTGGCGATAGAACGAATTGGGGGCGATGCCGGCTTCGCGCGCGACCTCGCGCAGGCTCAGCGTGGAGACGCTGCGATGCGGCCCGACCAGGGACAGGGCCGCCGCCAGCAGGTCGTCACGCGAGATGGAGGCTTTGCGCGGGGTGTGCGCGTCATCGGCGGTCGGCAGGGGCAGGTCGTGGGTGGTCATCAGGCTCGGGCCGGTCAGGACAATGAATCATAGCCGGTATGGAGGGTATACACCTGTATACACAGGTGTGCGCTCATCCGTATAGTTGAGTCATGAGTGCCGTCTACCGCAATGCCGCGCCGCCGCCGATTCACTGGTTCAGTGAAGGCTTCTTCGATTTCTGGTCCACCCGCGTGCATCCGCTGTGGACGCTGCGGCGTCCGCTGGCGCGTCTGGTCGGGCGTACCGCCGCCAGCGCCGATGCGGTAACGCTGGAATTGCAGCCCAATCGCCACTTCGGCGGTCTGCTGCCCGGCCAGCACGTCAATCTGGGCGTGGAAGTGGACGGGCGCCTGCTCACCCGCAGCTACAGTCCGACGCCGCTGTCCAATGGCCGGCTGGCGATTACCGTCAAGGCGATCCCCGGAGGCAAAGTCAGCCAGCACCTGGCCCGTGAGGCCGCACTGGGCGAGGTTTTCAGCCTCGGCCAGGCGTTCGGCGAGATGACCGTCCCGGCCACTCCCGGCCAGCGCCTGCTGCTGCTGGCCGCCGGCAGTGGTATCACCCCGATGCGGGCGTTGCTGCGCCAGCTGGCCGATGCCGGCATGCCGGCCCCGGTGGACCTGGTGTACTGGGCCCGGCGCAGGGAAGAGCTTTGCTTTGTCGATGAACTCCAGGCGCTGGCGGCCCGGCATCCGGACTTCGGCCTGCATCTGGCGCTGACCCGCGACCCTGCCGCGCCAGCCGCGCGCGTGGACCAGTGGTCGTTCGCCGGCATCGAGGATCTGGGCAACGCCCGGGTACTGGCCTGTGGCCCGGCCGGCTTTGTCGAGGCGGCGCGCATGCGCCTGCACGACCAGGTGGCCAGGTTTGAAAGCGAGGCGTTCAGCCTGCCGGTCCTGCCCGAGGTGGAGCAGGGCACGGTGCAGGTGGAACTGCGCCACAGCGGCCGCACGCTTACCGTGGCGCGCGGCACCCCGCTGCTGCAGGCCCTGGAAGCGCAGGGCATCCAGCCGGCCAGCGGCTGCCGCATGGGGATCTGCAATACCTGCGTCTGCGGCAAGGTCGCCGGCGTCACCCGTCATACGTTGACCGGCGAGTACGCCGGCGAGCCGTCCGTTCCGCTGAAGCTGTGCGTGAGCAGCGCCAGCACCGATCTGATCCTGGAGCTTTAAGCGATGTCCTCCGTGAAAAACCGTGCACTCTCGTCGCGCGAGCTGCAGGCCTTCGGTGACGAACTGGATGCGCTGCGTGCGCGCCACTTCGCCACCCTCGGCGGCAGCGACGCGCGCTATATCCGCAAGGTGGTGGCCGCGGTGCGCTGGACCGGCGTGGCCGGCCGCGCGTTGCTGTTCCTCGGCGCCTTCGTGCACAGCGTGCTGGTCCCGGCGTGGATCGCCGGCGTGCTGCTGCTGGCACTGTCCAAGATCCTGGAAAACATGGAGCTGGCACACAACGTCATCCATGGCCAGTACGACTGGATGGGCGATCCTGCGCTGCAGGGCAAGACCTACGAATGGGACATCGTCGGCACCTCGGAGAACTGGCGCAAGACCCACAACTTCCGCCACCACACCTATACCAACGTGCGCGGACTCGATGACGACATCGGCTATGGCCTGCTGCGCATCTTCCCCGAGCAGCGCTGGCACCCGTTCTTCCTGACCCAGCCGTTCGTGGCGGTGGTGTTCGCGTTGCTGTTCGAATGGGGCATCGCCATCCAGGACCTGCGCATCGGCCGGGTGCTGGCCGGCAAGATGACCCTGAAGCAGCTGTGGCGGCAGGCGCGCCCGGTCGGCCGCAAGATCAGCAAGCAGATGCTCAAGGACTATGTGCTGTTCCCCGCGCTGGCCGGCCCGTTCTTCCTGCCGGTGCTGCTGGGCAACGTGGCGGCCAACCTCATCCGCAACGTGTGGACCTATGTGGTGATCTTCTGCGGCCACTTCACCGCCGATGCCGAAACCTTCCCCAAGGAATGCGTGCGCAATGAAAGCCGCGGCCACTGGTACCTGCGCCAGCTGCGCGGCTCGTCCAACCTGACCGGCGGCAAGTGGATGGACGTGATGACCGGCAACCTCAGCCACCAGATCGAACACCATTTCTATCCGGACATCCCCGCCAACCGCTATGCGGCGATGGCGGTGGAAGTGAAGGACATCTGCGCCCGCTATGGCCAGCACTACAACACCGGTTCGATGCCACGCCAGTTCGGCCAGGTGATGTGGCGCATCCTGCGCCACGCCTTCCCCAGCAAACCGGCACGCCGCGAGCCGTTGCCGGCCGGTGCGCAGCTGGACGCCGGCTGAGACACCCTCACCGACGCCGCCTCCGGGCCGCGTCGGTGTTTACGGCAGCAGGCCCTGCGCGCGCAGTACCGGCGCCTCATCGGTGGAGTCCTCGGCCGGATAGCGCAAACCGGCATGGCCGGCCTACCTGGCCAGCGCCCACACGATGGTTTCACCGGCCGGCAGCGTCTCGGGCTGGCGCGCATAGAGCGGATCATCGAACGCGATACGCGGGTCCACCAGCGTCCAGTCGCGGGCCCGGAACGCGGCCACGATCTCGCCCAGCGCGTCGGCATTGATCTGGTTGGTATGCAACCGCAGCACATGCGCCGGGCTGCGCACCAGCGTGGTGACGGCCAGCGCCTCGTAGTAGCTGGCGCGGTCCAGCAGGTGCTGGATATAGGCGCGCTTCACCCGGCTGGCCCTGTCAGTGTCGCCCTTGGCAATGTGCGCCGCATACACCTGGTCGTAGTACCCGTCGCTGGCGTCGATGGAAACCGGTGCGGCGCGGTAGCCGTGGGCCTGCATCCAGGCGCGCATGCCGTCGCGGCGCTCGACGGTGTTGCCTTCTTTCAGATAGGGAAAGCGCAACAGCGGCACCCGGTTCGGATAACTCCCTAACACCGCGTCGGCCCGTTCCACATCGGCGATGAATCCGGCCAGGGTGATCGAAGGTGAGGACAGGCTGCGGTGCGAGGCGGTGTGGTTGCCGATGGCGTGGCCGGCCTCGGCCCATTGCCGGATCAGCGCCAGTCTTTGGCCCTCCCCGGTGCGGGCGAGCGAGGGAAATGCCATGGCGGTGAGCTCGGCTTGACGCAGGCCGTCGAGGATCTGTGCATTCCACCGCGCCGCGTGGGGTTCGGTGTCGGGGTTCAAGCCATCGTCAAACGTCAGGCCCAGCTGTTGCGTGCCGGCCAAGGGAAAGGCGCTGAGGGTCAGCAACTTCAAGATTCGCAACAGCAGCGGCATGGGGCTGGGGCGTCATGAAGCGGGGTGGCACTGGAGTGCAGCTGCCGTGCGCAGAAGGCTGGCCATGACCGCCTGCTTACAACCGCAGTGATAAACCATTGCCCGAGCGCAATCGCTGCCTCGGGTGGCGATCGTCCTGTCCATCCGAACGGGAGACGCCCGATGCCCGGCAAGAACACGATCTGCCTGTGGTACGACCACGCCGCCCTGGAGGCGGCCAGCTTCTATGCGGCGACCTTTCCCGACAGCCGCGTCACAGCCGTCCATCGCGCTCCCGACGACTACCCGGCCGGCATGCGCGGCGATGTGCTGACGGTGGAGTTCACGGTGCTGGGGGTGGCCTGTCTGGGCCTGAATGGCGGTCCGGGCGTGCCCCACAGCAATGCGTTCTCGTTCCAGGTCGCCACCGACGACCAGGCCGAAACCGACCGCTACTGGGATGCCATCATCGGCAACGGTGGCCGGGCCAGTGAATGCTGCTGGTGCCAGGACAAATGGGGGCTGTTCTGGCAGATCACCCCGCGTGCGTTGACGGCCGGGATCACCGATCCCGATCCGGGAGTCGCCCGGCGGGTGTTCGCCGCGATGATGACCATGGGCAAGATCGACATCGCCACAATCGAGGCGGCGCGACGCGGCTGAGGGCAGGGCGGCCACCGGCAGGCCAGAGGGGACGATCCGGTCCATGGCGATACCCCTCCCCAACCGTCGCCGAAGCGACCGGCCGGCGTATACGCCGGTCGACGTCACGCCGGGCCATGCGGCCGGACAGGGGGCGAGGGAGTTCGCCCACTGTCGCCCCACGTCCTGGCTCCCCTCCGCAACGGGCAATGCCATGAGCGGCGGTGGCACCGGACGCCGCTCCTCCACGCTGGAGGCGCAGGGCCGTCACAGCCGTTTCACCGGTGCCGCTCGTACCCTCACCGGACGCGCCGGCAGGGCGCGTCCGGTGCTGATTCCCTTCCCGCCATGCGGGTGTCTTCCTCGCCCGTGATTTTCCCGGAGCTACGATGAGACCTTACGTCAGTGCATGCCTGTTGCTGTACTCGGCCTCGATCGGACAGGTATTCGCGCAGTCCGCGGAGCTGGGCGCGCCGAAGACCGATTCCTTCGAGGTGATGATCTCCATCCAGGCCACCTGCACGGTGGTGGTCGCCGATGACATCAACTTCGGCACCCGCTTCTCCACCCCCGGGCCGATCGACCAGACCGGCAACATCAACGTCTGGTGTACCCGCGGCACCGAGTTCCAGCTGGGGCTCGACGGTGGCACCACCAACCAGGATGTGAACAACCGGGCCATGACCAATCTGCCCAGTGGTGGCGAGGCTGCGGTCAAGATTCCCTACACGCTGTCCTACGACGCCTTTGACGGAAACAACTGGGGCAACAGCAGCGGCAGCTGGTTTGTCGGCACCGGGACCGGTCTGGGCGGCAGCGATGCGGTCAGTGTGCCGGTCTATGCCCGCGCCACGCTGAGCGGGCAGGAGCCGGCCGGCGTCTATTCGGACACGGTAACCGCCACGCTGACCTACTGATCCCAAGGAGCGCATCCATGTTTTCGCAGATCCGTCCGGTTTCGCTGGGGGCGCTTGCCGCACTGGTGCTGGCCGTTCTGGCGCCACTGCCGCTGGCCGTGCAGGCGGCCACGCTGCAGGTCACCCCGATCACCGTCGCGTTCGATCCGGGCCAGAACGCGCAGGCGCTGTACCTGGTCAACAGTGGCCAGCGCACGCTCGACGCCCAGGTCCGCATCCAGCACTGGAGCCAGAAGGACGGGCTGGATCAGCTCAGTCCGGCCGACGATATCGTCGCCAGCCCGTCGATCGTCAAAATCGCGCCGGGAGAGCGACAGACGGTGCGGCTGGTGCGTCGCGATACCCGCGCCCCGGAGACCGAGAAAAGCTACCGGGTGCTGGTCGACGAGTTGCCGCAGGCACCGGTCACCACCCCTGGCAGCGGCGTGACGGTACTGCTGCGCTATTCCATTCCGGTGTTCATCCATGCCGCCGGCAGCGCGACGATCAAAACCCAGGAGCAGCAGGCTGCGGCGCAGCAGCTGCCACAGACCGACCTGTCCGGCATCCGCGCCTGGCTGGCCCGGGGCGCCGACGGGCGTACCGCGCTGCACGTGGCCAATGATGGCAAGCGGCATGTGCGGCTGACCCACCTCAGCCTGGCCCGGCCGGACGGCGGCAAAAGCGCGGTGAGCGCGGGCTTGGTCGGCTATGTGCTGGCCGGCCAGCAGATGCAGTGGCCGGTGGCGATCCCGCTGCCTCTCCCGGCGGGCACCCTTCTGAAGGTGCGGTTCAATGACGACCGGGACGCGCGGCCGATCCCGCTGGCTGGCGCTGACCGCTAGGCTGCTGGCGGTATCCAGTGGCGGCGCAATGCCGGGGCAGGGCGATTGCGCTCCGCCGCCGGTGCCCGCTGCCGCTGTGGCTCCCGTCCCGACGACCACCGCCCCGGCCACCGAGGAGGAACTGTTTCTCGAGGTCGAGGTGAACCAGGTCGACAGCGGCCAGCTGGTGCGCTTTCTGCGCCGCGAAGGCCGCTTATACGCCGCGGCGGCGGACCTGGCCACACTGGGATTGAAGGTGGAAGGAGCCGGCGGCAGCGCGCTGGTCGGGTTGGACACGTTGCCCGGGCTGGTCAGCCGGTACCACGTTGCCGAGCAGCGCCTAAGCCTGCAGGTGCCGGTGGCGCTGCTGGCGCGCCCGGTGTCGCAGGTGGGCTACCGCCCGCCGCCGCCACCAGCCCTGGATCCACAGACCCGCGCCGGCGGCCTGCTGCTCAACTACGAGCTGTACGGGCTGGGCAACCGCGACTACCGCAGCGGCAGCGGCTGGGGCGAGCTGCGCCTGTTCGGGGTGACCCCGGGCATCTGGCGCAGCAGCGCGGTGGTGCATGCCACCAGCGGCAGCTACGACAACGTGCAGCGCTCGGTGCGGCTGGATTCGTCCTGGCAGCTGGATTTCCCCGACGCGATGACCACCGTGGTGGTGGGCGATGCCGTCAGCGGGAGCCTGGGCTGGACCCGCAGCAGCCGTATGGGCGGGGTGCACGTCTCGCGCAATTTCAGCCTGCAGCCGTACCGGGTCACCGTGCCCCTGGCCTCGTATGTGGGCGAGACCGCGTTGCCTTCGACCGTGGACCTGTACATCAACGGCATCCGTGAGGCACAGCAGCAGGTCGCGCCGGGGCGGTTCCAGGTCGACAGCGCACCGATCATGATCGGCAGCGGCCGCGCCCAGGTGGTGATTACCGACATCACCGGACAGCAGCGGGTGGTCGATTTTTCGATCTACAACGACCGGCAGATGTTGCAGGCCGGGCTCAGTGACTGGTCGCTGCGGGCCGGTTACCTGCGCCGCGGATACGGCGTGGAGTCGTTCGCCTACAGCCACGATCCGGCCGTCAGCGGCAGCTTCCGCCATGGCATGAGCAACGCTCTGACCGCCGAGGCGCATATCGAGCGCATGGGGGCGCTGGCCATGGCCGGTGCTGGTGCGTTGCTGCGGCTGGGACGCGCCGGCGGGGTGGTCAGTACGTCCTATGCCCGCAGCCGCTTCCACGACGAGGCGGGGCACCAGTACAGCTGGGGCTACGAGTACCAGGGGCGGCGCTTGAGCCTGAGCGCCCTGAGCCAGCGCCGCAGCGCCGGTTTCCGCGATCTGGCCAGCCTGGAAGGTTCGCCGCTGCCGCGCCGGACCGAGCAGCTGTTTGTCGGCCTGAACATCGGTACCGGGCAACTGGGAGCCAGCTACGTGCGCCAGGAGCCGGTGGATGTGGCGCGCATCCGCTATGCCAGCGTGACTGCCGCCCAAGGGCTGGGGCGCTACGGTGACCTGCACCTGAGCATCAACCGCGACCTGGAAGGAAAGGCGGGCACCAGCGCGTATCTGTACTGGTCGCTCTCGCTGGCCAACCAGCATCACGCCTGGAGCGGCGTCCAGCGGCGCGACGGGGACAATGTGGTCGCGCTGGGGGCCATGCGTGCCTTGCCCGACGACGCCGATGGCTGGGGGTGGCGCACGCAGCTCAGCCGCGGCAGCACCGCCAGCAGCCAGGGAGAGGTCAGCTATCTGGGCCGCCACGGCCTGTGGCAGGCCGGCGTGTTCCGCCAGCGCTACGCCGGTGACATCGACAACACCTATTACCTGTCCGGCAGCGGTGGCCTGCTGCTGATGAAGCGGCGCCTGTTCCCGATCCGCCACACCTACGACGCCTTCGCCCTGGTCTCCACCGACGGCATCGCCGGAGTGCCAGTGCTGCTGGAAAACCGCCCCATCGGCAACACCGACGAGAACGGCTATCTGCTGCTGACCCGGCTCAACGCATGGGAAAACAACAGTGTCTCGATCGATCCACTGGTGCTGCCGGAGGATGTCAGCGTCACGCGTACCCGCACCGAGGCGGTGCCTTCCACCGGTGCCGGCATGTTCGTGCGCTTCCCGATGCTGGCCTCGGTGATGGTGCAACTGGCCGTGCGCGGCCCGGACGGTCAATGGGTACCGGCCGGTACGCCGGCCAGGCTGACCGGCGGCGACGGCGCCGGCTCCACCACGGTGGGCTATGACGGCGTGCTGTATCTGGAAAACCCGGCGCCCGCCGCGCAGGTGGAACTGATGCTCGAGCAGGGCCGCTGCGTGCTGCCGCTGCCGCAGGTGCTGCCGGGCCGGGGCTGGATCCAGCTGGGGGAGCGGACATGCCAGCTGCGGTGAAACGGACCCGGTGGCGGTGGATGCTGGCCCTGCTGCTGGCCGGGCCGATGGCGGCGCACGCCCAGCAATGCTTTGTCAGCGGGGCGTTCGGGCTGAACTTCGGCGAGGTCAACGAGCGCGGCAAGGATGCCCATTCGCAGCTGACCTACACCTGCGCCCCGGACTACTCCGGAGCCGGGGCCACGCTGCACTACCGCCTGTGCCTGTCGCTTGGCCCGGGGCAGTGGAGCGCCGGCCAGCCGACCCGGCGGCTGGGCAACTACAACGGCGACTTTCTGTCCTACGACCTGTTCTCCGATCCGGCCCGGACCCGGCTGATCGGCGCCGAGGGTAGCCTGCCGGTGTATCAGCTGGACCTGACCGTGCCACCGGGAGCACCACGCAGCGGTCACGCCCCGATCTATGGCCGGGTGTATCCGGGCCAGTCGGTCAACGCCACGGCGATCTTCCAGGAGCAGGGCATCAACGGCGTGCTGCGCTACCGCTATTCCCGCGGCGAGCTGCCCGCCAGTACGGACTGCAGCAGTGTCGGCAGTGGCGGCGGCAGTGTCAGCATCGGCTCGTCGGGGGTCTACGCCAGTGTCGAGAACAGCTGCTGGATCGTCGCCGACGACCTGAACTTCGGCAGCGCAGCGCCCCCGCAGCGCCCGCTGCACGCGCAGACCACGATCCGCATGCAGTGCCCGCCGCAGACGGCCTGGCGGATCAGCCTGGACACCGGCCGCCACTTCGACGGCAGCAATCGCCGCATGGCCGGTGGCAGCGGTTTCGTTCGCTATCTGCTGTTCCGGGATGCCGGCCTCACCGCGCCCTGGGGACAGACCCCGGACGAAATGGCGATGGGGACCACCGATGTCACCGGCAATGTGATCTCGCTGACGGTATACGGCGAGGTGCCGGTACAGACCGGGGTGGAACGCGGGCTGTACTCGGACACGGTGCTGGTGACCCTGTACTACTGACGGCGCCGGGGCACCCGGGACCGTTCAGAACGTCAGTTGCACGACCACCGTATCGGTGTAGGTGCCGGCCCCCGGCAGCGGTGCATCGACCGCCTTGGCATACAGACGCAGGCTGCGGCTGCCGTCTTCGCCGGCCCCGGGGAGCAGCGCGATGGTGTCGCGCGCGTCCAGTGGGCGGCTGCGCCCGCTATCGGCATACAGGTCGTAGGCCAGCACGTTGCCGCCGGTGCTGAGCAGCGCATGCCGACCGCCGGGGGCGAGACCATCGTGGGTGCCGCGCAGCAGGGTGACGGACGGGTAGTGGCCAAAGGAGCAGCGGATCGCCAGCGCTTCGCCGGCGTGGCCGGATGGGACGGTGGTGTGCGCGCCGCCGAAGCCCGGTACGCCGAAGTCCACGGGCCGGGCGTCCGGATCGGTGCGGGTCTGGCAGTGATCCACCAGCACCAGCGACACCCCCAGACTGTCGCGGGGCGCTCCGGCTTGGGCGAATGGCGCCAGCGCCAAGCTGCAGATCAGCAAGCCCGAGCGGAATTTGAAGGGAGGCTTCATCAGGTTCGACATCGCACGATGGGGGCATGTTTTCCGGCACGTTCGCGCTCGAACCGGCTGGCGTAGTGCATCCCGGAAAGGGATGTCCGACCGCCATGTTTTCGACCGCAGACAGATTTTCTAAAGTGCGCTGAGCCGGCGACAGCGTGCGATTCCGTGGACTGTTCCGGTCCATGCCTTGATCCGCCGGGCGTGGCAGCTGTCCCCGGAGCCACCACTGTGGCCGCATGGCGCCAGGGGGGCGGGCGGTGAGGGGCGATTGGCCGGACCGCACCCGGCCGGTTCCTTCCGGTCATGACCCGTCAACGGCCAGTGGCGGCCGTTTTCCGGTCGGCGACGACCGGTTTTGCTCGCGCGCGACCATTTTCTGCTCGACGTCGAGCGATATATGGTCAACGCCGACCGATTTCTGCTCGTGCACGACCATTTTTCGCTCGCTCACGCCCGATTTTTGGTCGACGCCGACCATTTTCTGGTCGCAGTCGAGCGATTATTGGTCGATTGTTCTGAAAACGTATCTAATTGCCTCGGCCTAGGGCGTAAGTGGACGCCGGTAGCGCAAAAGATCGGCAACAGCAACGCCGGGGAGGGTAGGGCGCAGCAATGTTGTGCTGGCGCTTTTGACTTTCCCCAGCCGTGAAAGCATGCCGAGCATCGCAGCGGATCGGGGGAGAAAGGCGCGGGTGTCTGAGCGCAGCGAGTTCCGCGCCGCCCCGATCCGCGAGAAGCGCAGGGCACCGATGCGGCTTCATCGCATCGGCATGCGTCCGGCGTAAGCGGTTTTGGTGACTTTTGCCGCGTCAAAAGTCACCCGGTTGCGACAGCAAACGGAACGCCTTTGATCTTGATCTTCCGTTCGCGCTGGAACGAAGCTGGGTTGATAAGGCCACCCCAGCCTACGGCTCTATGGATAAAAGAGCGCCAGACAAAAGGGCAGCCCGGAGGCTGCCCTTTATGGGATATCCGATTATGGGGAGGTGATTGCACAACCTCCCCGTGGTCAAATCAGCCAAGAATCCCCGGCAGGTCCAACCCCTTTTCCTTCGCACACTCGATGGCGATCTCATAACCCGCATCGGCGTGGCGCATCACGCCGGTGCCGGGGTCGTTCCACAGCACGCGGGCGATGCGCTTGTCCGCTTCCTCGCTGCCGTCGCAGACGATGACCACGCCGGAATGCTGCGAGTAGCCCATGCCGACGCCACCGCCGTGGTGCAGGCTCACCCACGTGGCGCCGCCGGCGACGTTGAGCATGGCGTTGAGCAGCGGCCAGTCGGAGACGGCGTCGGAGCCGTCCTTCATCGCTTCGGTCTCGCGGTTGGGCGAGGCGACGCTGCCGCTGTCCAGATGGTCGCGGCCGATCACTACCGGCGCGCTCAGCTCCCCGTTGCGGACCATCTCGTTGAAGGCCAGGCCCAGCTTGTGGCGCAGGCCCAGACCGACCCAGCAGATGCGCGCCGGCAGGCCCTGGAAGGCGATGCGCTCGCGCGCCATGTCCAGCCAGCGGTGCAGGTGCGGATCATCGGCGATGATCTCCTTGACCTTGGCATCGGTCTTGTAGATGTCTTCCGGGTCGCCGGACAGCGCGACCCAGCGGAACGGGCCGACGCCGCGGCAGAACAGCGGGCGCACGTAGGCCGGCACGAAACCGGGGAAGTCGAAGGCGTTCTTCAGGCCCTCGTCGAAGGCCATCTGGCGGATGTTGTTGCCGTAGTCCACGGTCGGGACGCCGGCGGCGTGGAAAGCCAGCATTGCCTCCACGTGCACGCGCATCGCCGCCTTGGCGGCGTCACGAACCATCGAAGGGTTGGCCTGCTGTTCGGTGAGCCACTGCTCGACGGTCCAGCCGATCGGCAGGTAGCCGTGCACCGGATCGTGCGCGCTGGTCTGGTCGGTGACGGCGTCCGGACGCACGCCGCGGCGTACCAGCTCGGGCAGGATCTCGGCGGCGTTGCCGAGCAGCGCGATGGATTTGGCTTCGCCGCTGGCGGTGTACCTGGCGATACGCGTCAGCGCATCGTCGATGTCGGTGGCCTGCTCGTCCACGTAACGGGTACGCAGGCGGAAATCGATGCTGCTCTGGCGGCATTCGATGGTCAGCGAGCAGGCGCCGGCCAGCGAGGCAGCCAGCGGCTGCGCACCGCCCATGCCGCCCAGCCCGGCGGTGAGGATCCACTTGCCGGTCAGGCTGCCGCCGTAGTGCTGGCGGCCCATCTCGACGAAGGTCTCGTAGGTGCCCTGGACGATGCCCTGACTGCCGATGTAGATCCAGCTGCCGGCGGTCATCTGCCCGTACATCATCAAGCCTTTCTTATCGAGCGCGTTGAAGTGCTCCCAGTTGGCCCAGTGCGGCACCAGGTTAGAGTTGGCGATCAGCACGCGCGGGGCATCGGGGTGGGTGGGGAACACGCCGACCGGCTTGCCCGACTGCACCAGCAGAGTCTGGTTGTCGTCCAGCCGCTTGAGGGTTTCCAGGATCCTGTCGTAGCTCTCCCAGTCGCGCGCGGCGCGGCCGATGCCGCCGTAGACCACCAGCGAGGCCGGGTCTTCGGCCACTTCGGCGTCGAGGTTGTTCTGCAGCATGCGGAACGGCGCTTCGGTCTGCCAGGACTTGCAGTTGAGTGTGGCGCCGCGCGGCGCGCGCGGGCTGCGGGAAGGGTCGTGGCGGGTCGTCATCAATCTCTCCGGGAAGCAAAGTTCAGGCAGGCGCGCAGCACCTGTTGCAGGGTGTCGCGCACCGCGGTGGCGCGGGCAGGGGCGTAGGGCGTGGGCCAGCTGTGTACTTCCACATCGCCCGGCGCCGGCTCGTGCATGTAGCCGCGGCAGGCCAGCTCCATCTGCAAGGTGTGCACGCCGGCGGGCACGTTGCTGTAGTGGCGGGTGATCCAGCCGCCCTTGAAGCGGCCGTTGCGCACATGGCCCAGGCCGCTCAGCGCGCACAGGTTCTCGACCACATCGGCCAGCGCGTTGTCGCAGGCCGTGTCCGGCTCGCCGGTGGGGCCGGCGGTGCCGAGGTTGAACTGCGGCAGCTGGCCGTCGAACAGGTGCGGGATGTTCGAGCGGATCGAGTGCGCGTCGTACACCACCACGGTGCCGTGGTCGGCGTGCAGGCGCGCGATCTCGGCTTCCAGCGCGGCGTGGTACGGCATGAAATATGTGTCGCGGCGACGGGCGATCTCGGCCGCGTCCGGTTCGCAGCCGTCGCGGTACAGCGGCTGGTTGTCGAAGGTGGTCAGCGGGCACAGGCCGGTGGTGTTCTGCCCCGGATACAGGCTCACCCCGGAGGGATCACGGTTGACGTCGATCACCGAGCGCGAGATGGCGGTGCGCACCGTGGTGGCGCCCAGCTCGCGGGCGAAGGCGTACAGCGTGTGCACCCACCAGTCGGCATCACGACGCGCGAGCCACGGCGAGACGAACTGCCCGGCCAGTTCGGCGGGCAGTCCGGTGCCGGTATGGGGGAAGCTGACGATCAGCGGCGCGGTGCCGCGATGGATCTGCAACCACGCCGGCGCGGCGCTCATGACACGGGCTCCACATGCGGCAGCACCGCGTCCAGGCCGTGGGCGAGGGCGCCGCTACGCACCAGTTCAGTGGCGGCGACCATATCCGGATGGAAATAGCGGTCGTCCTGCAGCGTCGGCACCTGTGCGCGCAGCGTGGCGCGCACGGCCTCCAGCGCCGGGCTGGAGGTCAGCGGGGCATGGAAGTCGCAGCCCTGCGCGGCGGCCAGCAGTTCGATGCCGACCACGTTGGCGGCGTTCTCGGCCATCGCCAGCAGGCGGCGCGCGCCATGTGCGGCCATCGAGACATGGTCTTCCTGGTTGGCCGAGGTCGGGATCGAATCGACGCTGGCCGGATAGGCTCGCTGCTTGTTCTCCGACACCAGCGCCGCGGCGGTGACCTGCGGAATCATGAAGCCGGAGTTGAGGCCGGGCTTGGGGGTGAGGAAGGCCGGCAGGCCGGACAGCGCCGGATCCACCAGCATCGCGGTGCGGCGCTCGCTGATCGAGCCGATCTCGCAGATCGCCATGGCCAGCATGTCGGCGGCGAAGGCCACCGGCTCGGCGTGGAAGTTGCCGCCGCTCAGCGCCTCGCCGGTGTCGGTGAACACCAGCGGGTTGTCGGACACGCCGTTGGCCTCGATCTCCAGCGTGGTCGCGGCCTGGCGCATCACGTCGAACGCGGCGCCCATGACCTGCGGCTGGCAGCGCAGGCAGTACGGATCCTGCACGCGCACATCGTTGTCGCGGTGGGATTCGCGGATGGCCGAGCCGCTCATCAGCTGGCGCAGGCTGGCGGCGGTGGCGATCTGCCCGCGCTGGCCACGGATGGCGTGGATGCGCGGATCGAACGGAGTGTCCGAGCCCTTGGCCGCTTCCACCGACAGCGCGCCGGTAACCAGCGCGGCCTGGAAGACGGTTTCGATCTCGAACAGGCCGGCCAGCGCGTAGGCGGTCGAATACTGGGTGCCGTTGAGCAGGGCCAGACCCTCCTTGGCGCCGAGCGTGAGCGCGGCCTGGCCGATGCGGGCCAGTGCTTCGGTGGCCGGCATCCGCACGCCATCGACGAAGGCCTCGCCCACGCCGATCATCACCGTGGCCAGATGCGACAGCGGGGCCAGGTCGCCGGAAGCGCCGACCGAGCCCTGGCATGGAATGACCGGAATGAAGTCGTGCTGCAGGAATGTTTCCAGCAGTGCCAGCGTTTTGGGCTGGATGCCCGAAGCGCCCTGGGCCAGGCTGGTGAGCTTGAGCGCCATCATCAGCCGCACCACGTTGGCCGGCATCGGCTCGCCCACACCGGCGGCATGGGACAGCACGATATTGCGCTGCAGGGTTTCCAGGTCCTCGCGCTCGATACGCACGCTGGCCAGCTTGCCGAAGCCGGTGTTGATGCCGTAGACCGGCGCGCCCTTGGCGACGATGGCCTCGACCACCTGCGCGCTGCGCAGCACCGCGGCCTGTGCGGCCGGGTCCAGCTGGACGCGCGCGCCTAGGTAGATCTGCCGCCACTGCGAAAGCGGCACGTGGCCGGGGCGAAGGGTCAGGGTCGTGCTCATGTGTTCTCCGGAGTCGTACTTGTTTATGCGTGCTGGCCGCGCCAGACGCGCGCGTGCAGCGGATTGAAGCCGATGCGATAGACCAGATCGGCCGGGGCCTCGATGTCCCAGATCGCCAGATCGCAATCGAAGCCTGCGGCCAGCTGGCCGAGCCGGTCGTGGCGGCCGAGCGCACGCGCCGCCTCGCGGGTGAAGCCGGCGATGCACTCGGTCACGGTCATGCGGAACAGCGTGGCGGCCATGTTCATGGTCAGCAGCGGGCTGGTCAGCGGCGAAGTGCCGGGGTTGCAGTCGGTGGCCAGCGCCATCGGCACGCCGGCGGCGCGCAGCTGGGCGATCGGCGGCACGGTGGTATCGCGGGTGAAATAGAACGCGCCGGGCAGCAGTACGGCGACGGTGCCGGCCGCGCGCATCGCGGCGATGCCGGCCTCGTCCAGATGTTCGATATGGTCGGCCGAGAGCGCGCCGAAGCCGGCGGCCAGTTCGGCGCCGTGCTGGTTGGACAGCTGCTCGGCGTGGATCTTCACCGCCAGCCCGTGGCGCTGCGCGGCCTCGAACACCTGCTGCGCCTGGGCGGCGGAGAAGCCGATGTTCTCGCAGAACACATCGACCGCTTCGGCCAGGCCTTCGGCGGCGATGGCCGGGATCATCACCGCGCAGACCTCGTTGATATAGGCCTGCGCCTCGTGGCCGGGCGGCACCGCATGGGCGCCGAGGAAGGTGGGCACCACCTCGACCTGTCGCAGCTGGCCCAGCTGGCGGGCCACGCGCAGCTGGCGGGATTCATCGGCCAGGCTCAGGCCGTAGCCGGATTTGATCTCGAGGGTGGTGACGCCTTCGGCCAGCATCGCGTCCAGCCGCGGCAGCGAGGCGGCGAGCAGCGCGGCCTCGTCGGCGGCGCGGGTGGCGCGCACGGTGGAGACGATGCCACCGCCGGCGCGGGCGATGTCGGCATAGCTCACGCCCTGCAGGCGCTGCTCGAACTCGCCGGCGCGGTTGCCGGCGTAGACCAGATGGGTATGGCAGTCGATCAGGCCCGGGCTGATCCAGCGCCCGCCGCAATCGATGCGCTCGCCGGCGGCGAACTCCGGCGCGGTGGCGGCCGGGCCGGCGTGGATGAGCTTGCCGTCCAGCGCGGCGAGCACCCCGTCACGGACAATGCCGAGCCCACCGGTGGCACCGTCCAGGGTCATCAGGTGGGCGTTGTGCCAGAGCGTGTCGCAGCGCATGTGCAGCTTCCAACGTTATTTGTATATACAATAATTGCGGTAACCGGAGAGTGTCCAGTGATTGCCAGCGCCGCCCCCCAGACCGTCTGTTTCCACGCCGCGCAGGCGCTGCTGCCCGCCGGCTGGGCGCGCGATGTGCGCATCGAGTGCGTGCAGGGGCGGATCACCTCGATCACGGCGGAGGCGCCGCGCCAGGACGGCGACCACGCCCTGTGGACGGTGCTGCCGGGGCTGGGCAACCTGCACAGCCATGCCTTCCAGCGGGCGATGGCCGGCCTGACCGAAGTGGGCGGAACCCGTGGCGACAGCTTCTGGAGCTGGCGCGAGCTGATGTACCGCTTCCTGGACCGGCTGGACCCGGACAGCTTCCAGGCCATCGCCGAGCAGGCCTATATGGAAATGCTGGAGGCCGGCTTCACCCGCGTGGGCGAGTTCCACTATCTGCATCACAGCCAGGACGGCAGCCGTTACGCCAACCCGGCCGAGATGGCCGCGCGCGTGGCCGCCGCGGCCGCCAACACCGGGCTGGGGCTGACCCTGCTGCCGGTGTTCTATGCCCACGCCGATTTCGGCGGAGTGGCGCCGGTGCCGGCGCAGCGGCGTTTCCTGCACGACATTGACGGCTTCGCGCGCTTGCTGGAAGGCAGCGCGCAGGCGCTGGCCGATCTGCCCGACGCGGTGCTCGGGCTGGCGCCGCACAGCCTGCGCGCGACCACCGAAGCGCAGTTGCAGGCGTTGGCCGGCATGACGCGCGGGCCGATCCATATCCATATCGCCGAGCAGGTCCGTGAGGTCGAGGCCTGTCTGGCGTGGAGCGGGCAGCGGCCGGTGCAGTGGCTGTATGCGCACGCGGCGGTGGATGAGCGCTGGTGCCTGGTCCACGCCACCCATGTCACCCCGGAGGAGGTGCGGCTGATGGCCGGCAGTGGCGCGGTGGTCGGCCTGTGCCCGATCACCGAGGCCAATCTGGGCGACGGGCTGTTCCCGATGCGCGAGTACATCGCCGCCGGTGGCCGCTTCGGCGTCGGCTCTGATTCCAATGTGCTGATCGATGCGGCCGAGGAATTGCGCCTGCTTGAATACGGCCAGCGGCTGACCCTGCGCGGTCGCAACGTGCTTTCGCCGGCCAATCTCTCCACCGGTCGCTGGCTGTACCAGCAGGCCCTCGAGGGAGCGGGGCAGGCCCTGGGAGTGCGCGCCGGACTGGCGGTCGGTGCGCCGGCGGACCTGCTCGAACTGGATCCGGACCACGTCTCGCTGCATGGCCGCAGCGGCGACAGTCTGCTTGACAGCGCGTTGTTCGCCGCACGTAATGGCGCCGTTCGCGCGGTCTGGCGAAATGGCCGCCAGCTGGTCCGTGAGGGACGGCATCTCAATCGCGACGCGATCCAGACGCGCTACCGTGCCGCGCTGGACCGGATTCTGGCCTGACCCGCAACGCCCGGCCCGCCGATCTTTTCAGGAACCCCGAGTGAAGAGCAAAAAAGCTCCCACCCTCAATCACCGCATCCGCAGCGATATCGAAAGCCGCATCCTCAGTGGCGAGTGGGCCCCCGGTTTCCGCATCCCGTTCGAACACGAGCTGATGGAACAGTACGGCTGCTCTCGGATGACGGTGAACAAGGTGCTGACCACGCTGGCCGAAAGCGGCATGATCGAGCGACGCCGGCGGGCCGGCTCGTTTGTCGCCCGGCAGCCACCTCACCTGGAGCAGGTGGCACTGGAAATTCCCGATATCGAAGTGGCAGTGACCGAACGGGGCCATGCCTACGGCTTCCAGCTGCTGGACCGGCAACTGCGCAGCGCCCACCGCGGCGTGCCCGAAGAAGTGCAGCTGGCCGCCGCCGGGCAGCTGCTGGCGATCCGTTGTCTGCACTTGGCCGACGGCAAGCCGCTGGCGCTGGAGCGCCGCCTGATCAATCCCGAAACGGTGCCGGAGACGCTGGGCGTGGATTTTTCCGAGCACGCCCCGGGCAGCTGGCTGCTGCAGAACGTGTCGTGGACACGCGGCGAGCACCGCATCAGCGCAGTCGCAGCGACCGCCGCCGAGGCCGCGTTGCTGCAGGTGCCGGCCGGGACCGCCTGCCTGGTGATCGACCGCCAGACCTGGCGCGGCGAACTGCAGATCACCTGGGTGCGGCAGATGTTCCTCGGCGATGCCTACGACCTGATAGCCCGCTTCGCACCCGGGGCGCGCTGAGTTCCCGCCGGGCGGATTGCCGCTATGGAAAAGGCGCCGTTTGGCGCCTTTTTCCTTGTGCGCTCAGATGGTGCTGCACTGGCGCCAGCGCACGGGTTCATCGACACCCGGGCGCGGGTTGAGCTGGATGCGCACCGTGCGCAGCGCCGGGTAGCGCTCCACTTCGCGGCAGATCAGAGGCCATACGGTCTTGTCATCGGCCGAGCGCTCCACCGACAGGGTCAGGCGGGTCAGCCAGATGCCGCTGATGACCCCCGGCGTGCGCGCCAGCGCCTTGGAAACCGACTGCTGGTAGCGCAGCAGCGTTTCCGGATCGGGATCTTCAAGCAGGTCCTCGGCGGCCATGCCGGCGCTGGGCTCGGGGACAACGTCCGCGGCGGGCGTATCGTCGCGGGCGACGCTGGCCGCCGCCGGCGTGTTGCTGGCCGCGGCGATGACCGGTGCGACCGGGGCTGGGCCGGCGTCGTCGTGAACAGTGTTGTAGCCCATGCCCGCCAGCAGGCCGAGGGTCAGCGCCGCCAGCGCGGCGATCCCGGTGTGGCGGATCGCCTCACGGCGGGCGATGCCGACCACACTCTGGAGCATCTCCTCGGGCACATAGGACTTGAGCATCTGCCACAGGTTGCGGTCATCGACCACTTCGATGGACTGCTCCGCGGCGGCGGCAAGGCCGTCGCGCTCCACATGGCCCTCGGTGATCAGCACGGCGCCACGGGCGCCGGTCAGGCGCAGCGCAGCGCCCAGTTCGTTGATCGCGCCGGCGCCGATACGGTAGGCGCGGCCATGCTTGCACGACACCAGCCAGCGTTCACCGTTGCGGGTCATCAGAAAGTCGCTGCTGGTGCCGGCATCGCTGGCTTCTTCGGCAATCGCGTCCTGCATGCTGCGCTGTTCGGCCATCGCATCCCGCACGATCCGCGAGAACTCGCGCCAGCGCATACCCGCCAATGCGGCCAGGCCATGGTTTGTCTCGATCTTCCTGCGCCGGACCAGCCACAGATAGAGCACGGCCAGACCCCAGAGAACCAGTGCGAGTACCAGAGCCAGAATCCACGAAAACATCAACACACCCAGCGACGACACGGACAGAGCCGCAGTTTATAGATGTTTGTTGCCGTAATCGTGCGCCCGGACCGTGCCCGGCGTGGCGGTTCAGCCATGTGGCTCCAGACCGGGCCAATAGTGGCTGTCAGGCACCGCGCGTGCGCCGAAGATGGCCTGGCCGACCCGCACCACGGTGGCGCCTTCCTCGATGGCGATCTCGAAATCCCCGGACATGCCCATCGACAGCCCGTCCAGCTCCACCCCGGCCGGAGCGGTCTGCCGCAGGCGGTCACGCAGTTCGCGCAGGCGGATGAAACAGCCGCGGACCTGCGCCGCCTCGGCCGAGAACATCGCCAGCGTCATCAGCCCGCGCACGCGCAGCGCACCGAACTGCGGCATCGTCTGCAGGAACCCGTCCACCTGCTCGGGCGGCAGGCCGTACTTGCTGTCCTCATCGGAGCTGTTGACCTGGATGAAGACATCCAGGCTGCGACCTTCCTGTTGCAGGCGACGGTCCAGCGTCTCGGCCAGGCGCAGGCTGTCCAGCGCCTGGAACTCGCTGGCGAACCGGGCCACCAGCTTGGCCTTGTTGGTCTGCAGGTGGCCGATCACCGACCAGCGCAGATCGGCCAGATCCTGCATCGCCTCCCATTTGTGACGGGCTTCCTGCACCTTGTTCTCGCCCAGGAAACGGCAACCGGCGGCATAGGCGCGGCGGATGTGGGCTTCATCGATGGTCTTACTGACCGGCAGCAGGCGCACGCTTGCCACATCGCGTCCGGCACGCTGGCAGGCGGCGGCGATGCGCGACTGGACCGCGGCCAAGTTGTGGCGGAAATCCTCCACGGTTTCGGCGGTGCGGTAACGGCCATGCAGGTCGTGACGGGTAGGGGGGCTGGACGAGGGGTCCGGACCTGGGGTGTTCAATGGCGGCCTCCTGCGGCGGCTGCGCGGCACGACGCCGAATGCAGCGGATCTGGGCGGCCCATTATCGCGGCAATCGCCGGAAAAGGCCGGGCAGGAGCGACCTGCGCGAACGGCAGGCACAAAAAACCCGCCATCCGGAGCCGTGTGGGGAGGGAGACATACGGCGCGGTACTGCTGGCGGGTCGGGTTGATTCTTGCGCAGCTTTTGCTGCTTTGCAACATCAGTGTGATTCAGGATCCGCTTCCGATCGCGAAGACTGGCTTTCGGCCCGCGTCAGCCGGCGGTTCAGTGCGTCCAGGCGGTCGTTGAGCGTCTCGATATCCGAACGGCTGGGAATATCCATGCGCCGCAGCACGCGCTGGACGCGGTCTTCGAAACTCCGCTCGACCCGGTCCCAGGTGCCGGCGGCGCGCTCGCGTGCCTGGTTCAGTGTGGTCTCGACGCTGTCACGCAGGGTTTCGCCACGGTCCGATTGCTGGCGCGACCGCTCCTCCATCGACTCGCCTTCCTTGACCAGTGAATCGAACAGGCTTTTGCCTTCATTCTGCGCGCGCGACAAGGCGCCCAGACCGGCCAGCCATATCTGCTGGGCCGATTCGGTAACGCGGCGGGTCAAACGTTCGGCAGGTTCGTGCTGCTCGGGGGTGTCATTTTCATCAGGGCGAGGTTCGTAAACACTCACGGCATTGCTCCTCGGCAGGGGAAACAGATCAGGTTCCTACCGTAGCGATGGCCGTGCGTGCATTGCGTGAGGGCGCCGGGTTCAGCCGAGTTTTTCCGCCAGCACCCGTTGGATCTCCGATTCCACCATGCCCTTCATGGCCGACAGCAGAAAGCCCAGCTCGGCTTTCACCCGCACCGCGCCCGGCAGCAGTTCGATGGCGCCATCAACCCCGGAGCGGACGAAATACAGGGTCTGGCCCTCCCAGCGGGCGGTCACTTCAAAACGTTCTTCCAGCTTCTGGGCGACTTCTGCGATGGCGGTGCGCGCGCCTTCGTCGGACAGGGAATGGGGGTGACGGATATCAATGGTAGACATGGAGAGGCTCCCGGCAGACCGGCGATAAAGACAAGGTGCGGCATTGTGCGGACTGTGGCGACGCAGTCCAAGTCCCGCGGCCATCTTCTGCATGTCCGGGTGAACTGATAATCTGCGACAGTGCGCACACTGCAAGTCCACTTCAGCAACCGTCAGCAACCCGATCAGCCTCTGAAGCCGGGCGTGCAGCGTATCGTCCGGCACGCGACCGGCCAGGTCGGCCTCGGGGATGACCGTGTCGGCCCTCTGTTGCTCGCGCAGTTCTGCGTGGACCAGCGCGGGGTCTGGCTACAGGTGGCCAGTGGCACCCGCGGCATCCATGTCAACGGCCGGCCGGTCCGGCGCATGGCGTTGCTGCGGGCCGGGGATGCGGTCTATGCCGACGGTGCCGAGATGCTGTTGCGCGGGGAATGCGAGCCGGTGACACACCCGCCCGCGCCACAGGCCGCCAGCGACGAGGACATGCGCGTGCTGCTGCGCGGTGTGGGCGGGCGCTATCACGGCCGCTGCTTCACGCTAGACCAGCCGCGCACGATCGGCAGCGATCCGCACAGCGATATCCTCATCGATGAGCCGGCTTTCGCCGATAGTCATGCGCGGCTGGAGCGCCACGGCGAGAAAGTGCTGTTGCGTGATCTGGGCTCGGCCGAGGGAACCCAGGTCAACGGGGTGACTGTGCGGCATTGCTGGCTGCAGGCCGGCGATCAGCTGGTGTTCGAAGGCAACCACCGGTTTGTGCTTGAAGTGCCGTTGAACCCGCGCATTCCGGCAAGCCACTTTCCGCAAAGCGAGGAGCGCGAGACGGCCGAGCCGGCTGATGCGTCGATGCCGGAGCGGCGCCCGCGGCGCTGGCCGTGGCTGCTGCTCAGTGCGCTGTTGCTGGGTGCCGCGATCAGCGCGCTGCTGCTGTTCGGCGCCCGCTGATTAGGCGGGCTGGCGGTGCGTGAGCTGCATCGCCGGGGCGATCCGGATCGCCGCTGCAGATGCATGCAAATGCAACTTTTTTAGCGTCCCCCAAGCCTGCTGCGCTGCGGCATACTAGGTCTTCAGCCCAGCAGGTGTGATATGACGCGCGCATTCAATTTCAGTGCCGGCCCCGCGACGTTGCCCGAAACGGTTCTGCGCCAGGCGCAGGCGGAAATGTTGGAATGGAACGGCGTGGGCGCGTCCATTGTCGAGATCAGTCACCGCAGCGCCGATTTCATGGCCGTCGCGGCCCAGGCAGATGCCGACCTGCGCACGCTGATCGGCATTCCCGATGACTATGCCGTGCTGTTTCTGGGCGGCGGCGCCACCACCCAGCAGGCGTTGCTGCCGTTGAATTTCGCCGCGCCCGGCCAGCGCGTGGACTATGTGCTTACCGGCCACTGGGGCAAGACCGCGGTGAAGCAGGCCCGGCCCTACGTGGATGTGCACATCGCCGCCAGCAGTGAGGCCGGCGGCTTCCGTGACATTCCGGCGCCGGCGCAGTGGCAGCTGTCCAACGATGCGGCCTACGTGCACATCACCGCCAATGAAACCATCCACGGCGTCGAATTCCGCGACGTTCCGGACGTGGGCGGGGTGCCGCTGATCGCCGATTTCAGTTCCTCGATCGCCTCCGAGCCGATCGACGTGTCGCGTTACGGGGTGATCTATGCCGGTGCGCAGAAGAACCTGGGGCCGGTCGGGATCACGGTGGTCATCATCCGTCGCGACCTGCTCGAGCGCGCCGGCCAGCCGCGCGCGGACATCTTCGACTACCGCTCGCACGTGGCCCGCGACTCGATGCTCAACACGCCGCCGACCTGGAACTGGTACCTGGCGGGGCTGATGTTCAAGTGGATGCTGGCGCAGGGCGGGGTGGAGGCGTTCGCCCGCCTCAGCCAGGCCAAATCGGCGCTGGTGTACGAGGCGATCGACAACTCCGGCGGCTTCTACCGCAACGACGTCGTCGCGGCCGTGCGCTCGCGGATGAACATCCCGTTCTTCCTGCCCGATGACGAACTCAATGCGCGTTTCGTCAGCGAGTCCAAGCGCGCCGGATTGCTCGCGCTGAAAGGTCACAACGCGGTCGGCGGCATCCGCGCCTCGCTGTACAACGCCATGCCGCTGGAAGGCGCGCAGGCGCTGGCGGCGTTCATGCGCGACTTCCAGCAGCGCAACGGCTGATTTTTCCCATTCCGCCGGGCGCACAGGCGCCGGCTCGTAACAGACGGTGATTCCATGGCTTCAAAGCCCCGTAAACCGGCAGCAGACTCTGCACCGCGCAGCACCAAGACCAAGAAAGCTGTTGTCAGCAAGAAGCCCAAAGCACTGAAGAAGGACACGCAGCCGGCCATCGCCGCGCCGGTACTGTCGGATGTGCGCGCCAAGATCGACCACATCGACCGCAGCATCCAGGCGCTGATCGCCGAGCGTGCACAGTTCGCCCACCAGGTCGGCAAGGCCAAGGGCAAGCTGGCCGCGGCCGTGGACTACTACCGGCCCGAGCGCGAGGCGCAGGTGCTGCGCATGGTGGTGGACCGCAACGAAGGCCCGCTCAGCGACGAGGTGCTGGTGCATGTCTATCGCGAGATCATGTCGGCCTGCCTTGCCCAGCAGGAGCCGCTGAAGGTCGGTTACCTCGGGCCGGAAGGCACGTTCACCCAGCAGGCGATGCTCAAGCATTTCGGCCGCTCGGCCCTGGGCCTGCCGTTGTCGAGCATCGAGGAGGTGTTCCAGGAAGTGGAGGCCGGAAATGCCGACTTTGGCGTTGTGCCGGTGGAGAACTCCGGGCAGGGCACCATCCAGATCACCCTGGACATGTTCCTGACATCCAACCTGAAGATCTGTGGCGAGGTCGAGCTGCGCGTGCAGCAGTACCTGATGTCGCGCACGGGCCGGCTGGAGGATATCGAGCGCATCTATGCCCACCCGCAGGCGTTCATGCAGACCTCGTCGTGGTTGCGCGCCAATCTGCCGAAGGTGGAAAAGCTGCCGGTGTCGAGCAACGCCGAGGGCGCGCGCCGTGCGCGCAACGCCGATGACGCCGCGGCAATCGGTGGCGAGAGCGCCATCCATGCCTATGGACTGAAGAAGGTCGTCACCAAACCGATCCAGAACGATGCCGACAACACCACCCGGTTCCTGGTGATCGGCCGCCAGATCTTCCCGTCCTCCGGCCACGACCGTACCTCGGTGCTGGTCTACATCCACGACAAGCCCGGCGCGCTGTTCGATGTGCTCAGCCCGTTCGCCCGCCACGGCATCAGCATGAACCGCATCGAATCGCGGCCCTCGCATCAGGCCAAGTGGGAGTACGGCTTCTTCATCGACCTGGCCGGCCATGTCGAGGATCCGGCGATGCAGGCCGCGCTGGCGGAGCTGCAGACCCATTCGGCGCAGATCAAGGTGCTCGGCTCCTATCCGGTGGCCGTGCCCTGACCGATGCCATCGGTGGCGCCCTGCTGGCGGCAGCTCCGCCGGCAGCTATGCCGCCCTCCCTTTCGTTCTGATGGCCGGGAATTCCGGCTTTGATTGGCCCGCGCACTGGCGCGGGCGGCTACCACAGGAAGCAGCATGACCGATTCTCTGTACTGGATTGCACGCAAAGGCTCGGCCCTGCAGGGCACGCTGGATATTCCCGGCGACAAGTCGGTCTCGCACCGGGCGGTGATGTTTGCCGCATTGGCGGACGGTGTCTCGCATATCGATGGCTTTCTCGAAGGCGAGGACACCCGCGCCACCGCCTCGATCTTTGCGCAGATGGGGGTGCGTTTTGAAACCCCGTCGCCCTCGCAGCGCATCGTGCATGGCGTGGGCGTGGATGGCCTGAAGGCGCCCCAGGGTGAGCTGGATTGCGGCAACGCCGGCACCGGCATGCGCCTGCTGGCGGGTCTGCTGGCCGGGCAGCCGTTCGACACCACGCTGGTGGGCGATGCGTCGCTGTCCAAGCGGCCGATGCGTCGGGTGACCGGGCCGCTGGCAAAGATGGGCGCACGTATCGATACCCAGGCCGATGGCACGCCGCCGCTGCACATCCATGGCGGGCAGACTCTGCACGGCATCGACTACGAGCTGCCGGTGGCCAGCGCCCAGGTGAAGTCGGCGGTGCTGCTGGCCGGGCTGTATGCACAGGGCGAGACCTCGGTGGTCGAGCCGCATCCCACCCGCGACTACACCGAGCGCATGCTGCGCGCGTTCGGCGTCGAGATCGCGTTCTCCCCGGGCAGGGCGCGCCTGCGCGGCGGTCAGCGGTTGCGCGCGACCGATATCGCGGTCCCGGCGGACTTCTCCTCCTCGGCGTTCTTCATCGTCGCCGCCAGCATTATTCCGGGCTCCCAGGTGCGGCTGCGCTCGGTCGGACTCAATCCGCGCCGTACCGGTCTGCTGACCGCGTTGCGCCTGATGGGCGCGGACATCACCGAGGAGAACCATGCCGAGCATGGCGGCGAGCCGGTGGCGGATCTGGTGGTGCGTTACGCGCCGCTGCAGGGCGCGGAGATTCCCGAGTCGGTGGTGCCGGACATGATCGACGAGTTCCCGGCGCTGTTTGTCGCCGCTGCAGCAGCTTCTGGCCAGACCGTGGTGCGGGGTGCCGCCGAGCTGCGGGTCAAGGAGTCGGACCGTCTGGCGGCGATGGCCACCGGCCTGCGCTCACTGGGCCTGCGCGTGGATGAAACCGAGGATGGCGCCACGATCCACGGTGGCCCGGTGGGCAGTGGCACTATCGAAAGCCACGGCGATCACCGCATCTCGATGGCCTTTGCCATCGCCGGCCAGCTCAGTACCGGGGAGGTACGGATCAACGATGTAGCCAACGTGGCGACCTCTTTCCCGGGTTTTGACGAGCTTGCCAGCGGTGCCGGCTTCGGGCTCAGCGTCCTGTCCTGAAGTCATCCGGAATCCGGGCCGCACTGGCAACGGTGCGGCCCGGGCGCAAGCCGAACCCGGGTGCATCCCCGGAGCGGCATCCGCCGGGTTGGCGAATCTACGGAGTCCCGCTTACTGCGCGGGCTTGAAATCGAAGGGAATCTCCAGGGTTCCCTGCATCGGCTGCCCGTTGCTCTGCGCCGGCTGGAAACGCCAGTTGCGCACGGCGTCCAAGGCGGCGCGATCCAGATCACGCGAGCCGCTGCGCTGGATGATCTTCACATCCAGCGGCACACCGCGCGTATCGACCAACGCCTGCACCACGACCGTCCCGCTGTCGCCGCGACGCAGCGCTGCGGGCGGGTAGGTCGGGGCTGGACTCTGATCCGGCAGCGGCACGGGCCGGTCGGTCGGCGTGTCCGCGACTGGGGCAGGGGCCGTCTGGGCCGGTGGCGGAGCCGGTTCGGCTTCGACGATGGGTTGCGGTGACGGGGGCGGTGCGGTTTCCACCAGCTGCGGCGCTTCTCCGGCCGCCTCCGGACGCGATTCGGGCATGTCGCTGGCGCCGGCACCGGCAGGAAGTGGCGCGGGCAGCGGAGCGGGCTCGGCAACCTCCGTTTGCGGCTGGGCGGGGCCTGCACGGTAGAAATCATTGTTCCTGCGTGCGTTGAGCCAGACCACGAAAAACAGCAGGAGGCCTGCGCAAAAAGCGATGCCGGCGATTTTCAGGCTGCTGCGCGGCAGCTGGAAGGTGACATTCTGCCCGGAGCGGGAACTGTGTGCTGACATGGACTGGGCCCGTTTCAAGTGGCCGATTCTTGCACAGGAACAATGAATCGCGCGGCAGAGAATGGCGGTTCGGGCGATAATCGCACTCCACACCCGTACACAGTGCCGCCTCCATGCTTGATCCCGCCCTTCTTCGCCAGCAGCCCGCCGAACTTGCCGAACGCCTGCGTGTCACACGCGGCTACGATCTGGATGTGGCGGCGTTTGAAGCCCTCGAGGCTGATCGCAAGCGTATCCAAGTGCGCACCCAGGAACTGCAGAGCCTGCGCAACAGCCGCTCCAAGGCGATCGGCCATGCCAAGGCCAAGGGGGAAGACGTCTCGGCGATCATGGCCGAGGTGGCGGCGTTTGCCGATGAGCTGAAGGCTTCGGAAATCCAGCTGGACGAGCTGCGCGAGAAGATCGAAGCACTGTCGCTGGGCATTCCCAATGTGCCGGCCGACGACGTACCGCTTGGCAAGGATGAAAGCGAGAACGTGGAGCAGCTGCGCTGGGGCACGCCGCGCGCGTTCGACTTTCCGGTGCTGGACCATGTCGAGCTCGGCGCGCGCAACCACGGGCTGGACGCGGAAACCGCTGCCAAGCTCTCCGGGGCGCGCTTCACCGTGCTGCGTGGCCAGGTCGCGCGCCTGCACCGTGCACTGGGGCAGTTCATGCTGGATCTGCACGTCAATGCCCACGGCTACGAGGAAACCAACGTGCCGGTGCTGGTCAATGCCGATTCGCTGCGCGGTACCGGCCAGCTGCCCAAGTTCGAGGAGGATCTGTTCAAGACCACGCTGGGCGAATCCACCCGCTATCTGATTCCGACCTCCGAAGTGCCGCTGAGCAACATCGTCCGCGACGAGATCATCGATGGCGAGCGCCTGCCGCTGCGCATGACCGCCCATTCGATGTGCTTCCGTTCCGAGGCCGGCAGCGGCGGTCGCGACGTGCGCGGCATGATCCGCCAGCACCAGTTCGAGAAGGTCGAACTGGTCAGCATCTGCAAGCCCGAAGACAGCGAAGCCGAACACCAGCGCATGACCGGGTGCGCCGAAGCCGTGCTGCAGCAGCTGGGCTTGCCGTACCGCAAGGTGCTGCTGTGCACCGGCGACATGGGTTTCTCGGCGATCAAGACCTATGACCTGGAAGTCTGGCTGCCGTCGCAGCAGACCTATCGCGAGATTTCCTCGTGCTCCAACTGCGGTGATTTCCAGGCCCGCCGCATGCAGGCACGCTGGCGCAATGCCGCCGGCAAGCCGGAGCTGGCACACACCCTGAACGGCTCGGGTGTGGCGGTGGGGCGGGCGATGATCGCGGTGATGGAGAACTACCAGAACGCGGACGGCTCCATCACGGTTCCGGACGTGCTGCGTGCGTACATGGGCGGAATCGAGCGCATCGGCTGAGCCCGCCGTATCGGCCCGAATTAACAAAGAGCCCGCCGTGATGCGGGCTTTTTTGTGACCGCCAGCTTCGGGCTCGAGACCACTCGCTGGAGGATGGCGGTCAATCCGCCAAATACAGGACCGTTTGAGGATTGATTTGCAGATTCGGGACAAAGGTGTTTGAATTCCACCACTCGTTCTATTTGTGGAATTACCCCATGCAGGATCTCAACGACCTCTACTACTTCGCGATGGTCGTGGACCACGGCGGTTTCGCCGCGGCGGAGCGCGCGTTGGGTATCCCCAAATCCCGCCTGAGCCGGCGCATCAGCCAGCTGGAAACCGAACTGGGCGTGCGCCTGCTGCAGCGCTCCACCCGCCGCTTCGCCGTCACCGATGTCGGCATGAGCGTGCATCGCCATGCGCAGACCATGCTGGCCGAGGCGCAGGCCGCACGCGAGGTGGTGGATCGGCTCAGTGCCGAGCCGCGCGGGCTGGTCCGTGCCAGCGTTCCGGTGTCGCTGGCGCAGATGCAACTGCCGCGCCTGCTGCCTAGATTCCTCGAGCAATACCCGAAGGTGCGACTGCAGCTCAATATCAGCAACCGCCGGGTGGACATCATCAACGAGGGCTATGACGTCGCCCTGCGCGTGCGTTCGCGGCTGGATGACGATGGCAGCCTGGTGATGCGCAGCTTCGGCCAGGTGCAGGAGCTGCTGGTCGCAAGTCCCGCCTATCTGGATCGCGCCGGTCGCCCGGCCACCCCGGAGGAGCTGGCCAGCCATGTCACCCTGAGCATCAGCGAGGACGAGGCGCGCCAACGCTGGGAACTGCATGGCCCCAACGGGGCGGTCAGCCGCGTGGACCTGCAGCCGCGGGTGGCCGGCTTTGATTTCCCGCTGCTGCAGTCGATGGTGAAAGACGGCTTCGGAATCACCATGCTGCCGGAAACCGTGTGCGCCGAGGCCGTGCGCAACGGCGAGCTGGAGGTGGTGCTGCCGGACTGGTCGCTGCCGCAGGGCATCTGCCATGCGGTGTTCGCCTCGCGCCGCGGCCTGCTGCCGGCAGTGCGCGTGTTCATCGACTTCCTCGCCGAACACCTGCCGCCGGAACTGGAGGCCTCGCGGCTGGATTGCGGTGGCGCCTGCGAGCGGGCCAAGGAAAAGATCCGCGCCTCGACAATCGGCGCGCTCGCCGTGGACGCGGGTTGAACAAAAACGGTGCAGGCATGCGAGAATGCGCACCCGGATCGGCGCGGCTGGATCGCGCCGGACGACACGGGCAGATGGCCGAGCGGTTTAAGGCACCGGTCTTGAAAACCGGCGAAGGGTCAAACCTTCCGTGGGTTCGAATCCCACTCTGCCCGCCATAACCTTCCCGCCCTCCGTTTCTTGCGGGGTTCGGACCCTCTGGCGTCCGGAGCCAGGCACCGTGACTTCTGCGATGACCGACGATCTCAGCACCGCCCCGGTGGACGAGCACTGGATGCGCCATGCGCTGGCGCTGGCGGATCGTGCGCAACGCGAGTTCGATGAGATCCCGGTGGGCGCGGTGCTGGTCGGCAGTGATGGCCAGCTGCTGGGCGAGGGCTGGAACCTCAACATCATCAATCACGACCCCAGCGCCCACGCCGAGATCATGGCCATGCGCGAGGCCGGCAAGCGGCTGGGCAATCACCGTCTGATTGGCTGCACCCTTTACGTCACGCTCGAGCCATGCGCGATGTGTGCGATGGCGCTGGTGCATGCACGGGTCGCGCGCGTGGTGTTCGCGGCCACCGACCCGAAGACGGGCGCGTGCGGCAGCGTGTTCGACCTGGTCGCCGATCCGCGCCACAACCATCGCGTACAGGTCTGCGGCGGGGTTCTGGCCAAAGACGCCAGCTTGCGCCTGACCAATTATTTCCGCGCCAAGCGCGGGCGTCCGTTGCTGTCGCCGGACGATATTTGACGCAGCGGTGCGTGGCGGCCGGCGTATCATGTGCGCCTGGATATTCCGGCCCGGCAAAGATATTGTCCGGCCCACTGCACGAGGTATTACATGGCGGACAACAGCGCAGGCAACGACCGGTTGATCTGGATTGATCTGGAAATGACCGGGCTCGATACCGACAACGATTCGATCATCGAGATCGCCACCGTCGTCACCGACGCCCAGTTGAATGTGCTGGCTGAAGGGCCGGAGTTCGCCATCTCGCACCCGCTGGCGACGCTGGAAGCGATGGACGAGTGGAACCGCAACCAGCACCAGCGCTCGGGCCTGTGGCAACGCGTACTGGACAGCACCCTGACCCTGGGACAGGCCGAGGCGCAGACCATCGTGTTCCTGCAGGAGTGGATCAAGGCCGGTGCTTCCCCGATGTGTGGCAACTCGATCTGCCAGGACCGGCGCTTCCTGCACCGGCAGATGCCGCGACTGGAGAAATATTTCCACTACCGTAATCTGGATGTGTCCACGATCAAGGAGCTCGCCAAGCGCTGGGCCCCTGCAGTGGCCGCCGGGGTGAGCAAGACCTCCAGCCATACCGCGCTGAGTGATGTGAAGGACTCCATCGCCGAGCTGCGCCACTACCGGCAGTTCATGGGCGCGCTGGCGGGGTTGCCGGCCGCAGGCTGATTGGCATGAATGTCCCCGCGATCCGCCTGCAGGATGACGTCCACGACTGGGCCGACCTGCAGCGTGCGGTGGCGTTGCTGGAAGCGCCCACCCTGACGGCCAAGGTGGCCAATCTGGTAGGCTCGCCGTTGGAATTTGCCGTACGCAAGCTGCCGGCATCGGTGTCTTCCCGGATCCACAGTGTCACCGAGGCGGCCCTGTACAAAGCCGCGCAAACGGCGCTGTGGAGCATGGATCGCGAGCAACCGGGAAAAACGGCATCGCCGCGCCTGCACAAACTGGCGGCCGCTGCGTCCGGCGCGTTGGGGGGATTGGGCGGGCTGCCTGCATTGGCGGTGGAATTGCCCCTGTCGACGACGATCATCATGCGTGCGGTGGCCGATATCGCCCGCAGCGAAGGGTTCGACCTGAACGATTTCGCCACCCGTCAGGCCTGTCTGGAGGTGTTCGCATTGGGCGGCAATACCGGCAGGGATGACGCCAGCGAAACCGGCTATTACCTGGCGCGCGGCTTCACCACCGAAGTGATGCGGCATCTGTCGGCGGAGCTTGCCGGCACGGCGGTTGGCGGCGGCCACGGTGTAATCCTCGGCCTCGCTCCGAAGGAGGCGGGCAAGTGGCTGGCAAAGATCGTGGAGAAGATCGCCACCCGTTTCGGGGTTGTGGTCACGGAGAAATTCGCCGCACAGGCGGTGCCGATCATCGGCGCGGTCGCTGGCGCGACCTTGAACACCATGTTCACCAGTTACTACCAGGATATGGCGCGCGGCCACTTCATCGTCAGGCGGCTGGAGCGCGAATACGGTTTTGAACCGGTACGGCTGAGCTATCAGGCGCTGGCTGGTTACATGACGGGCTGAAGCCGGCAATACAGGCCTGCATTGGCAGCCGGTACTGGAAAATGGCGCCCCTGCAACACCGCATCGGCGGACGGCAGGCCAAAACAAAACCCCGCCGGAGCGGGGTTTTGTCTGTCAGGGCCGGGGAGGTCAGCTGTTGGCCTTGAGCTTGGCCAGGCGCAACCAGGTGTCGACCACCGTGTCCGGGTTCAGCGACACCGACTCGATGCCTTCCTGCATCAGCCATTCGGCCAGATCCGGATGGTCGGACGGCCCCTGGCCGCAGATGCCGACGTACTTGCCCTTGGCGCGTGCGCTCTTGATGGCCATCGACAGCAGCTTCTTGACCGCCGGGTTCCGCTCGTCGAACAGGTGGGCGACGATCGAGGAATCGCGGTCCAGGCCCAGGGTGAGCTGGGTCAGGTCATTGGAGCCGATCGAGAAGCCGTCGAAGATCTCCAGGAATTCATCGGCCAGCAGCGCGTTGGACGGCACTTCGCACATCATGATGATCTTCAGGCCGTTCTCGCCCTGCTTCAGGCCATTGGCGGCGAGCACTTCCACCACCTTGCGGCCTTCTTCCAGGGTGCGCACGAACGGGATCATCACCCACAGGTTCTCCAGGCCCATCTCGTTGCGCACGCGCAACACGGCCTGGCATTCCAGCGCGAAGGCCTTGGAGAAGCTCGGGTCGACGTAGCGGCTGGCGCCGCGGAAGCCGATCATCGGGTTCTCTTCGTGCGGCTCGTAGTTGCTGCCGCCGATCAGGTTGGCGTACTCGTTGGACTTGAAGTCCGACAGGCGCACGATCACTGGATTCGGTGCGACCGAGGCGGTGAGGGTAGCGATACCCTCGGCCAGGCGGTCCACATAGAAGCTCACCGGATCCTTGTAGCCGGCAATCTTCTCGTCGATCTTCTTGCGGGTGGCCGCATCCTGACGGTCGTATTCCAGCAGCGCATTCGGGTGGATGCCGATGTGGCTGGCGATGATCATTTCCAGGCGGGCCAGGCCGATGCCGGCATTGGGCAGCTGACCGAAGTCGAAGGCCCGTTCCGGGTTGGCCACGTTCATCATGATCTTGAGCGGTGCCGGCGGCATGTTCTCAAGGTCGGTGGTGGTGCGCTCGAAGGCCAGCTTGCCGGCGTAGATGAAGCCGGTATCGCCTTCGGCGCAGCTCACCGTCACTTCCTGGCCGTCCTGGATCAGGCTCAGCGCATTGCCGGTCCCGACCACGGCCGGAACGCCCAGCTCGCGGGCGATGATCGCCGCATGGCAGGTGCGGCCGCCGCGGTTGGTGACGATGGCCGAGGCGCGCTTCATCACCGGCTCCCAGTCGGGGTCGGTCATGTCGGCGACCAGTACGTCGCCGGGCTGCACGCGGTTCATGTCATCCAGCGAACGGACCACGCGGGCGACGCCGGCGCCGATCTTCTGGCCGATGGCACGGCCTTCAGCAATCACCTCACCCTTGGCCTGCAGCGCATAACGCTCCATCTGGGTGGCCTTGGCACGCGATTTCACGGTTTCCGGGCGGGCCTGGACGATGAACAGCTTGCCGGATACCCCGTCCTTGGCCCACTCGATATCCATCGGGCGGCCGTAGTGCTTTTCGATGACCAGTGCCTGCTTGGACAGCTCCTGGACATCTTCATCGCTGATCGAGAACGTGCCGCGCAGTTCGGCCGGGGTGTCCTCGATCTTGACGCGCTCGCCCGGGACGTCCGAATAAACCATGCGGATGGCCTTGGAGCCCAGCGAGCGGCGCAGGATCGCCGGCTTGCCGGCCGTCAGGGTGGGCTTGTAGACGTAGAACTCGTCCGGGTTGACCGCGCCTTGCACGACCATTTCACCCAGACCGAAGGACGAGGTCACAAACACCACGTCACGGAAACCGGACTCGGTGTCCAGGGTGAACAGCACGCCGGAAGCGCCAACGCCCGAGCGCACCATCAGCTGCACACCGGCGGAGAGGAACACGTCCTCGTGCTTGAAGCCGTGGTGGACGCGGTAGGCGATGGCGCGGTCGTTGTACAGCGAGGCGAACACTTCCTTGACCTTGTGCACGACGTCGTCGGCCCCGGTCACGTTCAGGAAGGTTTCCTGTTGGCCGGCGAAGGACGCGTCGGGCAGGTCTTCGGCGGTGGCCGAGGAGCGCACGGCCACGGCCACCTCACCGCCGCCGTTGTCGGCGCACAGTTTGGCGTAGGCGTCGCGGATGTCGGTGTCCAGCTGCGGCTGCAGCGGGGCATCGATGACCCAGCCGCGGATCTCCTTGCCGGCGGCGGTCAGCGCATTGACATCCTCGACGTCCAGCGTTGCCAGCTTGTCGAAGATGCGCTTGGACAGGTCGTTATGGGCGATGAAGTCCTTGAACGCTTCGGACGTCGTGGCATAACCACCGGGCACCGAGACACCCAAGCCGGCCAGGTTGCCGATCATCTCGCCGAGCGAGGAATTCTTGCCACCCACGCGGGCCAGGTCGGCCAGGCGCAGCTCATGCAACCACAGGATATTCTCGTTCAAGCGCGATGCTCCGTTGAGGCCATCGCCCGAGGCGGGCTTGGATGGCCACGTCCGTAGGAAGAAGCCAATATGATGCAGCGCACACCTGGGCGGCACAAGCTTGTGACAGCGCTTTGTCTTGTGCTTGTCTTTTCCGGGACAGGCGATGGCTGCCGGCCTGACCCGGGGTCATCATCACAACTTTGAGGAGCGGATATGGCGGCGATTCGGCCGGTTTTCTATGTTTCCGACGGCACCGGCATCACCGCCGAGACGGTGGGGCACAGTCTGTTGACCCAGTTCACAGGCTTCAGTTTCGTCACGGATCGCATGTCGTTCGTCGACGATGTCGACAAGGCGCACGACGCCGCCGCGCGCATCCGGGCCGCGGGAGAGCGCTACCAGGTGCGGCCGATCGTGATCAGTTCCTGCGTGGATTCCGACCTCGGCGCGATCCTGAACGAGAGCGGCGCGCTGGTGCTGGATGTGTTTGCGCCCTTTATCGGCCTGCTGGAAAGCGAGCTCGACGCCACCCGCCATTCGCGGGTGGGACAGGCGCACGGCATGGTCGATTTCGACACCTACCACCGGCGTATCAACGCGATGAACTACGCGCTCAGCCACGACGATGGCATCGCGGTGAACTACGATGAGGCCGACGTGATCCTGGTGGCGGTATCGCGCGCCGGCAAGACGCCGACCTGCATCTATCTGGCAATGCACTACGGCATCCGGGCGGCGAACTACCCGTTGACCGACGAGGATCTGGAGCATGACCGGCTGCCACCGCGGCTGCGTCCTTATCGCAGCAAGTTGTTCGGCCTGACCATCGATCCGGAACGGCTGCAGCAGATCCGCCAGGAGCGCCGGCCCAATTCGCGGTATGCCAGTGCGGAGACGTGCAAACGCGAGGTCGCCATGGCCGAGAAGATGTTCCGCGCCGAACGGATTCCGACGTTGAGCACCACCCATACCTCGATCGAGGAAATCTCCAGCAAAGTGCTGGGCACGCTGGGACTGCAACGGGAAATGTTCTGAAGCCCCCGCCGGGCAGCGCCATGCTGCCCGGTTCGCGGCACAGCGTGTAGGATCGAAACATGACCCGCGCACTGTCCCGCATCGACCGCATTCCCAAGCTGAGCCGTCTTGGCTGGCTGATGGGGCTGTATGCGGAAAACTATGTCCACCTGATGCGCCTGTTTGCACCGGATCACCTGCAGCCCGGCTGCCATGTGTCATCCATTGGCGATGGGCTGGATGTGCGGCTGGATGTCATCGAGTGCCACCGCTATACGGTCGAGCTGCGCATGACCTATGACATCTGCGACCCGCTGACCGGCGAGCCCGATCCTTCGGCCTATCTGCGGCTGTATCGGGACGCGCGCCAGGCCGAGACCACGCATTGCTATGTTGGCCGTCGCTGGCAGGACGTGATGGGGATGTATCCGCCAGCCGATGAGCTGATCAGCCATCGCCTGCGCATGAACACCTTTCTGGGCAAATGGCTGGAGTACCTGGCCGAGCGCGGTCATGGGGTGGCGACGTTGCAATGCTTCCCCGGCACCCCGCACGCGGCGCGCGATCCAGCCACGCTCTGCAGCACCGCTGAGTCGCGGGAGTGGATCGGTCATAATGGTCGACCCTGCCGGTCGTGACTCTGCTGATGCCTTACACCCCGATTCTCGCCACGCTTGGTTATGTGCTGTCGGCAGATGGCCGCCAGGCATTGATGATCCATCGCAACACGCGCCCCGGCGACATCCACCTGGGCAAGTACAACGGGCTGGGCGGCAAGATGGAGCCTGATGAGGACATCCTGGCCTGCATGCACCGTGAGATCCGCGAGGAAGCGGGTATCGAGTGCGGCACCACGCGCCTGCGCGGGACCATCAGCTGGCCGGGCTTCGGCAAGCAGGGTGAGGACTGGTTTGCTTTCATTTTCGTCATCGACGATTACACCGGTACGCCGCTGGACGCCAATCCGGAAGGCACGCTGGAATGGGTGCCGGTCGACCAGCTCGAATCGCTGCCGCTGTGGGAGGGCGACCGCCACTTCCTGCCACTGGTGTTCGATACTGACCCGCGCCCATTCCATGGCGTGATGCCCTACCGCGATGGACGTATGCAGTCATGGAACTACACCCGGCTTTGAGTGGCAGCGCCGCGGTCCATGACGACTGTTCGTGCAAATAGCGAAGCGCGCATTCGCGAAATTCGCGAAATTCGCGTTAGGCTGATGCGGTTCCGGCCAAAAGATCCGATATGAAGCGCCACTTTTCGATGCTCCGTGAATTCCAGCTCGCCGATTGGTTCACGCTCGGCAATGCCTTCTGCGGCACTGGCGCGGTGTTCGCCGCGATGCGCTTCTTGCAGGACGGGCAGCGTGGCTTTTTGATGTTCGGCATGGCGCTGATTCCGCTGGCTTTCATCTTCGACGCCTTGGATGGACGCGTGGCCCGCTGGCGCCAGTCCTCGTCCACGCTCGGGCGCGAACTGGATTCGCTGGCTGATGTCATCTCCTTCGGCGTCGCACCGGCCGCACTGGCTTATGCCTGCGGCATGCAGGGCGGCTGGGACTGGATGGTGCTGAGCTATTTCGTCTGTTGCGGTGTCAGCCGGCTGGCCCGCTACAACGTCACCGCCGAGGCCTTGTCCGGGGATTCGGACAAGGTCCCTTATTTCGAAGGTACGCCGATTCCCACCAGTCTGGCTCTGGTGATCTTGCTGGCGGTTGCCGCGCACTTCCAGGCCATCGGCCCGGCGCTCTGGGGCGGCAGCTGGCAGCTGGGGCCGTGGCAGCTGCATCCTCTGGTGCTGCTGTTCGCGCTGTCGGGTTCGCTGATGATCAGCAAGACACTGCGTATCCCCAAGCCCTGACACGGCCGCCGGGTGGCATTGTTATGATCCCCGGATACTCCGGGAGTGGATCGATGGCAGCGCCAGGCAACAACGACAGCAAGGGTTTCGAGGAGGGTATGCGCCGCCATTGGGAGGCCTGGACCCAGGCCATGCAGGGCCAGGGCGCCGCAGCCACCGCCGACTTCCCGTGGCGCGAAAGCATCGAGCAGTGGACCCGGCTGGTTACCACTGACACTCCGGCGGAGGTCCAGGAACTGGGTGCGCGTTTCCAGCACCAGGCTGGTGACTGGCTGGCGGCGATGCAGCAGGTGGCGGCACGCTTCGCCGGCCGTGATACCAGTGCCGCCGAGGTGGCTGGCGCCTGGCGCGACGCGGTGCAAGGGCAGGGCGATGATCTGCTGCGCTGGATGCTGGAGGCCGCCCGGGGAGGCAGCGCACTCAACGACCAGCCATGGGTTCGCGAGTTCGCGCGCGCGGCGCAAACCGGCTTCGGTGGCGAATGGCTCAATTCTCCCTTGTTCGGCCCGGCCCGCGAGCACCAGGCGCGCTGGCAGGCGCTGCTGAAAATCCAGCAGGACTATCAGGCGCGGGCCGAGGCTTATATCGATTTGATCCGCACGGTTCTGGACGACGCATTCAAGCGCTTCGAGGCCAAGCTCGCCGAGCACGAATCTTCCGGAAGCCAGCTGACCAGCGCCCGGGCGATGTTCGATCTGTGGATCGATGCCGCCGAGGACGCGTACGCAAAAATGGCGCTGTCGGAAGAGTTCCAGCGTATTTACGGGGAACTGGCCAACGCGCAAATGCGCCTGCGTGCGGCATCGCAAAGCGAACTTGAGCGCGCCTGCGAGGCGATGGGCGTGCCCACGCGCAGCGAGATGGATACCGCGCACCGCCGCATCACCGAGCTGGAGCGCCAGCTCCGGCGTTTGCTGGAGGCAACCGCGCGTACCACTGAGGCCCCGGCTTCGGTGGCACCGGCAGCCCGATCGCGCAGCACATCCGCAGCGAAGGCCGCACCGAAAGCCCCGAAAGCCTCCAAAAAAGCGGCAGCAAAAGCAACGCCGGCAAAGGTCGAATCGCCGCAGGCCAAACCGCGGGAGAAGGTGGGCGCGACCAGGAAACAGCCGCCGGCCCGCGGTGAGGGCAAGGCATGAAAGGGCCACTGGGATTTGGCAGCGATGACCTGCTGCAGGAGACCCTGCAATGGCAGCGCAAACTGCTGGATGGCCTGAAGCTGCTGCCACAGGTGGAAGACGTCAATTACGGTGTCACCGAGCGCCAGGAAGTATGGAGTGACGGCAAGGTCAAACTGTACCGGTTCCTGGGAGAACACCCCAAAGGGGACCTGCCCCCGCTGCTGATCGTCTATGCCCTGGTCAATCGCCCGTACATGGTCGATCTGCAGGATGGCCGTTCGCTGGTGCAGAAGCTGCTCGCCTTGGGGCAGGACGTCTATGTGCTGGACTGGGGGTACCCGGACCGCTCCGAACGTTTTCTCACCTTAGAAGATTACCTGCTGCGCTACATCGACGGCGCGGTGGATCACCTTCGCGCGCAGCAGCGCGGCGCGCCGGTGAACCTGCTCGGCATCTGTCAGGGTGGCGTGTTCTCGCTGTGTTACAGCGCGCTGCGGCCGCACAAAGTGCGCAATCTGATCACGATGGTGACGCCGGTGGATTTCCATACGCCCGACAACATGCTGTCGCATTGGGCGCGCCACGTGGATGTGGATCTTTTCGTCGATACGCTGGGCAACATCCCGGCAGATCTGATGAATGCCAGCTACCTGATGCTCAAGCCCTTCCGCCTGAACGTGCAGAAGTACGTGGGGCTGATGGACATCCTGGACGACAAGCAGGCGCTGGAGGATTTCCTGCGCATGGAAAAATGGATCTTCGATTCACCGGACCTTGCCGGCGAAGCGTTCCGCCAGTTCGTCAAACAGTTCTACCAGGCCAATGGATTGATGGAAGGAAGCATCCTCATCGGCGAGGAAGCGGTGGACCTGGCCCAGCTGCAGATGCCGTTGCTGAACATCTATGCCGAGCAGGACCATCTGGTGCCGCCCGCCGCATCACGGGCGATGCGGGATCGGGTGGGTAGCCGCGACTACACGGAACTGGGGTTTCGCGGGGGGCATATCGGCATCTATGTGTCAGGCCGGGCACAACGCGAGGTTCCTGGCGCGATCCATCAATGGCTGAGCGAACGCGCATGAACCGTTGGACGGTGCTGTGGATATGCGCGGTCCTGATGGCCACGCCAATGCGCGCGCAGGCCGCCCCCACTGCAACCACGCAACGCGAAATCGCAGGACTGATGCAGGCGCTGGAAAATTCCGGCTGCCGCTTCCAACGCAATGGCAGCTGGTATGGCCCCGGCGAGGCACGCGCGCATCTGCAGCGCAAATACGACTACCTGCTCAAACGTGACCTGGTGGGCAGTAGCGAGCAGTTCATCGAACGCGCGGCCAGCCGCAGCAGCCTGAGTGGCCGGCCTTACCGGGTTGCGTGTCCGGATGCTCCCGAGCAGGACGCGGCGGCATGGTTCCAGCACACGCTGCGGCAGTTGCGCGCACCGTCACCCTGATGGCCGGCATTCGGGCGCGCGGTGATTGCGGGGCGAGGGCGTGATGACCGGTCACACGCCGTCCTTGCGGTGGGGATTGCGTGCCTTGCAGGGGCTTGGCGCGTTGTGGACGCTCCCTAATTCCCTTCTCGGCCTGGCTGCGGGCCTGGCCGGATGCGTTGCCGGCGCGCGCGCCTACTGGAGTCCGCGCGACTGTGCACTGGTGTTCAGCCACTGGCCCTGGGGGCCGGGGGGTGCAATCACCTTCGGCATGGTGATCCTGCATACCGGTGACAATCTCGACGGGCTGTGCGCGACCTATGAACATCGGGCCGGACACTGCGAGCATCCCCGCGTGCGACTGGGAGACCATGAACGTGCACATGTATTCCAGTACATGGTGCTGGGGCCGCTGTTCCTGCCGCTCTATCTGCTTTGCGGTGGTGTCAGTGTGCGCAATCCTTTCGAACGTGCGGCGGATCGCTATGCACTCAGCGGCCGCGGCTGGTGGCCGGGGCGTCACTGAACTTATGTGAAGGTTCGCCCTGTTTTGATACGGCAACACCACGGTCATGAAGCGTCAACGCGATCTGTACATCCTTCTAACGTGCCGCCGAGTAAGGTGGCTGGGTTCTGGTTTCTGGAGGAGTACCAACCACCATGGCGGTTGTTCTTTATATCGGTGGCAGCAAGGATGGCGACAAGGGCGTGGTGCCCTACGGTTTCAGCAAGACCCGCGCGGACACGGAGCAAGGTCCGGAGTTCTATGTGGAGCGGATGATGGATGTGAACGGTAGAGGGCGGGTGCGTGTGATGGTGCTGGAGGATCTGCGCGACGAAATCGCCATCCAACGGCTGAGCCAGTACCTGGGGTGAGTGAGCTTGCCGCGCGCCGGGCAACAGGTCCGGAGCCTGCTGTCAACGGCTTCCGCTGACAGCCATGCGTTGCCAGAATGGCTCACCTGTCATCGTGGTTTCCGCATCAAGCAATGCAAGACATCAAGCTCGCGCAGCACATTGCGCAGACCATCGCTGCCGAGATCGGCGCAGATCCGTCACAGGCCAAGGCCGCCATCGCCCTGCTGGACGAGGGGGCGAGCGTTCCGTTCATCGCGCGCTACCGCAAGGAAGCTACCGGTGGCCTGGATGACACACAGCTGCGCAATCTGGAAGTACGCCTGACCTATCTGCGCGAGCTGGAGGATCGTCGTGCCGCGGTGCTGGCCAGCATCCAGGAACAAGGCAAGCTGACCGACGAGTTGCGCAGCGAGATTGCCGGGGCCGATACCAAGTCCCGACTGGAAGACCTGTATCTGCCGTACAAGCCCAAGCGCCGCACCCGTGCCCAGATCGCCCGCGAAGCCGGGCTGGAGCCACTGGCCGATGGCCTGCTGTCCGATCCTGCACTGGACCCACAGGTTTTCGCCGCTGGATTCGTTGATGCCGACAAGGGGGTGGCCGATACCAAGGCGGCGCTGGAAGGCGCACGCGCCATCCTGATGGAACGGTGGGGCGAGGATGCGGCACTGGTCGGTGAATTGCGCCAGTGGCTGGCTGAAACCGGCGTCATCCGCGCCCGCGTGGTCGAGGGCAAGGAGGCCGACGGCGCCAAATACCGTGACTACTTCGACCATGCCGAATCGCTGGCGAAGATTCCCTCGCATCGCCTGCTGGCGCTGTTCCGCGCGCGCCGCGAGGAATTCCTGTTTCTCGAACTGGACCCGGGCGGCGATGCCGAAGCCGGGCACCAGTACGCCGAAGGACGCGTGGCCTACAACGCCGGCATCGCCGACAAGGGGCGGGCTGCCGATCGCTGGCTGCTCGACGCCTGTCGCCTGACCTGGCGCGCCAAGCTGCACATGCACCTGCTGCTGGATCTGTTCAACCAGGCGCGCGAGAAGGCCGAAGCGGAAGCAATCGCGGTGTTCGGTGACAACCTCAAGGATCTGCTGCTGGCCGCTCCGGCCGGACCCAAGACAGTCCTGGGGCTTGACCCCGGCATCCGTACCGGCTGCAAGATCGCCGTGGTCGATGCCACCGGCAAGCTGGTCGCGACCGAGACCATCTATCCGCACGAGCCGCGCCGGCAGTGGGAGCAGTCGCTGCAGACGCTCAAGCACCTGTGCGCCAAGCACAACGTCGAGCTGATCGCGATCGGCAACGGTACCGCCAGCCGCGAAACCGACAAGCTCGCGGGTGAGGTCATCGCGGCCTGTGCCAATCCCAGACTGCAGAAGGTGGTGGTCAGCGAAGCCGGTGCATCGGTCTATTCGGCGTCGGAGTTCGCCGCCAAGGAGTTCCCTGAGCTGGACGTGTCGCTGCGCGGCGCCGTTTCCATCGCCCGGCGCCTGCAGGATCCGTTGGCCGAACTGGTCAAGATCGAGCCCAAGGCCATTGGCGTGGGCCAGTACCAGCATGACGTGGACCAGTACCGGCTGGCCAAGGCACTGGATGCACGGGTGGAAGACTGCGTGAATGCCGTGGGCGTATTCGTCAACACCGCCTCGGCGGCATTGCTGTCGCGTGTGTCGGGCCTGTCGCCCAGCGTGGCGGAAAATATCGTGCGCCATCGTGACGAAAATGGCCCGTTCAAGCGCCGCAAGGAACTGCTCAAGGTGCCGCGCCTGGGCGACAAGACGTTCGAACAGTGCGCTGGATTCCTGCGTATCGCCGATGGTGATGAACCGCTGGATGCGTCGGCGGTGCATCCGGAAGCCTATCCGGTGGTCGAGCGCATCGTCTCCGCCGCTGACCGGCCGATCAAGGCCCTGCTTGGTGATGGCAGCTATCTGCGCAGCCTGAAACCCGAGCAGTTCACCGACGACAAATTCGGTGTGCCAACCGTGCGCGACATCCTCAGGGAACTGGAAAAGCCCGGCCGCGATCCGCGTCCGGAATTCAAGGCGGCGCGCTTTGCCGAGGGCGTGGAAGACATCAAGGACCTGCGTGAGGGCATGATTCTGGAAGGCGTGGTCAGCAATGTCGCCGCGTTTGGCGCATTCGTCGACATCGGCGTGCACCAGGATGGGTTGATCCATATCTCCGCACTGTCGGACACCTTCGTCAAAGATCCGCGCGATGTGGTCAAGGCCGGCGATATCGTCAAGGTCAAGGTGCTGGAAGTGGATGTGCCGCGCAAACGCATCGCGTTGACCCGCCGGCTGGACGATGCCACCGGCCCGGCCCGGCCTGAAGAGCGGGCGCCGCGCCGCGATGGGCAAGGCGCCGGCCCGCGTCGCGATAACGGCAACCGCGGCGGAGCCGGCCGCGGAAGCAACACCGGAAGTCGTCCGGGCGTCACTTCCGCCCCTGCCAACAACGCGCTTGCCGATGCGTTCGCCCGGGCCCGGCGCGGTGGCTGATTGCAGCAGATTGGCCGCCGAGAGTCTCCCCACGCAGACAGTCCCCGCACCACAGCGGGGCGGCAGCACGGTGACAAGGCAGGAGTCACCGGGAGATTTTTCAGGATTTAAGTGAAATCTTGCTGCCCAAGCGGAAAAGCTCAGCTATAATCGCCGGCCAGCCAGCCGAAGTGGCGGAATCGGTAGACGCAGCGGATTCAAAATCCGCCGCCCTTAAAAGCGTGTGGGTTCGAGTCCCACCTTCGGCACCAAGCATGTAAAACGCCCCTCGTCGACAACGACTTGGGGCGTTTTTGTTTATGCAGCACCGGGGGGCGATTGCGAAAGACGCTGCAGTCTTCGACGGGTTGCACAGGTCCAAGCGGGTTTCGCGGTGCGGCTACTCGGCCAGCGTCCGATCTCCTGCCTGATAACCTCGCCCCTGCAGGACACCGGGATCGGCATCCAGCAACCGTGGCCAGCGACAGTCGCAGGCCACGGTTGACCACGCGCTTACTTCGGCATCAGCACGCTGTCGACCACGTGCACCACGCCGTTGGACTGCATGACATCGGCGGTAGTGACCGCGGATTTGCCACCCTTGGCATCTACCACCCAGACTTTCCCGTCTTTCAGTTCGACGGTCAGTTCCTCACCCTGCACCGTCTTCAAGGTGCTGCTGCCGCCCTGGCTGCTTGCGGCGGCGACCAGCTGGCTGGAAGGGTGCGTGCCCGGTACCACGTGATAGGTCAGGATGCCGGTCAGCGTGCCCTTGTTTTCGGGCTTGAGCAGGGTATCGACCGTGCCCTGCGGGAGCTTGGCGAACGCCTCGTTGGTGGGAGCGAACACGGTGAACGGGCCCTTTCCGGCGAGCGTGTCCACCAGCCCGGCGGCCTTCAACGCAGCTACCAGGGTGCTGAGTTCACTGGTGTTGGAAGCGGTCTCGACGATGGTCTTCTGTGCACCCATCGCTGCGCCACCCGTGGCCGGATTGCCGGCGGCGAAAGCGGAAGGAACGGTGGCACCGGCGAGCGCGAGGCCGGCGGCGATGGCAAGACGCTGGATCTGGATACGCATGTTCAAGTCCTCATGGATATCGCCTCCGGTCGGAGGCAGGGGGAAAACGCAGCCTTGGCTGCGGTTGTTGTCGATCGGCAACCGCACCGTCCGTGCACCACGTGGCAGCGTTAACGGTGCAGCCGTTGAAACAGCGTCCGGATCAGAAGTCCCAGCGGGCGGCGACGCTCATCGGCACCGAAATCCGCTTGGCATCGTTGTTGATGCTGCCCAGGCCGAGCCCACCGATATCGGCGTCATCACCGCTGAGCTTGTCGACGTAGCGAACGCCGGCCTGCGCGGTAAAGCTGAAGGTCTCGCCGACCGGAATGATCACGCCCACATCCAGACCACCGGACGCGGACCAGGTCTTCTTGGTGAAGCGTGCATCCGGAATGGAAATGGCGGCATCCGGAATATCGAACGAGGCGTTGATGGCGTCGGTGTGCGTCGCGCCGATGCGGGCGGCAAGGAAAGGACGCGCAGCGCCCGGCTGCATGAAGAAACGGCGGTAGCCGAACTCGGCGCCGTAGCTCTTGTAGGCGCTGAAACGGCCGTACACCGGCAGCTCGGTGTCCAGCGCCGGCACGAAGGCGCCGCCCACCTGCACGCGACCGGGCGAGGCATAGCTGTAACGCACCTGTCCGAACAGCTCGGCGCTGTCGCTCAGGCCATAGCCCATTTCCAGGCCGTAGGTGTCGGCCAGGCCATAGATGCGGTCATGGCTGCGCGACTGGATACGCAGCTCGGCACTGACCCCTGCCAGCGCAGGGTTGAGCGGTCCGAGGTCGGGCACGGGCGCGGTGGCACCGCCGTGCACGTCGCCGCTGGTCGGCATGTCAACGCCACCGAAGGCGGAAAAACTCCACTTGCCGGCTTCAACGCCGGATGCGTGGGCAGTAACGGATGCAGCCAGACCGGCAGCGAGAACGACAAAGGCAGACTTCATTGGGGCTCTCCAGGCTGAAAGGGAAGTGCACAGGGTCATGCGTCTTCCAATACGCAGCACGCACACGCTTGGATGCACGCCAATCGCGATCGAAGCCGGAAAATCCATCGGATAGAAGTTGCGGGGTTGGCGTTGACGCGGCGTACACACGCGATAGCCCTAGAACCCACCGCGGTGATCGGTGAAATACGCAGTGCGGTGGCGCCTGCGGCCTACAGCTAGGCCCACCGCCGGTCCGGTTCGGCGGTGTCGGTGATGGCCATCCGGTGGGCCGCCGCAAGGCGTCACGGCGGCGTGCCCGGGGTATGTGGCTGGAAGACGCCGATACCCGCCACGTCATCCCGGCGCGGAACTCAGCGGCGCTGGAACAGGTAGTGCGAGACCATCCACTCCTGGCCGTCGGTATGCCCGAACAGCTCAGCGCAGGCCATCCAGAACATCCGCCAGCGCTGGAACCACAGCCCGGCAGCCTCGCCATAGGCCTGGCGCAGGATCGTCATCACCGCTTCGCGGTTGGCATCCTGGTGCTCCAGCCACTGGTTGGCGGTGCGCTCGTAGTGGGTGCCCTCGACCAGCCACTGCTGCTTGATCGTCAGCGCGTCCTGGAAGTGCAGCAGGGTATCGGCCGCGGGCATCAGCCCGCCGGTGAAGAAGTGGCGGCCCATCCAGTTGTCCGAACCGGCGGTCTCGAACGGGTAGAGCAGGGTGCGGTGCACGAAGATGTGCACGAACAGCTGGCCACCCGGGCGCAGCCAGCTGGCGATGCGGCCAAGCAGGGTGTCGTAGTTGCGCATGTGCTCGAACATCTCCACCGAGACGCAGCGGTCATACGCGGCCTCGGGCAGGGCCAGGTGGTTCACGTCGCGGGTGAGCACCTGCACGTTGTGCAGGCCGCGCTCCTGGCAACGCGCCTCGATGAAGGCGCGCTGGCCGTTGGAGTTGGATACCGCGGTGATGCGCGCGTTCGGGTAGTGCTCGGCCATCCACAGGGTCAGCGAACCCCAGCCGCAGCCCAGCTCGAGGATGTCCTGGCCATCGGCCAGCCCGGCGCGCTCGCAGTACAGCGCCAGCATCGCTTCCTCGGCCTGGGCCAGGGTTTCGTCGCCATTGGGGTAGTAGCAGCACGAATACTTCAGCCGCGGCCCCAGGCAGTGGGTGAAGAAGGCCGGCGGCAGCTCGTAGTGCTGGCTGTTGGCTGCCTCGGTCTCGATCGCCAGCGGGCTCTGGCGCAGCTCCTCCAGGCGCTGGCGCTGGCGCAGCGACTGCGCCTCCACGCCGCCCTCCAGTTCCTCGCTCAGCCGCTGCTCGCACAGGCGGCGGATGCCGGCGCGCACCAGCGCATCGGGCAGCAGGCCACGTTCGGCCAGGCCGAGCAGGCCGGGGGCCGCCCGGTCGGGCGAGAGTTCGTTGCGGTCCAGGGTGGTGGTGGTCATGGCGCGGTCCTCGGCAATACGGTCAGGGTTTGGGGAACCAGGGGAAGAACATCGGCGTGCGCCGCTGGTACTCCCGGTAGTCGTCGCCCCGCGTGCGCAGGGCCTGTTGTTCGGTGAACGGGATGCCGCTGATGAAGCGCAGGAACAGGTACATCAGGACCGGGCCGAGCAGGCCGAGCCAGACCAGCGGTCCGCCGAGCGCGGCCACGGCCCAGGCGCACCAGTGCAGCCATTCGAAGAAGTAGTTCGGGTGGCGCGAGTAGCGCCACAGGCCACGGTCACAAGTGCGGCCGCGGTTGGCCGGATTGGCGCGGAAACGGGCCAGCTGGGCATCGGCCAGTGATTCGCCCAGTACCGAGACCAGCCACAGCGCAGCGGCGCCGGCCAGCTGCAGCGGTGACGGGTCCGGGTGGGCGACCACGGCGGCCAGCGGCAGCGAGAACAGCACCACCAGCAGGGCTTGGAACTGGAAGAAGGCCAGGAACTTGCGCTGGTCGCCGTGCCAGTACTGGCGCAGGGCCAGGTAACGGCCGTCCTCGGCCTCGCTGCGCACACGCCGCCACAGGTGCCAGGCCAGGCGCAGGCCCCAGGCAGCGGCCAGGCCACCGACCAGGGCGCGCGCGGTCCAGGCGCCGCTGCCGCTCAACGCCAGCCACAGGGCCGAGCAGGCCAGGCCGAAGGCCCACAGCACATCGACGATGCCGGCATTGCTGCGCCGGCGCTGCCATTGCCAGCCCAGCAACATCAGCACGACGGCAAAGGCCCAGATCAAGAGCAGTTGGGTAGCAAGATTCATCGGGTCGGTCCTCCGGATTGATCAGGTGCCAGGCCACGTGCGGCCAGTGCCGCCAGCAGTGGCATCGCCAGCGCCCAGCCGGCGCCCAGCGCGAGCAGGCCGTGCCAGTCCGGCTCGCTGAACTGCACCGCCTGCCAGCCACGTGCTGCGCCCAGGTAGGCCAGCGGGCCGCCGATGGCGCCCAGCAGCGCGGCCAGCCACAGCCGCCGGTGCAGGTAGCCCAGCAGCGGCACGATCACCAGCGCGAAGGCCAGCCACAGCGCCAGGATCCAGGCCGGCGAGCCGGCCCACGGCCAAGGCGCGGCATAGGTCAGCAGGCCGCTGCCGGTCCACAGGTTTTCCAGCACCAGGCCGATGGCCAGCGCCGCCAGCACCAGCCGGGTCTCCAGCGCACGCTGCGGCGAGACCGCCAGCCGCCACAGCGCGAACAGCACCGCGCACAGCACGCCCGGCCACCACAGCCCGTGCCCGGCGCCGATCACCGCGGCAAACCAGGTGGCTTGGTAAACCAGCAGGATGGCCAGGTTGTTCATGCCGGCTCCACCGCGGCCGGGCGCCAGCCCGGCTTGGCCATCACCAGGTGCGACACGCCGATCGAACGCTCGCGGAAGCCACCCTCGCAGTAAGCCAGGTAGAACTCCCACAGCCGGATGAAACGCTCGTCAAAGCCCTGCGCGCGCACCGCCGGCAGCTGGGCCAGGAAGCGCTCGCGCCAGGCCTGCAGGGTGCGGGCGTAGGACAGGCCGAAATCCTCCAGCGCGATCAGCGCCAGGTCGCTGCTGCGGGTCTTGGAGGCCAGCATCGCGTTGACGGAAGGAATGAAACAGCCCGGGAACACGTGGCGCTTGATGAAGTCCACCGACTTCAGCGCCTGCTCGTAGCGGTGGTCCTCGATGGTGATCGCCTGCACCAGGGCCAGGCCGTCGGGCTTGAGCAGGCGGCCGATCTGGCCGAAGTAGCTGTCCTGGAAATCGGCGCCGACCGCCTCGATCATCTCGATCGAGACCAGCTTGTCGTACTGGCCGGTGAGGTCGCGGTAGTCCGACTGCAGCAGGGTGATGCGCGCGCCCAGCCCGGCCTCGGCGATGCGCTGGGCGGCTAGGTCGTGCTGTTCGCGCGAGATGGTGGTAGTGGTGACCCGGCAGCCGTAGTGGCGTGCCGCATGCAGGGCAAAGCCCCCCCAGCCGGTGCCGATCTCCAGCACATGGTCATTCGGCCCGAGCTTCAGCTTGCGGCAGATCAGGTCCAGCTTGCGGGTCGAGGCCGCTTCCAGCGTGTCCTCGGCGCCTTCCCAGCAGGCCGAGGAGTACATCAGGTCCGGCGACAGGAAGAGGCCGAAGAACTCGTTGCCCAGGTCGTAGTGGGCGGCGATGTTGCGCCGGCTGCCTTCCCGGGTATTGCGGCGCAGCGCATGCAGGGCCTTCATCGCCAGCCCGCCCAGGCGCGCGCTGCCGGTTTCCATGCCGTCGAGCAGGTCGCGGTTGCGCACCAGCAGCTGGATCAGCCCGACCAGGTCGCTGCACTGCCACAGCCCGTCCATGTAGGCCTGGCCGGCGCCGACGCTGCCGTGTGTGGCCAGTGCACGGTAGAAGCCCGGGTCGTGGATCTGCAGGGTGATGCTTGGGCCGCTGTCGGCCTGGCCGACCTGCAGCGTTCCCAGTGTGTCCTGGATCACCAGCTGGCCGTGGCCGAAGCCGGCCAGCTGCTGGTGCATGCGCTGGCGCAGGAAGCGGTCGAGGGCGCCGAAGCGGGGCGCGGTGCCGGTCTGCACGATGCTGTTCAAGGGGTGTCTCCGGAAACTCGGGGATGGGTGTGGAAGGGGGTGCGCTTGAGCCACAGGCGCAGCGCATGCCAGTAGATCGCGACCACCACCTGGGTGGTCATCAGCGGGTAGCGCCACAGCACCCGCGCCAGCGAGCCGCCGGTCAACGGCAGCCGGCGCAAGGAGAGCCGGGCATCGAACTCGCGCCGGTCGCCCTCGGACACCGCCATCTGCACCAGCAGGTGTTCGTCGGGCAGGCTGAAGCGCCAGTCGTAGCCGCGCTGCATGCCCATGAACGGGGAGACGTGGAAGGTCTTGTCGAACTCCCAGCGCAGCAGCCGGCCCTGCTGGCTGGCCTCGGCCAGCGGCAGCACGTAGGCATGGCGCTCGCGCCACGGGGTGTTGGTGATCTCGGCCACGATGCTGTGCAGGGTCTGGCCGTCGGCCTGGAAGCAGTAGTAGAAGCTGACCGGGTTGAAGCTCAGCCCGGCATAGCGCAGGTGGGTGAGCAGGCGCACCGGGCCGTCCGGGCGCTGGCCGGTGGCGGCCTGGACCCGGTCCTTGACCGCCTCCTTCAGCGGCCGGGTGGCCGGGCCGAGGAAATCGGCGCGCTCGAAGCGGGCCAGGTTGCGGCGGCCGACCGACCACAGCCAGCGCCCGGCAAACACCTGCTCCAGTTCGTCCAGGTCCAGGTAGAGCTGGGCCATCCGGTAGCCGAAGGCGTGCACGCGCGGGTGGTGGCGGTGGTGATGCACCACCCCCTCGTAGACCGCGCTGTGCAGTGGGCCGCTCATGCGCCGTGCCCGGCGGGGCCAGCGGGCCAGTCCTCGCCCAGCGCGCTGGCCACTTCGACCGCGCTGCGCATGCCGTCTTCATGGAAGCCCCAGCCCCAGTAGGCGCCGGCAAACCAGGTGCGGTTCACGCCCTGGATCTGTCCGCGCTGCTGCTGCGCGGCCACCGACTGCGGGGTATAGACCGGATGGTGGTAGTTGAGCCGGCGCAGCACCTTGGCCGGGTCGATCGCCTCGCTGCGGTTGAGGGTGACCACCAGCGGCTCGGGCGCGTCGATGCCCTGCAGCAGGTTCATGCAGTAGCTCACCGTGCACGGCGCATCCGGGGTGCCGGGCACGAACGCGTTCCACGCCGCCCATGCCTTGCGCTGGCGCGGCAGCAGCGAGGCATCGGTATGCAGCACCACCTCGTTGGGCTGGTAGCCGATCGCGCCGAGCACCGCCTGCTCGTCGCCACTGGCATCGGCCAGCAGGGCCAGCGCCTGGTCGCTGTGGCAGGCCAGTACGACTTGGTCAAAGCGCTCGCTGCCGGCCGCGCTGTCCACGCGCACGCCGTCACCGTCGCGGTGCACCGCCTGCACCGGGCAGGCCAGGCGTTCTTCCACCTGCCAGCGTGCACGCAGCGCGTCGACATAGCGTGCCGAGCCGCCGCGTACCACCCGCCACTGCGGGCGGTCGCTGACCTGCAGCATCTGGTGGTTGGCCATGAACTGGACCAGATAGCGCGCCGGGAACTGCAGGATCTGCTCCGGCGGCGAAGACCACAGCGCCGAGGCCATCGGCACCAGGTGATCGTCACGGAAGGCCTCGCCATAGCCATTGGCCTGCAGCCACTCGCCTAGGCCGGGGCCGGGGCCCTCGCCCTGGAGCAGGCTGTGAGCCTGGCGGTAGAAACGGAACAGGTCGCGCACCATGCCCAGGAAGCGTGGCGAGACCAGGTTGCGGCGCTGGCAGAACAGCGCATCCAGCGAGGTGGCGTTGTATTCCAGCCCGCTGCGGCCGTTGTGCACCGAAAAGCTCATGGTGGTGGGCTGGGTTTCCACACCCAAGGTCTGGAACAGCCGGGTCAGCAGCGGGTAGTGCTCCGGGTTGTGGACGATGAAGCCGGTGTCCACCGCGTAGGTGCGTCCGCCCAGGGTGATGTCGTGGGTGTGGGTGTGCCCGCCGAGGTAATCGTTGGCTTCAAACAGCACCACGTCGTGTGCGTGTGACAGCAGCCAGGCACTGGCCAGCCCGGCGATGCCCGAGCCGATGACGGCAATCCGCATCTCAGTGGCGCTCCTGGTTGAACACCCACGCGGGCACGGGCTTGAGGTCACGTACCAGCCCGAACAGGGCCAGCAGGCGCAGGCCGTACCAGGTCAGGTCCACTTCCCACCAGCGGAAACCCTGGCGGGCGCTGCTGGAATAGAAATGGTGGTTGTTGTGCCAGCCCTCGCCGAAAGTGAGCAGGGCCAGCAGGAAGTTGTTGCGGCTGTCGTCGTTGGTCTGGAAACGGCGGGTGCCGAAGCGGTGTGACAGCGAGTTGATGGTCACCGTGGCGTGGAATAGGACCACGGTGGAGATGAAGAACCCCCATACCAGCAGTTGCCAGCCACTGGTACCCAGCGCCGGCCAGAAGTGCTCCAGCAGCGCGCCCAGCGCGTACAGGCCCACGGCCATGGCCGCAGGCACCGCCACGTCATAGCGATCCAGCCAGCGCAGCTCCGGGTAGCGGGCCAGGTCCTGCACCCGGCTCAGGTCGGTGGCAAATGCTCCCCGGGTCATGAACCAGCCCATATGGCTGCGCCAGAAGCCGTGCCGCGGCGAATGCGGGTCCTGCGGCTGGTCGGCGTAACGGTGGTGGTGGCGGTGGTGCGCGGCCCACCACAGCGGCCCGCGCTGCACGCTGGCTGCGCCGATCAAAGCAAACACGAACTGCAGCACGCGCGAGGTGCGGAAGCTGCGGTGGGAAAAATAACGGTGGTAGAAGCCGGTGATGGCGAACATCCGCACGGCATACAGCAGGCCGGCCACCAGCAGTGCCACCGGCGAGACCCCGACCCAGATCACCGCCGCGCAGCCCAGGTGCAGCAGCAGGAACGGCACCACCCGCATCCAGTCGACGCGGTCGGCATCGGCCTCGTCCGGGGGCGGCGCGGCGCTGCTGTCAAACCACAGGCGCAGGATGCGTACCAGGGGGGCGGAAGCTGGGGGAGGTGTCGACATGTCGGGAGGAGCGTGGTCCAAAGGCATTACTGGCAATCCGCGTGGTTCGGTGGGTTGTACGGTATTGTCAGGGCATTGGATGCAGGTGAACGGGCCGTCTGCCTGCATCCAAACTGCAACGGTGCACGTACAACGGGTAAATCCCGTACCTTCGCGAACTGCCCTACCATGTGCCCGGAAGCCCATCACGGAGATCTGTCGCCCTTCGAGGCGGCCAGAGCCATGTCGATCACTGAAGCAGGTCCGGGCAATCCCGGTTACTGGTCCGGGCAGATGCAGGCCGTCGCCGTGCAGCGTGACCAGCGTTGCTTCCTGCGTATCTATGACCATTTCGCACCACGTGTACGGCTGTACCTGCGGGGACTGGGCGCGCCGGAAATGGTGGCCGAGGAGCTCGCACAGGAAGCCCTGCTGCGGCTGTGGCAACGTGCCGAGAGCTACGACCCGGCACGCAGCACGCTGTCGACCTGGCTGTTCCGGGTCGCACGCAATCTGCATATCGATCGTCTGCGCCGTGAAAGCCCCGGGCTGGCAGTGGAAATGGATGCCGATGAGGGAATGGAGTTCAAGCAGGAAACCGAGAATCCGGACTTCTCTTCAGCAGAGAGCTACGCGGCCCACGCCGACCTCAATGAACGTATCGAACGCCTGTCGGCCCTTCAAGCACGCCTGATCCGCATGTCCTATTTCGAAGCCAAGTCACACCAGCAGATTTCCGAGGAGGTCGGTATGCCGCTGGGCACGGTCAAGTCGCACATCCGGCGCGCCTTCCAGCAACTGCAGTCCAGCATGCAGGGGGCCGCATGATTCCGCGTCATCACCTGGATTCGGCCACGCTGGTCAGCCACGCCGCCGGTGCATTGTCCCCGGCGATGGCGGCTGTGGCGGCCACCCATCTGGATACCTGTGCGCATTGCCGCCGTCTGTTGACCCAGGCCGAGCATGTCGGCGGGGCGCTGCTGTTGCAGCAGCAGCCACCCGCTGCCTCGCCACGCGAGGCGCAATTGCGCGAGGACATCCTCGGCCGGCTGCGTGAACCGTTGCCCCCGCGGCCCAGCGAACCGCTGCCGTTGCCGGCGCACCCCTCCACCGAGGCATTGCCGCGGCCATTGCAACCGTATTTCGGCCGCACCTGGAAGGCGCTGCGCTGGCGCTGGGTGGCGCCTGGCGTACACATGATCCGGGCGCCGCAAATCGCCTCCGATACGCTGGTGCTGCTCAAGATTGCCCCCGGCAAGAGCCTGCCGCTGCACAGCCACGAAGGCAGCGAACTGACCCAGATCCTGCAGGGCGCCTACGACGATGCGCTGGGCCACTTCGGCCCGGGCGACATGGCCGACCTGGACAGCGAGATCGAGCACCAGCCGATCGTCTCGCCCGGGGTGCCCTGCATCTGCGTGGCCGCGCTGGATGGCCCGCTGAAGTTCAACGGCTGGCTGGCGCGCAAGATGCAGCCGATGGTCGGGCTGTAACCGGGCCGACACACCAATCAGAACGGCCCGCCGTAAGTATTCCGGCGGGCCGTTTGCGTTTGCGGCGCTGAGGCGTGGCTCAGTGCTGGTGGCGCAGCGACAGGAACTCGCGGCGCAGGGCCGGGTCGCTGAGGAACTTGCCGCGCATCACGCTGTTGGTCATTTTCGAGCCGTCGTCCTTCACTCCGCGCCAGTGCATGCAGTAGTGGTCGGCTTCCATCACCACCGCCAGGCCATCGGGCTTGAGCCGCTGCTCGAGCAGGTTGGCGATCTGGCTCACCGCCTCTTCCTGGATCTGCGGCCGGCTCATGATCCACTCGATCAGGCGGGCGTACTTGGACAGCCCGATCAGGTTGGAGCCGGCATCGGGCAGCACGCCGATCCAGACCCGGCCGATGATCGGGCACAGGTGGTGCGAGCAGGCGCTGCGCACGCGCAGCGGGCCGACGATCATCAGCTCGTTCAGGCGCTCGGCATTGGGGAACTCGGTCACCGCCGGGGCTGGTTGGTAACGGCCGGCGAACAGCTCGCGCACGAACATCTTGGCCAGGCGGCGGCCGGTGTCCTGGGTGTTGTGGTCGTTGTCCACGTCGATCACCAGCGCCCGCAGCAGCTCCTGCGCCTTGAGCGCGACTTCCTGCTCGATCGCGGCCAGCTCGCCCTCATGCAGGTGGTCGGCAATGTTGTCATTGGCATGGAAGCGCTGGCCGGCCCGGCGCAGGCGCTCGCGCACGCGCTCGGAAGCTTGCAGGGGATGCAGCGTCGTGGAATCAGGCAGGGGCTGGGACATGGCAGGACTCGCGGCAGTAAGGGGGGAGGGGGAGGGAGCAGGGCCGGCCGTGCAGGCAGGGTCCGGCCGCTGCGGGTGGAGGCTCACAGCGCCTCCAGATTGGCCAGCAGCTGCCCGGCCTGCTGCGCCAGCGCCTGGCGCCGGCTCTCGGGCATCCGTGCCAGCTGCCGGTAGGGCATGGCCAGGCGCGGGTTGCGGCCCAGGGTGTCGGCATGCCGTTCCAGAAAGTTCCAGTACAGCGCATTGAACGGGCAGGCCTTGGCGCCGGTGGGCAGGTCGCGGCGGTAGGGGCACTGGCCGCAGTGGTCGCCCATCCGGTGCAGGTAGGCCGCGGCGGAGACATACGGTTTGGTCGCGAGCAGGCCACCATCGGCGAACTGGCTCATGCCCAGCGTGTTGGGCAGCTCCACCCACTCGAAGGCATCGATGTAGATGCCCAGGTACCAGCGGTGCAGGGCCTGCGGCTCGAGCCCGGCCAGCAGGGCGAAGTTGCCGATCACCATCAGCCGCTGGATGTGGTGGGCATGGGCGTTGGCCAGCGACAGCTTGATTGCGCTGCGCACGCAGGCCATGCGGGTGTTGCCGGTCCAGAACCAGTCCGGCAGCGGCCGGGTGTGGCCCAGTGCGTTGCTGTCGGCATAACCGGGCATCTGCGCCCAGTAAACCCCGCGCACGTACTCGCGCCAGCCCAGGATCTGGCGGATGAAGCCTTCCACTGCGGCCATTGGCGCCTGGCCATCGCGCCCGGCCGCCTCGACCCGCGCGATCACCTCGGCCGGGCCGAGCATCTTCACGTTCAGGGCAAAGGAGAGCAGCGAGTGGAACAGGCGCGGGGCCTGCGCGCTGATCGCGTCCTGGTAGTCGCCAAAATGCGGCAGGCCGTAGTTGATGAAGGCCTCCAGCTGCTGCAGCGCCTCGCCGCGGTCCAGCGGCCAGCGCAGTGCGTGCGCGTTCGGCTCGCCGAAGCTGGCCACCCCGGCCGCGCTGATCGTCTGCCACAGCGGGCGCAGGTCATGGCGCGGGCGCAGGTCCGGCGGTTCGGGCGGGTCGCCACGCCAGGCCTTGCGGTTTTCCGCATCGAAGTTCCAGCGCCCGCCCAGCGGCTGGCCGTCGGGTTCGAGCAGGACCCGGTGGCGCTGGCGCATGTGGCGGTAGAACAGCTCCATCGTCCAGCGCTTGCGGCTGCCGAAAAAACGCGCCACCTCCTCCCGGCTGGTCAGAAAATGCGCGCTGTCCACGCAGTGCACCGCGATGCTCTGCTGCGCGGCGTACTGGCGCAGCTGCGCATCCAGCCGCCACTCGTCCGGGGCCTGGTATTCCAGCGTGCCGGCCGCGTGCCGGGCCAGCAGCGCGTCCAGGTTGGCGGTCAGCGACTGGCGGTTGTCCGGCGCATCGATGGCCAGGTAGCTGACCCGGTGCCCGGCGGCGCGCAGCTGGTCGGCAAAGCGCCGCATCGCCGCGAAGATCGCCAGGATCTTCTGCGCATGGTGCAGCACGTAGTCGGTTTCCTGGCGCATCTCCATCAGCACGTAGACCACGTCCGGGCGCACGCTGGCGAACCAGGGATGCCCGGGATTGAGCTGGTCGCCAAGCACCAGGCGCAGGCAGGTCACGGCTCGCTTTCCAGTTGCCGGGCCTGCCAGTGGGACAGGCCGATGATCAGGGTGGTCACCACCACCAGCACCGCCAGCGACAGTGCCACGGCCGCGGCTACGCCAGCCCCGGGCAGTGCCGAGGCCTGCTGCCGGGCATATACCCCGAGCAGTCCCCAGACTGCGGCCAGCGCATACCACGGGTTGCCGCGCAGCTTGATCAACACGACCAGCAACAGCGCCGCAGCCAGTGCGAACAGCACCAGCGTCCACGGCAGCATGGTGCGGGTGGGCAGCAGCTCGAACGCGACCACCACCTGTGCGGTGTTCAGGAATACCGCCAGCGACAGCCAGCCGGCATGCAGAGACAACGGCAGCCATTGCCACCAGGGGCCGCGGGGCTGGTTCCGGGTGGTTGAAACCATCCAGGTGGCGGCCAGCAGGCAGCCCAGGCTGAGCCAGATCACCGCCAGCGCCAGCCAGAACCATTGCTGGGCGAACACCACCATCCACAGCGACGTCAGCGCAAAGCCGGCCGCGGTGAGTTGGCGGATGCGGCGCAGCCGCAGGGAGTCGTCCCGGGTGAGCGCCTGGCCAAGGGCGAACACTCCATCGAGCAGGAAGATTGGCCCCCAGATGGCGAACGCATAGCCGGCGGCAACGATCAGGGTCGGGTAGCGGGCGGATATCTCGCCGTTACTCGGCCCAAGCAGGCCGGTATTGGAGAGCCAGCCCACCAGCGGCATCGACAAGGCCAACAGCAGTACCAGCCATTTCATTGGCATTCTCCGTGGAACGTGTCCTTGTCCTGGTCGGTTTCCGGCCAGCGTTGCGGGACGCGCTCGATCCGGCTGGGGTCATAGCCCAGCGCCGCGGCGCGATCGAGCATGGCCTGGTAGTCGGCGTCCGGCACGGCCGGGGTGCGCGCCATGTACCACAGGTAGTCTCGGGCATCGCGCACCACCATCACCTGGCTGTAGTCCGGTGCCAGCCAGCCGACCAGGTACTGCGCCTTGAACAGGCCGAAGAAGCGCACTTTCCACTCGGCATTGCCGGTGCCCGGCTGCACCAGGCCGGTGGAGGCCAGCAGCTTGACGGGTGCATCGAAGCTGTCTGGGCGGTAGCGGTACCAGGTGCAGACCTGGCCTTTGCTGTCCAGACGATAGGTCTCCACCGGGTTGTGGCTGCCACGTTCCAGACGTGTGGGGATGATGCCAATCACATACCAGCGGCCCATGAAGCGGGGCAGATCCACCGACTCGACCGGGGTGATGGGGGAGTGCTTGGCCTGGGCACAGCCACTGAGCAGGGCGGCCACCAGCAGCGGCAGGACGAAGGGGGGGGAAAGGCGCATGGCAGGCGTCCACGGTCGGAGGATGCAGGTGTTTACGCAGCGGCCATCGCTCTGGATGCATCCAGTGGCAGAGACGTTGCGTAGAAGCAGCGTGATCAGACGACCGCTCCACCACTTGAACTGCTACCTGCCTTGGCCGGCCGGGCGGGATGGCTGCAGCCCGAAGGCAGCCTGTCCGCTACCGGATGCGGAGGCGATCTGATGGCGCGGATGCTCAAAAAAACCGAGCTGCCGCAAAAGGTCTGCGCAAGCTGCGCGCGGCCGTTCACGTGGCGACGCAAGTGGGCGCGTGACTGGGACAGCGTGCGCTACTGCTCGCAACGCTGCCGTCAACACCGATAAGGAACAGGAAAATGGGCAAGCGGATTTTGTTGGTCGGTGCCACCGGTCTGGTCGGCCAGGGTGTGCTGCGCGTGCTGCTGCAGTCCGACAAGGTGGAATCGGTGAGCGTGCTGGTGCGGCGTCCCTTCACGGCCCCCGATCCCCGGGTGCAGGTGCTGCAGCTGGCGGATTTTTCCAGCGATGCGCTGGACGGTCTGGACCTGCGCGGCCTGGACGCCTGCCTGTACTGTGCCGGCCCGATGCCACTGGGAATGTCCGAGGCCGCCTACCGCGAGGCGACCGTGGCGACCCTGGAGCGGGTCGTGGTGGCCTATGCCGCGGCCAATCCGGCCGGTTATGTGGCCTACATCTCCGGCATGGGGGCCGATCCCGGCAGCAGGATGATGCCGCTGCGGGTCAAGGGGCAGGCCGAACAGGTGCTGGCACGCTCGGGGCTGGCCCATACCAGCCTGCGTCCGGGCGTGATGCGCCCGGTGCTCGGGGTGGCCTCGCCGCATCGGCTGCGCCGTGGCCTGTATGCCTTGGGGAGCCCCGTACTGGCGCTGGCCGCGGGTATCTGCCCGCAGGTGTTCACCAGCACCGAGGCGGTTGGCCGGTGCCTGCTGCGGCTGGTACTGGAGCCGCAGCAGCGGACAGCGGTCATCGAAAATGCCGGGATCGGCCGGCACGCCCGGTGATATCGGCCGGCCAAATGGCGTCTACCTTGCCCTGTACGGCATCGGCTATGCTCAGCGTCTTTAGCGCGCAGAGAGTAAACCGCATGCCTTCCATCGATATGCGTGCCGGTTGCGGCCTGTGCCGTGATGCGCAGCCACTGGATTTCGAATTCAGCTATGCCTTCCAGCCGATTGTCGATGTGCATGCCCACCAGGTGTTCGCCCATGAGGCCCTGGTGCGTGGGCCGGCGGGGGAGCCTGCCAACTCGGTGCTGTCACGTATCACGCCAGACAACCGCTACCCGTTCGACCAGGCTTGTCGCGACAAAGCCATCCAGATTGCCGCGCGGCTGCAGATGCGCTCGCATCTGTCGATCAATTTCCTGCCCAATGCGATCTACCGGCCCGAGCTGTGCATCCGCTCGACCCTGCAGGCGGCGCACCGTTATGGCTTTCCGGTGGAACGGATCATCTTTGAAACCGTGGAAGGGGAGCAGGTCAGCGATGGCAAATGGCTGGCCGAAATCCTGCGCGAGTACAAGCGGATCGGCTTCAAGACGGCCATCGATGATTTCGGCGCCGGTTTTGCCGGCCTGAACCTGCTGGCCGATTTCCAGCCGGATATCGTCAAGCTGGACATGGCCCTGATCCGCGGCATCGACCACAGCAAGCCGCGCAGGGCAATCGTGGCCGGGGTGGTGGCGATGTGCCGGCAGCTGGACATCGCGGTGATTGCCGAGGGCATCGAAAGCGCCGATGAGGCGCGCTGCCTGGCCGATCTGGGCATCAGTCTGATGCAGGGCTACTGGTTCGGCAGGCCGCAGTTCGAGTGCGCAGTGCCGGAAGAGGACATTCCGTGGACGATGTGACCACAGCCGGCGCGGAGAGCCAGTGGCTGGCACAGGCCGCACCGACTGTATTTGCCCATACCATCAGCCAGACCACCAGTGCCGTGTTGATCACCGACGCCAGTTTTGACGGCGGCGGTCCACGGATCGTCTACGCCAACCCGGCGTTCTGCCGGATGAGCGGCTACCGGGTGGAGCAGTTGATTGGCCGCAGCCCGCGCCTGCTGCAGGGCCCCCGCAGTGACCGTGCGCTGCTGGCCTCGCTGCGCGAGCACCTGCTGCAGGGGCTGCCGTTTACCGGCAGCACCGTCAACTATGCCGCCGATGGCAGCCCCTACACCGTGGAGTGGAGCATCTCCCCGGTGCGCAACGCCGAGGGGGTGATCGAACATTTCGTTTCGGTGCAAAGCGATATCAGCGCGCGGATCGCCGCCGAGCAGGAGCGGCGGCTGCTGTTGCAGGCGCTGGACGCTGCCGCCGATCCGATCCTGATCACCGGTCGTGACACCGGGGTGGTGTTCGTCAACGAGGCGTTCGCGCGGCTTACCGGCTATGCCGCCGAGGAAATCCTCGGGCAGTCGGCGCATATGTTGTATCCCTCGCACCAGGATCCGATGTTCCAGCGCAACTTGCGGGCCAGTCTGCGTCAGCGCCAGCCTTTCCGCGCCACCTTCATCTACCGGCACAAGAGTGGCAGGCCGGTGCATGTCGAGCAGAGCATCGCGCCGGTGGTCAATGCCGCCGGGCGCATTTCCCACTACATCAGTACCGGCAAGGATGTCAGCGAGCGCGTCGAGCGTGAATCGCGTCTGCTGGAGATGGCCACGATCGACAGCCTGACCGGCCTGTACAACCGCCATGCCGGTTCCGGGCTGCTGCGCCGGCTGGTCGATGAGGCGCGCCGCTCCGGGCACGCACTGAGTGTGATCCTGGCCGACATCGATTACTTCAAGGCGATCAACGATACCTATGGCCACAAGGCCGGCGATGACGCCCTGGCGCGAGTGGGCCAGGTGCTCAAGGCCTCGGTACGCGCGGACGATGTGGCCGTACGCTGGGGAGGCGAGGAATTTCTGGTGGTCCTTCCCCACTGTGATCTGTCCCAGGCACTGGAGCTGGGCGAACGGCTGCGCGCGGCCGTCGGGGCGACCCAGGTCAGCGAGCACGCGGCGTTTTCGCTGTCGATATCGGCCGGGGTGGCGCAGATGGCGGCGCAGGACACGGTCTCGGAGTTGTTGCGCCGCGCCGACCTTGCCATGTACCGCGCCAAGCGGATTGGCCGCAACAGCGTGGTTGGCTGAAAGAGAACGCTCGCGGTCAGTGCGATGGCGGCGCACCCTGCGGTCGGGACACAGCTGCAACCTTTGACGGCGGCGCTTACGGCAGCGATTTGCCACGTATATGCGGGCGCTGCCCGTCACGCGCCGCGATTGCCAACCCTTTAAATGCCCACCGTCATCCGCACGTGCCAATGCTGACCGTGGCAACGCGCCAGTGGCTGGTCAATGCCCGCCCGCGTAGCGGTAAGACAGCAAGGAGCGCACCAGGAAGGTCACCTGCGCCGCATCGCGGGCATCCACCCGCATCACCGGCAGGCGGAAGCCGGAAGCGAACAGCGCCTGGCGGAACTCCGGAACCAGCACCTCACCGTGCTGGTCGGTGCGGGTCAGGCCCACGGCCAGGCTGGCGTCGGGGGCGATGCGCGAGAACTCCTGCAGCAGTTCGACGGTCGAGCTGATCCGCTCGGGCTGCGCGGCATTGACCAGCACGATGATCCCGAGCGCTCCTTCGCAGACCATCGGCCACATGAAATCCAGGTAGCGCTGGCCGGGCACACCGTAGATGTGCAGCAGCTCGCCGTCCTCCAGCTCGATCGAGCTGTAGTCCAGGGCCACCGTGGTTTCCACCTTGTCGCCCTGCGCGTCCTGGCTCAACGGCATTTCCGTGCTCACCGGTTCGATATCGGAAATGGCGCGTATTGCGGTGGTCTTGCCTGCCCCCATGCCGCCGACAAAGACCAGTTTGTTTGCAGGAAGATTCATGCCTGTGCTGTCTTGAATAGAGTGAGGCCAAAACGACGCGCCACCCAGCTGAAGAAGCGGGAGTCCTCGCGGTGGCGACCGGGATGGGACGCGACGTTGCCGATGGTCGCGGTCTGGGCCAGGCCACTGGCGGCGGCCGCCGCGAACAGGGCGTTGACCGTGCTGACGGGGATCTGGCAACGCGCGGCCAGTGCATTGGCCTGCCAAGGGCGGGCATGCAGGCAGGCGACAGCCAGCAGCCAGCCGGCAGGGAGATCGGCACCCCACAGGTCGGGCCAGTGCTCCAGCTGCAACACCGTATCGGCACTGCCCGTGGGCAACAGCTGCGGGCGGTGCCGGGCCAGGCAGAAAAACAGCACCTCCAGCGATTGCCGCTGGGGCAGCCGCTGGCGGTAGGGGTGGTTGAAATCGGCACGGCTCAAGTCGCTGGATGCCCAGCGGCTGTCATCGAGCTGCGCGACCAGTTCTAACAGGCCCAGGTTCGCGGGCAGGGCCAGGCTGCGGGTGGCCGGATCAATCACCACCTGGAGCGCACCACATTGCAGCAGGTACAGCGTATCGACGGGGGCCTGCGTCTGCGCCAGCTGCAGCAGCAATGGCGGGGTGGCTTCCGGGCTGTTGCGGCGCCGGACGGCCAGCAGGGCGGACAGCTTCTGGTTCAGGCTGGCCACGGCGGCACCATGGGCCAACTGGTCGGCTGCGTCCGGATCGACGTGGCGGGAGATGATCAGGCTGGGGATGTCCATTTCCCGCGCCCGGGCCAGCACCGCCGCTGCCCCGGGCTCATCAATGCCGATCACCAGCAGGTCGGCCTTGCTGCCATTCCATGGCTGCAAAGTGGCGTCCAAGCGCTGTGCCAGCAACAGTGAACACGCCAGCTTCAGCCGGGTCTGGTGCAGCAGGTCCAGGCCAAAGGCGGCCACGTCAACGGTGCGGATGGGAGGACTCATCAGGGCAAGGGGAGCGAGCCAGGTGGCTGCCGTCCGGGGGCTGTGTAGCTGCCCGGACGCCAGACCGAAGTACAGGGAATCAGCTGAAATCCAGGGTCTTTTCAAACGCCTTGAGCTCGTGGCGGGCCATTGCCAAGTTGGCCCTGCTGCGGTCCAGGACCACGTACAGGAACAGCAACGGGTTGCTTTCCAGCGGACGGATCAGATGGTACTGGGTGCTCAGGGTGATCAGGATGTCTTCTAATGTGTCGTCAAGCCCGAGCTGGGAGGCCACGCGGCGCTTGGCGCGGACCACCTCGGTATTGCCGGCGGCGGCCAGTTCCAGGTTGATATTGCCGCCGCCATGCATTGCCAGTGCCATGCCGCTGTCGCTGTCGACCAGGGCGGTACCGACGAAACCAGACAGGGTGTTGAGCTGGTCGAGAATCAGGTTGGACATGGGAAAATCCTTGCAGGTAACAAAAAGAGCGGGCCGAGAAGGCCACGCCGGGGAGGGTCAGGTGCCGGTGGAGGTCAGCCGTTGAGCAAGGCGCCGAGGCGGGCGCCACATTCACGCGCATGGAAGCGCAGCACCGCCAGGTTCAGTGCACTGTCGGCCACGGCGGTGAGTGTCAGCGGGCTGTCGGCAGGGATGCGGATCAGCACCACATTGCCCAGTGGCGTGCAGATCGTGGCGTACTCGGCTTTGTCCAAAGCCAGCTCCCGCGATACCGTCTCGCCCAGGGTCAGGAAGGAGTTGGCCATTGCCGCCAGCCGGCGGCCATCGATCGGCAGCGAGGAGTCCTCGGCAATCGCGCGACCATCGGCGGTGGACAGCATCAGCAGGGACAGTCCCGGTTCGCGCTGGCGTGCGTGCGCAAGGACCGTCCTGATCGCGGCGGTGTCATAGCCTTGACGTGAAGCGGTATTGGCAGCGCTGCCGCCGACCAGTTGGGCGATGGTGCTGGGGTAAACAGGCCGTGGCGCGGTGTTCGCCGCTTGAGCGGCCGCACCGGATTGGCCGGTCACGCTTGGGGTCATGACAACATCTGCGATTAAAACAACTGGCGGCCTTTACGCAGGACCGGGGCAATTGGATGCAGTCCATGCGCAGGCGGTCACAGACAGCCACAGGGCAGTGCTGTCGCCATACGGGGAGGATCGCGCTCGTGCCCGGGATCACATCGCCGGACAACAGCTCATGTGCCGCGACCAGAACCACCTCACCCTCACGTATCCCCCGCGCCTGGGGGATGCGCGGATTCCGCAATGCGTGAAGTACGCCTTCGGATTTGCAGCCCCGGTAGCGCATCAGTCCGACCACCGCTGCCTTGCTGCGGATCACCAGACCACAGAAAGACGCCAGCGCCCTCCGATCAGCAACAACATCGGCAGCTGCAGGACACCCCACACGATATGCAGCCAGGCGCGGTGATCCGCTGTGGAGCGGATTGGCGGCGCGCAGGCGACGGTCGATGGTGGGGTAGTGCCCATGTTCCTTGTGCGACAGCTATACGTACTGTTGCCACCCTCGCACACAGTGCAACAGCCCGAGGGGAGCAGTACCCACCGGACCCGGCAGGCAGGGGACGCTGATCATCCGATCCGCAGATTGTCCTCCACGCTGCGCACACCGGACGTCGACCAGACGGCACGCTTCACGGCTTGGCGTTCGCTCCAGTCATCCACCTCGCCGTTGATGGCGACTTTGTCACCATGCACTTCTATGTGGATACGCGTGGCCTCCACCTCGGCATGGCGTTTGAGCGCGTCGGTGATCCGCGATCTGATGTCGCTGGCTTCCACCTCCGGGACCAGCTTGATGTCGTTGGTGATGCCGGTGACACCGGAGAGCTTGTGCACTTCGGATTCTGCGGCTTGGCGCTGGAAATTCCAGTCGACCTGACCGGACAGGGTGATCCAGCCATCGGTCACCTTGACCCGGACGGCATCCTTGGGAATGAGGGTGCTCCAGGACAGCAGACTGAGGGCACGTTCGGCGATCTCCTCATCACTCCACTTGCCGTCCGGCGTCAGGCGGACCGTGATCTCCTGCGCCAATCCCGTCACTCCCTTGACACGCCAGACGGCGCGCTCGGCCGCCACCTTCTGCAGGTAGCTGGGAACATGCCCGGACAGCGTGGCGACGCCATTGTTCACAGCCACGCCGATATTGGCGGCGTCGACGATCGGCTCGAAGTCCAGCTCATCGATAATATTCTGGCGGATTTCTTTATCGTTCATGTCTTTGTGTGACTGCTGCAGGGGGACATGCATTTGCGCTCCATCCAGTCGCACGCATATTGACCTCGGTCAATATTTCCTCCGCCCCTGGCGGCTATGCCTGTATGACGGCCCCGGGTCTCCGGTGTCCGGGATCAACGAGGGCATGGACTGTGAAAGCGATGGTTCTGCGTGCAATAGGGCAACCGCTGGAGTTCGAGGAACGGCCCGATCCGGTGCCAGGCGATGCCGAAATACTCGTCCGCGTCGAGGCGTGTGCGATCTGTCGCACCGACCTGCATGTGGTTATGGGAGAACTTTCCGATCCGCGGCTCCCGCTTGTTCCCGGTCACGAGATCGTCGGCATTGTCGAGTGCACTGGGCGAAAGGTGAGCACGCCCGTTCAAGGAACACGGGTAGGCATTCCATGGCTGGGCCATACCTGTGGTGTCTGTCCCTACTGCATGATTGGCGAGGAGAACCTGTGCGACGCGCCGGGGTTCACCGGTTACAGCAGGGACGGGGGCTTTGCCACCCACGTACTGGTCGATCCGGATTACGCGTTCCCGCTGCCCCCCCAGGCAGACCCGACCGAGCTGGCGCCATTGATGTGCGCGGGTCTCATAGGATGGCGTTGCCTGCGCATGGCCGGTGATGCGGGCCGCATCGGCCTGTACGGTTTTGGCGCGGCCGCGCACATCCTGACCCAGGTATGCCGCAGTCAGGGAAGGCAGGTGCACGCATTCACGCGCACAGGCGACCGGGCAGGGCAGGCGTTCGCACTGTCACTGGGCGCTTGCTGGGCCGGGAGTTCCGAACTGCCGCCGCCGTACCCGCTGGATGCGGCCATTATTTTCGCGCCGGTGGGCGACCTGGTGCCGTTGGCGTTGGCCGCGGTACGCAAAGGCGGACACGTGATCTGTGGCGGTATCCATATGAGCGATATCCCTTCGTTCCGCTATCGGCTGCTATGGGAAGAACGCCATCTCCAGTCGGTGGCGAATCTGACCCGCAGCGACGCCCGTGAATTCCTGGCCATGGCACCACGCATGGGCGTACGCACTGCGGTGACCGTCTATCCACTGCAACAGGCGAACGAGGCGCTGGCCGATGTCCTGGACGGACGTATCCAGGGAGCGGCGGTACTGGTGCCACCGCCGGCATGATGCCGCGGTTCCGCGCATCCTGCCCAGGCCATCCTGTATGGCAGGACGAGTGAGGTTACAAACGGTTACACATCGTTACCTGATCGAGACAATCCCCGAAGGAGGGGCATGTAGCCTCGGCGCAGATACCGCCGGGCTTAACTCCCATGCTGCAGCTCCGCAGTTCTCGGTCCGAAGTTTTCCGATCCAGGGATGCCAGGGCGATACCGGCTGTCGATCGCGCACTGGACGGTGGCGATCTGAAGGCGCTGCTGGGTGAGCGGCCCTTGCGGCATCGTGTGCTCAGGGCCAGGGAATATGTCTTCCGTGCCGGACAGCCGCGCCGCTCGCTGTTCCTCATCAATTCCGGATTCTTCAAAATCTGCGTGGCCAGTGCGGATGGAAGAGAGAAAGTGGCCGGTTTCAGGATGAAAGACGACGTCCTCGGGCTGGATTCGCTGGGGATGGAGGTTTTCGCGTGCGATGCCGTGGCCTTGGATGTCGGCGAAATATGGGAGTTGCCGTATGTGCGGCTGTGCTCCTCGGTACCGCAGTTTGAACACTGCATCACCTCACTGCTGGCCAAGGAAGTGCGCCGGGACTGGAGCTGGATGCTCACCCTTGCCACGTTCAGTGCCGACCAGAGAGTCGCCTCCTTCCTGCTGGATCTGGCGGATCGCATGAGCGCGCAGGGCTTCAGTCGCGAATGCATGAGATTGCGCATGACCCGCGCCGATCTGGGCAGCTTCCTGGCCTTGAAACTGGAAACAGTGACCCGCACTCTGGCGCGCCTGCAGGAGCAGGGCATGATCTCCGTGCGGGGAAGGGAAATCACCCTGCACGAAGCCCCTGCGCTGGCGGCGCTGTTGCAGGGCGCGGCTTTTCCGGGCTCCGCCCACCTCAACGATCCTGTTGTCTCCTGAACACGCTATCGAAGCTGGCCGCGTCCCTTGGACGGCAGCCGCCCCTGCACCGGAAAAACAATCCGCCAGGGCGCGGCGGATAATCGTCTTTCCAGGCAGCGGCGTTGCTCCGGCGCAGCAGGCAAAAGCGCCTGACGTGAGGTCTGCACCCCAATTCACCGGCAGATACCGATAGACGGTGGTCCCTCGTCCGGGGCCACTGTCAATCCACAGATCCCCACCGTTCTGCCAGGCGAAGCTGTGCGCCATGCTCAGCCCCAAGCCGCTGCCGTGGCCTTCCTGCTGGGTGGTGAGGAAGGGCTGCAGGGCATGCGACAGCACCGCGCTGCTCATTCCGCAGGCGGTATCGGCAACGGTGATCAGCAGATACTCGCCTTCCTGCCATCGGGCAGGTATTCCGGGGTGGGATGTCAGCTCCCGTGTCTTGATCGCGATCTCGCCCGCTTGCGGCATGGCATCGCGTGCCTTCAACACCGGGTTCAACAACGCTGTATCCAACTGGGCGAGGTCCGCATGCGCCTCGGGTAGATTATCCGCACACTTCAAGGTGCACACGCACATTCCCGCCCAAAGTACGCCCCAGCATCTGCTCGACAGCGTGCAGGGCGGTCTTCAGATCGAGCGGCTGCAGGGCCAGACGCTGGTGGCGTGCCAACGACACCAGCTTTCCCGTCAGCGCCGTGCCACGGCCCACCGAATGCAACACGCTTCCGACCAATCTGCGTGCTCGGGGAGTCTTTGGATATTCGGTTTGCAGCAATTGCAGGTTGCCGGACATGAGGGCCAGCAGATTGTTGAGATCGTGCGCGATACCTCCGGCCAATTGGCCCAGGGCATCAAGACGCTGTGTGTGGGCCAACTGGTCGTGCCTGTGTTGCCCCTGTTCGAGGACGGCGATCAGGGTGGCAAAGGATTGCAAAAGGTGCCGCGCGTCGTGATCGAATCCACAAGGCTTGCCGGACGAGCACTAGCAGCGCGCCGATGGGGAAGTCCAGGTCGAGCAGGGGCAGCAGCGCGGCACTGCGACATCGCTTTCGTGTCTGGCCTCTAACGCGAGCTGCCCGTACTGCGTAACCAGCGCGTCGTATCGTGCGCGGGCACCGGCCTGCGGCTCGCGGATGCCGCCGGAGAGGTCGCGGGTCGATACCAGCCAACGCACTTCGCCTTCAGCGGGAATGGGCTGCCGTCAAGGCGACGACCGGACAGGGCCAGGCCGGCACCCCCCAGTGGCCCGTGCGCTTTCAGGCACCCGCGTCTGGATGGAAGCACCGTGCAATCCATCGCGCTCATAGCCCAACAGCCGCAGCGCCTGCTGGTGAGCGCGGACGATACGGCCCGTGCCATCCGTCAGCAAGAGCGCATCGGGTAAGGCTTCAAAGCGCTCGGCGACCATACTCGATGTGACTTCTGATCACATCGACGGCGAGCAGATAGCCCGCCCCGCGCACGGAGCGGATCATATGGGGGGAGTGGGGATCGGCTTCTATCTTTTTCCGTAGGCGTCCTATGCCGACATCGACCGCGCGATCGAACGGCCCGGCTTCACGGTTGTACAGGACGTCCATGAGTTCATCACGGGTCAGCACCTGCTTCGGCTTTCGCAGCATGGCCAGCAGGAGCTGGTAGTCGCCGGTGGTCAGCGGTATTTCACTGCCATCCGGGGCGCACAGACACCGGCTGCTGGTATCCAGCCGGTGGCCTGCGAACTGCAGGACCAGGGAGGGCACGGCCATCACGGCCGATTCTGCAGTAGAGGCCCTGCGCAACACGGATCTGATCCTGGCCAGCAGCTCGCGCAGGTCGAACGGCTTGGAAATGAAATCATCGGCTCCCGCTTCCAGCCCGACCACACGTTCCACCGGCTCCCCCCGGCCGCTGAGAACGATGAGGGGGCCTGCCCAGGTGGTGCGGACATGGCGCAACAACGCCAATCCATCCTCGTCCTGCAAGCACAGCTCCAGGAGAATCAGATCGGCGCCGGCACGCTCAAAACAGGCCCGCAACTCGCGGCCGTTGCGCGCGCCCGCCACCTTGAATCCGTGTTTGTCGAGATAGCGCGACAGCAGCGCTACGATTTCTTCATCGTCATCGACTATGAGGATCCGCTTTTCAACACAAGACGTATGCATTGTAGGAACATCGGCGGGCTTTTCACTGCAGGGACAATATCGGCGCACTGCCGCCCGGAACCCTGCTGCTGAAGCGATACCGGGCGCAAGGTGGACGGAGCACGGGATGGCGGAAGACCGTCACCCCAGAAATGCGCTCGTTTCGTGGTGTCCGCGCATCGTCGCACCGGGGGAGCAATACGCCGTGAAGACGTATTCGCCGATCGCCAACCGGGCGCGGGCGCGGGCGATCGATCCGGCGGGGGTGACCCGAAGGTTGATCACGCTGGTCCAGACAGACCGGGTCGGCCATGAGGCGGCCCACAAACTGCCGATGGCGGGATGACCGGGCGATGCCCGGCGCTCCGTAATTTGCGCACCGGAGGGTTCAGGAAACCTGCTTTCCGGCCGGTGTTCGACGCCGGACCAGGTGGGGGGCCTTCACGGCTGGCTCCTTCAGTTCGAGGGTATAGATCAGCTGATGGGGATCCTCGGGATCTGGCGCCGAATGAAAGCCGAAGGCCAGAGCCAGATCGTGCATTTCCTGGTTCTGGGCAAAATCCACCGATTGCAGGCGGCGCAATCCGTGGTCATGTGCCACGGCCTTGAGGCAGTCCATCAAGGCGGTCCCCAGCCCCAGGCGCTGCCAGGCGTCGGCGACCACCACGGCGCATTCCGCTGTGGCGCCTGACGCATCCACGGCATAGCGGCTTACCCCGACAATCCGGTATCCGCTGTCTTCCGGGACGGTGGCGACCAAAGCCACATCCCGGACATAGTCGATATCGGTCAATTGCCGGATGAACGCATCGCTGGGATGGCGGAGTTCGCCAAGAAAGCGGTTGCGCCGGGTTTTCGCGGAAAGCGATTCGATGAAGGCGCGTTCGGCCGGCGCATCGTCGGGTCCTATCGGGCGGATGAGCACGGTGGCTCCATTTCCCAGTGTTGCGTCCCACTGCGGGTAATCCGGCCCCAGCTGGGCGGTCAGTAAGGGCGGACGGTTCATGGCAACCTCCAGGCAACGGGACCCCATACTCAAGGGGCGGGCACCCGGGGGTATTGACCTGCATCAACTTTCCATCCCGGGGCCGGATCTTCAGGCCAGGCGAAAGGGAAGGGCATCGGGTGGAAATTTGCATGGATCATCCCGATGCAGTCGTTGAATGCGGGAGCATCCGGCTCACCAGGGCTATTGTTTTTGATCCTGCTCAAGTCCACGGTAGACATCGGCTGACATCCTGCAGCCACTGCACGCCCTGGAAAGGCGCCGAGGAGCCGAACCCCAATGTCCGCTCAATCGAACATGTTCCGCCTCACGTTCCTTGGTGCCACCGCGACCGTTACCGGGTCGCGCTACCTGATCGAGACTGCACAGTCCCGGGTGCTGGTGGATTGCGGGTTGTTCCAGGGGTACAAATCGCTGCGCCTGCGGAACTGGAGTCCATTGCCGGTGCAACCGGCTTCCATCGATGCGGTGGTTTTGACGCATGCCCACCTGGACCACAGTGGCTACCTGCCGCGCCTGATCCGCGAAGGGTTCTCCGGGCCAGTGTGGTGCACACCCGCCACACGCGACCTGTGCGGCATCCTGCTGCCCGATTCCGGGCACCTGCTCGAGGAGGAGGCTGAGTATGCCAATCACAAGGGCAGCTCAAAGCACCATCCCGCTGAACCCCTCTACACCGAAGAGGATGCACGCCGCAGTCTGGGACAATTCCGTCCCCAGCCTTTCGGGCAAGCGTTTGAACCGGCCCCCGGCCTGGAAGCGGTACTGCATCCGCAGGGCCACATCCTCGGGGCTGCCGCCGTATCGATGCGCTGCCAGGGCCAACGGGTCACCTTCAGTGGCGATGTCGGGCGACCGGTGGATCCGGTGATGCGAGCGCCGGCGCCACTGACCGACTCCGACTGGCTGGTGGTCGAATCGACCTACGGCAATCGACGCCACCTGCCGCTCACGCTGAAGCAGGAATTGCGCGAGGTGCTGGCGCGCGTGCTGGCACGGGGCGGGGTGGCCGTCATTCCGGCCTTCGCGGTCGGCCGCGCGCAGCTGCTGTTGCATGTGATCGCGCAATTGCAGGCAACCGGTGAAATTCCGCGTGCCCCGGTATACCTGAACAGCCCGATGGCAGCTGACGTCACCGCACTGTATCAACGCTACCAGGATGAACACAGCCTCGGCCCCCAGGAGCTGCAGGCGCTGCAGCACACAACCCGGATCATCAACAGTGTGGAGGAGTCCAAGGCGCTGAACCGGCAGCATGGACCCATGATCATTGTCGCCGCCAGTGGCATGGCGACGGGCGGACGCGTTCTGCATCACCTGATCGCCTTCGCGCCGGATCATCGCAACGCCATACTGCTGTCCGGGTTCCAGGCCGGAGGCACCCGCGGTGCCTCGCTGGCGCGGGGGGATACCACCCTCCGCATCTATGGCCAGGATGTGCAAGTCCGCGCGGAGGTGGTGCAGCTGGGCTCAGCCTCTTCCCACGTGGATGCCGACGAAATGATGGCATGGCTGCGTACCGCGCCGCGGCCACCGCGAGGTGTATTCATCACGCATGGGGAACCGGATGCCGCCGACGCGCTGCGCCTGCGCATCCAGCGCGAACTGCAATGGAAAGCACATGTGCCCGAGTATGGAGCGCAGGTCGATCTGCTCACGCAAAGTGGCTAGGACAGCACTGCCGGCAGTGCCAGATAGGCTGCCGGCGGTTGCAGGGAGGGCTGTCCGGTTTGCTACTCGACAGCGAGGTGTTTTGCCGAGGCGCCGATCTTTTTGGGCAACGACAGGGTAAGCACCCCGCCGTCATAGGTGGCCTTGGCATTGGCGTCATCTATCTCGGTGGGTAGAGAGAAGGACCGGTAGGCCTCGCCGCTGTAACGTTCGCTGTAGATTTCCTTGTCATTGTCACGCGATTTCTCGCGCGTCACCTGGGCACGGACGGTGACCTGGTTGCCCTCCACGGAAATCGCGATGTCCTTCTTCTTGACCCCCGGGATATCCACGTTGACCAGATAGCTTTTTTCATCCTCGTGCACATCCAGACGCATATCCATGACCCTTTCGTATTCACGAGACAGGGTTGGAGTACCGCCTAGACCACGCAGGAAGTCTTCAAAGCCCAGCAGCCGGTCCAGCCGGCCGAGCGGATTGACGGGGGTCCAACGGGTGGGAATGGCCATGGCCGGAATCCTCGCGAGTGGGAATGGATGGGCAGCGCGATTCCCGCTGCCGCTATCGACTATGCGGCGGCCCGATTCGGCTGTGTTGACCGAGGTCAACGTTCGGGCGGGTTTCCTGTTGGCGGGGCCGATAGCTGGATAAAGAGACTGCCCGCGTTCATGGCTCCCACCGTGGTGCTCGTTCCGGACGCCCCGAACGCCCCGTCATCCACGAGGAAATACGGTAATGCGTGTTTCGCTTTGCGCGACACCCTGGCGGATTCCGTCGGCGACAGGTGCGCGGGTAAAGCAGGATGTAGGGCTGTCCTGGACGTGCATAATGGAAATCGATCAATGACACGCGCCAGCCGGCGTCGCAGGACATCGGCCAGGCTCCGTCAGGCGCCAGTCTTCAGGCGCGTGTCCAATTTCGGCCGGGGCTGGAGGCTTTGCATGCATGCATCGGGCAGCTGTTGCGAACCAGGTGATCTCGCCATCGAGGAAAGCCTCCGGTTGCCATTGCGCCGCGCCGGAATAGATACCTATCGACAGCCAGTGCTGTACCTGCGCCAAGGCTGCCTGGTATGTCGTGCGGAAGGATTCGCCGCCCTGACACGGGTAAAAGTGATGTGTGGTGATCGCGAAGTGATCGCCCTGTTGAACGTGGTGACCGGCGACTGGCTTGGCGAAAATGAAGCGGCACTTTCGGATGTCGCCTGGCAGGCACTCAGTCCCGCGGACGGCGCGTTGGCCAGTTTCGCCCATGCCGAATCGCCCGAATCGAGCCAGATACTCCGGGCCAAGGTGTTCGGCGCCCACTTGTCCGAGAATGAGTTCACCCTGGTGCTGCGGGATGTTCTGGCCGCCCGTTTTTCCGATATCGAACTGGCCGCCTTCCTGACCGCCTGCGCCGGCGACCGGATGAACCTGGAGGAATCCGTGGCGCTGACCCGGGCGATGGTGGCTGTCGGCAACCGGATTGACTGGGGCGCCGGCCCGGTACTGGACAAACACTGCGTGGGCGGCCTGCCCGGGAACCGTACAACGCCGATTGTGGTGGCGATCGTCGCCGCGCTGGGCTACCGCATACCCAAGACCTCTTCGCGCGCCATCACCTCCCCGGCCGGTACTGCGGATGTGATGGCGACCATGACCCGCGTGGACCTGGAACTGGATACCCTGCGCCGCGTGGTGGAGCGCGAGGGTGGCTGCCTGGCAGCGGGCGGAAAAATGGGCCTGAGTCCTGCCGATGACGCGCTGATACAGATCGAGCGTCCCCTGGATTTCGACAGCGACGGGCAGATGGTTGCCAGCATCCTCTCGAAGAAGGTCGCCGCCGGGTCGACGCATGTATTGATCGATATTCCGGTGGGTGCGACGGCCAAGATCCGCTCACCGGCGGCGGCCGACGCAATCGCGCGCCGCCTCGGATTCGTCGGCGAGGCCATGGGGATGCGGGTAGGAATCCATCTCTCCGATGGACGGCAGCCGGTGGGTCGGGGCATCGGACCGACGCTGGAGGCGCACGATGTCCTGGCGGTCCTGCGCAATACGCCGGATGCCCCCGAAGACCTGCGCAGGCGGGCGCTGGATATCGCCGGAGCCGTACTGGAGCTGCTGCCCGATATCGCGCCCGGCAGCGGGCGGGCGAGGGCAGCGCAGGCGCTGGCCTCCGGAGCGGCGCTGCACAAATTCATGGCGATCTGCTCGGCACAGGGCGGGTTCCGCGAACCGGGACGTGCCCGGTTCACGCGCCCCTTTCCCGCGCCCGGTGGCGGCTGGATCGCCGGTATCAACAATCGCCAGTTGGCCCGTATTGCCAAGCTGGCCGGAGCACCACACGACCCCGCCGCCGGCGTGGTATGTCTGCTGCGTGAAGGCGACCGCGTCGAGCCGGGCCAACCGCTGTTCATGGTTCACGCCGAGACGCGTGGGGAGCTGGCCTATGCGCTCGCCTACGCCTGCGGCCACCCGGACATTCTGGCCATCCGTGGCGACCGGCCATGACCATCGTACTGCTGCCTTTTCCGGACGATCTTCCACTTGCCACAGCGGTGGCGGCACGGCTGGGTGCCCGTCTGGGCCGCTTGCAGTGGCGGCATTTTCCCGATGGCGAATCGCTGGTGGCCATCGACGAGGACATCGTCGGTGCCGAGGTGGTGCTGTTCGCCAGTCTCAATGATCCTGATCGCAAGGCGTTGCCGCTGCTGTATGCCGCCAAGACAGCGCGGCAACTGGGCGCCAGACGGGTAGGGCTGGTGGCGCCCTATCTGGCATACATGCGCCAGGATGCACGCTTTCACGCGGGCGAGGCGGTCAGCGCGCCGATATTCGCGGGCTTCCTGGAGCAGGGCATCGAGTGGCTGGTGACCGTGGCTCCGCATCTGCATCGCATCCCCGCACTCACCGATGTGTTCCGCATTCCGACCACATGCATCGCCGCGGCGCCATTGCTGGCGGACTGGATACGCCACGAAGTGCCCGATCCGGTCCTGTTCGGTCCTGACGGTGAAAGCGCCCAGTGGGTGGCAGCCATCGCCGGTGAACTGCATGCGCCGTATCAGGTGATGCGCAAGGTTCGCCATGGCGACCAGGACGTGGCAGTGAGCTTGCCCGATGCGGAAAAGTTCCGCCATTGCACGCCGGTGCTGGTGGACGACATCGTATCGACCGGCCACACCCTGGCGGCGCTGCTGGGGCATCTGCATGCGCTGCAGCTGCCGGCAGCCATCTGCGTGGTGATCCATCCGATCTTCGTCGCCAATGCCTGGGAGTCGCTGCAAAACGCGGGAGCGGGGCGGGTTGTCAGCACCGACAGCATCGCCCATCCCAGCAATGCCATCAGTCTGGCGGAGCCGATCGCCAAGGCTGTCGCATCTGCCTGCGCAGCGCCGATCACTCCGGCAGTATGTGATTGCGGACAAGCGCCACCGCACCCCGTATGAGTTTGTTCCAAACCAGAAGGTACGAGTCATGTGGGAGATGCTGATCGCAAGCCAGGATCTGGGCCGGGTGCAGGCATTGGCTGCGATTCTGGCTCGTTACGGTTTCGGGGATCTGCTCGGCCGATTGGGACTGGCACCGGCGCTGGCCCGTGCCGGCGCGGTGGTGCCACTGGGCCGCCTTGAAGCGCTGGTGGCACTACCCGCGCCGGTACGCGTGCGGCGCGCGATGGAAGAAATGGGACCGTGTTTCGTCAAGCTGGGGCAGATCCTTGCCACACGGGTGGATCTGTTCCCGCCGGAATGGATCGCCGAGTTCAGCCGGCTGCAGAATGCCGTGCCGCCGGTGTCCTTCGAGGCCATCCGCGCCGAGATCACCGAGGCGTTGCGCGCAACGCCTGAATCGGCCTTCCTCTGGCTGGACCCCAAACCGCTGGCCGCAGCCTCGATCGCCCAGGTGCATCGCGCGCGTCTGCACGATGGGCATGAAGTGGTAGTAAAGGTTCGACGTCCGGGAATCCGGCCCATCATCGAGGCTGACCTGCGCCTGCTGCAGTACGTGGCAAAGCGGATAGAGGCGAAGTTTCCCGACTTACGCCGCTTCCATCCCGAGGCGGTGGTGCGGCAGTTCAAAACATCGTTGATGGGCGAACTCGACCTCGCCGCCGAATGCCGGAACGCAGAACGCATTGCAGCGAGCTTCGTCGATGACGATCGCATCGTGGTGCCAGAAGTGCACTGGTCCTTCACCCGGGAACGGATGAACGTGCAGGACTTCATCCAGGGCATTCCCGTTGCCGACCTTGCTGCGTTGAAAGCGGCGGGAGTGGATTGCAAGCAGGTGGCACGGACCGGGGCGCAAGCGGTACTGAAGATGATGCTGGAAGACGGATTTTTCCATGCCGATCCGCATCCGGGGAATGTGTTTGTATTACCCGAAGGGCGGATCGGCATTATCGACTTTGGAATGGTCGGACGCCTTTCGTCTGCGCGGCGCGCGGAAGTGGTGAGCCTCTTGTTTGGCCTGGTCGAGCGTGATCCTGAGCGGGTGACCGAGGTACTGCTGGAATGGACCGAACAATCCGGTGTCGAAGAAATCCAATTGACTGCCGACATCGAGGGCTTCATCGACCGCTACCACGGTGTGCCGCTGGGCCAGCTGGACCTGACGGGCATGTTGCTCGAGGTGACGTCATTGTTGCGCTCACATCAGCTCGCGCTGCCGGCCGACCTCGCGCTGCTTATCAAGGTCTGCCTGACCCTTGAAGGTTTGGGATGCAGCTTGGATCCGGACTTTGAAATGGCCGGTCAGGCGCGCCCGTTCCTGCGTCGCGCGGTGGCGGCACAATGGGGACCTGTCGCGCTGACGCGACGCAGTGCGCGGGGTTTGATGGATGCCGCTGGCTTGTTGGCAGCATTGCCTCGGGAGCTTCATCGGCTTCTGCGCGGTATGCGCAGTGGGCGGGCGCGCGTCCGTATGGAAGTCGGCGAGCTGAAAGAGTTCAGTCGCCAGATGGCTCACTCGGCCAATCGACTGGCCGGAAGCATGGTGATCGCGGCGCTGATCGTGGGTTCTTCCATCACCATGACGGTCAAGGGCGGACCGGTGTTACTTGGGTTGCCGCTTTTCGGACTTCTCGGTTTTATCGGCGCGGCATTCGCCGGCATATGGCTGTTGTGGTCGATATTCCGCAGTGGCGGAGGGCGCTAATGGAACGAGCCACCGAAAATCCCATTTCGCATAATGTATAGAAGGTGCGACTGAAACCCCGGCTTCTGCTGCCTGTACGTGCGCAGGGGAGGCGAGTCCGACCCCTATCAATAGGGTCATCGCCATAGCGGCAAGCTGACGCCATACGGCCTTTTCCTTCTGATCCGTCGCGCGTGCCTCGCCCACGATGCCAATCACCTGTGCGAGCGGCAGGCCAGTCAATCCAGCCAAAGTCGCGCACGTCACCGTGTCCGGCAGGCTAACGCCATTCCTCCATGAACTGACCGCCTGACGGGACACCTTCAGCTTTCGCGATAGCTCGCTATCGGATCTGCTGTTCGTGGCCAGCTTTGCCGCGTCGATTACTTCATCGAAGGTCATGTCCATACCCAATTGACAGTTTGTCCATACCCATCGTACATTCCGACATGTCCATCAGGTATGGACACCCTCTCCGGGCGCACCCCCGCCCGAGAGGGTCTTTCAGGGTAGGGGAGGGGATACACGTCATGACCACCGATGCACAGGGCCTTATCGCTCGCTGCGGCCAGCGCACCGAGTACTTCTTGCACCAGGCTAACGAAGCGGCCCAGCGCGGCGACTTCGCCCATGCCTCACTGCTTGCTGACCTTGCAGACCAGAACGCGGAACTGGCGTTCATCGTTGCGCGATCGCCCGCATGACCGCCGTCCTCCTTTTCCTGGCATTGGCCGCCATCTGCATCGGTGGCGCTCGCCTTGTTTCCGCCGCCCTGGATTACCGCGACGCCCGCACCCTTGCCGCGTTCCGCGCTGAACAGCTTCTCGCTGCTGCACGCCTGGAGGTGAGCCAGTGACCACTCTTCTCGGCGCCATCTTCATTTCCCTTGCCTTGCAGGACTGTCCCTTCGATGCCCCTCAGTTGCTCTGGTCGAGCGCTCACGGCATCGCCGGCCTCTTCTTCCTCTCCCGTTCCTTCTCTGGTGCTCGCCGTGGCTGATTCCCGCGCCATGACCATCAGCGACCGCGAGCGCGCCTTCTGGGGCCGTTCTGGTGCTGTAGCACACCCCTTTTCACCGGTCGCTACCTGCAATCAGGACGACGCCGCAGGCCCGGCGCAGCCGGGTGGCCCGAGCAGTAACACGGGCCAAAAGTCTCAGAAAACCAGCAGCCTCACGGCCCCCATTATCGATTTCTGCACTTTGGTTCTTGATTCCGAAAAGTCGATCAAGACCTTACGCAAGATGCACGCCTCGGAAGTGCTGTCGTACGTGTTCGGCACCTCGCGTTCGATCATCTGCGGCCCGATCACCGAGAAGCTGTGGAATTTCCGCTACGACTACAGCGCCACGCTGATCGACGAGACCTCCAGCATCTGCGGAAAAATCGGCTTCACCGCCGACGGCGAGTACTGCATCAGCCTGACAGGGCAGGGCTGCCAGCACGTGCCCAACTGGCGCTACGTCGAGCGCATCGCCACAGACCTCGACGCCCACCTCACGCGCCTGGACATCGCGGTCGATGACCTGACCGGCGAAACCTTCGATATCCATCACTTCCACGATCTCTATCTGCAGGGTGATTTCACCATGAACGGCCGCCCCCCCGAAGGTCGCTGGGTCGATGACATGGGCAGCAATAAGGGCTGCTCGCTGTACGTCGGCCAGAAGGGCCACAAGCAGCTCAACGTGTACGAGAAAGGCAAGCAACTCGGCGATCCCGACAGCGCCCACACCCGGTGCGAATTGCGCCTTTATGCCAAGCGCTTCGACCTGCCGCTCGACGCCCTGAGCAACCCCGGCAAGTACTTCGGCGCTGCCTACCCGATGTTGGCCGCCTACGTCATCGGCGAGTGCGAACGTCTCCAGCTCAAGGAACGCATGGTCAATGCCTCCGCCAAGGCAATGCTCCGCTTCCTCCATACCCAAGCCGGCACGCCCATCCAGCTCGTTCTGGATGCCCTGGGCGAAGAGAACGGCATCGCTCTCATCAAGGAATACGTCGCCCGGCCCGGTCGCCCCGGTCGATTCAAAGCCGTAACCGGTGACCTCCATGGCCTTGTTCGAACCCAGCTCGCCGAGTACCTGGACAACGCCGCATAGGCACCGTGTCGCTTGCGGCGCGGGGCCATTTTCGTAACGCATCACTTTATCAATTCAATCCGAGGATCCATCCGATGAAAGTCACCATCACCAGCAAGGAAGTACAGGAGAAGCGTTGGGAGAAGGGCGGCCGCTCCGGCACCATCCGCACGCAGGAAGCAGTAGCCGAGTGCCCCAAGTTCCGCCAGCGCATCAAGCTCGACCTGGGCAGCTCCGTCGCCCATGAGCCGGGCGAATACACCGTGGATCTGGAGGACTCGCTGGTGGTCAACCAGTTCGGCGATCCGAAGCTTGGCCGCCTTGTCCTGGTCCCGGTAACCGCCAAGCCGGTTGCTGCCGCTCCCGTCGCACGCACGGCCTAAGTCATGGCCGACGACACCGTCCTGGTACTTCATTGCAAGGCGTCCGATTACGACTCCACCACAGGCGTGTGCGCGGCTCCCTTTTTCGGACCTTCGTCCAGTTTTCCCCCGCCGCTGGACGTAGCGGATGGCTTGGCAGTTAGCGGCATCATCGCTGGCTGCTGGGCCATCGGCTTCATGATCAGGCAGGGACGTCGCATCTCACTCGCATAGGAGTTTCACCATGGAAAAGAACAAGCGCGTTTCCCGTTTCGCTCCGGCCAAGGTCGGTGCCGCCATCGTCGGTGGTGCCGCCTCCATCATGGCCGGCTCCGCCCTGGCTGCCGGCGAAGTCACCGCCGCCCTGACGGACGGCATCGACAAGGGTGACCTCTGGACCGGTGGCGCCATCATCCTCGGCGCCTGCGCCGTGGTCGCAATGATCGGTCTGGGTCGCCGGTTGGCCAAGTAATCAGGGCAAGGGCAGGGCGGGGCAACCCGCCCTTTCCTCAACGGGGGTATGTCATGCAGTACGCAGGCTATTTCGTCATGATCGCGCTTCTGGGGGCACTGTGGCTCGCCCTGCACTCGTGATCGCCCGCATCTTTGCCAGCGCTCTTGTGCGCCGCCTTGCAGCTGTCGTCGTTGCGCTCGTTCTTGCATGGATGGGCATCGGCAAAGCTTCTGCCCAGGATTATCAGTTTTGCTTTTCTGATCGCACGTCCACCAACGACTGCGCAAATCGTTCAGATGCCTATCAGGCCTCCCAAGCTGCAGTACTTTCGTTGGTTCAACGCGACTATGGCGGCGGCACCTTCTCTCACTACGTCTATCAAGGTTGCACTTCTACCAAGTGCACAGTTTTGGCTTATGCGTCGCGCAAATCCGACGGCCAAAAGGTCTATGTCGGTCGCACGTGGCCTAAGAATAAAGATTGCCCAAGCGCAGGTCAGGAATGGAACGATCTACGTGGCACCTGTCAGCAGACATGTAGCAGCCAATCCCAGCGCACTGTCAACTATCAGTCCATCGTCCCCTCTGGCTCCTATGCCTGTATTGATGGCTGCACCGCACGCGTCACTCCTACCGGCGACGGCACATACACGCAGTCCTTTCTTGGTGGCGCGGCTTCGCATTGCCTTGCCATGCCCAATAACTGCTCGGATTTCGGTCCCGGCTATACGATGAATTTCGGCACCTCTATGTGCCAGGCACCACCCGTCGAGTGCGCAGAGAATGAGGTCAAGGACCCCATCTCCGGCACCTGCACGCAAGGTTGCTCCCCGGGTTTGATCATGGATGCCGCCGGCGTCTGCAAGCCCAAGCAGGACCAGTGCCCTCCTGGGCACATCAAGTCTCCTTCCGGCTCTTGCCTTCCCGGTGAAGGTCAGTGCGCCATTGGCGAGGTCAAGGGCAAGGATGGCACCTGCAAGCGCGATGGTGACGGTGACGGCCAGCCTGACGCCGGGGAGGAAGAGGGCACCACAGACGAGACGTTCGGCGGTGGTGACAGCTGCGACGCTCCGCCTGCGTGCAGTGGCTCCCCGATCCTTTGCGGTCAGGCCCGCATCCAGTGGCGCATCGACTGCAACACCCGCAAGAACACCAACGTCACGGGCGGCGCATGCAATGCCATGCCTGTGTGCATCGGCAAGAACTGCGACGCCGTTGAGTACGCCCAGTTGTTGCAGCAGTGGAAAACCAGCTGCGCCATGGAAAAGCTGCTCGCCAAGGATTTCGGCGGCGGCGATTCCGGTGATGGTGGCCAACCCGAGTGGACCAAGGTCGGCGGCATGAATCAGGACCCCGGCGCCGGCTCCCTACCTACCGATACCCCCACCGTCGGCGAGCGCACGTTCTCCGTTGATGACCTGGACTCCTCCGGCTTCGGTGGCGGCAGTTGCATCGGTCTTTCGTCCGTTTCAGGGCAGGGCGCTGTCGGCTCCGCCTATGCCCAGGTGTTCGGCTCACCGCCGCCCACCTGGTGCAACTTCATCGCCAACCTGCGCGCCTCGCTGATCATCATTGCCTCAGCGATCGCCTGTTTCATTATTGCCAGGGGACTCTGACATGCCGCAAATTCTCGGCGCACTTGTCGCCATGCTCGTCGGCGCCGCCCGCGAGTACCTGCCAGGCATCATCGGCCGCCTGCTCGCCGCCTTCGGCATCGGCATGTTCACCCATAAGGTTGCGTTGCCGGCCATGAAGTCCTTCATCAGCGCGTTGCTGCCCGGTCTTGGCCCTATCGGTATGGCGTACTTCGAAGCCTCCGGCACCGGCGCTGCGATCACGATCATTCTTTCTGCCATTGCCGCCGCTCTCGGCCAGAAGGTCATCCTCTCCAAGCTCAAGGGTTCCGCCTGATGGCTCTCTACCTCGTTACCGGCCAGCCTGGGCACGGCAAAACCGCCTACGGAATTGACCTGGGCTTCAAGTTTCAGAAGGAAGGCCGCTCGATCTACGCCTCCGGCATCAAGGACTTCGACTATGAGCGGGCAGGGTGGATCCACCTTGCTGACCCCACCGACTGGGAGTCGCTCCCCGATGGCTCCGTCGTTGTCCTGGACGAGTGCTACAACGTTTTTCCGAACCGCAACCCCGGCAGCAAGGTGCCGGCACACGTTGACGCTATGGCGCGCCACCGTCACCGCGGCTTCGACTTCATCTTGATCGCCCAGCAAGGCCTTCAGCTGGACCCATTCCTGCGCGGCCTGTACGAAACCCATGTCCACGTCCGCCAGAACTCCATCTTCAAGAGCAAGACCAAGCTCAAGCGCTGGGATGCCTACCAGGGCAACGTCAATGGCCCTTGCGCTGACGTGGTCGATTGGATCCGGCCCAAGTACGTTTTCGACTTCTACACCAGCACAACGCTGGTCACCACCAAGCGCACCATTCCGCGCTGGATGATCTGGAGCGGGGCAGGCATCCTGTTCGTCTGCCTTATGTTGTTCATCCTGAAGACGCGGTTCGATAGCAAGGTAGAAGAAGCCAAAGCTACGGCAACCACGGGGGCATCCGGCCTGACCGTAGCGCCAGCGGCGGGCGGGACGGTTGCCCCCCGCACCTTCGCCACCCCTACGGATTACGCAAAGGCGCATCTACCGCGTTTTGCCTCCATGCCTGAGACCGCGCCCATCTTCGATGACCGCCCGCCGGTCTCACAGCCCGCGCTCTACTGCATGTCGTCCATGCCCGCACCAGGTGATGACCGCGACCCATCCTGCACGTGCCTGACAGAGCAGGGCACCAAGTACGACATTTCGCAGCCCGAGTGCCGCACCATCGCCCGAAATGGCCCCGTCTATAACCCGTACAAGGCGCCCAAGGTCGAGATGGAGATGCCGCAACAACTAGCAGCCTCGCCAGCTGCTGCCATACCTGCCGCCCCCGCTGCAGTTGTCGGATTCACACCTGGCGCGCGTCCTGATCCGTTCCCACGCAGCCCTGCACAGCCTGTCAGTAGCTACACGCAACCTACGTCCACGCTGTAATTATGTAACGCGTTACTTATAACCAACCATCATTAGTAATAGGTAACGCGTTACTTTAATATATAGCAATCGGATCAGGAGAGCGGCAATGCGCGATGACAAAGACCCCGGCACCCTTGAAATGCTCCCCGCCAAGCGCGGCCGCCCATGCCTGGACAGCGAAAAAGGGCCAATGACCCCCGCAGAAAAGCAGCGCGCCTACCGTGAACGCCGCCGTAGTCAGGCAAACCTATGCGGCCGCATGACTCGTGCCCGCGCCGCGGGCGTCTTGGCCGAGTTCACCGACCTGGCATTGCTCGATGCCATCCGTTCCGAGCGCACCTTTCTCTCCGCCCTGGTAGAGCAGGGGAAGGGCGGCACTGCACCCTCCCGTAAGCGCCTCGGCGCCCTGATCGCCGAGTTGGCTAAGCGCTACCCGGCGTAACGCGTTACTTAATTAGCAGGGCTCTTTCGGCAGATCCCGCCAGCCACCCTCGATTCGTTCAAGCCTACGGCCTTGCATGCAGCGCTGCCCTTGTCGAAGGGGCGCCCTGGGCACATAGCGAGGCTCCGGATTCACCCAAACTTCTCGTCGCACCTTAGCTAGATCCTTCGCTGCCTCGGCCTCCATTTTAGCCTCCCAGCGCACCATCTCCGCGTTGAACCGAGCCTGTTCTTTCGGTGTCATCGGCCTGGTGAGTTCTGCTGTCATTGCTGCCGCTTGCCGTCGAGCGTTCCACTCTATCAGCCCCATTGCGATCAGCACCAACGCCACTACTGCCGCGCCTATCTTCAGCCACGGATCTGAGTTTCTGCCCTGGTAGCTGCTCGGCCCCCTGTTCCTGCGCGGCCTGAACTCCATTTCCGCTAGGTCTATCCTTTTGCCCATCGTCGGTTCTTCGCGATCCATGCATCCCCCTTTGGTAACGTGTTGCCAAAGTCTACAGGGGGTGTAGGGGCGCAGCCCCTACGGATACGATTCACCCGCGCTGTCGTCGCCTCAGCGCCTGAGACAACAGGACCACGTTCGATCCATCCGCCGCCCCGAGCTGACCACTCCTGGACAACCGCTCTTGCTCCATCATCAGCCGCCACTCGCGTGCGATGTTGCAAGTCAGCGACCACCAGCGCATGTCCTCGGGGTAGAGCGTGTGTCCTTCAGGCGTCCACATGTGGCCAGCCTGAAAACCGAAACCGGCCCAAGGGCCGGTCAGTTCAATTCGTTCGTGCGGGTCGTGCTTCACGCCTCAAGTACTCCCTGATCCTTAGGAGGCCGGGATGGTAGGTGAGACTGGATCCAGAGCCAGACCCATCGGAGGCGGCTAATCAGGCATTTCGCATAATGTATATTATGTTAATCAGATCGAGGCCCGGTCCAATGCGCGCCGCAACTCGGCAACCGTGCCTGCATCGGATTGAACCCAGTCGTTTTCCAGGCCGATCAATGCGGGGTTCTGGTATCGCATGATCGAATGCCGAATGGACTTGGCTGAGGCGTGCAGCTCGCGACAGCCTGAGCGTCGGGCCACATCCCCGATGTTGCCGGCGTTCAAACCGGCGCCGGCCATCAACGTGATGTGGGATCCGGCCTTGGCCACCAGCGATGCCAGCACCGGACTGCCGTCGACGGCGCTGGTGCAGCCGCCCGAGCTGAGTATCCGGTGCGCGCCCAGTGCGATGACCTGATCCAGCGCGTTCGACAAATCACCGGTGGCATCAAAGGCACGATGGAACGTAATGCCCAACGGGCCGGCGGCGGCAACCATCTGGCGACAGAGCGCCATGTCGATTTCAGCATCCGCCGTCAGTGCGCCAATGACCACGCCATCACAGCCCCGTTGCCGGCACTGTTCGATATCGCGCAGCATGATCTCCGCCTCAAGCTCGCTGTAAAGGAAATCGCCCGGCCGCGGACGGATCAGCACAAACAGCGGAATCCGCAGCCGGTCACGCGCAACCGCGATGGTGCCCATCGATGGCGTGGTTCCCCCATGTTCGAGGTTCTCGAACAGCTCGACCCGGTCAGCGCCACCTTCCTGCGCGGCCACGGCCGACGTGGCCGAATTGCAGGCGATTTCAAGCAGGTAGCGGGTGCTCACACCTGCGTGCTCGTGTAGACCGAAGGCGAATCCAGCAGCGCGTCCTGCTTCTTGCTGTCACAGACCGCGTAAACGAAGCCACGGTGCAATGCATACGCGCCAATCTCCCCACTGCGATTCATCGCCAGGAAGCAGACCTGCAGCGTGCGGCTGGCTTCCGGGCGTTTGCGCACCACACGCTGGATCGCCTCCTGGCAGGCTTCGGCGGGCGAACGCCCCTGGCGCATGAGTTCGACCACCAGAAACGAAGCCGCATTGCGGATCATTTCCTCGCCTACGCCCGAAGCGGTCGCCGCGCCGACGTCGTTGTCGACATACAGACCGGCGCCAATGATCGGACTGTCCCCCACCCGGCCGTGCATTTTCCACGCCATGCCGCTGGTGGTGCAGGCCCCGGCCATCTGGCCGCTTTCATCGATGGCCAGCATGCCGATCGTGTCGTGGTTGTCCTTGTCGCCGGGACGCCCTCGCCGCTCGGCATTGATCTGCGGCGCGTAGTTCTCGGTCTTGAGCCATTCGCGCCACGCTTTCTCGGCTTCCGGCGTCAGCAGCTTCTGCCGTTCGAATCCCTGCTGCACGGCGAACTGCTGGGCCCCCTCGCCCACCAGCATCACGTGCGGGGTCTTTTCCATCACCCGCCGTGCCACCGATATCGGATGCAGGATGTCGGTCAATGCCGCCACCGAACCGCAACGACCGTCGCCGGCCATGATGCTCGCATCCAGCGACAAGACACCGTCGCGATCGGGATTGCCGCACCGGCCCACCGTCGGATTGCACAGGTCACTCTCGGCCCAGCGCGCCCCGGCTTCCACCGCATCCAGCGCGCTGCCGCCCGCGGCAAGCACCTTCCAGGCGGCCTGATTGGCACCCACGCCGAAGTCCCAGGTGGACACCACGCGCGCGCCGCGCGCGTCCACCGGTGAGGCCAGCAACCTCGGCGCGGCGCCACCAAGGGCGCCCAGCAGCGCGGAGGTCTGCAAGAATTGCCGACGTGTCCTCATTCACCGTGCTCCGTGGCTGACCGGCGAGCAGCTGCGGGGAGGGCGTTTTCGGCATGCCATGCCAAGGCACCCAGCACCCCCAGTTCGCCGTGTTCGATACGCCACACCGGGACCTGTCGCAGTGCCGGCGAGAGCCCGCCCTTGGACAGGAACCGTTGCTGGAAGCGATCACCATGCAGTTCGGCAGCCAGGTGCCCGGTGATGCCCCCCGTCAGATAGACCGATCGTGCGCCGAATGTCAGCGCCAGATCACCGGCCAGGCTGCCCAGCCACGCGGCGAACATCTGCGTGCTTTCCAGCGCGAGGGGATCGGTTTCGGCCCGCGCCGCCTGGATGATCTGCGCCGGTGTCTGCCATTGGGCCGGTACCGCGCGCAGCTCGCACAGGCAGGTGTACAACGCCACCAGCCCCGGCCCGGACAATATCCGTTCGTTGTCGACGTGCGCATGCTGTTGCGAGAGCAGTCGCAACACGTCCTGCTCCAAGGGGGTGCCGGCGGAAAGAGCCGCGTGCCCCGCCTCGCTGGAAAGCACGCCATCAGCCAGCCGCAGCGCCACTCCCAGTCCCGTTCCCGGCCCCAGCACCAGGGCCGGCAGGCGCATTTCCAGCGCACCCTCCCCATAGATCTGCTGCATGGCGGCGGCGTCGGCATACGGCAGCGCCTGGGCCACGGCGACAAAGTCGTTGATCAGCGCCAGTCGCTCCAGCCCCGCGTCATGACGGGTCCGCGACAGCGACACCGGCCAGGCCAGGTTCGTGTTGAGCAGGTCATCGCCATCGAGCACGCCAGCAATGGCGACCACCGCAGACTGGATCGCCGGCGCCAGATTCTCCGTGTGCAGCCAGTGGACATAATCGCGCAGGATCGCGGCCAGGCTGGGATGCTCGGCGCAGGTGTATTTGCGGAATCCGTTCACCTGGATAGGTTCGCCCGGCCGCAGCGTCGCCCAGCCCAGCCGCGCATAGGTGCCGCCGACGTCTGCCCCGATGATCGCGGTCGAAGTCGTCAAATTGCCGCATTCATCGAAACGGGTACCGGCGTTGTCCGCCACTGGATCGCTCATCCCTGCTTCTGCCTGTGCTGCATGTTTCTTTGACGCCTGTGTCGTGGAGCGCGAATGATGCGGCAAGGCCCCCCGTTAGGAAACCCGTCTCATGCCAAGGAACGTGCCAGCCGCCAGGACCACCAGCCCAACGCGGTCATCGACAGCGAGCCCCCCAGGTGCAGCGCGATCGTCAGCAGGCCCCAGCCCAGCTGCTGGCGCTGCAGCAGATCCACGACCTCGGCAGAGAAGCTGGAGAACGTGGTCAGGCCGCCCAGCAGGCCAGTCACCACAAAAAGCCGCCATTGCGGTGGAAGCTCGGGGTGGCTGGTGAAAAATGCCAGGGCCAGTCCGACTGCATAGCCGCCCAGCAGATTGGCTGCCAGCGTTCCCAGCGGAACCGTGCCATGCACCGGGTTCAGCCAGATGCTCAGAGCAAACCGCAGCCAGGCGCCGATGGCCGCGCCCACTCCGATGGCCAGGAATGAAAGCCACATCACTCAGTCTCCGCCCAGAAGGGAACTGCCCGCTGTCATTTGCGCGCCGCCAACGCCTTTTCGCGCGCCGCACGCAACCGGTCCAGCTTCTCCTTGAGCTTGATTTCAAGGCCGCGCTCGACCGGCTGGTAATACACGCGCTCGCCCATTCCATCCGGGAACGCGGTCTGGTCCAGCGCGATGCCGCCCTCCACATCGTGGTCGTACTGGTAACCCTGGCCGTATCCCAGCGTCTTCATCAACCGGGTCGGGGCATTGCGCAGGTGCAGCGGCACCGGCTGGGTGCCCAGCTCGGCGACGTCGGCCCGGGCGGCCTTCAGCGCCATGTAGGCCGCGTTGGATTTGGCGGTGCTGGCCAGATAGACCACCAGGTTGGACAGCGCGATATTGCCCTCCGGCGCACCGATCCTGTCATAGGCATTCCAGACATTGATCGCCATCTCCAGTGCCCGTGGATCGGCCAGCCCGATGTCTTCCACCGCCATGATGGTCAGCCGCCGCAGCAGGTAGGACGGATCGCAGCCGCCGTCGATCATCCGTGCCAGCCAATAGATCGCGCCATCCGGGTTGGAGCTGCGCACCGATTTGTGCAACGCCGATATCTGGTCGTAGAACTGTTCGCCGCCCTTGTCGAAACGGCGGGTGCGATCGGCCAGGACCTGCAGCAGGGTCTCGGGCGTGATTTCCCCGCCCTCGCCCGTCGCCAGCTCGGCGGCGATCTCCAGCAGGGTAAGGGCGCGGCGCACGTCGCCATCGGCGGCGCGGGCGATCTCCAGCAGGGAGTCTGGAGAGACGCGGATGCCCTGCTCTCCCAATCCGCGCGCGGAATCGTGCAAGGCCCGCTGCAATGCTTCAACCACATCCTCCGGCGAAACCGATTCGAGCACATGGACCCGGCAGCGCGACAGCAGCGCCGAATTCAGCTCGAAGGATGGATTCTCGGTGGTGGCGCCAACAAAGATGATGGTGCCGCGCTCGATATGCGGCAGGAAGGCGTCCTGCTGGGCCTTGTTGAAGCGGTGCACCTCATCGACGAACAGCACCGTGCGACGGCCTTCGGCAAAGCGCTGCGCGGCCTCGGCCAGCACCTGGCGCACCTCTGGCAAACCGGAGAGCACGGCGGAAATCGCTTTGAACTCGGCATCGGCGTACTGGGCCAGCAGCAGCGCCAGCGTGGTCTTGCCGCAGCCCGGTGGGCCCCACAGGATCATCGAGTGCACATGCCCGGATTCAACCGCGCGGCGCAACGCCGTGTTGGGAGCCAGCAGCCGCTTCTGCCCAACCATCTCGTCCAGGGTGCGCGGACGCATGCGCTCGGCGAGCGGACGCATGCTGTCGCGATCGGCACTCAGCAGGTCGGCGGGCGCATCATCAATGAAGATATTTCGGGATCTGGCCACGCCCGCATTCTAGCAGCGTGGCTCACTCGTCCCTGCCGACGGATCAACGCTCGCCGACGACGTCCACGCCCTTGGCGGGCACAAAGCGGAAGGTGCCGGCGGCAAAGCCGGGGTTCTTCTTCCAGCCACTGAAATCAATGACGGTGCGCTGGCCCACGGCATCGACCACCTCCATTCGCGACAGTCCACCCTGGGCGAACCCCAGCGCCGCGTACTGGAAGCTGGCATCGGTCTCGCGCTTGGGGGTCAGCGACAGCCACTGCATTCCATCACGCGCCGCGGCCTCCTCGCTGACATCGTACTGGCGCTCCAGCAATGCCGGGTTGATCAGGGCGGTGAGCGGACTGCTCTGCTCCTCGGTGCCCTGCTCGCGCACCGTGGCCTGCTCCAGGTCAGGCTCATACACCCACACTTTTGCGCCGTCAGCGACGATCAGCTGCGGATGCGGGCGGGTGTATTCCCAGCGGAACAGCCGCGGCGCCGACAGCGCCACGCGGCCACTGGAGGATTCCTTCAGTTTGCCGCGCGAGTCGAACACCTGCTGCGAGAACTGCCCATCCAGGCCACGCAGACCGCTGGTGAAGGACTTCAGGTCGTCACGGGCACCGGCATGGGCATCTGCCGCGAGGCCAGCGCAGGCCACGGCAACGGCGAGAACGGAGTAGCGCAGGAATGCAGTCATGGCAGCGGCAGTCGGGAAGGTGTGGGTGAGGCAGAGTCTGCCTCTTGGGAACTGAATGGGCGGCAATCGGGAACTGAACACCGCCCTTCTCATCACTTCGGCGGCGGCGGTGCCAACACGGTGCGATCACCGTTGTGCTCGGGGGAGCTCACCACCCCGGCTGCTTCCATGGCCTCGATCAGGCGCGCGGCGCGGTTGTAGCCAATCTTCAACCGGCGCTGTACACCGGAGATCGATGCACGGCGGGTTTCGGTCACGATGCGCAGCGCCTCGTCGTACAAGGGGTCGGACTCGTCACCGCCGCCACTGCTCTCCGGCAGACCAGTGGCGCCGACCACGGTACCGTCGCCCATCATCTGCACCTCATCCAGCACGCCGGAAATGTAGTCGGTCGGGCCGCTGGCCTTCAGATGCTCGACCACGCGATGCACCTCCTCGTCGGAGACGAAGGCACCGTGCACGCGATCCGGCAGCGCGGTGCCGGGCGGCAGATACAGCATGTCGCCGTTGCCCAGCAGCGCCTCGGCGCCGGACTGGTCCAGGATGGTGCGCGAATCGATCTTGGAGCTGACCTGGAAAGCGATACGGGTCGGGATATTGGCCTTGATCAGGCCGGTGATCACGTCCACCGATGGCCGCTGCGTGGCCAGGATCAGATGGATGCCGGCCGCACGCGCCTTCTGCGCCAGCCGCGCGATCAGCTCTTCGACCTTCTTGCCGACGATCATCATCATGTCGGCGAATTCGTCGATGAAGATGACAATGAACGGCAGCGGCTCCAGCGGACGCGGCGCCTCGCCCATTTCCGGGTTCGGTTTGAACAGCGGGTCCATCAGCGGCTGGCCGGCCTCGATGGCGTCCTTCACCTTCTTGTTGAAGCCGGCCAGGTTGCGCACGCCGACCGCGCTCATCAGCTTGTAGCGGCGCTCCATCTCGGCCACACACCAGCGCAGGCCGTTGCCGGCCTCCTTCATGTCGGTGACCACCGGCGCCAGCAGGTGCGGGATGCCCTGATAGACGCTCAGCTCCAGCATCTTCGGGTCGATCATCAGCATGCGCAGGTCTTTCGGGCTGGCCTTGTACAGCAGGCTCAGCACCATCGCATTGACCGCCACCGACTTGCCCGAACCGGTGGTGCCGGCCACCAGCAGGTGCGGCATGCGCGCCAGGTCGGCCACCGTCGGGCGGCCGGCGATGTCCTTGCCCAGCGCCAGGGTCAGCACGCTGGCGGATTTGTCGTATTCCTTGGAGCGCAGCAGCTCGGACAGGAAGATCATCTCGCGGCTGACGTTGGGAATTTCCAAGCCGATCACCGACTTGCCCGGGATCACGTCGACCACGCGCACCGATTTGACCGACAGGCCGCGGGCGATGTCCTTGTCCAGCGAGCTGATCTGGCTGACCTTCACGCCCGGTGCCGGCTCGATCTCGAAGCGGGTGATCACCGGCCCCGGATAGGCGCCGACCACCACCGCATCGATACGGAAGTCCTTGAGCTTGAACTCGATCTGCCGCGACAGGGTTTCCAGTGTCTCCTCGGAATAGCCCTTGGCCTGCGGCTTGGGATCATCCAGCAAGGCCAGTGGCGGCAGGTCGGAGCCATCGCCGTTGACGCCCTGGAACATCGGAATCTGCGTCTCCCGCTTGGCGCGGTCGCTTTTCTCGATAACCGGCGCCGGACGTGGCTCGATCTTCACCGGTTCGCGCTTGGCGCGGACCTCGGCGTCGACCTTGCGGATTTCCTCGCGCTCTTCGCGCAGGGCACGGGTCTGCTGCCATTCGCTGGCCTGTTCCTTCTTCTTGTTGAGCAGCGGACCCAGCGCCAGCACCCACGTGCCGATCTTCTCCATCACCGCAAACCAGGACAGCCCGGTGGCCAGGGTGATCGAGGTCAGCAGCAACACCAGCAGGAACAGGTTGCTGCCCACCGGCCCGAAGCCGCTCTGCAGCGACTTTCCGACCAGCACACCCAAGCCGCCGCCGGCACGGGCCACATCCCCCGGCGGCAGCCGCAGATACAGAAAGCCGGTGGCACCGATCAGAAAACCGACAATGCCGACCAGCCGCAGCGCCGGCCCCAGGTCGTCCTGGACGCGTTCCTCGCGCTTGAGCCCGAACATCGCGATCCACGCCACCGCAGCCAGCATCAGTGGCAGCAGATAGGCCACGTAGCCGAACAGCTGGCGCATGACATCGGCGATCCACGCGCCGACCTTGCCGCCCATGTTGTGCACCGGCGCGACGACCGAACCGGATTGCGACCAGCCCGGATCACTGGGGGAGTAGGTGAACAGACTGGCCAGCAGATACAGCAGGGCAGGCGCGATAGCGATCAGCGCCAGATCACGCCACAACTTCTGCCGGCGCGGATTGTCTGGCGCCGCAGCCGCCGACTTGCGCGCACTGGCGCCCGCGCTGGAGCTCTTGTCACGTTCCGGGACCTGTTTCGCCACCTTTGACCAGACCTTAAAAATGCACGGTTAGTGATTGATATTAAACGACTGACCGCCGGGTTTCATCCGCTTTCGTCACCCACCGTCTTGCCCCGGAGCCGCCAACACCATAAAGCCGCCGGATACACACGGCGGTACGCTGCCGAACCTGGAAACGCCTTCTGACGGGCCGCCCAGTTCCATTCACGCGCCTTGATTCACCCCGGTCCGACCGCCACTCTATGGCTTGCCCGGATGGTCGCGGAACTCCCCGATCATGCCGCCAATCCTGACTTTCGCGAGTATACATGAGCACTTCCAGCCTCCCGACCAAGCACACCCGCCTGTTGATCCTGGGCTCCGGCCCCGCCGGCTGGACCGCCGCCGTCTATGCCGCCCGCGCCAATCTCAAGCCGCTGGTCGTCACCGGCCTGCAGCAGGGCGGCCAGCTGATGACCACCACCGAAGTGGACAACTGGCCAGGCGACGCGCACGGGCTGATGGGGCCGGACCTGATGGCGCGCATGCAGGCTCATGCAGAGCGTTTCGACACCGAAGTGGTGTTCGACCATATCCATACAGCCGACCTGTCCCAGCGGCCATTCACCCTGACCGGCGACAGCGCCCAGTACACCTGCGACGCGCTGATCATCGCTACCGGCGCCACCGCCAAGTACCTGGGCATTCCGTCGGAAGAGACCTTCAAGGGTCGCGGCGTGTCGGCCTGCGCCACCTGTGACGGGTTCTTCTACAAGGACCAGGACGTGGTCGTGGTCGGCGGCGGCAACACTGCCGTGGAAGAGGCGCTGTACCTGTCCAACATCGCCCGCAAGGTCTACCTGGTCCACCGCCGCGACACGCTGAAGGCGGAAAAGATCATGCAGGACAAGCTGTTCGCCAAGGTCGCCGCCGGCAAGATCGAGACCGTCTGGCACCACCAGGTGGACGAGGTGCTGGGCAACGAGATGGGCGTGACCGGCGTCCGAGTGAAGTCCACGCTCGACGGCAGCACCCGCGACATTGACGCCCATGGCTTCTTCGTCGCCATCGGCCATCACCCCAACACCAGCCTGTTCGACGGCCAGCTGGCGATGAACAACGGCTATCTGGAAATCCGCTCGGGCCTGGGCGGCAACGCCACCATGACCTCGGTGGAAGGCGTCTTTGCCGCGGGCGACGTGGCCGACCAGCACTACCGCCAGGCGATCACCTCGGCCGGCTTCGGCTGCATGGCCGCGCTGGATGCAGAGCGCTTCCTGGACGCGCAGGACGCCTGAGGCCCGTTCCCGGCAGCCCGGCATGGACAAGGTGATGCTCAAACAGCTGCTGTTCCACGGCAGCTGGCTGGTGTTTCCGGCCATCGTCTGGCTGCTGTGGCGTTGGCGCGGCGGCGGCCAGCGCGCCGTGCTGGTCGTCCTGCTGCTGGGCTGCGGCGCATTCACCTGGGCGCGGTTCATCGAGCCGCAGCTGATTCTGGTCGACCACACCGAGCTGCGCGGCACCGGTGCGGATACGCGGGTTGCCCTGCTCAGCGACATCCACCTCGGGGTCTACAAGGACCGGGCTTTCCTGCAGCGGGTGGTCCAGCGCGTGAATACGCTGGATGTCGACGCGGTGGTCATCGCCGGCGACCTGACCTACGAATCGCGTCCTGAACAGCTGCACGGACTGTTTTCCCCGTTGGCGCAACTGCGGTTGCCCACGTATGTGGTGCTGGGCAACCACGACCAGCAGCCGCCGGGCCGGGATCTCGACAAACCCTTGCGTGAAGCACTGCTGGCACACGGCATGCGCATCATCGAAGGCCGCGTCATCACCGATACACGCGGCGTGCACTGGGCCGGGCTCGGCGACCAGTGGGCCGGCAAGGATGATCCCGGCTTCCTTCGTCAGCCTGGCCCGCACCGCGACCGCACGATCCTGATCGCCCACAACCCGGACAGCGCCATGCAGTTGCGCCCCGGGGATGCGACGCTGGTGCTGGCCGGGCATACCCATGGAGGCCAGATCCGCATTCCATGGCTGTATCGCAACGTCATCCCCAGCGCCCACGGCTTTGATCGTGGCGAGCAGGTGATGCAGACCGGCCATGGCACGGTGCGCGTATTCACCACGCGTGGCGTCGGCGAGATCGGCCTGCCGCTGCGCCTGTTCAATCCGCCAACGATTGATGTGTTGCAGCTGCGGCCATGAACACCCCCCTCGAGCTGCACCCCCTGCTCTCGCTGGCCGACATCCCGGCCGAGCAATGGAACAGCCTGCATGACGGCAGTAATCCTTTCGTCAGCCACGCCTTTCTCGCAGGACTGGAGCAACACGGCTGCCTGCGCCCGGAATGGGGCTGGCAACCGCAGCACCTGACGCTGTGGCGCGACGGAGACCTGGTCGGCGCCGTTCCCGGCTACCTGAAGTACAACTCGCATGGTGAGTTCGTATTCGACCACGCGTGGGCCAATGCCTACGCACGCAGCGGGCTGGACTACTACCCCAAGTGGCTGGGCGGCGTGCCCTACTCGCCCGTCACCGGACCGCGCCTGCTCGCATGCAATGACGATGACCGCCGCGTCCTGCTTCAGGGCGTGGTCGACCATGTCACGAAGGCGCAACTTTCCTCGGCACATGTCAACTTCCACCTGCCTGCAGAGACGTCACTGTTTGACCAGGACTGGCTGGCACGGCGCGATGTGCAGTTCCAGTGGCGACGCCAGCCCGGCTGGCACGGATTTGACGACTTCCTGGCGGCGATGGACCACAAGCACCGCAAGAACATCCGCCAGGAACGCAACAAGGTGGCGCGGGCGGGAATCACCTTCGTGGTCCGCCACGGCGATGAAGCCAGCGCCGCCGAGCTGCAGGCGATGCACCGCTTCTACCTGCAGACCTTTGCCGAATACGGCAACGCGCCGGCGCTGACGTTGCCGTTCCTGCACCACCTGGCCGAGCACCTGCCGCGCCAGCTGGTGCTGTTCCTGGCCATCCGCGACGGCGCGCCGGTTGCCGGCGCCCTGTGCCTGCGCGGCGGGCAGACCCTGTACGGACGCTACTGGGGTGGCGCCCCGCTGCCCGGTCTGCACTTCGAGACCTGCTACTACCAGGGCATCGAGTACTGCCTGCGCAAAGGCTTGCAGCACTTCGAACCGGGCGCCCAGGGCGAGCACAAACTGGCGCGTGGCTTCCTGCCGACCGAAGTGCACAGCCGACACTGGATCGCCCACCCCAGGTTCCGCGAGGCGCTGCGCGACTGGTGCCTGCGGGAGCATGAGGACGTGACCCGCTATGCAGAGGCACTGCGGCACCACGGCCCCTTCAGATCCACGGAAGATGCCGGATGAGCCGCTACCCCCCCTACCTGCTGGGCGAGGCGAGCGACTCACCGTTCCCGCCCGCCGAACTGGCGCTGCGCGAACCCGACGGCCTGCTTGCTGTCGGCGGCGACCTGTCCCCCGTGCGCCTGCTCAACGCCTATGCCGGCGGAATCTTCCCCTGGTTTTCCCATGGCCAGCCGCTGTTGTGGTGGTCACCCGACCCCCGCATGGTGTTCCATACCAAGCAGCTCCACCTGTCCTCGCGTTTCCGTCGCAGCCTGCGCGCGTCGCCATGGCAGATCAGGGCGGATACCGCCTTCCCGGAGGTGATGCTTGCCTGCGCGCAGGCGCCTCGCCCCGGCCAGGATGGCACGTGGATCACCCCGGACATGCATCACGCCTATGTCGCGCTGCACCACCTGGGCCATGCGCATTCGGTCGAGGTGTACGAGGCAGAGGAGTTGGTCGGCGGCATCTATGGCGTGGCCATCGGCCGCATGTTCTTCGGTGAAAGCATGTTCAGCGCACGCAGCGGCGGATCGAAGGTGGCATTGGCAGCGCTGGCGGCGACGCTGGCCCGCTGGGGCTGGCCGCTGATCGACGCCCAGGTGGAAAACCCCCACCTGGTAAGGATGGGGGCGACGCATCTGGGGCGGGCAGAGTTCCTCCAGCACGTGCGCCGTCTGGCGCATGAACCGGGCAAGATCGGCTCGTGGGCGCCATATTTCGGCGACATTCCGGCCTCAACGCTGGCCCGCCCTGCCGCCCCTTAACGCAAACTTTGCATGATTCGGCGCGACGGCGTAAAATGCCCGCCCTTAGGCCCGCAAAGGCCGTCCGCAGAACCGCACAGGACTACATGTCGAAAGACGACTCCATTGAGTTCGAAGGCACCGTCAGCGAGACGTTGCCCAACACCACTTTCCGCGTTCGCCTGGAAAATGGGCATGAGATCATTGCCCACATCTCCGGCCGCATGCGCAAGAACTACATCCGCATCCTGACCGGCGATCGCGTCAAGGTCGAGATGACGCCATACGACCTGACCAAGGGCCGTATCACCTACCGCATGAAGTAAGGCGGCAGGCCGGGCGTATGCCTGAAAAGCCAGCCTTGCGCTGGCTTTTTGCGTTGCTTTTCGCCGCTTGCCCACAGCGCTCCGGATACAACAGCGGCGGCCGTAGCCGCCGCTGTTCAAACCCGAAAAGAGGCGCCGGACGTTACACCGTGGCCGGCAGCAGATGTTCGGGTTCGGGCTCGGTTTGCACCACCAGCTCGCCGTCGCGAACGTCGATGCTGACCTTGCCGCCACCAACCAGCTTGCCGAACAGCAGCTCGTCCGCCAACGGACGCTTGATCCTGTCCTGGATCACCCGGTTCATCGGACGCGCCCCCATTTCCGGATCGAATCCGTGTTGCGCCAGCCAGTCGCGGGCCGCCGGGGTCGCCGACAGCGACACATGCTTGTCCTGCAACAGCATCTCCAGCTCGATCAGGAACTTGTCCACCACCCGCAGGATGTGCTCGAAGCCCAGCGGCTGGAACTGCACCACCGCATCCAGGCGATTGCGGAACTCCGGGGTGAAGCTCTTGCGGATCACCTCCATCGCATCGGTCGCGTGATCCTGCTTGGTGAAACCGATCGAGCGGCGGGCGGCCTGTGCCGCACCGGCGTTGGTGGTCATCACCAGGATCACATTCTTGAAGTTGGCTTCACGACCGTTGGTGTCGGTAAGAATGCCGCGATCCATGACCTGCAGCAGGATGTTGAAGATGTCCGGGTGGGCTTTTTCCACCTCATCCAGCAGCAGCACGCAATGCGGGGTCTTCACGATTTTCTCCGTGAGCAGCCCGCCCTGGTCGAAGCCGACGTAACCCGGAGGCGCGCCGATCAGGCGGCTGACCGAGTGCGGCTCCATGTACTCGGACATGTCAAAGCGCACCAGCTCGATCCCCAGCTGCAACGCCAGCTGACGGGTGACCTCGGTCTTGCCCACGCCGGTCGGGCCGGCAAACAGGAAGTTGCCGATCGGTTTGTCCGGATTGCCCAGCCCGGAGCGCGACAGTTTAATCGCCGAGGCGAGGCTGTAGATGGCCGGATCCTGGCCGAAGATCACCATCTTCAGATTGCGCTCAAGGTGCTTGAGCACATCCTTGTCGGTGGCGGTGACCTGCTTGGCCGGAATGCGTGCCATCTTGGCGATGATCGCCTCGATCTCCTCGGTATCGATACGATGTTTACGCTGATCTTCCGGCAGCAACCGCTGCCGCGCACCCGCCTCGTCGATGACGTCGATGGCTTTGTCGGGCAACAGACGGTCGCCGATGTGCTTGACCGAAAGATCCACCGCGGCCTGCAGCGCATCATCGGCATAGGTCACGCTGTGGTGCGCCTCGTATTTGGGACGCAGCCCCTTGAGGATTTCATACGCCTCGCCCACGGTCGGCTCGACGATGTCGATCTTCTGGAAACGCCGCGCCAGCGCACGGTCCTTCTCGAAGATGCCACGGTATTCCTGGAACGTGGTCGAGCCGATGCACCGCAGCTCACCCGAGGCCAGTGCCGGCTTGATCAGATTGGAGGCGTCCATGGTGCCGCCCGAGGCCGACCCGGCGCCGATGATCGTGTGGATCTCATCGATGAACAGCACCGCGTCGGGAATCTTCTTCAACGCGCTGATCACGCCCTTGAGCCGTTTCTCGAAGTCACCGCGGTACTTGGTGCCGGCCACCAGCGCGCCAAGGTCAAGCGAGTAGATCACCGCATTGGCCAGCACCTCCGGCACCTCGCCATCGACGATGCGCTTGGCCAATCCCTCGGCGATGGCGGTCTTGCCCACGCCAGCCTCTCCGACGTACAGCGGATTGTTCTTGCGGCGACGGCACAGCACCTGGATGGTCCGCTCGATCTCGTCGCGCCGCCCGACCAGCGGATCGATCCGCCCGGCACGGGCCAGCTCATTGAGGTTGCTGGCATAGTCGGTCAGCGCATCGCCCTTGGATTCGGCGTCGCCCCCCTCGCTCCTTCCCTCGCCCTCGATCGAAGAGGAGGAATCGTCCTCCTCACCCATTTTTGCAACGCCATGGGACAGGTAGTTGACGATATCCAGCCGGGTGACGTCCTGCTGGTTGAGATAGTAGACCGCGTGCGAATCCTTCTCACCGAAGATCGCCACCAGCACATTGGCGCCGGTGACCTCCTTCTTGCCGGAGGACTGCACGTGGTAGACCGCACGCTGCAACACCCGCTGGAAACCCAGGGTCGGCTGGGTGTCACGCCCATCGTCATCGGCCAGCCGCGACACGGAGGTTTCCACCGCCTGCTCCAACTCCTGGTGCAGGCGGTCCAGATCCGCTCCGCATGCCTTCAGCACGGCGTGGGCCGACGGATTTTCCAACAAGGCGAGCAGCAGGTGCTCGACCGTCATGAATTCGTGACGAGCCTCGCGAGCGCGCTTGTAGCACTGACCAATCGTCTGCTCGAGGTCTTTACTGAACATTGGGAACTCCGAATCCGGTTGGAGACAATATGCGGCCTGACAGCGGAATTTTCATCACCCTACCGGATGGCCGTGTTTAAGCGGCGTTAGCATGAAACCCCTCTGCTGGAATGACTGATGGGCAGCCAACATCTGCAACGCTGGCAGCTGCGCTCCGTTGGCGCGCCCATTGTCATGCGCGTCGCGGGCCTGCTGCCGGTACTGACGCAAACAGGCACGCCCGCCATGCTGAAACAGCCGCTCTCCTGCAGCATTACCGCCGGCCGCGGCCGCCCTCGGCTCTGGAATGGGGATGGCGCGATACGCCCGCTGGCCAGTGACGGCGCGACGATGCTGCTGGAACACATCGTTCCCGGGAAGCCGCTGCGCGATCTTCCGGTGGAGGGCGCAGATCGGGACGCCACGGTGATCTTGTGCGATGTCGCCGCAAAGTCGCACAGCCGCATCGCCGTAGAAGCACACCGCCGGCACTGACTCCACTGCGGCACTGGTTCGGCGCCCTGCGGCATCCTCACGTATCGCAGCACGGGTTGCTGTGGCAGTGCTTGCCCGTGCCGCCCAGCTTCTTGCGCAACCGGGGAACCCGATCGCACTTCAGGGCGACCTTCATCATGACAATGTCCTGGATGGCGGGGCCCGCGGCTGGCTGGCGATTGCCCCCAAGGGCCTGCTCGGGGAGCCCGGCTTCGACTACGCCCCGCTGTTCCTGAACCCGGATCTGTGTGTCGCAGGGCGGCGATTTTCCACCTATGAGCGGAATTCCAATGAGCGGAATTCCAACGCACGGCTGATCCAGGTCAGCCACCACCCCGGCATCGCGCAACAGCGATTGCTGCAGTGGATTGCGGTCTACGCGGTCCTGTCTGCCTGCTGGCTCATCGAAGATTGCCAGGACGCCTCTACATCAGTCTTTCCACCGCCAAGCTGGCCCTGGCCCGCGAAGCCGGCTGAGCAGCCTCAGGCCTGCTCCATCGTGCACAGCAGCGGATGCTGGTTCATACGGGAGAACTCGTTGACCTGGGCGACCTTGGTTTCGGCTACTTCGCGGGTGTACACCCCGCAGATGCCGCGGCCGCGGGTATGGACATGCAGCATCACCTGGGTGGCCTGGTCCAGGCTCATCGAGAAAAAGTTCTGCAACACCACCACCACGAAGTCCATCGGGGTGTAGTCGTCATTGAGCAGCATCACCTGATACTGCGGCGGCGGGGCGATCTGCGGCTTTCCCGGCGCAACCAGTACGCCGTGCTCGCTCTCGTGTTGGGTCTTCTGGGACATCGCCAGATTATAGCTTTTCACCCTTCCCGATTGGACGGCGCCCCCCCTGCCCCCGCACAATTTGCAGGTCATCCACATTCCTGCAGGGGAAGCATGAAGCAGATCGTATTGGCCGCCGCACTGGCTGGCATCTTGACCGGCACTTGCGGCGCGGCGTTCGCCGCCGGGCCGGACCGCGCCGTGGGCCGCCTGCTCGACGGGCTGGAATACAAGTATGAAATCGACGAAGACGGCGATTACAAACTGGTATTCGACATGGAAAACGACCGCAGTCAGCTGGTGTTCGTGCGCTCCTCGGTGGAAACCTATGGCAGCCACCACATCCGTGAAATCTGGTCGCCGGGCTACAAGTCGCCGGGACCACAGTTCCCGGCGCTGATCGGCAACCGCCTGCTGGAAGACTCCAACGAATCCAAGCTCGGCGCCTGGGTCAAGCAGGGGGACATGGCCATGTTCGTCGTCAAGATCGATGCTGACGCCTCGGCCGAAGTGCTCAGCGACGCCATCGATGCGGCCTGCAAGAGCGCCGATGCAATTGAACTGGAACTGACGTCCAAGGACGAGTACTGAGCGTGAACGCATTGCAGTCCCAGCGATGGGCGCCACATGTCACCGTGGCCACCGTGGTCTCCCGCGCAGGGCAACTGCTGCTGGTGGAAGAGGTAAAACAGGGTCGCAGGCTGCTGAACCAGCCGGCCGGCCACTTGGAACCGGGCGAAAGCCTGCTGGACGCGGCGGTGCGCGAAACCCGCGAAGAAACCGGCTGGGACGTGCGGCTGACCGCCTTCATCGGTACCTACCAGTGGCAGGCCGATGACGGCACGCCCTTCCTGCGCTTCGCCTTTGCCGCCGAACCGCTCCACCATCACGCCGCACAGGCGCTTGATGCCGGAATCATCCAGGCCTTGTGGCTGCCGCCGGAAGCCATCCAGGCCGAGATGGAACGGCTGCGCAGCCCGCTGGTCTGGCGCACGGTCGCCGACTGGCTGGCCGGGCAACGCCACCCCCTGTCGCTGCTGAGGCAGATCCCATGAGCACACCGGATATTGTCGTAGGCGTCTCCGGCGGCGTGGATTCCTCGGTCGCGGCGCTGATGCTGGTACAGCAGGGGCTTCCGGTCGCGGGGCTGTTCATGCAGAACTGGGCCGACGACGGCAGCGGCCACTGCCGGGCTGAAGACGATCGACGCGATGCGGTCGCCGTCTGCGGACGGCTGGGTATCCCGTTCCATTTCCGCGATTTCTCCAGCGAATACTGGGAAGGGGTGTTCGAGCACTTCCTGGCCGAATATGCGGCCGGTCGGACGCCCAACCCGGACGTACTATGCAACCGGGAAGTGAAGTTCAAGCACTTCCTGGAGGCAGCCCGCGACCTGGGCGCCGAGCGGATCGCCACCGGCCATTACGCACAGGTGCACCAGCACCGTGGGCGCTGGCGCCTGCTGCGCGGCGCCGACCGCGGCAAGGATCAAAGCTACTTCCTGCACCAGCTGGGGCAGGAACAACTGGCGGCCACCCTGTTCCCGATCGGCCATCTGGAAAAAAGCCAGCTGCGTCGCATCGCCCGCGATGCCGGGTTGCAGACCCATGCCAAAAAGGACTCCACGGGCATCTGCTTCATCGGTGAACGCGATTTCCGCGAGTTCCTGGGCCAGTATCTGCCCGCGCGGCGCGGCGAGATCCGCGATCCCGACGACCAGGTCATCGCCACCCATCCCGGCGTTTTCTATTTCACCCTGGGCCAGCGCGAAGGGCTGAATATCGGCGGCGTGCGCGGCCGGCCGGCGGCCCCCTGGTTCGTGGTCGGCAAGGACGTGGCACGCAACATCCTGTACGTCGACCAGGGGCACGACAGTGCCTATCTGCAGTCGAACTGGCTGCGCAGCGAACCGATGCACTGGATTTCAGGGACAGCCCCGGCGACGGAATTCGAATGCACCGCACAGACCCGCTATCGGCAGCCGGACGAGCCGTGTACCGTGCGGGTGCGTGACGACGGTACGCTGGATGTGCATTTCGCAGGCCCGCAACGGGCGGTGACCCCCGGACAGTCACTGGTGCTCTATGACGGCATGGAATGTCTGGGCGGGGCGGTGATCGCCGCCACCAATGCACCGCTGGAGCGCCGTCTGGGCGCGCCACCTTCCCCTTGAGAGGTAACCATGAGTTTTTCGTTTGACGACCGCGTACTGGCGCTGGCCGGCATTGCCCAGGCCCTGCAGCAGGTCCGCCGTATCGCCGAAACCGGCCATTCCGAAGCGGCCATCGTGCGCACGGCGATGGACAGTGTCATGCGGCTCGATGCGCCCGACCCTGCTGCGGTGTATGGCAGCGCCAGGCAGGTGGAGCCTGGCCTGCGCCTGTTGCGCGACTATTTCCGCAACCAGGGCAAGGACGAATTGTTGCCGCGCCTGGCGTTGTCGGTGATGCAGCTGGAGCGCCGCTTCGTACGTGAGGCCTCGACCGTGGACAAGGTGCAGGCGGGGGTGCGCCGGGCCGCGGCGCGGGCGAAGGAGCTCGGCGAAAGCAACCACCCCGACGTGCTCTTGGCCATGGGCGAGCTGTACAAGGACACGATCAGCCAGCTCAAGCCCAAGATCATGGTCCAGGGCAATCCGCACTATCTCAACCAGGCCCCCGTGGTCTCGGAAATCCGCGCGCTGCTGCTGGCCGCCGTGCGCTCGGCGGTACTGTGGCGGCAACTGGGAGGCAACTACTGGGACTTCCTGATTTCGCGCAAGACCATGGTCGAGGCGATCGAACGCCGCCTGCGCTGAGACGTGCGCCGTATGCGCCGCACCACGCCACCGCCTACGGCCATCACAAAACGTTCCGGGAGTCCGTCGCAGGCCTAAAGCCCCCCGGCCTGCGGCCGATACTGCATTCGTGACTCTCCCGAGAACGTCCATGTATTCACGTATTGCAATCCGCCTGGCCGCCCCGCTGGCCTTGACCTTCCTGCTCCCGCTTGCTGCCGCCCTGGCGTGGCCGTCAGCAGCCGTGTGGGCGATCCTGACCACAATGGTGCTGAGCTGGCTGGTGTTTGCGTACTGGACTGTGCACGCACAGGCCCAGCGCTCCCCCGAACATGCCAAGGTGCTGAAGGAACAGGACCAGCTGCTCAATGAACTGCGCAGCTTCGTCAGCAACGAGATCGATGGCTCACGCAGCGAGATCGAACGTGCCCGCGAACTGATCCGTCAGGCGGTCGCCGGGCTCGGTGGCAGTTTCGATTCGATGAGCCGCAAGTCCCGGCAGCAGAGCCAAGCCCTGGCCCGTGTGGTCGACCGCGCCGGCGATGAAGGCGGCGGCGGCGTCGACGTGGCCCGCTTCGCCCAGCATGCCAGCCAGCAGATGGAACAGCTGGTTGAGGCGCTGGAACAGGTCAGCGGCCAGAGCAGCAACACCGTGCAGCACATCGACCAGATGGCACAGCACCTGGATGGCATCTTCGCGCTGCTGGAAGACGTCAAATCCATCGCCGACCAGACCAACCTGCTGGCGCTGAACGCGGCGATCGAGGCGGCACGTGCCGGCGAGGCCGGCCGCGGCTTTGCGGTGGTCGCTGACGAGGTACGCAACCTGTCCGAGCGCTCCACCACCTTCAACGAGCAGATCCGCAAGCTGGCCCACAGCTCCAAGGACGCCATCGCCAAGGTGCGCGAGACCGTCTCGCACATGGCCTCGCGCGACATGGACCGCTCCCGCGAAGCGCGCCATGAGGCCGCGGCGATGCTGGAGAACGTGGCCGCCATCAATGCATCGCTGGGCGATGGCATGCGCGAGATCTCCGACTGCGGCCGTGCCATCGACAGCAGTGTTGCCGAAGCCGTGCGCGCCCTGCAGTTCGAGGACATCGCCACCCAGGCCTTGGGCGGCGCCCACACGCATCTGGACCGCCTAGGTGCCATCAACCGCGAAGCCCTGGCCCTGCAGGAGCTGCTGCACCGGAACGGCGGGGTCTTCGACGATGAGCTGGTAACCGCCCTGCAGCGCACCGGCAGCCGCCTGCGCGAGATGCGCAACGAATGGGAGCGCCCGCCGCACAAGCCGGTGAGCCAGCAGAGCATGGGCGCAGGAACGGTCGAACTGTTCTGACACCCCCTTGGTTGATGGAAAAGCCCCGGCATGTCCGGGGCTTTTCTTTTTGCAATCAGGCATATGCCTTGGACTGCAACCGGCTGCTACGGCAACGCATAAAGGCAGCGGACAGCCGCCGCGCCGGAGCAGATCGAGTTGCGCAGGCATGGTCGAAGGTGGCGCCACTGCGGGCGGGTAAGTCAGCGGAAGCGACGGCGTATCGGGTGCCTTTCATCTTCATGACGATGCGCCCGGTCATACCCCGGCGAAGCGGATAGATCGCCGGCGTCCGCCCGGTCCCGGTACATCCCCGCGCTGGCGTGGCGCGCAATGGCAGGGTCTGGCGGCGACCCAACACTCGCGCCCGGTTCAAACCGGTCGCGCTGCTTGCTGGCCAGAGGGCCCGGAGACACGCAAACAGCACAAGGGCGCATCAGGTGCGCCCTTGTGCTGGAACTGTTTGATATGGAGGATTCGCCGGCCTGCCCGGCCCGACCCTGCGCCGCGTGAGCGCCCTACACCCTGGCCTTGAGCCACTGCGCCATCTCGCGCGGCGGCAGCGGCCGCGAGAACAGGTAGCCCTGCATCTCATCGCAGCCCTGGGCACGCAGCATCAACTCTTCCTGTACCGTCTCCACGCCTTCGGCGACCACCTGCATGCCCAGCGCGTGGCCCAGCTGCACGATTGCCTGGGTGACTTCGGCCGTCCCGGCATCGTGCAGCATTTCCTGCACGAAACTGCGGTCGATTTTCAGACGCTGCACGGGAAACCGGTTGAGGTAGTGCAGATTCGAGAAACCGGTACCGAAGTCATCCACCGCCAGCGGTACGCCATTGGTTTCGAATATCTCGAAACATTGGCGCAACGCATCCGTGTCGCGGATCAGCGCCGACTCGGTGAGCTCCAGCTCAAGCTGATGCGGCGGCCAGTTGTGGCGGCGACAGGTCTGGATCACACGCTCGGCGAAGCCCCGCTCACGCAGCTGCACCGCGGAAATATTCACGGCGATACGCTCAAACGCCAGCCCGGCCTGTCGCCAGACAGCGGCCTGCCGGCAGGCTTCGTCCAGCACCCATTCGCCGATCTGGTTGATTTCACCGCATTTCTCGGCGATCGGAATGAACTCGGCCGGTCCGCAGACCCCGATCCTGGGATGCTCCCAGCGCACCAGCGCCTCGATTGACGGAGGCTGCGAGGAATCGGCGTGTACCAGCGGCTGGTAGACCAGCGAGAACTCCTCGCGATCCACCGCACCGTGCAGCGCGTGCTCGACCTCAAGGCGGCGCTGGGTACGCGCCAGCGCATCCTGGCTGTAGTACTGGTAGGTGTTGCGTCCGGCGCTCTTGGCGGCGTACATCGCCGCATCGGCGGCGCGCAACAGGGTGTCGAAATCCTGACGCGTTTCGTCCATCAGCGCGATGCCGACGCTCGCGCCGACCTTCAGCGCGCTGTCGCCGCGATACAGCGGCTCGGCAAGCGAAGCGATCAGCTTGCGGGCGACCAGCCCGGCATCCTCGGGCTGACTGAGATTGCGCAGGATCACGATGAACTCATCGCCACTGAAGCGCGCGAACAGATCCGCATTGCTGAGGTTCTGGTGGAAGCGTGCGGCGGCCGCCTTGAGCAAGCTGTCGCCGGTGGCGTGACCGAAAGTGTCGTTGATGGCCTTGAAGCCATCCAGGTCGATGAACAGCATCGCCAGCGTCGCGCCGCGCTTACGCGCCTCCTCCATCGCCTCGATCGCCTGCTCGCGCAGCAGCATCCTGTTGGGGAGTCCGGTCAGCAGGTCGTAGTGCGCCAGAAGCTCGATGCGCTCATTGGCCTCTCGCTCGCGGGTGATGTCGCGGAACAACACCACAAACCGCTCGGGCAAGCCTTCGCGCTGGTCCAGTTCGACAAGCACCTGCACCCACACCCGCTGGCCCGAATGCCGGTAGAAACACAGTTCCAACTGCTCGGGAAGACCACCCGCAGCAATGCGATCCAGGGTCGCACAGAAGCTGTCCTGCGAATCCTGCGTATACAGGGACAGCGCCTGATCCAGGCTGACCTGCTCCTTGCGCAAGCCATGGATGCGGTAGCACTCCTCGGTCCACAGCATGCTGCGGCTGCCCACCTCGATCTCGCAGGCGCCGATCCGGCCCAGTGCGGAAACGCGATTGAGCAGCTCGGTCCGCCAGCGGATCAGCGCATCGGTCTGCCGCTGTGCGGAGACATTGTGGATCTGGCCGATCACCCGCTGGAGGCTGCCATTTGGATCCAGATGCGGCTGCATCCAGACACGCAACTGCAAGGTGAGGCCATCGCCAGCACGGTGACTCATATCGAAGGTGTATTCGTTGCCCTCCCGCTGAACCCGGCGCCAGGCGGAGAGCACCTGCCTGCGTCCTCCCCGGCCCAGCACCCGCATCCAGCGGCGATCTTCCGGCAACGAACCCGCCTGCAGCGTAGTGACGGCATAAAACGCATCAGACCAGCGCATGCAGCCGCCAGCCTCGTTTTCCCAGACCCAGCCGCCCATCCCGGCGGCGCGCTGGGCCTGTTTCAGCTGGGTCCGCTGGATCTCCAGCTCCGTCTCAAGCGCCCGTTGGCGCTGGCTGCTGCCGCAGGCGCCGGTCATGCCCACTGCAACCCTGTCGACATGCGGCAAGTCGGCGGCCGTGCCCAGGTGGTGCTTCAACAGACTGAAAATCGCACCCTGATCCACGCCGTACCGCTCCACTCTTTGTTGGAATTAATCGAATAACGGCCGGCACGCCGGAAAATTGAGCAGCCCGTCGCGTCCACTTTTGGCAAGCAGGTAAGATGGAGACCGACTTTCCGTCCCCGACCCATCAGGAACAATGGAGACAGGCCAGCCCCCGCTTCCGCCTTCACCGTCTTACGCTGGCTTGCTGTTGAAGAAGTTGACGACGAATTTTTATCCAGGTGTCGCCCTCTTGCTGCTGATCGGGCTGGCCGGTTGCGTTGCTCCCTGGCTGACGGTCGCGTTGTCCATACCCGCGGCAGCCATCACAACTGTGATCTGCGTCACCCTCCTTTTCGCCTGCGCGCTGGTGCTGACCCGCAGGTGGCAGCGCTGCCAGGCGCAGCTGGCGTACGAGCAGGAGCGGCTGGCACATGAATTGACGGAGTACCGGCAGCGTTTCGAATGCAACGCCGGCGCGATGCTGGTCTATGACTTGGCCACCTGGACGATCCGTGATGCCAATCCCGCGGCCGAAGCGCTGCTGGGCTGGAGCCGCCAGGAGCTCGGCGGGATGACGATCGGGCAGCTGATTCCGCCAGGTTCGGAAGAACTGCTGCGTCGCCATATGGCCCGCATTGTCGCCCGGCCTGACAGTGAGCAGCACCTGTCGACCAACCTGCAGCGACGCGACGGCAGCATTCATCCGGCGGAACTGTGGGGAAGCCGCCTCACCCTCGACGGGCGCGCGGCGCGGCTGGTCAACATGATTGATCGCAGTGCCGAGGTCGCCACCCGGCGGCAACTCGATACCGCCCTGAACCGGATGCGCGAGGTCCAATCCATAGCACGCATCGGCGCACTTGAGATCGATCCGGTCAAGGCACAGATCCGCCTGTCGGATGAAGCGTGCCTGCTGCTGGCGCGGCGTCCGGGCCCCTCACCGACATGGCAACCGATCGGCGATGCGTTCCGGATCGGTGAAAACGACGCAAGCGAGCTGTTGCAGAGCATTGACGCCATCGTCAAAGGCAGCGCTGCCCAGCTGGACCTGCTGTTGCGTGTGCGGGCGATGGACGGACGCTTGCTGACCATCCACCTGCGCGCGCGCCAGGCCCCGGTACAAACCGGGGCGGCGCCGGGCGTGATCCATGGAACCTTGCAGGATGTCAGCGAGCGCGAGCATTCGCGCCAGCTGCTGAAGGAGCGCGAGGAGCAGTTCCGCGAGCTGGTGCGCGTCCTTCCTGACGGCGTCGTGATCCTTTCCGAGGACCAGGTGCTGTACATCAACCCGCTGGGCGCCGCGCAGTTCGGCTACGCCGCCGAGCAGATGCTCGGCACCCCGCTGCAGTCGCTGGTCACCGGCGATGATCTTGCCCGGGTACGCGACTATCTGAATCTTCCGCGCCGGTATCTTGACCGCCTGCCGCCGCTGATTCCCAGCATGCAGCGCCAGGATGGCAGCCACTTCCTGGCGGCCTTGTCAGTGGGAGACGTACGCTACGGCGGACGCGACTGCCGACTGCTGGTCATCCGCGACCTCACCGAACTGGAGTCCCACCGCGCCGCGCTGGAAACCAGCAACCGGGAACTGCAGGCTCTGGCCGGACGCCTGTTTTCGGTGCAGGAAGACGAGCGCAGGGCTATTTCGCGCGACCTGCACGACGATATCGGCCAGTCCATCACCGCGATCAAACTCGCCGCGCATGCCGCGATGCACGAGCTGGATGCCACGCGCCGCAATGAAGATATCGGCCAGATCATCGAGCTGGTCGACAGCACCGTCACCCGGCTGCGCAACCTGTCGATGCTGCTTCGCCCCCCGCAACTTGACGCGCTGGGCCTGCAGGCCGCGGTGCGCTGGCAGGCAGGGCAGCTTTTCCGGGCCTCGCCGGTGGAGCTGCAGATGGAGATCGGCGAACTGTCCCAGCGCCCGGACAATGCGATCGAGCAGGCCTGCTTCCGCATCGCGCAGGAAAGCCTGACCAATGCCTTGCGTCATGCGCAGGCAAGCCAGGTCCAGCTGCGATTGAACGAGGCCGACAACGGCCAGCTGCATCTGCGGGTTATCGATGATGGCGAGGGTTTCGATCCCGACGGTCCGCGCGGCCTGGGCCTGATCGTGATGCGCGAGCGCGCGCAGAGCGCCGGCGGCAAGCTGGAGATCATCACCGCACCGGGCGAAGGCACGTGCATCGACCTGTACCTCCCCATCCGCGCATCGCAACCGCTCGAAGCGGCAGCTGGACTCTGAACCATGTGGCCTTCCCCCCTCTCCACGCCGCCTTTTACGGAAACGCAGACCGCCCGGCTTGGCGCAGGCAATCCGGAGTTCGCCGCGCTGGTCAACGAGGCCGCCAGCGGTGGCACACCGCTGGTGGTGATGCACCTGGATATCGATCATTTCGCCTCGGTAAACGAGAACATGAGTGCGGAAGTCGGCGACCAGGCGCTGGAATTGATCGCCGAGCGCCTGCGCACGCATCTGCAGGGGCGAGGCCGGCTGTGGCGCCATGGCAGCGACGAGTTCCTGATCGCGATTCCGCGCCTGCCGGGTGAACCGCTTCCCGAGGAGATGGCCGAATCGCTGCGCCAGCAGATGGAGCTGCCGCTGTCGGTGCTGCCTTACACGCTGTTTCTGACCGCGAAGATCGGCGTTAGCCTGTGCCCGGAGCACGCCACACGGCCCAGCAGACTGCTGGATCTGGCCGAGGACGCACTGCATCAGGCCGGTCGCGAAGGTGGCAACTCGGTGCACCTGTACGTGCTGCACAAGCCCAGCAGCGCGCACAGCGAAAGCATCATCTCAAGGCAACTGGTCGATGCGATCGACAACGGCGAATTGCGCCTGCGCTACCAGCCGCTGGTCAGTGCCCGCGATGGCCATGTGGTCGGCATGGAGGCACTGCTGCGCTGGCAATCGCCGACGCTGGGAATGCTCGTCCCCGAACGCTTCATGCGTACCGCCGAGCGTCTGGGCATCATCGTCCAGATCGGCTCGTGGGTGCTGGAGGTCGCGCTGCGCCAGGCACGGGTCTGGCGGGACCAGGGATTCGACGATTTCAGCGTGGCGATCAACGTCTCCACCCTGCAACTGTTGCGCCCCAACTTTTTCGCCGAAGTCATGGGGATGCTGCAGACCACCGGCGTGCCGCCGCGCATGCTGACCCTGGAAATCAACGAAAGCGCGCTGACCAACAATGTGAACTTCGTCCATGAGACGCTGGCCAACCTGCGCAACGAAGGCATCAGCCTGAGCCTGGACAACTTCGGCACCGGCGACTCCAGCCTCAGCGCGCTGGTCCGCTACCCGGTCGACAAGCTGAAGATCGACCGCAGCTTCATCAAGAGCGCGCCGGCGGCCAATCGCGAAGCGGCGATCAGTCGCGCGATCATCGCGATGGGCCACCAGCTGGGCATGACCGTGATCGCCAATGGCGTCGAATCACAGGCGCAGCTGGGCTTCCTGCGGCGCAACGACTGCGACGTGTTCCAGGGCTACCTGTTTGGCGAGCCGATGTCGGCCGATGCCGCCGGCATGACTTTGCGCCGGCGCTACCTGCGCCCGGAAGCCTTTGCCGAAACACGCCCGGATCGCACCCTGCTGTTGCTGGATGACGAGGAGAACGTGCTGCGCTCACTGGTGCGCCTGTTCCGCCGCGACGGTTACCGCATCCTGGCCGCCGGCAACGTGCGTGATGCCTTCGACCTGCTGGCGATCAACGATGTGCAGGTGATCCTGTCCGACCAGCGCATGTCCGACATGAGCGGCACCGAGTTCCTGGGCCGGGTGAAGATGCTCTACCCGGACACCATCCGCCTGGTGCTCTCCGGCTACACCGATCTGGCCACCGTGACCGATGCGATCAACCGTGGCGCGATCTACCGTTTCCTGACCAAACCGTGGGATGACGACGAGCTGCGCGAGCACATCCGCCAGGCGTTCCGTACCCACGATGAAAAACGCGGCGGCGTCCCGCTGTGAGTGCCGCCGTCAGCCCTTGGGCTGACGGATCGGCAGGATGATGCGGAAGCGCGAACCTTCACCGACGGTGCTGTCCAGGTCGATGCGGCCGTGATGCTTGTTGATGATGCCGTAGGAAATCGACAGCCCCAGCCCGGTGCCACTGCCGACCGGCTTGGTGGTGAAGAACGGATCGAAAATGCGCTGGCGCAGCTCGGGGGAAATACCGGCGCCGTTGTCCTTGAACTCCACCCACACTTCATCACCGCTCACGCCGCTGCTGACCACGATATGGCCGCGTTCGGCCACCGCATGTCCGGCATTGAGCAGCATGTTCATGTAGACCTGGTTCAACTCCGAGGGCAGGCATTCCACCATCGGCAGTTCGCCGTACTGGCGCTCGAGCGTGACCTTGTACTTGAGTTCGTTCCAGATGATGTTGATCGTCGATTCGAGCCCGGCGTGCAGGTCGGCCAGCTTCCAGGACTCGTCGCGCCCGGAATAGGAGAAGTCCTTCAGATCACGCACGATGCGGGTCACGCGCTCGATGCCCTCGCGTGATTCGGCCATCAGCTGCGGCAGGTCGCGACTGATGAAGTCGATATCCAGCCGGCTGCGGATATCGTCGATCTCCGGGATCGAAGCCTTCGGGTCCGGGGCGCGCAGGGCGCGCTCATAGGCCTCGATGACCGTGAACAGGCTGCGCAGGTATTCCTGCAGGCTGCCCAGGTTGGAGTGGACATAGCCGATGGGATTGTTGATCTCGTGGGCGACACCGGCGGCCAACTGGCCGATGGACGCCATCTTTTCCGACTGCAGGAGCTTTTCCTGGGTCCCATTCAGTCGCAGGTAGGCCTGGCGCAACTCGGCGTGGCGCTGCTGCAGCTCACGCTCGTAGTCTTCCTGCCCTTCGAGATTGCGGAACAGCGCCAGGTAGACGTCGCGTCCTTCGCCCGGCTGATGGTAGAGCTGGAGGATCACCACCCGCTCGCCAAGCGGCAGACTGCCACTCCAGCTGCCGCTCTCCTTGGCCTGCGGCATGGCGGCCGGCGGCAGGAAACGCGCGAGTTTCGCGCCGAGCGCCAGGACCGGGCTCTGCTCGGCGTCCAGCATCTGGCGCGCGGCACGGTTGACCAGCGAGGTATTGCCCTTGCCGTCGAACAGGAGCAGACCTTCACGCATGCGTTCGCCCAGGGCGCGCAGCACATCGGCGGAGGGCAACGGGAACAGCGAAGCGAAATCGGGAGTGGACACGGGCCGCAGGATCAGGGGAAACGGCTGATCAATATATACGTTTGCCCGGTACCGGTTCAGGCGCGCCCGCTGAACGGGCGCGGACAGGCCTCAGGCCACCGCCAGCGGCTTGCGGGTGTGCAGCAGCTGGGACTGCCCCTTCGCATCGTAGGCCGAGGCGGTTTCACTGCGGCCGAGCTGGCGCAGGGCCCAGTTGACCTCACGCCGGCGCCGGGCCAGCAGAGCCCCATTGGCCCGGTTGCGCTCCGCAAGTTCCTGCAGCAGCGCGGCATGTTCCAGCGGCGGCTGGGCTTCCAGCACACGCAGGGCCTCGAGTTTGCGACCGGTAGCGGCGATCAGTGCCGGCACATCGTGGTCAACCAGCGCCTGGCGTTCGCCATCGAGCGCGTCGCTCAGCTGCTGCAGCGGATTGCCCATTGCCAGCTTCATCCGCGCAGCTGCTGGTCCATGTCCAGCATGCGCTGGGCAATGGCCTCGGGATTGATCCGGTAGCTGCCGTTTTCCAATGCCTCACGCACGGCCTGTACGCGGCCGCTGTCGATCGCCGGGGCAGTCGACAGTTCGCGCTGCATGGCCTGCAGATTGGTGGCCTCGCCGGTCAAGCGCAGGCTGTCGACCGCTTCAACCGGGCGCGCGGCGGTGTCGCCGGCCGGGGCGGCTTTGGCAAGAACGGTGACTGGGCGCAGCTGGGCGCTTGCTGCAATACCGCCGTCGATTTTCTGGCTCATGTGACGATGATCCTGATTCGGTTCGAATACGTTAACGGCGTCGGGCCGGTCTTCTTTAGGAAATTTATCGCGAAACCACAACGTCGCCGCCGGGGCCCACCACACCTTGTATTATTTTGCGTGAGGACAGGTTCTCCACCGACACCCGCTCCTGTTCGCCGGCATCGCCCAGCGCCCGTCCGGCCATCCGCACTTCGATGCCGCCCCGGCGGGAGACCAGCGCGACACTGTCGCCACGACGGACCAGCCGATGCGCGACCAGATCACTGGCCGAGAGCAGGCTGCCGGCAGCCAGCGTGCGCCGCGCCACCCGTCCCACCGCCAGCTGCGGATCGGAGATCACCGCGCCGGCGATCCGCGCGGTGTCGCGGCGCACAGTGGTGATATCGGCTGCCGACAGGGTTTCTCCAGCGGCCACCCCACGCCCGAGCACCAGCACATCCTGCTCGCGCCGGATCTTTACCGGGACGAACAGGCGCCAGCCGCCGGCCTGCGGACAGCTCACCTCCACGGTGCTGGTACCGGTGGCCCGTGCCTGCAGGCTCTGCGGGCACGCCGGCAGGCGCAGCCCGGCATCGACGATCGCCTCGCCCTCGGTGGCCGGGTCCAGCGTGGACAGGGCCGCCGTCCTGATCGAGGTCACCGGCTGGAAATCGGCCGCCACCACCGGCATGGCCAGGACCAGGCCCAGCAAGACAGACAGACGCATGCAACCTCCGGCAACAGATAGTGCCCACATCGCTGCAAGCGGCGTGCCAAAACCCCCTCTCAAGTCCTCCACGCAGGCGCCGATACCGCTTGCATGTCACATGATCTGCTCAATCGCATCGACCAACGCACGCGCCTGGCCGGCCACAACCGGCTCGCACTGTTGCTGTTCCGCCTTGGCGGCCGTCAGCTTTTTGGCGTGAACGTATTCAAGGTCCAGGAAGTGTTGCGGCGCCCGGCGCTGTTCCAAGTCCCCGGGCTGCCGGCCCAGTTTGCCGGTGTCGCCGACGTGCGTGGCCGCTCGGTACCGGTGCTGGATCTGGGACTGGCCATCGGCCATCCCGAGCGTGAACCCGAGGCCGACACCTCGCCGGGCTATCTGGTGGTCACCGAATTCAACCGCTCGGTGCAGGGCTTCCTGGTCAGCGGGGTCGAACGGATCGTCAATATCGCGGTGGAGGACATCCAGCCGCCGCCCGAGCTGGGCGCCGAATCCAGCTACCTGACCGCGGTCACCCGCTTCCAGGGCGAGCTGATCCAGGTCATCGACGTGGAAAGCGTGCTGGCCGATATCGCCCAGATCCGCGACGAGGCGGTGCTGGACCCGTCCATGGCCCTGCCCGCCGGCGCGCCGCCGATGCAGGTCCTGGTGGTCGACGACTCGCGGGTGGCACGCCAGCAGATCCGCAATGTGCTCGACCAGCTCGGCGTCACCGCCACCCTGCTCTCCGATGGCAAGCAGGCGCTGGACCACCTGCTGCAGATCCATGCCGGGGGCGAGAACCCGGCCGAACGCTACGCCATGGTGATCTCCGACATCGAGATGCCCGCCATGGACGGCTACACCCTGACGACGGAAATCCGCCGCCACCCGGGCCTGGCCGGGCTCTACGTGCTGCTGCACACCTCCCTGTCGGGCGTGTTCAACAACGCCATGGTCGAACGGGTCGGCGCCAACGCCTTCGTGGCCAAGTACAGCCCGCACGAGCTGGCCGACTTCGTCCTGCACCGCCTGCGCCAGGTGGCCGCTGCGGCCTGAGGCCGCCCCAGGCGCCATCGCGCCCTGTCTGGCACACCACTTGCAGCTTCCCGCACATCGTCCGCGGGAGGCTTGTCATGCCCAACCTGATTTCCAACTACCTGGGAGTTCACGCCCAGGCCATGCCGTTGCGCGAGCAGCGCATGAAACTGATCGCCGGCAATCTGGCCAATGCCGACACGCCGGGCTACAAGGCCCGCGATCTCGATTTTGATGCCGCCCTGCGCCACGCCCAGGGCGGTACCGGCAACGGCCTGCTGACCACCACCGCCGAGCAACACTACCGGATCGGTGGCGACGGCCTGAATCCTTTCCAGATCCTGCGCGAAGCCAATCAGCCCAGTCTCGACGGCAACACCGTGGACCCGGATGCCGAACGCGCCGCCTATGGCCGCGCCGCGCTGGAATACCGCGCCTCGCTGAGCTTCGTCGAATCCAAGGTGCGCTCCATGCTCACTGCGATCACCGGTCAATAAGGAGTATCGCCATGAGCAACCTGCCGATTTTCGATATCGCCGGCTCCGCGCTGCAGGCGCAGTCGGTGCGCATGAGCACCATCGCCTCGAACCTGTCCAACGCCGACTCGGTCGCCGGCTCGCCCGAAGCGGTCTACAAGCCGCTGGAGCCGATCTTCCAGGCCGTGACCAGCCGTGAGGACCGCAACCTCACCGGCGTGCAGGTCAAGGAAGTGACACAAAGCCAGGCCGCGCCGATCAAGCGCTACGAGCCCAACCACCCGCTGGCCGATGGCGAAGGCTATGTCTACGCGCCGGATATCGATCCGGTGGCGCAGATGGTCAACCTCATTTCGACCTCGCGCAATTACCAGGCCGGCGTGGAAATGCTCAACACCGCCAAGGAACTGGCATTGGCCACCTTGACCATGGGCCGCTGACGCGCCGCCTCCAGGACACATTACCCATGAGTACCGTCAACACCGACCTGTACGGCGCCCTTGGCCTCACCGCCAACACCCCGCAGGCCAAGAAAAAGAATGATGCACTGGACCAGGCCGACTTCATGCGCCTGATGACCACCCAGCTGCAGCATCAGGACCCGCTCAAGCCGATGGACAACAGCCAGATGGTCGCGCAGATGGCGCAGCTGTCCACCGTGCAGGGCATCAACGACCTCAACACCTCGGTCAACGGCTTCCAGCAGCAGCTTTCCAGCGACCAGATCCTGAAGGGTGCGGCGCTGGTCGGTCACGAGGTGCTGGTGCCCTCCACCCAGCTGGCACTGGAAACCGACGGCATGGTCAGCGGCACGGTCGCCGCGCCGGGCCCCGGTACCGTCACCGTGGATATCACCGACGCCAACGGCGTGAAGGTGAACCAGCTCACTGTGCCGGCCAATGCCGCGGGCGAGGTGTCTTTCCAATGGGACGGGCTGGATGCCGACGGCAAGCGCATGCCCCCGGGCAGCTACAGCATCGTCGCCAACCACACCGACGCCGGCGGCGTGCAATCCAAGCTGAGCACCTATGTGCAGGCCGAGGTGGAGAGCGTCACCGTCGGCTCCGACGGGCTGTACCTCAACCTCAAGGGACTGGGCACCGCCCCGCTCGATTACGTGCTCCGCGTCAGCTGAGCCGGCCCAACGACTTCAGAAGGAAAATTCCGATGAGCTTCAACATCTCGCTGTCCGGTATCAATGCCGCCAACGCCAACCTGAACGTGACGGCGAACAACATCGCCAACGTCAACACCACCGGCTTCAAGGAATCGCGCGCCGAGTTCGCCGACCTGTTCAATTCCACCAGCTACGGTCTGTCGTCCACGGCAGTGGGCTCGGGCGCCCGCTTGACCAACGTCGCCCAGCAGTTCTCGCAGGGCAACATCGACACCACCGGCCGCAGCCTGGATCTGGCGGTCGCCGGCGAAGGCTTCTTCACCCTGTCGATGAACGGCAACCGCGTGTACTCGCGCGCCGGCAATTTCCAGACCGATGCCAGCGGCTACGTGGTGAACCCGCAGGGCGCACGGCTGCAGGTGTTCGCTCCCAACGCCGCCGGCACCGGCTTCGAGGCCGGGCAGCTGACCGACCTGCGCCTGCTGGCCACCGACAGCCCGCCGCGCCCGACCAGCAACGTGGAACTGGCCTTCACCCTGCCGGCCAATGCCACGCCGCCGACGGTGACCCCGTTCGATCCGGCCGATTCCAACAGCTACAGCCAGTCCAGCGGCGGCGTCACCGTGTACGACTCGCTGGGCGTTAGCCATACCCAGACCTCGTACTTCGTCAAAACCGCCAATCCGAACGAATGGCAGGTCTACAACTACGTTGACGGGGTGGCTGCCGGCGCGCCGACCACGCTGGGATTCTCCGATAGCGGCCTGCTGACCACGCCCGCCGACGGCAAGATCGTCATGGATCCGTTCATCCCCAGCACCGGCGCCGGTTCGTTGAACATGTCGCTGGATATCACCGGCTCCACCCAGTACGGCGAGAAGTTCTCGCTGCGCAACACCGCCCAGGACGGCTATGCCTCCGGCAAGCTCAACGAGGTGAGCATCTCCGAAGAGGGCGTGGTCTATGCGCGCTACTCCAACGGTGTGGACGTCGGCCTGGGCCAGGTGGCCCTGACCAACTTCAACAATCCGCAGGGCCTGAAGAGCGACGGCAACAATCTATGGACCGAGACCTACACCTCGGGCACGCCGCGCACAGGGGCCCCGGACAGCTCGGACTTCGGCCAGATCCAGGCCGGCTCGCTGGAAGCCTCCACGGTCGATCTGACCGAGCAGCTGGTCAACATGATCACCGCGCAGCGCAACTTCCAGGCCAACTCGCAGATGCTTTCCACCCAGGACCAGATCACCCAGGCCATGATCAACATCCGTTGATGCCCACCCCTGACCCGCAGACGGAACTCCACTGATGGACAAGGCACTCTACGTTGCCATGACCGGCGCCCGCGCTTCACTGCAGGCGCAGGGCACGGTGTCCCACAACCTGGCCAATGCCGACACACCCGGCTTCAAGGAGGCGCTGGCCAACACCGAGGCCTTCCGCATCCAGGGGCCCGGGCATCCATCGCGGATCGATGCGCTGCACGTCGACGCCGGCTTCAACCGCCGCGTTGGCGCCCAGCAGGTCACCGGCAACGCGCTGGATCTGTCACTGCAGCCGGGCAACTGGCTGGCGGTGCAGGCCGGCGATGGCAGCGAGGCCTATACCCGCGCCGGCGCACTGTCGCTGACGCCCAACGGCCAGCTGGTCACCGCCGAAGGCAATGCGGTGCTCGATGACAACGGCAATCCGCTGGCGATACCGCCCTACCAGGCCATCGAAATCGGCAATGACGGCACGCTGTCGATCATTCCGCAGGGTGAAGGCCCGCAGACGATGGCGATGATCGGCCGGCTGCGGGTGGTCAACGCCGCCGACGACCGGCTGACGCGCGGGCTGGACGGCCTGATGCGCAATACCGACCCGCAGCAGCCCTTCACCGCCGCCACGGGAAAAGCCGTGGACAGCGGCATGCTCGAAGCCAGCAACGTCGATGCGGCCGGAGCGCTGGTGCAGATGATCCAGCTGCAGCGCCAGTTCGAAATGCAGGTCAAGGTGATCAAGCACGGTGACGAGAACGCACGCAGTGCCAACAGCCTGCTGCGCCTGAACGGCTGAACGCCCGCTCCCCTGCCGTGAATCCGAAATCCGCGGGCCCCGGTGACCCGCGGATTTTTTATTGCGCGTGATCTGGAAAGCCCCTGTAGGAGCGACGTCGGTCGCGACAGCACCACGGGGAGGCTCCGGTCGCGACTGACGTCGCTCCTACATAGCTGCCGCCGGCATTCCGGCACCGTTTCTGGCACGCGCCGTGCATTGACTCTGGGCAAGGGCCAACCCGGCCAACAGAACCAGCAGAGGAATCGCACCATGAATCAGGCATTGTGGGTCGCCAAGACCGGCCTGGACGCGCAGCAGACGCGCATGTCCGTTGTCTCGAACAATCTGGCCAACACCAATACCACCGGATTCAAGCGCGACCGCGCCAGCTTCGAGGACCTGCTGTACCAACAGGTGCGTCAGCCCGGCGGCGCTTCCTCGGCGCAGACGCAGCTGCCGACAGGCCTGCAGCTGGGTACCGGCGTGCGCGTGGTGTCCACCTCCAAGCACTTCGAACAGGGCAGCCAGCAGCAGACCGGCCGCGCGATGGATGTGATGGTCAATGGCCGCGGCTTCTTCGAAGTGATGATGCCCGATGGCACCTCGGCCTATACCCGCGATGGCAGCTTCCAGGTCAACGCCCAGGGCGAGCTGGTCACCAACAGCGGCTATGCCGTGCAGCCGGGTATCCAGATTCCTGAAGGCGCGCAGTCGATGACCATCGGCAGCGACGGCACCATCAGCGTGCAGATGGCCGGCGAAGCGGCCTCGGTCGAGATCGGTTCGCTGACCCTGACCGACTTCATCAATCCGGCCGGCCTGCAGTCCAAGGGCGAGAACCTGTATCTGGAAACCACCGCCTCCGGCCCGGCCCAGAACGGTACGCCCGGTCTCAACGGCCTGGGCAGCGTGGTCCAGGGCGCGCTGGAAGGCAGCAACGTCAACGTGGTCGAGGAGCTGGTGTCGATGATCGAGACCCAGCGCGCCTACGAGATGAACGCCAAGGCGATATCCACCACCGACTCGATGCTCGGCTACCTCAACAACAACGTCTGAGCCGCCCAGGAATCCTGCCATGAACCGCATCGCCTTGACGCGTCATCTTTCCGTCGCCCTCGTCGCCACCACCCTGCTGGGTGGCTGCACGCTGGCCGGCGACGTGCGCCCGTACGCACCGATGGCGCCGATCCAGCCGGTCATCGCACCGTCGGCCGAACCCACCGCCGGCGCGATCTATGCCGCCGGCCCGGGACTGAATCTCTACGGTGATCGCCGGGCGCGTGATGTCGGCGACCTGCTCACCATCACCCTGATCGAGAACACCACCGCCACCACCACCGCCAGCACCGCGATCAGCAAGCAGTCCAACGTGGATATCGGCACGCCGACCCTGTTCGGCGCGCCGGTCACGCTGCGCGGCAAGGACATCCTCGGGGCCTCGGCCGCGGCCGAGCGCGACTTCGGCGGCAAGGGCAACAGCGCGCAGAGCAACCGTCTGCAGGGCAATGTCACCGTCACCGTGATCCAGCGCCTGCCCAACGGCAACCTGGTCGTGCAGGGGCAGAAGAACCTGCGGCTCAACCAGGGCGATGAGCTGGTGCAGATCCAGGGCGTGGTGCGCTCGGCGGATATCACCCCGGACAACACCATCTCCTCCAGCCGGGTGGCCGATGCGCGCATCGTCTACGGCGGTCGCGGCGCCGTGGCGCAGTCCAATGCGATCGGCTGGCTGGGACGCTTCTTCAACTCGGCGCTGGCGCCGTTCTGAGCATGGCCATGAATCTCTCTCCCCTTCTTCGCCGCGCCGCGCTGTGCCTGCTGGTACTGGGCGTTGCCCTGCCCGCCCAGGCCGAACGCATCAAAGACCTGGCCCAGGTCGGCGGGGTGCGCGGCAATGCGCTGGTCGGCTACGGCCTGGTGGTCGGTCTGGATGGCAGCGGTGACCGCACCAGCCAAGCGCCGTTTACCGTGCAGAGCCTGAAGAACCTGCTCGGCGAGCTGGGCGTCAACGTCCCGGCCAACGTCAACCCGCAGCTGAAGAATGTGGCCGCCGTGGCGATCCACGCCGAACTGCCGCCGTTCTCCAAGCCCGGCCAGACCATCGACATCACCGTCTCCTCGATCGGCAACGCGGTGTCACTGCGCGGCGGCTCGCTGTTGATGGCGCCGCTCAAAGGCGCCGATGGCCAGGTCTACGCCATCGCCCAGGGCAATCTGGTGGTCGGCGGCTTCGGTGCGCAGGGCAAGGATGGCTCGCGCATGTCGGTGAATATTCCCAGCGTCGGTCGCATTCCCAACGGCGCCACCGTCGAACGCGCGGTGCCCGATGTGTTCGGGGCCAGCGGTGAGATCACCTTGAACCTGCACCAGAACGATTTCACCACCGTTTCGCGGATGGTCAACGCCTTGAACGCGACCTTCGGCGAAGGCGCGGCACGCGCGGTGGACGGCGTCACCGTGGCGGTGCAGGCCCCCACCGATGCCGGCGCACGGATCGGCATGCTGGCGCGGATCGAGAATGTCGAGCTGTCACCGGGCAGCGCTCCGGCGCGCATCGTGGTCAATTCACGTACCGGCACGGTGGTGATCGGCTCCCAGGTACGGGTCAGCCCGGCGGCGATCGCGCACGGCTCCTTGACGGTGACCGTCAGCGAATCGGCACAGATCAGCCAGCCCAACGCCTTCGGCGGCGGCCAGACCGTGGCCGTGCCGCAGTCGACCATCACCGCCAGCAACGAGGGCAGCCGCATGTTCCGTTTCGACGGTGGTGCCACGCTCGATGAGATCGTGCGCGCGGTCAACGAAGTGGGCGCGGCACCGGGCGATCTGATCGCGATCCTGGAAGCCCTCAAGCAGGCCGGTGCGCTGAGCGCCGAGCTCGAGGTGATCTGACATGCGTATCAACGCCTCGCCGCTGGAGCTCAATCCGGCGCTCGCCCATGACCCGGCCAAGATCGACAAAGTCGCACGGCAGCTGGAAGGCCAGTTCGCCCAGATGCTGATCAAGAGCATGCGGGCGGCCAGCTTCGGCGACTCGCTGTTCCCGGGCGAGAACCAGATGTTCCGCGAGATGTACGACCAGCGCATCGCCGAGCAGATGACGCGCGGCCGTGGTCTGGGCCTGTCGGCGGTGATCGCCCGTCAACTCGGTGGCGAGGCCGCCAACAAGCCGGCGCTGGACACCAGCGTCACCCCGGCTGCCGCAGCACGCGCCTACCAGCTGGCCGCTCCGGCCGCCGCTGGACTGCCGTTGCAGAACACCGCTCCACTGCAGGACGATCCACTGGCTGCGCCCGGCGTCATCGGGCCGTCGGCCGACCTGACGCCACAGGCGCAGACGCTGGATCTGATCGCCGGTCGCGATACCCGTGCCCTGCACGCCTCGCTCGGCAGCAGCGATCCCTATACCCAGAACGATGCCCTCGCCGCACCCGACTGGTCGACGGGCAACGACCGCTGGAGCAAGGTCACCGCCGCCACCCGTGGCGATGCCGTGGACAGCGCCAGTGCCGATCTGGCCGCGCGCGCGCTGGGCACGCACACGCCGGAAGGCTTCGTCGCCAGCATCTGGCCGCACGCCCAACGCGCCGCTCGAGAACTGGGCGTGGACCCGCGCGCGCTCGTCGCCCAGGCCGCGCTGGAAACCGGCTGGGGCAAGCGCCACATCGCCCGCGACAACGGCAGCAGCAGCCACAACCTGTTCGGCATCAAGGCCACCGGCTGGAGCGGCGAGCGTGCCACCACCGGTACCCACGAGTATGTCAACGGCCAACGCCGCACCGAAGTGGCCAGTTTCCGCGCCTACGGCTCGATGGCCGAGAGCTTTGGCGACTACGTGCGCCTGCTGAAGAGCAACCCGCGCTACCAGGCCGCACTGGGCGCCGGCAGCGATGTGCACGGTTTTGCACAGGGCTTGCAACGGGGTGGGTACGCCACCGATCCGGCCTACGCCGCAAAGATCACCGCCATCGCCAACGGCCCGACCATCGAACGTGCCGTCGCCGCCATCGGCGATGCCGGCGCCCGCATGGGCCGGACCTTTGCCAGCAACGCCGGGTTGTCCGGCATCACCCGTCGTTGAGATAGACGTCCATGTCCAATGTTCTTTCCACCGGTACCAGTGCGCTTATCGCCTTCCAGCGGGCGCTGGCTACCGTCAGCCACAACGTGGCCAATATCAAGACCGACGGCTACAGCCGGCAGAAGGTGGATTTCGCCACGCGCGATCCCTCCAACGTCGGCTATGGCGACGTGGGCAACGGCACGAAAATCACCGATATCCGCCGCGTCGCCGACCAGCTGGCGATCTCGCGGCTGCTCGACAGCAGCGGTGAACTGGCGCGGCTGAAGCAGCTCTCGTCGATGGCCGACCGGGTGGACGCACTGTTCTCCGATTCGGCCACCAACGTCGCCGGGGTGTGGTCCAACTTCTTCGATTCGGTCAGCGGACTGTCGGCCAACGCCTCGGGCACCACCGACCGCCGCAGCCTGCTCGAAAGCGCCTCCACCCTGGTGACGCGCTTCAAGCAGCTCAGCGCCAACCTGGACACGCTGGGCAACGAGGTCAACAACGGCCTGATCGCCGGCGCCGAGGAGGTCAACCGGCTGGCGGCGGAGATCGCCCAGATCAACGGCACCATCGGCGGCAACGCCGCGGCGGCCGCACCGGACCTGCTCGATCGCCGTGACCAGCTGATCTCGCAGCTGATCGGTTACACCGGCGGCACCGCGGTGATCCAGGACGGCGGCATCATGAACGTGTTCTCCGCCGGCGGTCATGCGCTGGTGGTGGGCACCACCGCCTCGAAGGTCACCACGGTGACCGATCCGCTGCAGCCCGAGCGCCTGCAGCTGGCGATCAAGACCCAGGGCATGACGGTGAACCTGGGCAACAAGTCACTGGGCGGCCAGCTTGGCGGCCTGCTGGAATTCCGTGACAGCGTGCTGGCACCGGCCCAGGGCGAGCTGGGCCGCATCGCGGTGGGCATGGCCCTGTCGTTCAACCAGAGCCACCGCGAAGGCATGGATCTGTATGGCGACATGGGCACGGACTTCTTCAATCTGGCCCCGCCCAAAATCACCAACCATAGCGGCAACACCGGCAGCGCCACGCTGACCGGCAGCTATGGCGACACCACCGCACTGGACGGCCAGAACCTGATGCTGCGCTTCGACGGCACGGGCTGGCAGGCCTCGCGCGCCGATACCGGCGTCAGTGTGCCGATGACCGGTGCCGGCACCGCGGCCGATCCGTTCGTGGTCAACGGTGTGGAGTTCGTGGTCGGCGGCACCCCGGCGGCCAACGACCGCTTCCTGCTGCAGCCCACGGCCACGGCCACCAACGGCCTGTCGGTGGCGATCACCGATCCTTCGCGTATCGCCGCCGCTGACCCGGTGAAGGCGGCCTCGGACCTGGCCAACAGCGGCACCGGCGTGCTCGGCAAGCTGGACATCCTCGATGTCGCCAATCCGGCCCTGCTCAACCCGGCCAGCATCGAATTCCTCGATGCCAACCAGTACATGATCGATGGCGCCGGCCCGTTCCCGTACACGCCGGGCCAGACGATCAGCGCCAATGGCTGGAGTCTCGTGCTCGACGGCAAGCCGGCCGCCGGTGACACCTTCACCATCGGCAAGACCGCGCCGGGTTCCAGCGACAACGGCAACGCCGCGCGTCTGGCCGGCGTGGAAGACGCCAAGGCCTTCAATGGCGGCACGATCACCCTCAACGGCGCGCTCGGCGGGCTGACCACGCAGATCGGCTCGGCCGCCCGCGCAGCCGAGTACTCGCTGCAGGCGCAGCAGGTGATCAACCAGAACGCGCAGGCCAGCCGCGACGCGATCTCCGGCGTGAACCTCGACGAGGAAGCGGCGGACATGCTCCGGCTGCAGCAGGCCTACCAGGCCGCTTCGCAGCTGATCTCCACCGCCGACACCATGTTCCAGACCATCCTTTCCGCGGTGCGCCGATGAACAACCGTATCTCCAGCAGCATGATGTATGACCAGTCGGTGTTCCTGATGATGTCCAAGCAGAGCAAGCTCTCGCATCTGGAACAGCAGCTGGCCACCGGCAAGAAGATCGTCACCGCCAAGGACGACCCGGTCGCCTCCGGTGCCGCCGTCGGCATGGACCGGATCCTGGCCGAGCTCAAGCAGCTCGGTGCCAATGCCGGCAGCGCGCAGAACCGCCTGGGGCTGCAGGAAAACGCCCTGGCCCAGGCTGGCGAGCTGCTGCAGCGCGTGTCCGACCTTTCGATCCAGGCCAACAACGCGGCGCTGTCGGTGGATGACCGCAAAGCCGTCGCCAACGAGCTCAAGTCGATCAAGGAGCAGATGCTGGCGCTGTCCAACAGCAGCGACGGCAGTGGCCGCTACCTGTTCGGCGGTGCCGCCGACGGCGCCGCGCCGTTCACCCTGAGCAATGGCAGCGTGATCTACAACGGCGACCAGAACCAGCGCATGGTGGAAGTGGCGCCGGGCACGTTCATCAAGGACACCCTGCCGGGCAGCGAGATCTTCCTGCGTATCCGCACCGGCGACGGCACGGTGGACGGCGGCGCGGTGGCCGGCAACGCCGGGCAGGCGGTGCTGACCGATGTCAGCCGTGACGGCTCGGGCAGCTGGGATGGCTCCAGCTACACCCTGCGTTTCACCGCCGCCGATACCTACGAGGTGGTCGATGCCAGCAACACCGTCGTCGGCACCGGCAACTACGCCAGCGGCGAAGACATCGTTTTCGAAGGCCTGCGGGTGCGCATCGAAGGCGCGCCGGTTGCCGGCGATGAATTCAACGCCGGTCCGGCCGGCACCCGCGATGTGTTCAGCACGCTGGACAAACTGGTGCAGACCCTGGAAATGGACACCTCCACGCTGGCCGGCCGCACCGCGCAGCAGAACGCGCTGCAGGCCAGCATCCGTGATGTCTCGCGCGCCTCGGAAGCATTGATCGACGCCCGCGCCGCCGGTGGCGCCCAGCTCAAGTCCATCGATGACGCCGCCGCCCTGCGCGAGGCCAATTCGGTGACGTTGCAAACCTCGCTGTCGCAGTTGCGCGACCTCGATTACGCCGAAGCCATCGGGCAATACAAGCTCGAAGGCGCGGCACTACAGGCGGCCCAGACCATCTTCACCCAGATGCAGTCGATGTCGCTGTTCAACATGATCCGCTGATTCCTCTACCCGTATAGCACCCGCTACCTCACACGACGCAAGCGCACGACCACAACGGAGAAACGCCATGTCCCAAGTCATCAACACCAACATCATGTCGCTGAACGCACAGCGCAACTTGAACACCAGCGGCGCGTCGCTGGCCACCTCGATCCAGCGCCTGTCCTCGGGCCTGCGCATCAACAGTGCCAAGGACGATGCGGCGGGTCTGGCGATCTCCGAGCGCTTCACCACGCAGATCCGCGGCCTGGACGTGGCGGTGCGCAACGCCAACGACGGCATCTCGCTGGCCCAGACTGCCGAAGGCGCGATGGTCGAGATCGGCAGCAACCTGCAGCGCATCCGCGAGCTGGCCGTGCAGTCGTCCAACGCCACCAACTCCAGCTCCGACCGCAAGGCGCTGGACGCCGAGGTCAAGCAGCTGGTGGCCGAAATCGACCGCGTCGCCCGCCAGACCAACTTCAACGGCACCACCCTGCTGGACGGCACCTTCGCCGGTGCGCTGTTCCAGGTGGGCGCCGACGCCGGCCAGACCATCGGCATCAACGCCCTGGTCGATGCCAACGCCGACGCACTGGGGACCAGCTTCTTCGCCGGCAATTACGTCGGTGATGCGGCCAGCACGCTGTCGCCGGCGGCTGCCGCAGGCACGTTGACCGGGCTGACCATCACCGTGACCAATGAGGGCAATGCCACTCCGGTTGCGATCGGAGATGTGGATTACGCCATGGGCGCGACCGCCAAGGAGATGGGCAACGCCATCGCCCAGGCGATCAACGCCAAGCTCGACCAGACCGGCATCTACGCCGAGGCTGATAAAGACGGCGTGCTGACCCTGTCCTCGCTCAAGGGCGGGCAGACCTTCACCGTCGCCGGTGGCACCAACACCCTGGCCGAATACGGGCTGGTGGAAGATGCCGCCCCGGGCGGCGGCGGCGTTCTGTCCACCACCGCCACCGCCGCCAAGGATCTGGACGTCAACGACTTCGTCGGCGCGCAGCGCGCCATCGACGTGATCGACACCGCCCTGACCGCAGTCAGCTCGGCCCGCGCCGAGATGGGTGCGATCCAGAACCGTTTCACCTCCACCATCGCCAACCTGCAGACCACCTCGGAGAACCTGTCGGCCTCGCGCAGCCGTATCCGCGATACCGACTACGCCAAGGAAACCGCGGAGCTGACCCGCACGCAGATCCTGCAGCAGGCCGGCACCGCCATGCTGGCCCAGGCCAACACCTCCACCCAGAATGTGCTGAGCCTGCTGCAGCAGTAAGCAGGAGCGCCGCACCCGCACCATCCAGGGCCCCTCTCAGAGGGGCCCTTTTCGTTTCCGATGCGGCTCTACCTCCTCAGGGCACCCGAATCGCAGTGCAGGCAGCCCCCGTCCCTATGGCGGCGAGACCCCAAGATGCTGCGACACCAGGACTGGGAGCGGCCACCGGATGGCGCCTCGCTATCGACGCCCTCGCCTGACCCGCCCGGATTCGGCGCTGCTCCGCCAGCTGGCTGCGTCGCGCCGATTCTCGATTCAGAAACAGCCCCGGACCCGGAAACGGCAGCTCTCTTTGCCTGAGCATCTGCCCGCCCAGATGCCCAGGCCGCACCTCCCTATGCCGCTGCTCGGCCCGCCACACCCGGTTTTCACCCTGCTGCGACCGTTTTTCGCTCGCGCACGACCATTTTTTGGCCGGTGGTGACCACTTTTTTCCGGACGTCGACGGATTTCTGCGGGTTAACGACCTATTCCTGGTCGACGCCGACTATTTGCTGGCCATATACGAACGATTTCCGGGCGCAGTCGCGTGATTTTCGTTCGACGCCGACTGATTTCTGCTCAATTGTCGTGAAAACGTACCCAGGGGCTGCAGTGGATGTAGGGAACTTCACCACCATGGCTTGCTTTCGCGCAGATGCTCGCCCTGCGTGCTGACATTTCTTGGATTCCGACTAAAGCCCGCGCGTCAAGCGCCGTTATTGATTCCAGCAGCGGCAACACCTTCCGGTTTTACCGCACTGCACACCACCGGCCGTACTGCTGTGCCGGATCAGACACCAAAGAGGAATCGCCGCCATGGCCCAAGTAATCAATACCAACGTGATGTCGCTGAACGCACAGCGCAACCTGACCACCAGCGGCAACAGCCTGGCCACCAGCATCCAGCGCCTGTCCTCGGGCATGCGCATCAACAGCGCCAAGGACGACGCCGCCGGCCTGGCCATCTCCGAGCGCTTCACCACCCAGATCCGTGGTCTGGACGTGGCCGTGCGCAATGCCAACGACGGCATCTCGCTGGCCCAGACCGCCGAAGGCGCGATGGTCGAGATCGGCAACAACCTGCAGCGCATCCGCGAGCTGTCGGTGCAGTCGGCCAACGCCACCAACTCGCAGTCCGATCGTGACGCCCTGCAGGCCGAAGTGACCCAGCTGGTCTCGGAAATCGACCGCGTCTCGCGCCAGACCAACTTCAACGGCACCAGCCTGCTGGACGGCACCTTCTCCGGCGCCCTGTTCCAGATCGGTGCGGATGCCGGCCAGACCATCGGCATCAACTCCATCGTCAATGCCAGCGTCAATTCGCTCGGCAAGTCCCACTTCGACAGCAACTCGCTGACCGTCGCCGCCGCGGCAGTGACTGCCGGCGAAGGCATGAAGATCACCGGAATGAAGGTCGCCGGCTCCGACGGCAAGGCCATCGATCTGGCAACGATCAATGTCGCCGCCACCGGCACCACCGCCGCCGACATGCAGGGTGCCGCCGCCAAGGCCGTCGCCGCCGCCATCAACGAAAAGATGGATCAGACCGGCGTGTACGCTGAAATCGACTCCGCTGATGCGACCAAGATCAATCTGACCTCGGTCAAGGAAAGCGTCGACAGCGCCGGCGCCTTCAAGGCGTTCAACGTGACCGTTGGCACCTGGACCGATACCGCATCGACCCCCACCGCGACAACCGCGCCGACGTTCACCATTACCGACGCCTCGGTGGCCGCCACGGTGGCCGGCAAGCTGAAGAACATCAGCGATCTGGACATCTCCACGGTGGCCGGCGCCCAGCAGGCACTGTCGCTGGCCGACAAGGCGCTGACCTCAGTGAACTCCTCGCGGGCGGACATGGGTGCGATCCAGAACCGCTTCACCTCCACCATCGCCAACCTGAACACCACCTCGGAAAACCTGTCGGCCTCGCGCAGCCGTATCCGCGACACCGACTACGCCAAGGAAACGGCCGAACTGACCCGCACGCAGATCCTGCAGCAGGCCGGTACCGCCATGCTGGCCCAGGCCAACAGCTCCACCCAGAACGTGTTGAGCCTGCTGGGCTGATCTCGCCAGACACCACGTTTCAGGCAACACCCAAGGCCCCTCTCCGGAGGGGCCTTTTTTCGTCTTTTCGGCAGCCGGCAATCAGTAGAAACGCCTGTATTGAAACCGGGCGTACAGGTTGCATTCGGGGCGCCATGCTGGGGGGGGCATCAGCCCGGGCACGCTGCTCGGCACTGAGTCGGCCGGCCAGAAGCCGGCGGGAAAGCCCGCAGTTTTCGCGATTCCGCGCTAAAGCCCGCGCGTGAAGTGCCGTTATTGATTCCAGCAGCGGCAACACCTTCCGGTTTTACCGCACTGCACACCACCGGCCGTACTGCTGTGCCGGATCAGACACCAAAGAGGAATCGCCGCCATGGCCCAAGTAATCAATACCAACGTGATGTCGCTGAACGCACAGCGCAACCTGACCACCAGCGGCAACAGCCTGGCCACCAGCATCCAGCGCCTGTCCTCGGGCATGCGCATCAACAGCGCCAAGGACGACGCCGCCGGCCTGGCCATCTCCGAGCGCTTCACCACCCAGATCCGTGGTCTGGACGTGGCCGTGCGCAACGCCAACGACGGCATCTCGCTGGCCCAGACCGCCGAAGGCGCGATGGTCGAAATCGGCAACAACCTGCAGCGCGTGCGTGAACTGGCCGTGCAGTCGGCCAACGCCACCAACTCGCAGTCCGACCGCGACGCCCTGCAGGCCGAAGTGACCCAGCTGGTCTCGGAAATCGACCGCGTCTCGCGCCAGACCAACTTCAACGGCACCAGCCTGCTGGACGGCAGCTTCTCCGGCGCCCTGTTCCAGATCGGCGCCGACGCCGGCCAGACCATCGGCATCAACACCATCGTCAATGCCAGCGTCAACTCGCTTGGCAAGGCCAACTACGCCGCGACCACAACCTCCACCGCCGCTGTGGCCGGTACGGCCACGGCCGCCGGCTCGGTTTCCGGCATGAAGGTAAACGGCCAGGACATCGCCACCGTTGACATCGCCATCGGCGACACCGGCGAGGCCGTGGGCAAGAAACTGGCCGCCGCCATCAACGAGAAGATGGACCAGACCGGCGTCTACGCCAAGGTCGAGACGGACGGCAAGCTGTCGCTGCACTCGCTGATCGCCGGCAAGGACCTGACCCTGACCGGCGCGACCCAGAACACCGCGACCGGCATCACCGGCGGTAATCTGGCGGGCCTGACCGCCGGCACCGCTGCCGCCGGCGCTGCTGCCACGGTGAAGGACGTATCGATCGACTCCGTCGAAGGTGCCCAGAAGGCCCTGTCGATCATCGACGAAGCGCTGACCTCGGTGAACTCCTCGCGGGCGGACATGGGTGCGATCCAGAACCGCTTCACCTCGACCATCGCCAACCTGAACACCACCTCGGAAAACCTGTCGGCCTCGCGCAGCCGTATCCGCGACACCGATTACGCCAAGGAAACGGCCGAACTGACCCGCACGCAGATCCTGCAGCAGGCCGGTACCGCCATGCTGGCCCAAGCCAACAGCTCCACCCAGAACGTGCTGAGCCTGCTGGGCTGATCCGGCAAGCCAAGCACTTCACGTGACAGCGAAGGCCCCTCTCCGGAGGGGCCTTTTCTTATCCGCAATCTGAAAAACGCGCGAAGCCACGGTTTACCGACTCAGATAGACACAGTGCCGACACGAAGCATGTGGAGCGCCGTTCATGGCGGCCACAAACAGCGCCTGAGCAACGCTTCCGTGCGCACATCATCCACGCTGTTGAAACGGCTACACAGCGGGAAAGCCGCAATTTTCTCGTTGCTGCACTAAAGCCCGCGCGTCGAGTGCCGTTATTGATTACAGCAGCGGCAATGCCTTCCGGCTTTACCACACTGCACAACACCGGCCTGGCAGCTGTGCCGGATCAGACACCAAAGAGGAATTGCCACCATGGCGCAAGTAATCAATACCAACGTGATGTCGCTGAACGCACAGCGCAACCTGACCACCAGCGGCAACAGCCTGGCAACCAGCATCCAGCGCCTGTCCTCGGGCATGCGCATCAACAGCGCCAAGGACGACGCCGCCGGCCTGGCCATCTCCGAGCGCTTCACCACCCAGATCCGTGGTCTGGACGTGGCCGTGCGCAATGCCAACGACGGCATCTCGCTGGCCCAGACCGCCGAAGGCGCGATGGTCGAGATCGGCAACAACCTGCAGCGCATCCGCGAGCTGTCGGTGCAGTCGGCCAACGCCACCAACTCGCAGTCCGATCGTGACGCCCTGCAGGCCGAAGTGACCCAGCTGGTCTCGGAAATCGACCGCGTCTCGCGCCAGACCAACTTCAACGGCACCAGCCTGCTGGACGGCACCTTCTCCGGCGCCCTGTTCCAGATCGGTGCCGACGCCGGCCAGACCATCGGCATCAACTCCATCGTCAATGCCAGCGTCAGCGCTCTGGGCAAGGCGCAGTTCTCGGCCGATGCAACCATCGCCGCGTTTGCCGCCGATGATGCCGCCGACGACACCACGGTGAAGGGTCTTGGCGTCAGCGCGTATGACGCGGACGGCAACTCGACCAACATTTCGTTGGGTGACATCAAGATCGCCAAGGGCGAGTCTCAGAGCGCCGCCATCGCCGCTGCGATCAACGAGAAGATGGATGCGACCGGCGTCTACGCCAAGGTCAACGCCGACAAGACGATCACGCTGAGCTCGGTAAAGGCCGATCAGACCTTCTCTTATGGCGCCACCGATGGCACCGATCCGGAATTCACCGAGGCAATGACCGCAGCCGCCGATGGTTTGGATCTGGCCGCAGGTGCAGAAACCGCGCTGGCCGCCGCCGGCAGCAATGTCGGCAGCGTCGACATCAGCTCCGTGCTCGGCTCGCAGCGTGCGCTGTCAATCGTTGACAAGGCGCTGACCTCGGTGAACTCCTCACGCGCCGACATGGGTGCGATCCAGAACCGCTTCACCTCGACCATCGCCAACCTGAACACCACCTCGGAAAACCTGTCGGCCTCGCGCAGCCGTATCCGCGACACCGACTACGCCAAGGAAACGGCCGAACTGACCCGCACGCAGATCCTGCAGCAGGCCGGTACCGCCATGCTGGCCCAGGCCAACAGCTCCACCCAGAACGTGCTGAGCCTGCTGGGCTGATCCCGCCAGACACCACGTTTCAGGCAACACCCAAGGCCCCTCTCCGGAGGGGCCTTTTCTTTATCGGGGAAAACGTCAGACGGCGTAGCACCGGCACACGGCGGCGACCATCCTGCCGCCGCGGCTACGTCGTCCGCGTCCGCGGGTGCGGCACAGAATTTGCATGTGTGCTGGGGACTCGTCACGCCGTCATGCCGGCAGTGCCCTCAAGTCTGCCGGCGATTGGCCGATAGACCACACAGGCCTGCCTGGCCACCACGACGGCCATCTGGCCCGCAAGGAAAACCATGGCTCTGAATACAATCGGCTCCGGCCTCGATATCCCCACCATCGTCGCGCAGCTGGTCGCCGCCGAGCGTGCGCCGACCGCCAACCGCATCAACAGTGCCGGCACCGCCGCCACCGCCAAGCTGTCGGCGCTGGGCAATATCAAAAGCGGGTTGAGCAACCTGCAAACCGCGCTGGAAGCCCTAGGCAAGAGCGCCACCAGCACGGCGTTCAAGTCGAGCGTGGCCGAAGGCGCAGGATTCTCCGCCAGCATCGGCACCGGCGCGGTCGCCGGCAGCTACAGCATCGAGGTGGCCAGCTTGGCCCAGGCGCAGAAGCTGACCTCCGGCGCGTTCGCCAAGGACGCGGCCGTCGGTGACGGAACGCTCTCCATCACCTGGGGCGAGAACGCGCTGGACGTGGAGATCACCGAAGGCAGCACCCTGTCCGATATCGCCGCGGCCATCAACAAGGCTGCCGGTGGCAAGGGCGTCAGTGCCAGCGTCATCACCGCCGACGACGGCCAGCACCTGGTATTGAACGCGACCGATCCGGGCACCGCGGGCGCACTGAAACTGTCCAACACCGGTGGCGATGGTGGACTGGCCGCGCTGACCTGGAATGGCAGCGCCGGCGGGTTGTCGCAGACCCAGGCCGCCACCGATGCGGTGGTCCGCGTAGACGGCTTCGAGCGCACCTCCAGCAGCAACAGCATCACCGACATCATCCCCGGCGTGACGCTGAGCCTGAGCAAGGCTGACGTCGGCGTGATCAAGACGCTCACCGTCAGCCAGGACAACGCGCCCCTGAAGGCCAACCTGCAGGGGTTTGTGGCCGCCTACAACGCGACCATGGGCGTGCTCAAGTCCAGCAGCAGCTACAACGCCACCAGCAACACCGCATCGGCCCTGACCGGCGATGCGATGGTGCGCGGCCTGCAGCAACAGATGCGCAACCTGGTCGGCGGCAATGTCACACAGCTCAAGGCACTGGGCATCAGCATTTCCAAGGAAGGCACGCTGAGCCTGGATGCCGGCGAATTCGACAAGGCGATGGCCGCCAACCCCACGGCCGCCGATGCGTTGCTGGGTGAAAAAGGCAGCCTGGCAACCAGCATGAAAACGCTCCTCAAGAGTCAGCTTGATGCCACCCACGGCTCCCTGAGCCTGCGCACCGAAGGCTTGAACAAGCAGATCAAGAAGCTGGAGAGCGACCTGGACAACCTGGATGCACGCATGGAGAAGGTCTCCGACCGCTACACCAAGCAGTTCACCGCAATGGACACCATGGTCGCGAAGATGCAGAGCACCAGCGACTACCTGACCCAGCAGCTGGCCGCACTGGCGCCCAAGTCCAAGTAAACATCCCCGCACCGCCCTCAAGCCCGGGCCAACCGGGCCGATAGAAAAAGCGACACACCGCATCGCATCGCCCCGGCGCCTGTTGGCGCCACCCGTCGCCCATCCATGAGCGCGGGGCGGGCATAAAGGAGATTCCGACCCATGTACGGTTCCAGCCGCCAGTTCGCAGAGCAATATCGCAAGGTGGGAGTGACGAGCAGCGTCTCCGACGCCGATCCGCACAAGCTGGTGGCGCTGCTGCTGAGCGGCGCCTGTGAACGCATCCGACAGGCCGAGGCCTGCCTGCTGCAGGGCGACCAGGCCCGCAAGGGCAAAGCCATTGGCGAAGCCTGCGCCATCGTCGGCCACCTCAACGGCACCTTGGACCACGAAGCCGGCGGAGAAATGGCTGGCAACCTGTCCGCGCTGTATGACTACATCGCCCAGCGCCTGACCGAAGCCAATCTGCACAACGATCCCTCCGCGTTGCACGAAACGCTGCGCCTGCTGGGCGAAATCGAATCGGCCTGGAACGCGATCCCCCTCGCCCAGCGCCAGCGTCCGGCTGCTTCCCATGCCTGAGTCCACCATGACCAACGACGCCGGGCTGGAGGCGCTTTACAGCAGCCTGGAATCCCTGCGCATCGCGCTGGGCGAAGAAGACCACGAGCTGGCGCAGCGCATCGTCGCCCATCACGATCTGCAGGTACGCGAGTACATCGCCGCCAGCGGTGGCGAGGCGCAGGCCGGTGCATTGCGCTCACTGCTGGAAATGCAGCAGTCGTTGACCGCCGATATGACTGACCGCCGTGATGCCGCCGCAGCCCAGCTGCGTGCCGGCCACCAGTCGGTACGCGCCGTGCAGGCCTATCATCAGGCAGAATCGCTGGCATGAACGCCCCCACCTCGCCGTCCGCCGCTGAAACCGAGCTGTTTGCCGACACGCTCAGCTGCGATCTTGCGGTGCCGGCCGAATTCGAGGCCGGCGCCCAGGTACGCCGCCCCGGCAACGCGGAAATGCTGTTGCGCAGCGTCGCACTGGTGGAGGACTCGCGCGGTGCCGATGACGGCGAGGAGCGTTTTGAGGGCAGTGCCCAGCTGCAGCGCCTGGAAGCGCGCCTGGATCTGGCGCTGGTGTTGCTGGGACGCCTGTTGCAGCAATCCACGGCGCCCCTGCCGACCTGCAATCTGAAGTGGTCCCGGCTGGGTCTGCGACTGGCGTCGCCACACAGCAGCGGCGCGGCCCCCGGGAGCGCCGGGGTGATCCGGCTGCAGCCGGCCGACTGGCTGCCCGACCATATCGAGCTGCCGGTGCAACTGGTTGCGGAACAGCAAACCGATGGCGTCCATCACCTGTGGCTGCGCCTGCATCCGGCCAGCGACGCGCTGACGGCGGCCGTGGAACGCCACCTGTTCCGCCTGCATCGGCGTCAGATCGCCGGCACCCGGCGCGTGCGCTGACCGCCGGTTGGCGCTGCGGCAGCCACTCGGCTACTGTGACCGCCTACCCACTACCGATACCTGCCCCAGTGCGCGTTCTTATCGTCGATGACCACACCCTGGTGCGCGCCGGTCTGTGCCGGCTGCTGCAGAGCTTTGCCGGCATCCAGGTGATCGCGGAAGCCAGCAGCGCCGATGAGGCAGTGGAAATGGCGGTATTCCATCAGCCCGAACTGGTGTTGATGGATCTGTCGATGCCCGGTCGCAGCGGCCTGGAAGCGCTGTCGGACATCCGATCAAAGGTTCCCGACGCGCGCATCGTGATGATGTCCATGCACGATGACACCGCGCATGTGCGTGATGCACTGGACCGCGGCGCGGTCGGCTTCATTGTCAAGGATGCCGCCCCGCAGGAACTGGAGCTGGCGCTGCGGGCGGCCTATTCCGGGCAGCTGTTCCTCAGTCCACAGATCTCGGCAAAGATGCTGGCACCGATGCTCAGCCGGGAGCGTCCGACCGGCGTCGCGGCGCTCTCGCCGCGGCAACGCCAGATCCTGCGCCAGCTTGGCAACGGTCAGAGCACCAAAGAGATCGCCGCCGACCTGGGTATCAGCGTCAAAACCGTGGAAACCCACCGGGCGCGGATGATGGAAGCGCTGGGCTGCCGCCGTGCCAATGACCTGCTGCTGTTCGCCGCGCGCCATCAGCAGGAGCTGGCGTAAAACCGGCGGGCGCGGTTGTGGCATGACGTCACAGTTCCGGAATTCCGTCACCCGCCCTCCCCCGCGCCCCCCAGAACACCGCAATACAAGGGGTTGCGGCTTTCCGGCGCGTCAGGATTACGTCCCGGCGTAAGGTAATCCCCGACATGGCGTCGGTGATTCGACTACCGGCATCAGGTTTGCACCGATTCAAACCCTGACACCGCCCACGCAAGATGCGTTCCATAACGTATTTTTCACGTGTTGGTGTCGCCCCATGAAGACCACGCTTTCCGCCCAGCTCGGGCAACAGCTCCACCTCACCCCGGCGCTGCTGCAATCCATCCGTCTGCTGCAGCTCAATGGCATGCAGCTGGAACAGGAAGTGCGTCTGGCTCTGGAGAACAATCCGCTGCTGGAGATGGTGGAAGAGCACGCGACGGCCGATGACCTGCCGCCTGCTGCCGATGCACAGGTCGAAGCTGCCGCTTTCGATGAACTGCCCGAGAGCTCGATGTGGGATGTCGCCGGCGGTGGCTGGAACGAGGGTGAGGACGACCGTACCGCACGCATCGCCGCCGGCGAATCCAGCGACCCCCATGTCCGCCTGCTGCGCCAGCTTGCGCTGGATCTGGATGAAGGCGATCTGGAAATCGCCGCGTTCTGGCTCGAACACTGCGATGACGCCGGCTATCTGGATGCGCCGCTCGCCTCGCTGACCCTGCTGGCCAGCGCCCGCTTCGACCGTGACGGCGCCCATGTGGAATCCATCCGCCAACGCCTGCTGACCGGGGACCCGTGCGGCATGGCCGCGGTGGACCTGCGCGAAAGCCTGCAGGTGCAGCTGTCCACCCTGCCCGGCTGCGTGCCGGCCCGCCATCTGGCCACCCGCCTGCTGGCCGGCGACCTGGCGCGGCTGGCCTCGCACGACTACGCCGCGATCGCCCGTGAGCTGGATGCCGAGCTGGAGGATGTGCTGGAGGCATTCCGGCTGGTGTTGTCGCTGCAGCCGCGTCCCGGCGACAGCCTGATGCCGCAGGACGACACCCGGATCATTCCCGACGTGGTGGTCTGGCATGCCGACGCCCAGTGGCGCGTGGCGCTTAACCACGGCACCGCACCGCGCCTGGCCATCAACCCGGCCTACGAACAGGCGGTCATCGACAGTGCCGGCGAAGCTGCACAGCCGATGCGTGAAAAGCTGCAGGAGGCACGCTGGCTGACCCGCGGGCTGTCCATGCGCTATGACACCCTGCTGCGTACCGCGCGGGTGGTGGTCGAGCGCCAAGCCGCCTTCCTGATGCGCGGCGAAGAAGCCATGGCGCCGTTGACCCTGAAGGAAGTGGCCGACGCCATCGGCATGCACGAGTCCACCGTCTCGCGCATCACCTCCGGAAAATACCTGCAGACCCCGCGCGGCACCTTCGAACTGAAGCACTTCTTCGCGGTGCGACTGGAGGGCGCCAGCATCTCCGGCCAGGCGGTCAAGGCCATGGTCAAACGCCTGATCGACGCCGAACCGCCCGCTCGGCCATTGGCCGATGAGGCCATCGCCCTGCTGCTGGCGCGCCAGGGGGTGAACATCGCGCGGCGAACCGTCGCAAAATACCGCGAGCAGCTTGATATCGCTCCGGCCCGCGAACGTCGCCGGCAGAACGCCAAGCCCCAACTGGCCCGCGCGGGCTGAGAACCAAGGAACTCCATGAACAAGCTCACCGTGCTGCTGGTCGATGACCATGAAGGCTTCATCAACGCCGCGATGCGCCATTTCCGCAAAGTGGAATGGGTGCAGATCATCGGCAGTGCCGCCAACGGGCTGGAGGCGATCGAGCGCTCCGAAGCACTGCGCCCGCAGGTGGTACTGATGGACCTGGCGATGCCGGAAATGGGCGGCCTGCAGGCCACCCGGCTGATCAAGACCCAGGACGATGCCCCGTACATCGTCATTGCCAGCCATTTCGACGATGTCGAACACCGCGAGCACGCCCTGCGTGCGGGCGCCGACAATTTCGTCAGCAAACTTTCCTATATCCAGGAGGTCATGCCGATCCTGGAGAGCCTCAAGCAGGACGACAGCAATGAGTGAGTCACGCATCCTTGTCATTGATGGCGACGGCGTCCGCGCCGAACGTACCGTAGCGCTGCTGGAGTTCATGGACTTCACCCCGCGCTGGGTGACCGACGCCGACGACATCGACACCCGTCGCCACCGTGCCAACGACTGGATGGCGATCGTGGTCGGGCATCTGGAAGACAGCGCCCGGGCTGCGCCATTCTTCGCCTGGCTGGCGCAGACCTCGATGCCGCCCCCGGTACTGCTGGCCGAAGGCGATCCGCTGGCCTTCGCCCGCCACTACGGCCTGCATGAGGCCAATGTGTGGCCGCTGGAGCAGCCGCTGCGCCACGCACAGATGGAAGCGCTGTTGCGCCGCGCCAGCCTCAAGCGGCTCGATACCGAGCATCAACAAGGCGCCGCGCAGGAAAGCGGCCCCACCGGCAGCAGTCCGGCAGTGGTGGAACTGCGCCAGCTGATCGACCAGGTTGCCGCGTTCGACACCACGGTGCTGGTGCTGGGCGAATCGGGCACCGGCAAGGAAGTGGTTTCCCGCGCGATCCACCAGCGCTCGCCGCGCCGCGACGGTCCGTTCGTGGCGATCAACTGTGGCGCGATTCCGCCGGACCTGCTGGAAAGCGAGCTGTTCGGCCATGAAAAAGGCGCGTTCACCGGCGCCCTGAGCGCGCGCAAGGGCCGCTTCGAAATGGCCGAGGGCGGCACCCTGCTGCTGGACGAGATCGGCGACATGAGCCTGCCGATGCAGGTCAAGCTGCTGCGCGTGCTGCAGGAACGCAGCTTCGAGCGCGTCGGTGGCAACCAGACCATCCGTTGCAACGTGCGCGTGATCGCCGCGACCCATCGTGACCTGGAGTCGCGCATCACCGACGGCAAGTTCCGCGAGGACCTGTTCTACCGCCTCAACGTGTTCCCGATCGATGTGCCGGCGCTGCGCGAACGCACCGCCGATATCCCGGCGCTGGTGGAAACCATCGCCGGCCAGCTGGCGCGCACCGGTCGCGGCGAAGTCCGCTTCACCGTCGAAGCGCTGGAAGCCCTGGCCCGCCACCCGTGGCCGGGCAATGTGCGCGAACTGACCAATCTGGTCGAACGGCTGGCGGTGCTGCATCCCGGCGGCATGGTGCGGGTGCAGGACCTGCCTGCACGCTACCGTGGCGATCATCCGCCGGCACCAGCGGCCACGCTGGATGAGGAGCGGCCGCTGATCGGCCTGGGCGCACCGGCCGAAGCCACTCCGGCGGCACCGGTGGCAAACGGGGCCGGCACTCCCGCCGCGACCCACCTTCCCAATACCGGGATCGATCTGCGCGATCACATGGCCACCATCGAACTGTCGCTGATCAACGAAGCGCTGGAACGTACCAGCGGGGTCGTCGCCCATGCCGCGCAGCTGCTGGGCCTGCGCCGCACCACGCTGGTGGAGAAGCTGCGCAAGTACGGCATCGAGCGCGAATCCGCGGAAGCCGCCACCAGCTGAGCGACCGGACATAGTGCGGCCACCGACACAGCGCCCTCCGGGGCGCTTTGTCTTTGTGGCCAGCGCCGGCCTGGCGCAGCGCCAGAAACCGGACGACGGGAAATCGTCACCCGACACGGCCCATCCCGTCACCGCAGCCATTCCCCGGACCGCGAATTTAGGCACGCGACTTGCAGTTGAACAGGCAGCAACCCCGTTCCGGAATCCCGCCTGATGTCCCACTCGATCACCTCTGTTCTTTCCCAGATCCGTACCCTGCAGACCCAGGTCAGCCAAGCCGCGCCGACCGGGGACATCGCCCGCAGCAATGCCATCCAGGGACTGGGCGAAGGCAATGCAATCAATGCGCCTTCCTTCAGCCAAACCCTGCAAGGCGCGATCAAGGGCGTGAATGATGCCCAGCAGAAATCCGGCGCCCTGGCCGCCGCGTTCGAGCGCGGTGAGCCCGGTGCAGACCTGGCCCAGGTGATGGTCGCTTCGCAACAGTCCCAGATCGCCTTCCGCGCCACCGTGGAAGTCCGCAACCGTCTCGTCCAGGCTTACCAGGACGTGATGAACATGCCGCTGTAAGGATAGATCCGCATGGCACTCGCGCTCTCCAGAGACGCTCTCAATCCGGAAAAAGCCGGCGCATGGTTCGACCGCCTGCAGAGTCTGCAGATCACCCGGCGGCTGGGCTTGATGGCAATGATCGCCATCGCCGTGGCGGCGGGCCTGTTTGTGTTCTTCTGGGCGCAGAAGCCGCAGATGATGCCGCTGTACACCGGGCTGGACCAGAAGGCGACGGCAGAGGCCACCGACCTGCTGCGCGCTGCGCAGATTCCGTTCGAGCTCAATGCCACCACCGGCGCCATCAGCGTGCCGGAAAAAAACGTGCATGACGCGCGGTTGAAGCTGGCCGGCTCCGGTCTGACGGAAAGCGGCCGGCTGGGCTTTGAGCTGATGGAGCGCGATCCCGGTTTTGGTGTCAGCCAGTTCGTGGAGAACGCCCGTTACCAGCACGCGCTGGAAACCGAGCTGGTGCGTACCATCACCGCCCTGCGTCCGGTACGCGATGCGCGCGTGCATCTGGCCATTCCCAAACCCAGCGCGTTCACCCGCCAGCGTGACGTGGCCAGCGCCTCGGTGGTACTGGAGCTGCGCGGCGGCCAGCAACTGGAACGCAACCAGGTCGATGCGATCGTGCACATGGTGGCCTCCAGCATTCCGGACCTTGCTCCGGAGCGGGTGACCGTGGTCGACCAGAGCGGACGCATGCTCACCATCGCCGATCCCAACAGCGACGCCGCGCTCAATGCCGCCCAGTTCGACCAGGTGCGCCGCCTGGAAACCTCGTTCAACCAGCGCATCCGCGAACTGCTCGAGCCGATGACCGGGGCCGGCCGGGTCAATCCGGAAGTCAGCGTGGACATGGATTTTTCGGTCATCGAAGAAGCCCGTGAGCTGTACAACGCCGAGCCGCAGAAGGTCCGCAGCGAGCAGATCAGCGAAAACACCAATGCCGGTGCCGGCCCGCAGGGGATTCCCGGCGCTGCCAGCAACACCCCGCCCGGTCCGGATGCCACGGCGGCGACCGCGGCCACGGCCACGGAAAGCAGCAAGAGCGCGACCCGCAATTACGAGCTGGACCGCACCCTGCAGCACACCCGCCAGCCGGCCGGTCGCGTCAACCGCGTGTCGGTGGCGGTGCTGGTCGATCACGTGCCGCGCGCCGGTGCCAACGGCAAGCTCAGCGATCAGCCGCTCAGCGCCGCCGAACTCACCCGCGTGGAAGCGCTGGTCAAGCAGGCGGTCGGTTTCAACGCCGAGCGCGGCGATACCGTGTCGGTCATGAACGCTCCGTTCGTGCGTGAACCGGTGCCGGTCGAAGCGCCGAAGTGGTGGGAGAACCCGCAGATCCGCGATGCACTGCGTCTGGTGCTGGGGGCGATCGTGGTGCTGGCCCTGCTGTTTGGTGTGCTGCGCCCGGCCATGCGACAGATGTCCAGCCCGCCCAAGGCCTTGCCGGGTGCCGAGGACGATCCGCTCAGCGCCGATGTGCAGATCCTGGACGACGATTCCGAGATGCCGGCACTGGCTGCCGACCGTGTGCAGCTGGATGCCCCCTCGCCGCTGGCATTGCCGGTGGATGCCTACGAAGAACGCCTGCGGATGGCGCGCGAAGCGGTACAGGCCGATTCCAAGCGCGTGGCGCAGGTGGTGAAGGGGTGGGTTGCCAATGACTGACATTATTCCGATGACCGGCGTGCAACGCGCCGCCGTGCTGCTGCTCTCGCTGGGCGAGCAGGATGCCGCCGAGGTGCTCAAGCACATGGAGCCCAAGGAGGTGCAGAAGATCGGCATCGCCATGGCCACGCTCAACGATGTCACCCGCGAGCAGGTGCAGCAGGTGATGGACGAGTTCGGCGCCGCGCTGGGCAACAAGACCTCGCTGTCGGTCGGCTCGGACGACTACATCCGCAACATGCTGGTGCAGGCGCTGGGTACCGAGAAGGCCGGCAACCTGATCGACCGCATCCTGCTGGGTCGCAACACCACCGGTCTGGATGCGCTCAAGTGGATGGATCCGCGCGCGGTGGCCGACCTGGTACGCAACGAGCATCCGCAGATCATCGCCATCGTCATGGCGCACCTGGAAACCGACCAGGCCGCCGAGGCGCTCAAGCTGCTGCCCGAACGCACCCGGGTCGACGTGCTGCTGCGTATCGCCACGCTCGATGGCATCCCGCCCAACGCGCTGAACGAGTTGAACGAGATCATGGAGCGCCAGTTCGCCGGCAACCAGAACCTGAAGTCCTCCAACATCGGCGGCGTGCAGTGCGCAGCCAACATCCTGAACTTCATGGACGGTGGCCAGGACCAGGTCATCCTCACCGAGATCGGCCGCATCGATGCCCCGCTCGGCGGCCGCATCCAGGACCTGATGTTCGTGTTCGACGATCTGGTGGACCTGGACGATCGTGAAATGCAGCTGGTACTGCGCGAAGTCAGCGGCGAGCGCCTGGGTCTGGCCCTGCGTGGCGCCGACATCAAGGTGCGCGACAAGATCACCCGCAACATGTCCCAGCGTGCCGCCGAGATCCTGCTTGAAGACATGGAGGCCCGCGGTCCGGTGCGTCTGTCGGATGTGGAGACGGCGCAACGCGAGATCCTGGCTATCGTCAAACGCATGGCCGATGAGGGCACGGTCACCCTGGGCGGCAGCGCCGAGGCGATGCTGTGAGTCCGGCCGTCCGCTGGCATGCACCGGACCTGATGGCCGCTCCGGCCGTCATCGAAACCGTGTCCGAGGAGTTTCCGGAGCAGCCGCTGCCCGAGGACCCGGCGCCGCCGGCGCTGCACCTGCCGACACTGGAGGAGATCGAGGCGATGCAGGATGCGGCGCGTCACGACGGCCGCGAGGAAGGTCACGCCGAAGGCTACGCACAAGGCCAGGCCGAGGTGCGCCGGCTGATCGCGCAGATCGAAGGCATCCTCGACAACTTCACCCGGCCGCTGTCGCGTCTGGAGGATGAAGTGGTCGGCGCACTGGGCGACCTTTCGGTCCGCATCGCCGGCAACCTGGTCGGCCGCGCCTATGAAACCGATCCATCACTGCTTTCGGCGCTGGTGCACGAAGCCTTGAGCACCGTCGGCAGCAACCACCGCGATGTCGAGGTGCGCCTGCATCCGGACGATATCGCCGCGCTGGCACCGCTGCTGTCGCTGCCGGAGGGGCAACGGCTGGTGCCGGACCTGGGCCTGAGCCGTGGCGATCTGCGCGTGCATGCCGAAGCGGTCCGTATCGATGGCACCCTCGATGCGCGTCTGCGCTCGGTACTGGGCACCGTCATGCGCCGCGCCGGAGCCGGCCAGTGAGCGCCGCACCCTCCCCGCCCGAGTGGGCCGCCGCGCGCAATCTGCGCCTGGCCGCACGCCTGGAAGGCATCGCGCTGGAGGCCGGCAACGGCCGTGGCCTGATCCGCGAAGGAGTCCTGCGCCGCGCCGTCGGCCTCACCCTCGAAGCGGTCGGCTGCGAAGCGCCGATGGGCGCCAGCTGCAAAGTGGAAATCATCGACGGTGGCTGGGTCGATGCCGAAGTGGTGGGGTTCTCCGGTGACCGCACCTATCTGATGCCCAGCGCCGAGCTGCATGGCCTGCTGCCCAACGCCCGGGTCGTGCCCTCGTTCCGCCGCGGCGGCGTGGAAGTCGGCGAAGGCCTGCTTGGCCGCGTCATCGATTCGGACGGCATCCCGCTGGACGGCAAGGGCCCGATCCGCGCCGAAGGCACCGTCGGCATGGCCGGCGTGTCGATCAACCCGCTGGCGCGCGAGCCCATCACCCAGCCGCTGGACGTGGGCGTGCGTGCAATCAACGCGCTGCTGCCGATCGGCCGCGGCCAGCGCGTGGGCCTGTTCGCCGGCTCGGGCGTGGGCAAATCCACCCTGCTGGGCATGATGACCCGCTACACCGCGGCCGATGTCATCGTGGTCGGCCTGATCGGTGAGCGTGGTCGCGAAGTACGCGATTTCGTCGAATCCACCCTCGGCGAGGAGGGTCTGCGTCGCGCGGTGGTGGTGGCCAGCCCGGCCGACCGGCCACCGCTGGCGCGCCTGCATGGCGCCTACCGTGCCACCGCGATTGCCGAATGGTTCCGTGACCAGGGTTTGAATGTATTGCTGCTGATGGATTCGCTGACCCGCTTCGCCCAGGCCCAGCGCGAGATCGGCCTGTCCGTGGGCGAGCCGCCGACCACTCGCGGCTATCCGCCGTCGGTATTTGCCAAGCTGCCGGCGCTGGTCGAGCGCGCCGGCAATGGCGCCAAGGGCCGCGGTTCGATCACCGCGTTCTACACCGTGCTGACCGAAGGCGACGATCCGCAGGATCCGATCGCCGATGCCGCCCGCGCCATCCTTGACGGCCACATCCTGCTTTCGCGGCGGGTCGCCGACAGCGGTCTGTATCCGGCCATCGATGTCGAATCCTCGGTCAGCCGTGTGGTCCAGGACATCGCCGATGACACCTGGCGGGCGCGCATCCGCAAGCTCAAGCAGCTGGTGGCGGCCTATTCGGCCAACCGCGACCTGATCGCCATCGGTGCCTACCAGCGCGGCAACGATCCGGTCACCGACGAGGCGCTGGCACGCTGGCCGGAGATCATGGAATTCCTCGGCCAGGACGTGCACAACGCCGCCGATCTGGGCCACAGCCTGGATGCATTGCAACAGTTGGTAGATAGCGAGAAATCCGCATGAGTCCGTCCCGTCGTCTCGACCCGCTGCTGCGCCATGCGCAGGACCGCGAAGATGAAGTGGCCAAGGCACTGGCCGAGCGCCAGAAAACCCTGGAAATGCACCAGTCGCGCCTGTCCGAACTGCGCCAGTACGCCGATGAATATGCCAATGCGCAGCTGGCCGCGACCAGTGCCTCGCAACTGATGAACCGGCGCGCGTTCCTGGACCGGCTGGACAACGCGGTACAGACACAGAGCAAGACCGTGGACAGCAACCGCGAGCATGTCGATGCCGAACGCGCACGCCTGCTGCTGGCCTCGCGCGACAAGCAGGTGCTCGAACAGCTGGCCGCCAGCTACCGCGCGCAGGAAAAGCAGGTCGCCGAACGTCGCGACCAGCGCGAGATGGACGATCTGGGCGCACGCCGCGCACGCCTGGCAAAGCGTACCGACGACGGAGAACCGGCATGAGCATGCTGTCGATCAGCAGCGCACCGGCCCCGTCCTCCGCCAGGGACACGACCGGCGCCCTCTCCGGCAGCCGCCCGGACAGCAAACCGGGGAGCGGTTTCGACGCACTGCTGACGGCTGCGCCCGCGCCGGCCGGTGCCGACAACGCCAGCGCCGCCGAGACCCCTGCAGCGCGTCAGGATTCTGGCACCAGCACCGAATCCGAGGACGAAATCCAGGAAGAAGACGCGCCAGGCAGTGCCAATGTCGAAAAACCGGCACCGGCGGCGCCTGATGACAGCCAGGACGCCCCCTGGCCACCGCTGGGGCTGTCCGGCCTGATCCCGATGCCGCTGGAACCGGTACCGCCGCCAGCGGCATCCGCTGCGCCGGCAGCGGCCGCGACGCCTGCCGCGACCGCCATGGCCGCTCCCGCCACCGGACCGCTGCCCGGGCAGGCACTTCAGGCCATCGCGCCTGCGGCCGCTCCCCCCGCCAGCGAAGCCGTCATCGACACCATGCCCGGACAGATCGCATTGCCGGCCAATGTCCCGCCCATGCAGGTGGAAGAGCGGCAGGAAACGCCCACGCCAGTGGCATTCCAGCAGATACTGCAGAGCATGGCGACCGCGGAAGCACGCACAACGGCCGCACCGGTGGTCCTCGCCACAAGCGTCACCCCGGATGTGAACAGTCCGGAGTTTGAAGACGCCTTCGGTGCCCGCATCGGCTGGCTGGCCGACCAGAAGATCGGCCATGCCCATATCCGCGTCACTCCGCACGAGATGGGGCCGATCGAGGTGAAGCTGCAGCTTGATGGCGACCGTCTGCATGCCAGCTTCAGCAGCGCCAACGCCGACGTGCGCCAGGCGCTGGAAAGCAGCCTGCCAAGGTTGCGCGACATGCTGGGCGAACAGGGGCTGCAGCTGGCCCAGGCCGATGTCGGCCAGCAACAGAATGCGCCGGAACGCGATGCGGCGGGCACGGACGCCGGCGGCAGCAGTGATGTGCGCGACGGCGCCAGCGACGACGCCTTGCCGGCCATGAGCGGCCATTCGCTGCGGCTGCGCGGGCTGCTTGACGCCTACGCCTGAGAGCGGCGCATTCCGGCCGCCTCCGCGCTGGCGCCACGCAAGGCCCCGGCGCCCATCTGACGCCCGGTAACGCAGCCCACTTTTCCCCGTCACACCCGCGGTTCGGCACATGACTTGCATCTGACTGGAGAGCATTCCTGAGGAGCACATCGTGGCCGTAGCTGCCGACAAATCCCGCAAATCCGCCGACACCAAGGACGCCCCGGGCAAGCCCAAGCGCACGGTACTGGTCACCGCCCTGATCGCGCTGCTGGCCGCTGGCGCTGCCGGTGGCGCGGTGTGGTACTTCACCCAGGCCAAGGAGGGGGCCCCCGCCAAATCCACGGCCCCGGCCAAGCCGGCGCCGGCCCAGTACTACGCCCTGGACCCGGCGTTCGTGGTCAACATGAACAGTCCGATCGATGGCCCGCGCTACCTGCAGGTCGAAGTCCAGCTGATGACCCGCGACCCGATCGCGCTGCAGGCGCTGGAAACCCACGCCCCGGCGATCCGCGCCAAATTGCTGATGCTGTTTTCCCAGGTCAGCCCGGAGCAGATCGCCGACCGTCCCGGCAAGGAGAAACTGCAGGCGTCGGCGCTGGCCGAAGTACAGAAACTGATGACCGCTGAAACCGGCAAGAAAAGCGCCGATGACCTGCTGTTCACCAGTTTCGTGACCCAGTAAGGCGCTGCGATGAGCATCAATGACCTGCTGTCACAGGACGAGATCGACGCGCTGCTGCATGGCGTGGATTCGGGCAAAGTGGAGACCGACGAGCCGGAACCGGCGCCCGGCGAAGCCCGCACCTACGACTTCGCCAGCCAGGACCGGATCATCCGCGGGCGCATGCCCACCCTGGAAATGGTCAACGAACGCTTCGTGCGCCTGTGGCGTATCGGCCTGTTCAACCTGATCCGGCGTTCGGCCGAAATCTCGGTGCGCGGCATCGAGCTGATCAAGTTCGGCGACTACCTGCACTCGCTGTATGTGCCCACCAACCTCAACCTGGTCCGCTTCAAGCCGCTGCGTGGCACCGGCCTGATCGTGTTTGAACCGACCCTCGTGTTCGCGGTGGTGGACAACTTCTTCGGTGGTGACGGCCGTTACCACACCCGTATCGAGGGCCGCGAGTTCACCGCCACCGAGATGCGGGTGATCCAGCTGATGCTCAAGCAGGCCTTCGCCGACCTCAAGGAAGCCTGGGGCCCGGTGATGAACACCGACTTCGAGTACATCAACTCCGAGATCAACCCCCACTTCGCCAACATCGTCAGTCCGCGCGAATACGTGGTGGTGTGCCGTTTCCACGTCGAGCTGGAGAGCGGCGGTGGCGACATCCACATCACCTTGCCTTACTCGATGCTGGAGCCGATCCGCGAGCTGCTCGATGCGGGCATCCAGAGCGACCGCAACGACCGCGACGAAAGCTGGGCGGTGATGCTGCGCGAGCAGCTCAATTCGGCCGAAGTCGAGCTTTCCAGCGTGCTGGCCAAGCGCCGCATGAGCCTGCGCGAACTCACCCAGCTGAAGATCGGCGACATCCTGCCCATCGACCTGCCCCAGGAAGTCCCGCTGTGTGTGGAAGGCATCCCTGTCTTCACTGGCGAGTTCGGTGTGGCCAACGAACGCAACGCCATCAAGATCACTGCAACCCAACCGCCCGGCACCCGCAAAACGCTGCCGGCGATCCAGGAAAAATCCCATGACTGACATCGAAACCCCCGCAACCCCGCAGGCCACCCCGGCCCAGTTCGCCGATCTGCGGGCAGATGGCGTCGCCACCACCGATCTGGATCTGGATGTGATCCTGGATGTGCCGGTGACCCTGTCACTGGAAGTGGGACGCGCGCGCGTGCCGATCCGCAATCTGCTGCAGCTCAACCAGGGCTCGGTGGTGGAGCTGGAGCGCGGCGCCGGTGAATCGCTGGACGTCCTGGTCAACGGCACCCTGATCGCCCATGGCGAAGTGGTGGTGATCAACGACCGCTTCGGCGTGCGCCTGACCGACGTGGTCAGCCCCAGCGAGCGCATCCGGAGACTGCGTTGATCGCACTGCTTGCCACTGCCGCACCGGCCGCCATGGCCCAAGGCCAGCCGGCGACGGTCGGCCAGCATGCGAGCACCGCTCCGGGCATGTTCGGTGCGGTGCTGGCGCTGCTGATGGTGCTGGCGCTGATCGTCGGCCTGGGCTGGCTGCTCAAGCGCCTGCCCGGCGGCGGTTTCCGTCCCGCCGAAGGCATGAAGGTGGTGGCCAGCCTCAACGTCGGTGCCAAGGAACGTGTGGTCGTGGTCGACATCAACGGTCAGCAGCTGCTGCTGGGCGTGACCGCTGGCGGCATCAGTACCTTGCACCAGTTGCCCGAACCCTTGCCGCAGACGCCGCCACCGGCGCTGCCCAATCTCAAACAACTACCGAATTTCGCCCAGCTGCTTGCCCAGAAGCTGCGCAAGGAACCCTGAATCATGTCGGGTCATCGTCTTTCCCGCCTTTCCTGCTGGCAGTGGCTGTTGCTGCTGGCGCTGGTCGCCTTTCCGGTGCTGGCCCTGGCCACCCCGGCAGCCCCGCAGATGCCGGTGCTGCCGGATGTGAACGTCGGCAAGATCGGCAGCCAGCCGGTCAGCCTGCCGCTGCAGACCCTGCTGCTGATGACAGCCATCACCCTGCTGCCATCAATGCTGCTGGTGCTGACCGCCTTCACCCGCATCATCATCGTGCTGGGCCTGCTGCGCCAGGCGCTGGGCACCGGGCAGACGCCCTCCAACCAGATCCTGCTGGGGCTGGCGCTGTTCCTGACCGCGATGGTGATGATGCCGGTCTGGGAAAAATCCTGGAGCACCGGCATGGCGCCCTATCTGGACGGTCAGATCGACTTCCAGACCGCGTGGACCCTGACCACCCAGCCGCTGCGGGCGTTCATGCTGGCGCAGGTGCGCGATACCGACCTGATGACCTTCGCCGGCCTGGCCGGTCACGGTACCTACGCCAGCCCGGATGCGATCCCGTTCCCGGTACTGGTGGCCTCCTTTGTCACCAGCGAGTTGAAAACCGCCTTCGAGATCGGCTTCCTGATCTTCATTCCGTTCCTGATCATCGACCTGGTCGTGGCCAGCGTGCTGATGTCGATGGGCATGATGATGCTTTCGCCGATGATCATTTCCGCCCCCTTCAAGATCCTGCTGTTCGTACTGGTCGATGGCTGGGTACTGGTGGTCGGCACTCTTGCCGCCAGCTTCAACGCCGTCTGAGGAGCGATGTCTTGAGCCCTGAACTTGCCCTCACCGAACTGCGCGGTGGCCTTGTCGCCACGCTCTGGGTCGCCGGCCCGTTGCTGCTCACCGTGCTGGTGATCGGCGTGGTGGTCGGTGTGATCCAGGCGGCGACCCAGCTCAATGAACCCACCATCGCCTTCGTCGCCAAGGCCGCCGGCCTGACCGTGGCGCTGTTTGCGCTGGGCAGCCTGCTGATCGGCCATCTGGTGGAATTCACCACCTTGCTGTTCCAGCGCATTCCCCATCTGATCGGATAGGCCGCCACGTGGACAGCGCAACCCAGATGGCCATCGACGGGCAGCAGGCATTCGCCCTGATCGGCAACGTGCTGTGGATGATGCTGCGCGTGGGCGCCATGCTGATGGCGATGCCGATGGTCGGCACCCGCGCGGTGCCGGCAAGGGTACGGGCAATGCTGGCGGTCGCCCTGTCGGTGGCACTGGCTCCGATCCTGCCGCCGGTACCGGTGTGGAACGGCTTCGATGCCGCCACCGTGCTGACCATCGCCCGCGAGCTGGCGGTCGGGGTGTCGATCGGCTTCCTGCTGCGGCTGATCTTCGAAGCCGGCGCGATGGCCGGCGAAATGGTCGCGCAGGGTACCGGGCTGGCGTTTGCGCAAATGAACGATCCGATGCGCGGCGGCAGCTCCGGCGTGATCGGGCAATGGTTCTACCTGCTGTTCGGCCTGCTGTTCTTCACCGCCAACGGCCACCTGGCGCTGATTTCCCTGTTGATGGACAGCTACAAGGCCCTGCCCATCGGCACCGCCCTGCCCGATCCGCACGCCATGGCGGCGCTGGCGCCAACCCTCGCATTGCAGATCTTCCGTGGCGCACTGACCCTAGCGCTGCCGCTGACGGTGGCCATGCTGGCGGTCAATCTGGCCTTCGGCGTGCTGGCCCGCGCGGCCCCGGCCTTGAACCCGATCCAGCTGGGCCTGCCGGTATCCCTGCTGCTGGGCATGCTGCTGCTGGCACTGCTGGCCGGCGAAATGGGACCGCCGGTGCAACGCCTGCTCGACACCGCCTTCGATACCGCCCGCCAGGTCACCGGCTGATCCGCGACCGGCTGAGGCCCTTTTTGCCGCGCCGATACGCCCGCCTCTTGCTTCCCCCCCCCATGGTGTAGGTAGTCTGGGAGCCGCGCGGGTACTGCCGTGACAGCGGAGCTGCCTGCCACCTCGCACCGGGACGGTGCGGTGCGCCATCTCCGGAGGGGTCCTGATGCTCGTCGGCAGCTATAACCCGTTGTTCGTCGTGCTTTCAGTTCTGGTCGCCATTCTGGCGTCATACACGGCGCTGGACATGGCCGCCCGCGTGTCCGTCGCCGATTCGCGCCGCAGCGCCGCGCTGTGGCTGCTGGCCGGCAGCGGCGCGATGGGTGCGGGTATCTGGTCGATGCACTTCATCGGCATGCTCGCCTTCCGCCTGCCAATCCCGGTGGGCTATGACCTGTGGCTGACGCTGCAATCGCTGCTGGTGGCCATCGCCAGCGCGCTGTTCGCGCTGTGGCTGGTCTCGCGCCCGACCCTGCCGCATCTGTGGCTGGCGCTGGGCGCGCTGCTGATGGGAATAGGCATCGCCTGCATGCATTACCTCGGCATGACCGCCCTGCGCATGCATCCGCAGATCGAATACGACCGTTTCTGGTTCGCGCTGTCCATCGTGATCGCCGTTGCCGCCTCCTGGAGCGCGTTGCTCATCGCCTTCCGCCTGCGCGCCAGCGACCACCCGCTGCCGGCGCGTCTGGCCGCCGCTGTCGTGCTGGGGCTGGCGATCGTCGGCATGCACTACACCGGCATGGCCGCGGCGCATTTTGCCGAGGGCAGTGTCTGCGCCGCGGCCGGTACGGGCGGGCTGCCAACCGAATGGCTGGCCGCCTTCGTGGTGGTGGTATCGGTCGCGGTGATCGGCGTGACGCTGCTGGTCTCGCTGCTGGAACAACGTACCCGGAGCCGGCTGCTGCACCTGCGCAACTCCATGCTGGCCGCCTCGCTGGACGACGCGCGCAAGGAGCTGTTCCACGCCAACCTGCACGACCCGCTGACCGGCCTGCCCAACCGCCAGCGGGCGCTTGAACGGATCGACCAGCAGATAGCCAGCGCCCGCGACGCCGGCCACAGTCTGGCCGTGCTCTCGCTGGATCTGGACGAGTTGCGCCAGATCAACGGCGCCTTCGGCCATCATGTCGGAGACACCGTCCTGGTCGGCGTGTCCGAACGCCTCAGGCAGCTGATGTGCGCCCGGGATCTGGTCGCCCGGCTCGGTGGCGACCAGTTCGTGATCGCCACGCCGATTGAGGACGAGCCAGCGGCCAGACGACTGGCCGAGCGCGTCATCACCGCGATCAACACCCTGCGCGTGGGCGGCCGCGACATGCGCGTGACCTGCAGTATCGGCGTGGCCCTGCTCAGCGCCGACACCGAGGCCGGCCAGTCGCTGGTATCGCTGTCGGAGATCGCGATGCGCCACGCGCAGCAGGCCGGGCGCAACATCCACGCGGTCTATGCCGAGTGGATGAAGGGCAGCGTCGAGCAGGATATCCGCCTGCTCGCGGACCTGCGCTCGGCCATCGGCACGCCGCAACTGCTGCTGCATTACCAGCCTCGCATCCATGCCAACAGCGGCCGTGTCGGCGGGGCCGAAGCGCTGCTGCGCTGGCGCCATCCCGAACATGGCCTGATCCCGTGCGAACGGGTGATCCGGCTGGCCGAACAGCACGACCTGATGGAGCCGCTGGGCAAGTGGGTGTTGAACGAGGCCTGCCGGCAGATGCGCAGCTGGCAGGATGCCGGTCACCAGGACTGGCGGATATCGGTCAACCTGTCCAGCCGCCAGCTCGGTTCGGGCCAGCTGCTGGGCCAGGTCCGCCAGATCCTGGAGCACAACGGACTGCACCCCTCGCGCCTGATCCTTGAAATCAGCGAAAGCGTGGTGATGCACGATGCCGACACCACCTCCACCTCGTTGCGCGCGCTGGCGGCGCTGGGCATCGGCATTTCCATCGACGACTTCGGCACCGGCTACTCCAGCCTGCTGCAGCTCAAGCGCCTGCCCGCCACCGAGTTGAAGATCGACCGGGCCTTCATCCTGGCGGTGGAAGAGAGCGACGAGGATGTGGTGATCATCTCGGCCATCATCGCGCTGGGCCATGCGCTGAACATGGACGTCGTCGCCGAGGGCATAGAAACGCAGGGCCAGCGTACCTATATCGAGCGTCTGGGCTGCGACTACCTGCAAGGCAACCAGCTCGGCCAGCCGGTCAGTGCCGAAAGCTTCATGCGCCTGCATGGCGGCGTGGCGCTTCCGGCGGTGGACCACAGCGGACCCTGAGCGCCGCGGCGAGCGGAACGCTTCTTGCACGGAGACAGTGAGCTCCCCTTCCGTGCCGCGTGATGTCCGAGAACGACCAGTCCGGCGAAAAGACCGAACTTCCCACCGAAAAACGCCTGCGCGACGCCCGCGAACAGGGCAACATCCCGCGTTCGCGCGAGCTGGCCACCGCCGCGGTGTTCAGCGCGGGCGTGCTGGCCATCTACGCCATGGCCGGCACCATCGGCAGCGGCACCCGCAGCTGGTTACGGGGCGCCCTGACCCCGGAGGCGGCGCTGTTCCGCAACCCTGACGCGCTGTTCGGGCACGCCGGCTGGCTGCTGTTGAAGTTGATGGTGGCCATTTCACCGCTGATCCTGGTGTGCGTGCTGGCCAGCTTTGTGGCCCCGGTGGTGATGGGTGGCCTGCGCGTCTCGCAGAAGGCGCTGATGCCGGATTTCAACCGGCTCAATCCGATGAGCGGGCTCAAGCGGCAGTACGGTCCGGAAGCCCTGGCCGAACTGGCCAAGTCCCTGTTGCGGATCGTATTCGTCGGCACCGCCGCCGGGCTGTGCATGTGGCATGGCATGGACCGCTTGCGCGGGCTGCTGCGCATGCCGCTGGAGAGCGCGGCAAGCAGCGGGTTCGGCTTCACCTTGCAGCTGCTGCTGGCCACCGCCGGGGCGATGTGCCTGCTGGCGGCCATCGACGCGCCGTACCAGAAGTGGAACTGGCTGCGGAAGCTGAAGATGACCCGCGAGGAGCTCAAGCGCGAGCTCAAGGAAAGCGAAGGCAGCCCCGAGATCAAGGGCCGCATCCGCCAGATGCAGATGCAGCTGTCGCAGCGGCGGATGATGGAAGCAGTACCCGGCGCCGACGTCGTCGTGGTCAACCCGACCCATTACGCGGTGGCGCTGAAGTACGAAGGTGGCCGCATGAACGCGCCGACGGTGGTGGCCCGCGGTGTCGATGAGCTGGCCCTGCGCATCCGCCAGGTGGCCGACGGCAACAAGGTCGCCATCGTCTCCGCTCCGCCTTTGGCACGCGCCTTGTATAGAGAAGGGCAACTCGGCAAGGAAATTCCCGTGAGACTGTATTCGGCTGTTGCCCAGGTCCTGTCCTACGTCTACCAGCTGCGCCAGTGGCGCACCGGACCCATGCCCGCGCAACCGCCGTTCGAGGTGGATGAGTTCGGCAAGGCAGGCACACCATGAGCATGCAATCGATGCCATTTGGCGTGCGCCGGGTGCTGGAGATGATGCGCAACGGGCTGGGAACGCCGTTGATCGTGCTGGCGCTGCTGGCGATGGTGGTGATGCCACTGGCCGCGCCGGTGCTGGATGCACTGTTCACCTTCAACATCGCCATTTCGCTGATGGTGCTGCTGGCGGTGGTCTATGTGCAGCGGCCGCTGGATTTCACCATCTTCCCGATCGTGCTGCTGATCACCACGATGCTGCGGCTGGCACTGAACGTGGCCTCCACCCGGGTGATCCTGCTCAATGGCCAGAATGGCCACGAGGCGGCCGGCAAGGTGATCGCCTCGTTCGGCGAATTCGTGATCGGCGGCAACTATGCCGTCGGCATCGTGGTGTTCGCGATCCTGACCATCATCAACTTCGTGGTCATCACCAAGGGCGCCGGACGCGTGTCCGAAGTGGCCGCACGCTTCACCCTCGATGCCATGCCCGGCAAGCAGATGGCCATCGATGCCGACCTCAACGCCGGTTTGCTGACGCGCGAGGAAGCCAAGATCCGTCGCGAGGAAGTCCGCGAGGAAGCCGATTTCTACGGTGCGATGGATGGCGCCAACAAGTTCATCCGCGGTGATGCGATCGCCGGCATCCTGATCCTGTTCATCAATCTGCTCGGCGGCCTGGCCGTTGGCGTGCTGCAGCACGGCATGCCGTTCGGCGACGCGGCCGCCACCTACACCCTGCTGTCCATCGGTGACGGTCTGGTCGCGCAGCTGCCGGCGCTGCTGGTGTCCAGCGCGGTCGCACTGCTGGTCACCCGCGCCTCGCGCAAGCAGGACATGAGCCAGGCGATGATGGGCCAGGTGTTCGGCCAGTACCGTGCCCTGGCCATCGCCGCCGGCATCATCGGCCTGGTCGGCCTGGTGCCGGGCATGCCCAACGTCGCCTTCCTGACGCTGGCGGCGATTCTCGGCTTCCTGGCCTGGAAGTTCTGGAAACGTGACGGCGCCGCGGCCGCCAGCGGCGCCGATCCGGCCACCGCGCCCGGCGACATCCCGGGCCTGTCCCCGCCGCAGCCGGCCCCTACCGCCGAGCTGACCTGGGACGAACTGCGCCCGATCGATCCGCTGGGTCTGGAAGTCGGCTACCGTTTGATTCCGCTGGTGGACAAGGCCCAGGGCGGCGAGTTGATGGCGCGCATCAAGGGCGTACGCCGCAAGCTCACCCAGGATGTCGGTTTCCTGATTCCCTCGGTGCATATCCGCGACAACCTGGAGCTGCCGGCGACCGGCTACCGGCTGCTGATCCACGGGGTGCCGGTGGCCAGCGCCGAGATCCATCCCGACCGCGAACTGGCGCTGGATCCGGGTAGCGCACTGGGCCAGCTGGACGGTATTCCCGGCAAGGACCCGGCGTTCGGCCTGGACGCTACCTGGATCCAGCCACACCAGCGCGCCCATGCCGAGTCGATGGGCTACACCGTGGTCGACCCGGCCACCGTGGTCGCCACGCACCTGTCGCACCTGATCCGCGAACACGCGCCCGAGCTGCTCGGCCACGAGGAAGTGCAGCAGCTGCTGGCCACGCTGGCCAAGAGCGCGCCCAAGCTGGTGGAAGATCTCACCCCCAAGGCGCTGCCGATTTCCGTGGTCGCCCGCGTGCTGCAGAACCTGCTCACCGAGCGCATCCCGGTACGGCAGCTGCGCAAGATCGCCGAAGCCCTGGTGGAGAACGCCCCGCAGACCCAGGACCCGGCCATCCTCACCGCTGCCGTGCGCAACGCGCTGGGCCGTTTCATCGTGCAGGAGATCGCCGGAATGTCGGCCGAGCTGCCGGTGTTCACCCTCAACCCGCAATTGGAACGGGTCTTGCAGGAATCCACGCAAGGCAATGGTGCCGCACTGGAACCGGGTCTCGCCGAACGCCTCCATCAGAGTCTTGCCGAATGTGTGGGCAAGCAGGAGGCGCGCAACGAGCCGGCGGTGGTGCTGGTACCAGGCCCGGTCCGCGCCGCACTCGCCCGGATGGTCCGCCACAGCGTGCCCTCGCTGTCGGTGCTGGCCTACAGCGAAGTGCCGGAAGACAAGCGCCTGAAACTGGTCGGCACGATCAGTTGAGGCACTGGAAACCGGCACCCGCGACGGAAAACAGACATCTGAACCCTATCCGCAGCAATGAAGGACGAAGGAGCACCTCCCGCCATGCATGACATTGCCAACGCCCCCTCGCCTTCCTTGCAACCGCACTCCAATTCCCGGTACCACAGCATGAAAATCAAACGTTTCGTCGCCGCCGATATGCGTACGGCCATGAACCTGGTGCGCAAGGAGCACGGCCCGGATGCCGTGATCCTGTCCAACCGGCGGATCGAGGAAGGTGTCGAGATCGTGGCGGCCGCCAGCTACGACGAAGCCGTGGTGCAGCGCGCACTGGAAGCGGCCCGCCCGGCCCCGCCAGCGCCGCCCAAGCCGCGCAGCGCCGCCGAAGCGATCATGGCCGCCGTGACCCGCCGCAAGGCGCCGGAGCCGGAAGCCGTCATTCCCACCACTTCGGCGGTGGCCGCGCTGGCCCGCTCGGCCGTGGGCGCCACCGGCCGCTCCATCGAGAGCAGCACCGACCTGCCCGCCCGCGGCCGTTTCGCCGCGATGCTGCAGCCGCGCCCGGAACCCGCCCCGGCAGCGACAGTGCCGCCGCCGCAGACGTTCGCCACACTGCCGCCGTGTGATGACGAGCCGGTGGTGCCGGCCTTCCTCGCGCCGGGCAGCGCCAGGCAGCCGGTTGCCGTTGCCGCCTCGCAGCCGCTGCAGGCCGCGCCCGTGCCAGCGCTCAACCGCGCCAATTTCCTGATCGATCCACCGCTGGAACCCGCGGCGGAGCCCACCTTTGAAGTGGCGCCCGCTGCGGAAGCTGCCAGCACGCCGGGGACCCCGCCACAGCTGCCGGCCTTGCCGGAACCGGCCGCGGCACCTGCCATCTCCACGGCGGCGGCCGCCCCGACGCTGGTCGCCGTGGCCAGCCCGGTCCCGCACGACGATGCGCAGATGCGCGAGTTGCGCCAGGAAGTGGCCGGCATGCGCCAGCTGATCGAGCGCGAGATGAACCGCTTCACCGATGAGCGCCTGCGCGGCAGCGCCGTGCGGGCCAGCGCGCTGGACCTGATGGACGAATACGGCTTCGACGCCGGCCTGGCCCGGGACGTGGTCATGCAGATTCCGCTGGAGACCGATCCGGCCCGCGCCCGTGGCCTGATGCTGGGGCTGGTCTCGAAGAAGCTGCCGATCGCGCCGATCGACCCGATCGAAAGCGGCGGCGTCATCGCCCTGGTCGGCCCCACCGGCGCCGGCAAGACCACCACCATCGCCAAGCTGGCCTCGCGTTTCGCCGAAGCCCACGCCGCCCGCGACGTGGCCCTGGTCACCACCGACACCCAGCGCATCGGCGCCCGCGAGCAGCTCTACGGCTTCGGCCGCCAGCTCGGCGTGGCCGTGCACGAGGCCAACAGCGGCACCAATCTCACCCAGCTGCTGGAGCGCCTGGCCGACTACAAGCTGGTGCTGATCGACACCGCCGGCCTGGGCCAGCGCGACCGCGCCCTGGCCGCCCAGCTGCAGTGGCTGCGCGCCGCCGGCCAGATCCGCACCTTGCTGGTACTGCCTGCCAATACCAGTTTCCAGGACATGGACGAGGTGGTACGCCGCTTCGGCGCCGCCAATCCGCAGGGGCTGGTGCTGACCAAGCTCGATGAGACCGGCCGGTTCGGTTCGGCGCTGTCGGTGGCGGTGGACCACAACCTGCCGATCACCTGGGTGACCGACGGCCAGGACGTGCCGGAGGACCTGCATCGCGCCTCGGCGGCGAATCTTGTACTTCGCCTTGAAGATTTGCGCCGCGCGGCCGATATGCCCTGCAACCTGGAGTCCAACAATGCCGTCGCGTGAGTACGCCCAACTGACCAACACCTTCCCGCTTTCGGCCACGCGTCGCGAGCCGGCCGGTCCGGTACGCACGATTGCGATCACCGGCGGCAAGGGCGGCGTGGGTAAAACCAACGTCTCGGCCAATATGGCCGTCGCCCTGGCCGGCATGGGCAAACGCACCCTGCTGCTGGACGCCGACCTGGGCCTGGCCAACATCGACGTGATCCTGGGCCTGCAGCCCAAGCACACCCTGGCCGACCTGGTCGCCGGGCGCTGCACGCTGGACGAGGTGATCATCGAAGGCCCCAACGGCGTGCTGGTGGTGCCGGCCGCATCCGGTCGACGGCACATGGCCGAGCTGCAGCCGGCCGAGCATGTCGGTCTGGTCAACGTGTTCTCCGAGCTCGAGCGCGAGCTGGACGTGATGATCATCGACACCGCTGCCGGCATCACCGACAGCGTGCTGACCTTCTGCCAGGCCGCGCAGGACACGGTGGTGGTGGTCTGCGACGAACCGGCCTCGATCACCGACGCCTATGCGCTGATCAAGGTGCTCTCGCGCGAACGCGGCGTGGACCGCATGCAGGTCGTGGCCAACATGGTGCGCGACCCCAACGAAGGCCGTGTGCTGTACGAGAAGCTGGTGCGCGTGTGCGACAAATTCCTGGCGGATGTATCGCTGAATTACCTGGGCTGCGTGCCGCAGGACGACTGGCTGCGCCTGTCGGTGCAGCGCCAGCAGCCGGTGGTGAAGGCGTATCCGTCTTCGCCGGCCGCGCTGGCCCTCCAGGAAATCGCGCTGCGAACCTCGCGCTGGGAAGCCCCGACCGAAGCCCGCGGCGGCGTCGAGTTCTTCCTGGAACGCATCATCCAGCGCGGGGTGCCTGCATGAATCCCGCCGCCCAGTACCGTGAAGTGCAACGCGCCAGCAGCAATGACTGCATCGCCCAGCACGCGGACCTGGTACGCCGCATCGCCCATCACATGGCCGCGCGCCTGCCGGCCAGCGTGGAGATCGACGATCTGATCCAGGCAGGCATGATGGGTCTGCTGGAAGCATCGCGCAGCTACGATGCCGACCAGGGAGCATCGTTCGAGACCTATGCCTCGATCCGCATCCGCGGCTCGATGATCGACGAGATCCGGCGCGGCGACTGGGTGCCACGCTCGGTGCACCGGCGTGCCCGTGAAGCGGCCGGCACCATCCGCCGGCTGGAGCAGGCCAGCGGCCGTGCCGCCAGCGCTACCGAGGTGGCCGAGGCCATGGACATCCCGCTGCCCGAGTACATGCGGCTGATCGAAGACGCCTCGCGTGGCCAGGTGCTGAGCCTGGAATCGCGGATCGAGGACCAGGGCGAGCTGGACACGCCGGCCAGCGGCGGCCCGACCCCGCAGCAGATGCTCGAACGCAGCCAGTTCGGCGCCGAACTGGGCAAGGCCATCGCCCAGTTGCCCGAGCGCGAACAGCTGGTGCTCTCGCTCTACTACGAGCAGGAATTGAACCTGAAGGAAATCGGCGCGGTACTGGGTGTCAGCGAATCGCGTGTCTGCCAGATCCACGGCCAGGCCACGCTGCGCCTGCGCGGCCGATTGAAGATATTCGAGGCGGCAGACGCCGGTCTCGAGGAACCATGAAGAGGAAAGCCCTTTGAACAAGAACATGCGCATCCTGATCGTCGACGACTTCTCGACCATGCGCCGCATCGTCAAGAACCTGCTCGGCGACCTGGGCTTCACCAATACCGCGGAAGCCGAGGACGGGCATGCGGCGCTGTCGCTGCTGCAGAGCCAGCCGTTCGATTTCGTTGTCACCGACTGGAACATGCCGGTGATGACCGGCATCGAGCTGCTCAAGGCGATCCGCGCCGACGCCAGGCTCAAGACCCTGCCGGTGCTGATGGTCACCGCCGAGGCCAAGCGCGAACAGATCATCGAAGCGGCCCAGGCCGGCGTGAACGGCTACATCATCAAGCCGTTCACCGCGCAGACCCTGGAAGAAAAGCTCGGCAAGATCTTCGAGCGTCTGGCGGCGAGCGCCTGATGGCCGGTCACAGCGAAACCCTGGGCGACAAGAGCGCCCTGATCCAGCGCCTGCAGGATGCACTGGCCGCATTGGAGAGCGGTGACGAAGCCGGCTGGCGTCGCGAGATCGACGCGCTGGCCGCGCTGCGCACCCAGCCGATGATGGCCGGCCTGGGCCGGCTGGCCCGCGAACTGGGCCAGGCGCTGGGCGAACTGCCCAGCATCACCACCGATGCCGGCGAACTGGACGATGCCTGCGCGCGCCTGGACCACGTGGTCGAGATGACCGAAAAAGCGACCCATCGCACGCTGGACCTGGCCGAGGAATGCCGCACGCTGACCGAACAGCTGCGCGCCGAAGGCCTGAATCCCGGACAGGACGTGATCCTGGACCGCATCCGCCACAACCTCACCGAGGTGGCGCTGACCCAGAGCTACCAGGACCTGACCGGGCAGATCATCCGTCGCGTGGTCGGCATCGTCCGCCGCGTGCACGAAGGCTTCGGTGCGCTGGGGCTGCCGCCACCGGAGGAAGACGCACGCAATGCCGGGCTGGCTGGCCCGGCGGTCAGCGGCCTGGACCGCCACGCCGTCTCCCAGCATGACGCTGACGACCTGCTCTCGGATCTGGGGCTGTAAACACATGAGTGCTTTTGCCGACGACATCGCCGCCGACTTCATCCTTGAAGCGCAGGAAATCCTCGATCGCCTCGGCGAGCAACTGGTGGCGCTGGAACAGGCCCCGCAGGATGCCGACCAGCTCAATGTGGTGTTCCGCGGTTTCCACACGCTCAAGGGCGGCGCCGGCTTCCTGTCGATCACGCCGATGGTCGAGCTGTGCCATGCGGCAGAAGAAACCCTGGGCATGGCCCGGTCTGGCAAGGCCCAATTGCTGGCCCATCATTTCGATGCCGCCCAGCAATCGCTGGACTGGCTGCAGTCGATGCTCGATGCGGTGTCCGCCGGCACCGACCCGGCTCACGCCCCGGCCAGCCTGATCGCCCAGTTCGACATCGGCGCGGCGCCCGTCGCTGCGCCGGTGAAAACCGCGCCGGCCGCCGCCGACAGCGACCTGATCAGCGAGGACGAATTCGAAGCGCTGCTGGACGCCCTGCACGGCCCCACCGCGCCCGGCGCGGCCCCCGCAGCCAAAGCGGGCGATGACCTGATCAGCGAAGATGAGTTTGAAGCGTTGCTCGACCAGCTGCATGGAGGCGCCGCCCCAGGCGCGCAATCTGCTGCCGCTGCGCCGCCAGCGCCCGCCGCAACGGCAACGCCTCCTGCCCCGGCGTCCCGGCCGGCACCGCCGCCCAAAGCCACAGGCAAGGCGACCGAAGCCGAGCAGACGGTACGCGTGGACACCAAGCGGCTGGATGCCATCGTCAACCTGATCGGTGAGCTGGTACTGGCCCGCAACCGTCTCAAGACCCTGCGCACGCGGTTGAAGGACGAGGAACTGGATCGTGCCGTGTCCACCCTGGATATCGCCACCGCGCGCCTGCAATCGGCAGTCATGCGCACGCGCATGCAGCCGGTCGGCAAGGTGTTCTCGCGCTTCCCCAAGGTCGCCCGTGACGTCGCGCGCTCGTTGAACAAGGAAGTGGACCTGGAGCTGATCGGCGCCGACACCGAGCTGGACCGCAATCTGGTCGAAGCCTTGGCCGATCCGCTGGTGCACCTGGTGCGCAACGCCATCGACCACGGCGTGGAAGCGCCCGACTTGCGTGAAGCGCAGGGCAAACCGCGCGTGGGCCAGGTCCGCCTGACCGCGCAGCAGGAAGGCGACTACGTCTCCATCGAGATCCAGGATGACGGGGCCGGCATCGATCCCGAGCGCCTGCGCGCCAAGGCCCGCGAGAAGGGCCTGATCGATCCGGAAGCCGCCGCCCGCCTGAGCAGCGAGGAATGCCTGCACCTGGTGTTCCTGCCCGGCTTTTCGACCAAACAGCAGGTCACCGACATCTCCGGCCGCGGCGTGGGCATGGACGTGGTGCAGTCGCGCATCCGCGAACTCAGCGGCCAGATCCAGATCCAGTCCGAACTCGGTCGCGGCAGCCGCTTCCTGATCCGTGTGCCGTTGACCCTGGCAATCCTGCCGACGCTGCTGGTGCAGGCCGGTCAGGATGTCTACGCGCTGCCGCTGGCGCGCGTGATGGAAGTGCTGCACGCCCCGGCCACCGCGCTGGGCTGGTTCGACGGCCGCGCGGTGCTGGACCGCAAATCGCACACGCTGGCACTGGTGGACCTGCGCCGCTGGCTGGACGTGACCCCGGCGGCCTCGCAGCTGCTGACCATTGTCGTGCTGCAGGTCGGCGAAGCGCGCTTCGGCCTGGTGGTGGATCAGGTGCGTGGCCGCGAAGAAGTGGTGATCAAACCCCTGCCCAAGGCGCTGCGCGGTCTGCCGGGCTACGCCGGCGCGACCCTGATCGGTGATGGCCGCATGGCGCTGATCCTCGACGTCGATGGCCTGCGCAACCCGCAGGACTGACGCTTCCCGTTCAAGTAGCCCCACTCAAGGCCGATATCTTTCAAATGGACAGACTCAGCATCATCGGACTTTTTCTCGCGCTGGCCTCGCTGGTCGGCGGCAGCATCCTGAAAGGTGCCGGGCTGTCGTCGCTGTGGTCGCCGGCGGCGTTTGTGATCGTCATCGTCGGCACGGCGGCGGCGATCCTGCTGCACACCTCGCCAGCCGTCTTCAAGCACGCCTTCAAGATCGTGCGCTGGGTGGTGCGGCCGCCGGAAAGTGACCGTCAGGCATTGATCCAGCAGATCGTGGACTGGAGCAACATCGCCCGCCGCCAGGGTCTGCTCGGACTGGAACCGCAGGTGGAGCTGCAGGACGACCCGTTCGTACGCAAAGGCCTGCAACTGGTGGTCGATGGCGTGGAGCCGGAAACCATCCGCCACATCATGGAGATCGAACTGGGCAGCCAGGAACACCGTGACCTGGCCGCGACCAAGGTGTTCGAGGGCATGGGCATCTACGCCCCAACCCTGGGCATCATCGGCGCGGTGCTGGGCCTGATCGCGGTCATGAAGAACCTGGCCGATCCGAGCAAGCTCGGTCACGGCATCGCCGCGGCGTTCACCGCCACCATCTACGGCATCGCCTCGGCCAACCTGCTGTTCCTGCCCGTGGCCGCCAAGCTCAAGGGCGTGATCGCCCACAACAGCCGCGAGCACGAGATGATCATCGAAGGGCTGATCGCCATTGCCCAGGGCGAGAACCCGCGCAATATCGAAACCAGCCTGGCCGGCTTCGTGAACTGAGCCATGGCCCGTCGCAAACCACACGAAGAACACGGCAACCACGAGGCATGGGCGATCCCGTATGCCGACCTGATGACGCTGCTGCTCGCCTTTTTCGTGGTGATGTATGCCATTTCCTCGGTCAACGAGGGCAAATACCGGGTGATGGCCGATGCGTTGACCACCGCCTTCGGCGGCGCGCCGCGTACCGTCAGCCAGGTGCAGGTGGGCAACCAGCAGCTGCAGGGGGGCGGTTTTGACAGCCCCTCGGTGATCCGCGCCCCAAGCATGACCGGCGGCGCGATGAATGACCCTACCCGCTTGCCGGCGATGGCCTCGCAGATGCGTATGCCCGTATCGATGCGCGACCACGCGCAGCTGCAACGGGCCGAGCGCCAGCTCAACCAGATCGCCGACCAGCTCAGCGAAGCCCTGGCCCCGCTGGTCAAGCAAGGGGTGATCACCGTGCGCCGCACCGAGCTGTGGATCGAGGTCGAGATCAACAGCGACATCCTGTTCGGCACCGGCTCGGCGGCACTGGACCGCGACGCCCGCCAGACCCTGGCCAAACTGGCCGAAGTGCTGCAGGCCGCGCCCAATGGCGTGCGCGTGGAGGGCCATACCGACAACCTGCCGATCGCCACCGCGCAGTTCCCGTCCAACTGGGAGCTGTCGGCCGCGCGCGCGGCCAGCGTGGTGCACCTGTTCGCCGATCACGGGGTGCAGCCGGACCGGCTGGCGATGGTGGGCTACGGCGAATTCCGCCCGCGCGACAGCAACACGCTGGCCGAAGGCCGCAACCGCAACCGCCGGGTGATGGTGATCATCCTGGCCGATTCCGCCGCCAGCGTGGACGCGCTGTCCGACGGCATCACCACCGCGGCTGCCGACGCCCCTGCGCCGGCCAGCGCCGGCGACGGCGCCCCCCCGCCAGCCCGGGCCGCCAGCCCGGTCCTGACGGATGCTATTGAAGGAGTGCATTGATGCGTATCTGGGCCGTTGCCAACCAGAAAGGTGGCGTTGGCAAAACCACAACCACGCTGGCGCTGGGCCGCGGCCTGGCCGCGCTGGGCCACAAGGTCCTGCTGATCGACCTGGATCCGCACTCCTCGCTGACCCGCGCGTTCGGCGTCCCGCTCGAACCGGCACCGACCGGCGTACTGGAGCTGTTCGCCACGCCGCCGGCCGACATCGGCACGCTCAGCCATGCCAGCCGCATTCCCGGCCTGGATTACCTGTGCGCCCAGGCGGCACTGGCCACGCTGGAGCGCCGCAGCGCCAACCAGCCCGGGCTGGGGCTCGCCCTGCAACAGGCGTTCACCCGCCATGGCGGGCAGCACGACTACATCCTGCTGGACTGCGCGCCCACGCTGGGCCTGCTGATGATCAACGCGCTGGCCGCCGCCGATCGTCTGATCATTCCCACCCAGGCCGAGCCGCTGGCGCTGCACGGGCTCGACGGCATGGTCCGCACGGGCGAGATGGTCGAGCGCTCGCGCCAGCGTCCGCTGCCGATCTCGATCCTGCCGACCTTGTTCGACCGCCGCACCCGCACCGGCAACGAAACCCTCAAGCAGATGCAGGACCGGCACGGCGCGCGCGTCTGGGAAGAGGCGATCCCGGTGGACACCAGCATCTCCAACCCGAACGCGCTGACTGTACCGGCGATCGGCGACGCCTATCCCGGTCGTGCGCTGCTGGCCTACCGGCGGGCGCTGGAATGGCTGCGCGGCGCCGATGCCAGCCAGCTGGAGCACGCGGCATGAGCAACACCGACGTGCTGGATGACTACCTGGGCGAACTGCTGCAAACCGTAGTCCCGGCCGCGCCTGCGGCAGCGGTCGAGGCCATCGCCATGGCGCTGCCGGCTGTACCCGAGCCCGAACCGGAACCCGAACCGCTGTCTGAACCACTGCCAGAACCCGCAGCGGCAGGGCCGACAATGGTTTCCGAATCCGAGCCGGCTCCCATCGTCGATGCGGCGCCTGCGACAGCCCCCCCGCCGCGCATGGCGGCGGCGATGCCGCCCGCCCCGGCGACTGGCAATGCCTGGGCCACCTTGCAGGCGCAGGCCCGCGAGGCCTACCAGCCACGCCAGCGCCGTGCCAGCGAGCGCACCTCGCGCTGGCTGCGGTTGCGCTGCGGCGGCCAGACCTATGCGCTGGAACTGCTCAAGGTCCAGGAAGTGGTCCTGCCGGTGCCGCTGCTCGGTCTGCGCGGCACCGCGCCCTCGATGCTGGGCATCATGAACCTGCGCGGCCAGGTGGTTCCGGTGATCGATCTGGGCCTGCACCTGGGCTTTGCACCGATCATCGAGGACAGCCAGACCCGCATCGTGGTGCTGGAAGAGAACGGCGACACCCTGGGACTGCGCGTGTCGGCGGTGGAGGACGTGGCCAACCTGACCGACTCCCAGATCGAGCCACCCGATACCGCGCGCATCTGCCAGATTTCCAACGCGCTGTTCCGTGGCGTGGCCCGCCTTGGCCGGCAACCGATGATCCTGCTGGATGCCGCGCAGCTGCTGCACTGACCCCGGCGCCGCTGCCCTGCCGGCCATCCGGCGCGGCGACAGCGCTAAAGATGCGCCAGAAGCGGCCGCTAATTGCCCTAGTAACGTTCGTCCGGAGCAATGATGAGCACAGTGGCACTGGCACAGGATCTCGGCATCGAGACCAGCAGCGATTTGAAACAACAGCTTGCCCCCTATCTGGAACAGACCGGCGAGCTGCGCGTGGATGCCAGCCAGGTCGGCCGCATCCACACCGCCGCCGTGCAGGTGCTGTGCGCCTTTGTGATCGCCCGCCGCCAGGCAGGCCACAGCACCGTCTTCGACAACGGCACCAACACCTTCCTCGACGCCGCGCGACTGCTCGGCGTCCTCCAGACCTTCGGGCTGGAAGCAACCTCTGATCAACTGAAATCTGTGGAGAACGCCGCATGAGCGCACGTATCTTGGTGGTGGACGATTCGGCGTCGATGCGCCAGATGGTTTCTTTCGCCCTTACTTCGGCCGGCTATTCCGTCGAGGAGGCCGAAGACGGCGCCGTGGCCCTGGGCCGCGCCAAAGGCCAGCGCTTCAACGCGGTAGTGACCGACGTGAACATGCCCAACATGGACGGCATCTCGCTGATCCGCGAGTTGCGCCAGCTGGCCGACTACAAGTTCACCCCGATGCTGATGCTTACCACCGAATCGGCGGCCGACAAGAAGTCCGAAGGCAAGGCCGCCGGTGCCACCGGCTGGCTGGTGAAGCCGTTCAACCCCGAACAGCTCGTCGCCACCGTCCAGAAAGTCCTGGGCTGATCGCCCTCCCCGCCCCCACCACGGAACCCGCTGATGAGCATGGACCTGCAACGTTTCCACGCCACTTTCTTCGAAGAAAGCCGCGAAGGACTGGACGCAATGGAAGCTGGCCTGCTGGCGCTGGAAGGCGGGCAACTGGATCCGGAGATCATTAACTCGGTGTTCCGCGCCGCCCACTCGATCAAAGGGGGCGCCGGGACGTTCGGCTTCGACGCCATGGCCAATCTGACCCATGTGCTGGAAACGCTGCTGGACGAGCTGCGTGCCGGCAAGCGGGCACTGGAACCGGCCGCCATCGATGCGATGTTGACCTCGGTGGATGTGCTGCGCGCGCTGCTGCGGGAAGTGGAGCATGGCCAGCCGGCCGATCCGCAGGCCGTGCAGGCCGTGACCGCCCGTCTGCAGGCCGTGCTTTCCGGCCAGGCCGCCCCGGTGGCCGCCGCCAAAACCGAAGACGAAACCCCGGACGGCTGGCAGATCGGCTTCACCCCGGCGCCGTCACTGTTCATGAGCGGCAACGACCCGCTGCGCATCATCCGCGAACTGGAGACCCTGGGCTCGTTGCAGGTGGCCGCGCGCGTGGAGCGCCTGCCCGGCTTCAACCAGCTCGATCCGCTGGAAGCCTACCTGGCCTGGGATCTGGGCCTGATCGGCGAGGTGCCACGCAGCAAGATCGAAGACACCTTCGCCTGGGTGGTGGACGACTGCGAGCTGGATATCCGTCCGGCCGCACCGCCGAGTCTGGCGATGCCGGCTGCCGAGAACAGCGCCGTCGCCGAGCCGGCGCGCTCACCGGCCGCCGCGGCCACACCCGGCGGCAACAGCCACGAAGCCGAAAGCTCGATCCGTGTCAGCGTGGACAAGGTCGATGCGCTGATCAACCTGGTCGGCGAGCTGGTCATCACCCAGGCCATGCTCAAGCAGGTGTCCGGCGGCCTGGATCCGGTCCACGCCGAACAGCTGTTCGCCGGGCTGGACCTGCTCGAACGCAACACCCGCGACCTGCAGGAAGCCGTCATCAGCGTGCGTATGCTGCCGGTGGACGCCGTGTTCCGCCGCTTCCCGCGGCTGGTCCGTGACCTGTCCTCGCGACTGGGCAAGCAGGTCCGCCTGCGCACGATCGGCGAAGGCACCGAACTGGACAAGGGACTGATCGAGAAGATCGCCGATCCGCTGGTCCATCTGGTGCGCAACTCGATCGACCATGGTCTGGAAATGCCCGACGTGCGTCGCGCCGCCGGCAAGGACGAAACCGGCACGATCACCCTGGCGGCCTCGCATCAGGGCGGCCATATCGTGATCGAAGTCAGCGACGACGGCCGCGGCCTGAACCGCGCCAAGATTCTGGAAAAAGCCTACGAGCGCGGCCTCAACATACCCGACAACCCGACCGATTCGCAGGTCTGGGACCTGATCTTCCAGCCCGGCTTCTCCACCGCCGATGCGGTGACCGAGCTGTCCGGACGCGGCGTGGGCATGGACGTGGTCCGCCGCAATATCCAGGCGCTGGGCGGCGAAGTGCAGCTGGAAAGCAATACCGGCGCCGGCACCCGTGTGCTGATCCGGCTGCCGCTGACCCTGGCCATCCTCGACGGCATGACCGTGTCGGTGGCCGGTGAAACCCTGATCCTGCCACTGGCCTACGTGCTTGAAGCGCTGCAGCCACAGGCCGATGACATCCGCACCATGGCCGGCGAAGGCCGCGTGCTGCGCGTGCGGGGCGAGTACCTGCCGATCCTGTCGCTGAGTGAGCACTATGGCTACAGCGGCCGGACCAATGCCGATCCGCTGGTGGTCGTGGTCGAGGGCGATGGGCAGAAGATCGCACTGGAAGTGGATGAACTGGTCGGCCAGCAACAGGTGGTGGTCAAGAACATCGAGAACAACTATCGCCGCATCGCCGGCGTCTCCGGCGCCACCATCCTCGGCGATGGCCGCGTGGCGTTGATTGTGGATATCGGCGGACTGGTCCGCTCGCTGCGCATGCAGCAAGCCGCCTGAGCCACGGCTGATAATCCCCGTTCCATCCGCAGCGCCATGATCTTCCGGTCATGGCGCTTCTTCTTGTGCATTTTCCCTGCCGTGGATCCGCATGAAACGTATCGCCCTGCCCTGCCTGCTGTTGTGCGTGACCCTGCCCGCCGCGGCCCAGACCCAGACATGGCCCCCCCGGCTGAAAACCGCAAGCGGCGACGAGCTGACGCTGACCGGCAACGTCGCCTACGACGCCGCCGATTTCTCGGGAAGCGGACATGCCGGTGCCGTGCTGCATGACGAAACCGGTTGGCGCCGAAAGGAGTTCGGCATCGGCTACAAGCGCGCCGGCCGCTATGACGTCACTGTCGGCTACGACTTCCAGTCAAAGACCTGGCTGGATGTGGCGCTGCGCCTGGAGACCAAGGCACTGTTCGGTCGGGACCTGGGCAAACTGCGTCTGGGCCAGAGCAAGATGGCAGTGGGATTCGAGGGGGCGACCGCATCACGTGCCGGCAGCTACATCGAGGCCTCGCTGCCGACCCAGGCGTTCTATGAAAGCCGCCGCACCGGTGTGGACTGGGCATACGAGCAGCCTCTGTACATCGTCAACGCCGGGTACTACTTCGGCTCCGACCTGCAGGGCAACAACCGGGGCGACACCGCTGCGGCGCGGTTGGCATGGACACCCTGGAAGGCATCGGGAAACGTTCTCCACCTGGGCGTGTCCGCCTCGAAGGAATCCCCGGAAGGCGAAATCGACGGACGCGACCAGTACCGCGCACCCACCGCCCGTTGGCGGGCGCGTGCCGGCTCAGCGCTGACCACCGACCGGCTGGTCGACTCGGGCACCCTGCGGGACATCCAGCAATTGCAGCGTCGGGGGATTGAAGCGCTGTGGATCAACGGGCCGTGGTCGCTGCAGGGCGAATACCAGCAACAGACCGCCCGGCGCGGCAGCGGACTTCCGGGCTACCGCGGGTATGGCGGCTATGCCAGCGCCAGCTGGCTGGTGACCGGGGAATCCCGCCCGTACTCCGCCGGCAATGTCGGCAACCCCAAACCGGCCCATCGCCATGGCGCAGTCGAACTGCTGCTGCGCCGCGATCACCTTGATCTGGACGACGCCGGCATCGCCGGCGGTCGCGCCAGAAGCTGGACGCTGGGTGCCAATTGGTACCTGGGGCCGAACCTGAAGTTCCAGGGCAACTACGTCCGTGCCGACGCCCGGCGGGCTGGGTCCCACGTCGACCCGCATCTGCTGAGCCTGCGCGCACAGCTGCATTTCTGACCACCGCAAAAACCCTGGCCGCCGCGCCATCGCGCGGTCCTGGGCGGCAGCCGGCGCCTTCGCATCGCCCTTTCGCGGCCGCACTTCAGGAAATTCCGCGCGCGCCGCTACCCGTATCAGCCCGGCTGCCACCGGGCAAAGAACGCGCTTTCGAACACCTTTTCTCTCCCCCGTTGTGCCCGATCTGGCGCTTCTGGCGGGCATGCCCTACCTGTAGTCGATTCGGAGAGTCTGTAATGGAGTTCTTTCGCAACCTCACGATCGCACGGAAACTTGCGATCGCATTCACGCTGACAACACTGACCACCATTGCGCTGGGCGGTTTTGCCCTGTTGCGACTGGATGCCGCCAACAACCAGCTGCAAGCCGTCAGCAACCGCGACATGCCGTCGGTGCAATACATGGGCGAAATCCGCTCCCAGCTGGGCGAGTACCGCACCTTCGAGATCGCCCAGCTCACCCGTCTGAACGAGCCCGAGGCGGTCGCCGACTACGACCGCCGCATGGCCGAAATCGAAGATGCTGTCGCCAAACTCAAGACCCGCTATGAAGCGCTCCACAGCGACAGCCAGGAAAAAGCCCTGTACGCCAAGGTCGCTTCCACGCTGGAAGACTATTTCGCCGCGCACCGCCTGATCGAACAGGCCCTGGCCAGCGGTGATCCGGTCAGCGCGCAGGCGGTCTCCGACGAGCAGTCCCGCCCAAAACGCCGGGTGCTGTTCGATGCCTTGAAGGCCTTGAACGAGTACAGCGTCGCCACCCTCGACAGCCAGATCGCCAACGCCAACCGCAGCCACAGCCGTAGCAGCATGGCCATCGTGCTGTCGATCATTGCACTGGCACTGTTGTCAGCCGGATTGGGCGTGCTGATTGTGCGTGCCATCGTACGGCCCCTGGGTGATGCCGTCCGCGTCGCCAACGATGTGGCCGCCGGCAAACTCGAAGGAAGCATCGACAGTTCGCGGCAGGACGAAGTGGGCAAGCTGCTCAGCGCGATGCAGCGCATGCAGGCCCAGCTGCGGGCGGTGATCGATGCACAGGTTGAAATGTCGCGCCAGCACGATGGCGGCAGCATCAGCTACCGCATCGACGCCGATGCCTTCCCCGGCGACTACAGGGTGATGGTGGCCGAGACCAACAATCTGGTCACCAACCATATCAACGTGAAAATGCAGGCCATCGGGATCGTCCAGCGCTATGCCATCGGCGACCTGACGCCGGATATGCCGGTGTTGCCGGGCGAGAAGCGTGTCATCACCGACACCATGGCGACGATCAAGCAGAACCTGGCCGCCATCAACAGCGAGATCAAGCGCCTGGCCTCGGCCGCGGCCGTCGGCGACTTCAAACAGCGCGGCGATCTGGACGCCTACCAGCACGATTTCCGTGACATGGTGGCCGGCCTGAACAGCCTGATGGAAACCACCGATGACAACCTGCTGGAAGTCTCCCGACTGCTGCAGGCCATCGCCAGTGGCGACCTGAGCGCGCGGATGCACGGCCAATTCCATGGTGTGTTCGCCACCATGCGCGACGACGCCAATGCCACGGTCTCGCAGTTGACCGGCATTGTCGGCCGCATCCAGCACGCGGCATCGAGCATCAACCAGGCCGCCGGCGAGATCGCCACCGGCAACCAGGATCTGTCGCAGCGGACCGAGCAACAGGCCGCCAACCTGGAGGAAACCGCCGCCTCGATGGAGGAGCTGACCTCCACCGTGCGCCAGAACGCCGAATCGGCCCGCCAGGCCAACCAGCTGGCCATCGGCGCGCACACCGTCGCCTCACAGGGCGGTAAAGTGGTCGGTCAGGTGGTGGCCACGATGGATGCCATCGAGGGTTCATCGAAGAAGATCGCAGACATCATTTCGGTGATCGACGGCATCGCCTTCCAGACCAACATTCTGGCGCTCAACGCGGCGGTGGAAGCGGCGCGCGCCGGCGAACAGGGCCGTGGTTTCGCCGTGGTCGCCAGTGAAGTGCGTACCCTGGCCCAGCGCTCGGCCGCGGCTGCCAAGGAGATCAAGGAGCTGATCGATGCATCTGTGCAGAATGTCACCGGCGGCAGCAAGCTGGTCCGCCAGGCCGGCACCACCATGGGCGAGATCGTCTCTTCGGTGCAGCGCGTGACCGACATCATGGCCGAGATTTCCGCCGCCTCGCAGGAGCAAAGCGCAGGCATCGAGCAGGTCAACCAGACGGTGATGCAGATGGACGAAACCACCCAGCAGAACGCCGCGCTGGTGGAGGAAGCCACCGCCGCCGCGCGCTCGATGGAAGAACAGGCCCGGTTGCTGGCCGCTGCTGTGGCGGTATTCCGTTTGGATGCCACCGCTGCCCCCGCGACGATGGCACACGTGCACCGCGCCCCGGCGATTCCCGCACTGAAACCGGCACGGCAGCCGCGCGCGATGACCGCCAATGCACGTCCTCTCCCGCTTCCCTCCAGCAACGAGGACAGCTGGCAGGAGTTCTGAAACCCGCCGCAGCCGTGTTCGTCGCGCTTGCAGCCCTCGCCCCTTCGGGCGGGGGCTTTTTACTTTAGAAACAGGCCCCTGATGTCGCCGCGCATTCACGCAAGTGATTATTTTGCATAGACATTTCAGACCATCCAAAAGCGTCTTTTACTCAAGCGACACCGTCCCAAGCCGCTATCAGTCCAGGCAACGACGAAGCCGCCTCCCCAGCAGCCTCGGCCCCCTCCCCTGTTCCGATACGAGCACCCGATTCCCATGAAGTGGTTCCTTGACCTTCCCATTGCCCGAAAGCTGGCAGTGGCATTCACCGTAACGACGCTGATGACCATCGCCCTGGGCGTGTTGTCTTTGATGCGCCTGTCCGCACTGAACACGCAGCTGGAGGCGATCCGCGACAACTGGATGCCGGCGGTGGAACACCTGGGCGAAATGCGCGCCTCGCTGGGCGAGTTCCGCACCTTCGAGCTGGCCCGCATCGCCCGCAGGAATGATCCGCAGGAGGCCGACCGTTTCATCGCGCAGCTGGCCAGCGCCCGCAGCGTCATCGAGAACGCCGAGAAGGCGTACGACGCGATTCCCAGCGAATCCAGTACCAACGAGCGTGCGATCTACGACCGCGTCATCGCCGCACGGGTAGCCTATTTCGCCGCCCATGAACGTCTGGCTGCGGCCCTGGATGAGCGCGACCATGATGCGGCGGAACTGATCTCGACCACGGAGTCGAATCCGGCGCGCTACGCCCTGTTCGGTGCGGTCAAGGAGCTGTCGGACTACAACATCAAGCATCTCAACCAGCAGATCGATGAGACCAGCGCCATCTATCGCAACACCGTGATCGTCACGCTGGTCGTGATGACGGCACTGGTGCTGCTGGCCGTACTGCTGGGTTGGGCAATCGCCCGCTCCATCGTCAGTCCACTGCGCAATGCCAGCCAGGTCGCACACGCCATCGCCCGCGGCCAGCTCGACAACCGGATCCTGATTGAGGCCCGCGATGAATCCGGCCAGCTGCTGCAGAGCATGGAGGAGATGCAGAACCAGTTGCGCGCGGTCATCACCGCCCAGCGCGAGATGGCCACACTTCACGACGAGGGCCAGATCAGCTTCCGCATCGACCACAACCGTTTCCCCGGCGACTACGGGCTGATGGTGGCCGAACTCAACGCCCTGGTCGGCAGTCATATCGATGCGGCCAACGCGGTCAGCGCGCTGATGGGGCGCTATGCCATTGGCGACCTGAGCGAAAATTTCCTGCGTTTGCCCGGCGAGAAGGCGGTGCTCACCCAGACCATGGATACGGTCAAGGCCAACCTGCTGGCCATCAGCAACGAGATCGGCACCTTGAGCCAGGCGGCGGTGCGCGGCGATTTCTCCGCACGCGGCGACGAATCGCGCTTCCAGTTCGGCTTCCGCGACATGGTGTCGGACCTGAACCAGCTGATGGCCCGCTCCGATGCCAACCTGCACTCCCTGTCGGTGCTGCTGCAGGCCATTGCCGAAGGCGACCTGACCCAGCGCATGCAGGGGGATTTCCAAGGGGTATTCGCGCAGATGCGCGACGACGCCAACATCACGGTGGAAAAACTGACCGATATCGTCAGCCGCATCCAGGGAGCCGCAGGCAGCATCAACCTCGCCGCCAGCGAGATCGCCACCGGCAACCAGGACCTGTCGCAGCGTACCGAGCAGCAGGCCGCCAATCTGGAGGAAACCGCCGCCTCGATGGAGGAACTGACCTCCACCGTCCGCCAGAACGCCGAGCATGCCCGGCAGGCCAACCAGCTGGCGATCGGCGCGCATACCATCGCGTCCCAGGGGGGCGAAGTCGCCCTGCAGATGGTCACCACCATGACCGCGATCGAGCAGTCGTCGAAGAAGATCGCCGACATCATCACGGTGATCGACGGCATCGCCTTCCAGACCAACATCCTGGCGCTCAACGCCGCGGTGGAAGCGGCGCGTGCCGGCGAACAGGGCCGCGGCTTCGCCGTGGTCGCCTCGGAAGTGCGCACCTTGGCACAGCGTTCGGCCGCAGCCGCCAAGGAGATCAAGACCCTGATCGATGACTCGGTGGAGAAAGTGTCAGAAGGCTCCGCGCTGGTGCACCAGGCCGGCACCACGATGGGCGAAATCGTCGGCAGCGTACAACGCGTGACCGACATCATGGCCGAGATCTCCGCCGCCTCGCAGGAGCAGTCGGCCGGCATCGAGCAGGTCAGCCAGACCGTGATGCAGATGGATGAAAGCACCCAGCAGAACGCCGCGCTGGTGGAAGAAGCCACCGCCGCCGCCCGCGCGATGGAAGAACAGGCCAGCGCCCTGAGCCAGACGGTCGCCCTGTTCCGGCTCGACAGCCGTCACGCCACGAATGGAATAGCGCCAGCACGTAGCAAGCTGACGGCAAAAGCATCCCGCGCGACAACCACAGCTCCGATCAAGCCAGCACTTCGCAAGAGCGTGCGCGCAGAGCAGGCAATGATCGACGCCGGCAACTGGCAGGAGTTCTGAACGACACCGCAGCCCCGCCAGACGGGGGCTTGGGGCCTGGGTCTTTGCTGAGCTTGATGGTCCTCGTTGCAACCGATATCGGGAAACCAACAACGAACTGACACCGCAACAGCCAACCCTGCTCCAACCGGATCAGCCAGGACAGGAACCTCGCGTAAGAAAGTGGCTGAGAACCGCGCACAGAATGCCTGCACGGTGGATATCACTGCAGAAACCCGGCGCCCTGCCGATATCAGGGCGCTGGGGAGCGTTTCGCGAGGAACCCACGGTCCCAGCCACCCCTTCTTTCGACTCAAGTGCATCCGCCATGAAGTCAAGTCTGTTGCTCCGTGCGTTCCGCGATCTACCTTTGAAAAAGAAGTTCATGCTGATGCTCGCGGTACTGGCTGTCGGCATCGTCACGCTGTGCGTGGTCACCGCACAGCGCAACCACTCCGAGCTGATCCAGAATGAGCGCAACACGCTGCATACCCGGGTGGAAGCGGCGCTGGCGTTGGCAAACCGTTACGCTGACCGCGCCGAAGCAGGCGAGCTGAGTCAAGACCAAGCGCAGCAGCTGGCCCTGTCCGCACTTGAATCGCTGCGCAGCGCCAACGGCAGCGATTACGTCTGGGTCAATGACCTGCACCCCACCATGCTGATGCACCCCCACCAGAAGGCACTGAACGGCACAGACCTCAGCAACTCGACAAGTGCCGATGGCAAAAAGATCTTCGTTGAGATGGCCCGTCTGGGCCGCGTCAGCGGCGGTGGCTTCCTCGATTACACCTGGCCGAAGCCCGGCACCGATGCCGCTGTGCAGAAAATCTCCTATGTCGGCCTGCACAAACGCTGGGGCTGGATCATCGGCAGCGGTGAATATACCGATGATATTGAAGCCCGCGCCTGGAGCTTCACCCGTGCGCTGATTATTGCCTGCACGCTGGTCATGCTTTCCGCTCTGCTGCCGTGCCTGTATATCGCCCGCTCGATACTTGGCCCGCTGTCCGCCGCATCCAGGGCAGTTCGCGCAGTTGCCGAAGGCGATCTTTCAGTGCGCCCCCTGCCTGAAGCGTGTGACGAGATTGGGCGGATCCATGCCGACATCGGCCACATGGTTGTGCAGCTGCGCTCGCGCAATGAGCGCGACCAGGTGTTGGCCACCGAGAACCTGCGCATCCGCACCGCACTGGATGATGTCACCACCAACATCATGATCTCCGATGCAGACCTCAACATCCTCTACGCCAACCGGTCACTGTTCCAGATGCTGGAAAAGGCCGAACACGATATCCGCCGCGACTTGCCTGCATTCAATACCACAACACTCATCGGCGCCAATATCGACAGCTTCCACAAGAAGCCAGCACATCAACGGCACGTACTTGGTGAGCTGCGCGGCACCCACCGTGGACAGATCTCGCTCGGTGACCATGTGCTGCGGCAGATCATCAACCCGGTCCGCGACGCCGAAGGTACCCTGCTCGGCTTTGTCGTGGAGTGGGCCGACCGGACCGAGGAGGTTCGGGTCGAACGGGAAGTCAGCCACATCGTGGAAGCCGCCGCGCGCGGCGACCTGTCAAAACGCATCGGACTGGAAGGCAAGGAAGGGTTCCTGCTGCAGCTTTCAGATCAGCTCAATGGCTTGCTGGAAACCTTCAATGGCAGCATCGGCCAGGTCTCGAGGGTACTGACAGCGTTGTCCACCGGCGATCTGACCCAGCGCATGCACGGCGACTTCCATGGCGTGTTCGCGCAGATCCGTGACGATGCCAACACCACCATCGCGCAGCTGACCACGATCATCGGCGACATCCAGGGCGCAGCATCGGGCATCAATCTTGCCGCCCATGAAATCGCCAGCGGCAACCAGGATCTGTCGCAGCGCACCGAGCAGCAGGCCGCCAATCTGGAAGAAACCGCCGCCTCGATGGAGGAGCTGACCTCCACCGTCCGCCAGAATGCCGATCACGCACGTCAGGCCAACCAGTTGGCCATCGGCGCCCATGGTGTCGCCTCGCAGGGAGGCAAAGTGGTTACCCAGGTAGTCACCACCATGACGGCGATCGAACAGTCGTCGAAGAGGATCGCCGACATCATCTCGGTCATCGATGGCATCGCCTTCCAGACCAATATCCTGGCACTGAACGCTGCGGTCGAAGCCGCGCGCGCGGGCGAACAGGGTCGCGGCTTTGCCGTGGTGGCCTCAGAAGTACGTAGCCTGGCCCAGCGCTCGGCCGCAGCGGCCAAGGAGATAAAAAGCCTGATCGACGACTCCGTGGAAAAGGTATCCGAAGGCTCCGCACTGGTGCGTCATGCCGGCGCCACCATGGACGAGATCGTCGGCAGCGTGCAGCGTGTGACCGACATCATGGCCGAGATCTCGTCCGCCTCGCAGGAGCAGTCAGCCGGCATCGAGCAGGTCAACCAGACCGTGGTACAGATGGACGAGACCACCCAGCAGAACGCCGCGCTGGTGGAAGAAGCCACCGCCGCCGCCCGCGCGATGGAAGATCAGGCCAACGCACTCAGCAAGGCCGTTGCGCTGTTCCAGCTGTCAACGACCGTGCCAGCTCCCGTGGCAAAGGTCGCCAAGGTTGCGAGCAAAATACCGAGCGATGCGGCACACGCACGGCCGGTGCTGCGCGAGAAAGCCCCATCAGCGCCTCGTTCTGCGATCACAAGCGGCCAGGACTGGAGCCAGTTCTGATGCACCGTCGTGGAGGCGCCCCGGCACCTCCACGGCCGCAGATCGGCCCGGGACGCGTTACGGACCGGGCTAAAGCAATGGGAAAAGTGGCCGATATCACAGTTTGGCGCTATAGATAGCGTTTCCTGCAGCCCTTGGCCTACTTGCTTACCGATCATGTCCGAGCTTGTACAGACCACCGCCAGCATTCCCTCCTTCGACGGCAATCTCTATGCCGACGACAAATACATCGTCCGCAATCCGCGCCAGATCCAGCTCCTGCTGCAGGCCCTGATCGACCAGCGCGCCACGGTGACGGCCCACCCGGAGGGACGCGAGAACGGATTCCCGACCGCGGTGCTGGAGCTGGACGGCGACACCCTGCTGCTCGACGGCAGCCCGCTGGCGGCAGTCAACCGCGATGCCGCCAATGCGGACTACCTGCTGTGCTTCGCCCTGGTGGACAAGGTCACCGTGCGCTTCCGTCTGCCACAGCTCGAACGCATCGAGGAGCACGGCCGGACCGCGTTCCGCGTCGAGGTACCGGACGAGATCCATCACCTGCAGCGCCGCGACTTCTATCGGCTGGAAACGCCAATTGGCGATTCCCCACACTGCACCCTGCCCATCACCGGCGATGAGGAACCACGCGCCTGGCGGGTGGTCGATATCAGCGCCGGCGGCATCGCCCTGCTATTCCCCGCGGACACCGTGCCACTGCAACTGCAGCAGCGCTATCGCGGCTGCGAACTCCGGCTGCCCGACACGCCGCCCATTCCCGTCACACTGATCGTCTGCAACCAGCGGCTGCAGAAACAGCCCAACGGCAGCGAGCAGCTACGCGTCGGACTGCGCTTTGATGACCTGCCGCGCGGCGCCGACGCGATGATCCAGCGCTACATCTTCCGCGTGGACCGCGAGCGCAAGGCCCGCCTGAACGGCGACTTCTGAGGCGCGGGACCTAAAGTCCTGGCGGCAAACGCCGATACCGGAGCTGTACCCAGCTCCGCACCGGCTCGACGCCAAGACCAGGAACCGCCATGAACGACACCCGCACGCTCGCCGCCAGCACTGGCGGTGAATACCTCAGCTTCACTCTCGGCAACGAGCACTACGGCGTGGATATCCTGAAAGTGCAGGAAATCCGCGGCTACGATTCGGTCACGCGCGTGCCCGATGCCCCCGACTACATCAAAGGCGTGATCAATCTGCGCGGCACCATCGTCCCGGTGATCGACCTGCGCCTGAAACTGCGCCTGGACGAGGCCCGCTACGACGCCTTCACCGTGATGATCGTGCTCAACGTCGAAGACCGGGTGGTCGGCATCGTGGTGGACAGCGTCTCGGACGTGATTCCGCTGACCGGCGACCAGATCCGCCCGACCCCCGAGTTCGGCGCTGCCGTCGACACACGGGTCATTTCCGGCATCGGTACGCACGACGACAAGATGCTGATCCTGCTGGATATCGAGACCCTGCTGGACATCACCGACCTCGGCCAGACCACCGCCCTGGAAGAAGCGTCCGCCTGAAACTGCGAATTGCATCGCATTTCCAAGCACACCCCTCAAGCACCGGCTCTCGCGGCCGATAGCGACATCATGTCCGCCTCCCCGCGGAACCCCAACACGCCATCCCGGAGATACCGATGTACAAGCATCTGACCCCGCTGCTCACGGCTGCTGTTCTGGCCACCGCCTCGTTCAATGCCGCTGCCGACACCGCGGAGATGATTCCGCCGGAGAACGCCGCGCGCTTTGCCGGCAAGGACGGGATGGTCTGCGGGAAGGTGGAGAAGGCCCGCTATGCAGAAGGTTCCGAAGGCCAGCCGACCTTCCTGCACATGGGCGGCGCTTTCCCGCGCCACACGTTCTCCGCACGGATCGCCGGCGCCAACCGCGGCAAGTTCGGTTTTCCGCTGGAGTCGCTGGAAGGCAAGACGGTCTGCGTGATCGGCAAGATCCAGCGTGATTCCTCGCGCGCCGAAATCGAAGTCACCGCTCCGGCGGGTCTGAAGCTGGCGAACATCAAGTAAGCAGCAACCTGCCCGTCACCATGCCGGCGGCTGCCGGCATGGTTCTCCTGCCGCGCTGGCGGGGTTTGCCATCGGAGATCTTGCACAAATGCAGTGGATCCACTCCCTGAAACTCAAGCCGAAGCTGCTGCTGACCTTCGGCGTCGTTCTGTTTTTCATGTTGCTGCAGGGCATCGTTGCCTACCGCGGCCTGCACTCGCTGAACAACGTCACCAGCGACCTGACCGAAAAGCGCACCCCCAGCCTGCGCACCACCGGCGAGCTGGGCGGACTGGTCAGCGAATATCGCAATACCGAGTATCAGGGCCTGATCCGTGCCAGTGCCGAGGTCAAGGCGGACGCCAAGGCGCGCTCCGTCGCGCTGCGCAAACAGATCGACACCATCATTGCCGACTATCCGAAGCTGATCGACGATGCCGGGCAGAAGAAACTGTTCGACGCGTTTGCAAGCGACTGGACTGCCGCACTGGCCTCCTATGACGCCGTCAACGAGATGCTGGAGCTGGACCTGCCGGATGACGCCATCGACACCTTCGTCGGCGAAACCCGCACCCTGCACCGCAAGGCCTACGCCTCGTTGCAGGAACTGGCGGCCAACGACAATGCGCGGGCCCAGGCCGCAGGCGAGCGCGCGCAGGAAACCTATTCCGCTTCGGCCGTGCTCACCGTCATCGCGGTCCTGATCGGCGCGGCCGCCGGCCTGCTGCTGGTGTGGCTGTTCGCCCGCTCGCTGGTCAGCTCGATGCGCGGTGCCGTAGCGGTGGCCAATGATGTGGCCAGCGGCCGCCTGGATGGCACGATCGATGTTTCGCGCGCCGATGAAGTCGGCGACCTGCTGCGCGCGATGCAGCGCATGCAGCGCGATCTGCGTGAGCGGATCGAACGCGATGCGGCCGTCGCCGCGGAGAACCTGCGCATCCGTACCGCGCTGGACTACTCTTCCACGGGCGTATACCTGACCAACACCGACCTGGAAATCGTCTACGCCAACCGTGCGCTGCGCGATACGCTGGTGGAGTACAGCGACGACATCGCCGGCGAACTGAGCCACTACGATGCCGGCAAGCCGCTGGTCGGGCAGCCGGTCACCGCACTGGAACACAACGGCGAAGTGGACGGCCACGTGATCGACGTGCTGGAGAAGACCGGTGTGTTCAAGCGGGACATGCGCTTCGGCCAGGCCGAGTTCGCCCAGACCATCTCGGTGATCCGTGATGAGAGCGGCACGCCGGTTGGCCATGTCGTGGAATGGCGCGACCGCACCACCGAAGCACTGGTGGAGCGCGAAGTGGCAGGTGTGATCGAAGCCGCCGCGGCGGGCGATCTGAGCGGCCGCATCGACACCCAGGGCAAGGAGGGCTTCTTCCTGTCGCTGGCCAGCCAGCTCAACAGCCTGCTCGACGCCAACGCGACGAGCCTGGCGCAGATCTCCGATCTGCTGTCGGCGCTGTCGCGTGGCGACCTGACCGTGCGTATGCAGGGTGATTTCCAGGGCGTGTTCGCGACCATGCGCGACGACGCCAACGCCACGGCCGAGCAGCTGACCGGCATCGTCAGCCGCATCAAGCAGTCCTCGGTGTCGATCAATGCGGCTGCAACCGAGATCGCCAGCGGCAACAGCGATCTGTCGCGCCGCACCGAGCAGCAGGCGGCCAACCTGGAGGAGACCGCAGCCTCGATGGAGGAACTGACCTCCACCGTGCGCCAGAACGCCGAGTCGGCCCGCCAGGCCAACCAGCTCGCCATCGGCGCCGCTTCGGTGGCCTCGCAGGGGGGCGATGTGGTCAGCCAGGTCGTCACCACGATGACTGGCATCGAAGCCTCGTCGAAGAAGATCGCCGAGATCATCTCGGTCATCGATGGCATCGCCTTCCAGACCAACATCCTGGCACTCAACGCCGCCGTCGAGGCTGCTCGCGCCGGTGAACAGGGCCGTGGCTTTGCCGTGGTGGCCTCGGAAGTGCGCACCCTGGCACAGCGCTCGGCAGGCGCTGCCAAGGAGATCAAGGGACTGATCGATGATTCGGTCAGCAAGGTGGCCGATGGCTCGGCCCTGGTGCGCAAGGCCGGCTCCACGATGGGCGAGATCGTCGCCTCGGTACAGCGCGTGACCGATATCATGGCCGAGATCTCCGCCGCTTCGCAGGAGCAGTCGGCCGGCATCGAACAGGTCAACCAGACCGTGGTGCAGATGGACGAGACCACCCAGCAGAACGCCGCCCTGGTGGAGGAAGCCACCGCCGCCGCACGCTCGATGGAAGAACAGGCCGGCCACCTGGCCGACGTGGTATCGGTGTTCCAGCTGGAGGAAAGCCAGCTGGAGACCCGCGCGCCGTCCACCATCGCCGCTGCCCAACCTGTGCCGCGCAAGGCGGCTCCTGCCCCGGAACCCACGCCACGGCGCCGCAGCGCCAGCCCCAGAACCGCAGTGGCCGAACTGGCCGACTCGGACTGGCAGGAGTTCTGATCCACCCAAAACCCCGGCAAACGCCGGGGTTTTGCTTTGATGACGCTCAACTTTTCCTTGACAGCGCCGATACACAGGTATCCCGCTTACGCCCTGCTGCCCACAACCTCCTGTCAATGAATATCTATCGTCTCTGGTCGAGTTACATCAGCAACATCTCCGTACGCGGCAAGCTGAACCTGCTCACCGTACTGATCGTACTGGGCGTCATTGCCCTGTCGGTGATCGCCGCACGCATGCAGTACGTGGACCTGTATGAAACACGCAAGGACACACTGCGCACGCAGGTGGAGCTGAGCTACGGCGTGCTGGACCACTATGCCCAGCTCGCCGAGAACGGCAGCGTGCCACTGGCCGACGCGCAGGAGCAGGCCATCGCCGCAGTGCAGGCCATGCGCTCGGATGGCGACGTCAACTACTTCAACATCTATTCCACCGATTACACGGTCCTGATGCATCCTTTCCGCAAGGATCTGCTCGGCAAGCCGATGAAGGACTTCCGCAGCGAGGACGGGGTGGCCGTCTACTTCGAACAGGTGGAGGCGGCCAAACGCGGCGGTGGCTATGTCGGCTACACATGGGCCAAACCCGGTCACGAAGAGCCGGTGGAAAAACTCGCCTATGCCGGCATGTACAAGCCGTGGAACTGGATCGTTTCCAGCGGTGTGTACATGGACGATGTGCAGTCGCAGGCACTGAGGTTCACCGCGATCATGACCGTGGCGGGTGGTTTTCTGGTGCTGCTGGTCGTGGCGCTGAGCTGGATCATCGGCAACCGTATCGTGCTGCCGCTGCGCAACGCCACCGCTGTTGCCAACGCCATCGCCCAGGGCCGCATGGACAACCCCATTGCCGCAGCCACCCGCGATGAGACTGGCCAGCTGCTGGACAGCATGCGGCGCATGCAGGACCAGTTGCGCGCGGTGATCGATGCCCAGAATGAAATGGCCCGCCAGCACGATGCCGGCGCCATCGGCCACCGCATCGACGCCAGTGCCTTCCCGGGCAGCTACGGGGTGATGGTGGCCGAGACCAACACGCTGGTCGCAAGCCATATCGACGTGAACATGCAGGTCATCGCCATCGCCCAGCGCTACGCCATTGGCGACCTGAGTCCGGACATGCCGCTGCTGCCGGGCGAGAAGCGTGTCATCACCGAAACCATGGCGACGATCAAGCAGAACCTGGCCGCCATCAATGGCGAGATCAAGCGCCTGGGTAGCGCGGCCGCCGCCGGCGACTTCAGCCAGCGTGGCGACGAAAGCCGCTTCGAACATGACTTCCGCGAAATGGTGGAAAGCCTCAACGCCATGATGCAGGTCAGCGACCACAATCTGACCCGGATATCGGATCTGCTGCGCGCCATCGCCCAGGGCGACCTGACCGTACGCATGGACGGCCAGTTCAATGGCGTGTTCGCCCGGATACGTGACGATGCCAATGCCACCGTCGACCAGCTCGCAGGCATTGTCGGCCGCATCCAGAACGCCGCGTCCAGCATCAACCTGGCCGCCTCGGAGATCGCCACCGGCAACCAGGACCTGTCGCAGCGCACCGAGCAGCAGGCTGCCAACCTAGAAGAAACCGCCGCTTCGATGGAGGAACTGACCTCCACCGTGCGCCAGAACGCCGAGCACGCCCGCCAGGCCAACCAGCTCGCCATCGGCGCCGCGTCGGTCGCCTCGCAGGGCGGCCAGGTGGTTCATCAGGTGGTGACCACGATGAGCGGGATCGAGGCCTCCTCCAGGCGCATCGCCGACATCATCTCGGTGATCGACGGCATCGCCTTCCAGACCAACATCCTGGCGCTCAACGCCGCGGTGGAGGCGGCCCGGGCCGGCGAGCAGGGCCGGGGTTTTGCCGTGGTCGCCAGTGAAGTGCGCACCTTGGCACAACGCTCGGCCGGTGCCGCCAAGGAGATCAAGGGGCTGATCGATGATTCCGTCGAGAAGGTGTCCGAAGGCTCGACGCTGGTGCACCAGGCCGGCGCCACCATGGGCGAGATTGTCAGCAGCGTGCAGCGCGTGACCGACATCATGGCCGAGATCTCCGCCGCCTCGCAGGAACAGTCCGCCGGTATCGAGCAGGTCAACCAGACCGTGGTGCAGATGGATGAAACCACCCAGCAGAACGCCGCCCTGGTGGAGGAAGCCACCGCCGCCGCGCGCTCGATGGAGGAACAGGCGCTGCTGCTGGACGAGGCGGTGTCCGCATTCCGCTTGACGGCAGAGGCCGGCCCGTCCGCGCGGATGAACGCCACCCACACCCTCGCACTGGCCAGCTGACGCCGGATCATGACGACACTTCACTCCCCCAGCGCCGGCCGGGATTTCGAGTTCGACGACCGGGATTTCCGTCGCGTGTGCGAACTGATCCACCAGCGGGCCGGCATCGCGCTGGCACCGGCAAAGCGCGACATGGTGTACGGCCGCCTGTCCCGCCGTCTGCGCGTATTGGGCCTGCGGGACTTCAAGGACTATCTGGACAAGCTCGAACAGGACGGTGGCGACGAGTGGCAGGCGTTCACCAACGCACTGACCACCAACCTCACCTCGTTCTTCCGCGAACCGCATCACTTCGAGCGTTTGCACGACGAGCTGCGCGAACGCGCCGCTCACGCACCCTTGAATATCTGGTCCTGTGCGGCGTCCACCGGTGAGGAACCCTATTCGATCGCCATCACCGCCTGCGAGGCGTTCGGCAGCCTGACGCCGCCGGTGCGCATCCTCGCAACGGATGTGGACACGCAGGTGCTGGCGACCGCCGCGCAGGGCGTGTATCCGATCGAGCGTATCGCCGCGCTGGAGCCTGCAGTGAAGAAGCGCTACTTCCAGCGGGGCACCGGTCCCCATGAAGGCAAATGCCGGGTGTTGCCGGCGCTGCGCGCACTGATCGATTTCCGCCCCCTGAATCTGCTGACCCCGCGCTATGACGTGGGCGGACCGTTCGAGGCGCTGTTCTGTCGCAACGTGATGATCTATTTCGACAAGCCGACGCAGCGGGCGATCCTGTCGCGACTGGTGCCGCATCTTGCCGAAGATGGATTGCTGTACACCGGCCACTCGGAGAACTACCTGCACGCCGCGGATCTGATCCAGCCGTGCGGTCGCACCCTGTACCGGCGCGCGAAAGGAACCCGTGCATGAAGTCCAGCACCCGCCACGACGACGGCGTGATGCGCTACCGCGACAGTCGTTTCCAGACGATTGCCGCCAAACTGCTGCCTACCCAATACCTGGTGGTCGATGACGACACAGCACTGACGACGACGCTGGGTTCGTGCGTGGCCGCCTGCATCCGCGATCCCATTCTCGGTATTGGCGGCATGAACCACTTCCTGCTGCCCGACGGCACCGTAAGCGACGGAGCTCCTGCGCGCTACGGCAGCTATGCGATGGAACTGCTGATCAACGATCTGCTCAAGCGCGGCGCCAACCGCAAGCGGCTGGAAGCCAAGGTCTTCGGCGGCGCCAACGTGCTCAAGGGATTCACCAGCAACCCGGTGGGCACCCGCAATGCCGAGTTCGTCCGCCAGTACCTGCTGGCCGAGAAGATTCCGGTCATCGCCGAGGATCTGTGCGGCATCCATCCGCGCAAGATCTGGTTCTTTCCCATCACCGGCCGGGTGGTGGTGCAACGTCTGCCACATGCCCATGATGATGCCGCCGCCGTTGCCGCAACCGAATCGGCCGTCCGCGCGCAGCTCTCGCGCACGCCGGTCAGTGGTGGTGTGGAGTTGTTCGAATGACGCTGCAACCTCCCTGCCGCGTGTTGATCGTCGACGACTCGGCGCTGGTGCGCCAGCTCCTGTCGGAAATCCTCGCACGCGATCCTGGCATTGAAGTGGTCGGCACCGCCGCCGACCCGCTGCTCGCCCGCGAGAAGATCAAGCGCCTGAATCCGGACGTGTTGACCCTGGATGTGGAAATGCCGCGCATGGATGGACTGGCATTTCTCGAAAACCTGATGCGGCTGCATCCACTGCCGGTGGTGATGGTTTCCTCGCTGACCGAGCGTGGTGCCGACACCACCCTGCAGGCGCTGGCGCTGGGTGCCGTGGATTTCATCGCCAAGCCCAAACTCGACGTCGCGCGCGGACTGGAAAGCTACGCGGACGAGCTGTGCGAAAAGGTAAGAGCGGCGGCGCATTCGCGCGTGCGGGCAATCGGTGCGCACCCCGGAAACCGTCGCCTGTCCGCACAAAGCACTGTCCCGGCGCCCACCCGTTTTCGCACCACCGACCGGCTGATCGCAATCGGCGCCTCGGCCGGTGGAACCGAAGCGCTGCGGGTGGTGCTTGAAGGCATGCCTGCCGACGCACCGGCGATAGTGATAACACAGCATATTCCCGCCAGTTTCAGCAGGGCCTTCGCCGAACGCCTGGACCGGCATTCGGCCATGTCGGTGCGCGAAGCGACCGACGGCGAAGCCATCCTGCCGGGCCACGCCTATCTTCCTCCGGGCGGACGGCATCTGCGCATCATCCGCGACGGTGCGCGCTGGCGCTGCCGGATCGATGATTCCGCTCCGGTCAACCGGCATAAACCGGCAGTCGATGTCCTGTTCCGCTCCGTCGCGCTGGCCGCAGGTGCCAATGCCATCGGCGCGATTCTTACGGGGATGGGCGACGATGGCGCGCGGGGGCTGCTGGAGCTGAAACAGGCCGGCGCACCCACACTCGTGCAGGATGAGGCCACCAGCGTTGTCTGGGGGATGCCCGGCAGCGCGGTACGTCTGGGCGCAGCGGAGGAGATGCTGCCGCTGGAGCAGATCGCCAGCCGGCTGGTCACGCTTTCCCAGTCCTGACAGCCCCCACCCTACGCCATGGCCGGCAACGCAGCAGCTCCACTCAACCTACGGAAGAACGCATGGCAGCAATGCGGGAAGTGACGCCTGCTTCAAACGCTCCATCCACGCCCACCGTGGATGCACGCCAGCTGGCACTGGCGCTGGACCACAGCGCCAATGCGATCCTGCTGTGTGACCGCAATGCCGTCATCCAGTACAGCAACGACGGTTTCTTCCGCATGTTCGGCTATACCCGCGAAGAGGCTTGCGGCCGCCAGCCGCAGCATCTGCTGTTGGGCACACACACCGATGCGGAGACGATCCGCCAGCTGGGGGCACATCACCTTGCCGGAAAGCCGCATCGTGCCGATGTGCTGGGCTATCGCCGTGATGGCAGCCCGCTGTGGGTGTCGGTGGTCGCCACACCGGTACCGGCTGCCGATGGAACGGTCGATTGCTTCATCAATGTCCTGACCGACATCACCGCGGCCAAGACCCACGAAGTGCTGCAGAACAAAGTGCTCGATGCGCTGGTACGCGAAGTCTCGCTGGCCGAGACGATGAGCCTGATCTGCCGCGAGATAGAACGTGTGGCCCCCGATCTGCGGGCCTCGGTCAGCCAGATCGATGCAAACCACATGTTGCGGATCATCGCCGCACCCAGCCTCCCCACGGCGCTGGTCGACTATCTCAATGGGCAACCGGTCGGCGTCGGCGGCGGCATCTGCGGTGTCGCGGCGTGGCGCAACCGTCCGGTCATCGTCGCCGATATCGCCACCGATCCCCTGTGCGCCGCACATGCCGGCGAACTGCTGTCCTCCGGTTTGCGCGCCTGTTGGGCCAACCCGATCCGTTCCAGCAGCGGGCAGGTGCTGGGCACGCTGGCTTTCCACTACCTTGAAGCGCGCGAGCCTGCTCCCTGGCACCGCGCGCTGGTCGAACTGAGCCTGCATCTGTGCGCGCTCGCGCTGGAACGCGAACACACCCGCGCGCGGGTACACCAGCTGGCGTTCTACGATGCGCTGACCGGCCTGCCCAACCGGATGATGTTCACCGCCCGCGCCGAGCAATTGCTCGCCAGTTGCGAACAGAACGGGCAACAGGTCGCAGCGCTGTTCATCGGTCTGGACCGGTTCAAGCGCATCAACGAAAGCCAGGGCCATTCCGCAGGCGATGGTCTGCTGCGGGACGTGGCCCAGCGCATGGCCGGCGTCGTCGGCCCCTCCGCCCTGTTCGGCCGGCAGGTCGGTGATGAATTTCTGCTCCTGGTACCCGGCTGCAGTGCGGTGCAGACCGCGGCCATCTGCGAGCGCCTGATCGGCGCCATCGCCGCGCCACTGAACGTGGGCCAGATCACCGTCAACGCCAGTGCCAGCATCGGCGTGGCGATGTATCCGGTGGATGGTCGCGACATCGACACCCTGCTCCGCCACGCCGATCTGGCGATGTATCGCGCCAAGGACGAGGGCGGCTCGGGCTTCCGTTTCTTCAGCCTGGACATGAACCGCGTCGCACAGGAACGGGTGGTGATGGAGGCCGCCCTGCGCGAGGCCCTGCGCGGTGACCAGCTCACGCTCCATTACCAGCCGCAACTGTGCAGCCGTACCCAGCAGCTCTCCGGCGTGGAAGCCCTGCTGCGCTGGGAACATCCGCATATGGGCAGTGTCTCGCCGGCCCGGTTCATTCCGATGGCCGAGGAATGCGGGCTGATGGACGAGCTCAGCCTGTGGGTGCTGCGACAGGCCTGCGATGACCTGGGCCACTGGCGACAACGTGGCGTACCGGTTCCACGGATCTCGGTGAACCTGTCGGCGAGCAATTTCGACAACGCCACGCTGCCGGACCAGCTGCGCGGACTGCTGCAGGAATACCACCTGGGGGCGAGCGACCTGGTACTGGAAATGACCGAAAGCGTGATGCTCTCGGCGCATGCGCGCGTCCTGCGCAACCTGGATGCGCTGCACGCACTGGGTTTCTGCCTGTCGCTGGACGATTTCGGTACCGGCTATTCCAGCCTCAGCCACCTGCACCGCCTGCCAATCAGCGAGCTCAAGCTCGATCGCAGCTTCGTGCAGGACATCGAACACAGTGAAACCGCCCGCTCGCTGATCGTGTCAATCCTGCGCATCGGCGAGAACCTGAACAAACTGGTGGTCGCCGAAGGGGTGGAGACCGAGTGCCAGCGCCAGTTCCTGGCCGCGCACGGTTGCGACCTGCTGCAGGGCTTCCTGTTCTCACCCGCCCTGCCGGCACCGGCACTGGAGTCGTGGCTGGAACACCACCGAGGCACCCTGCCAACGGCCTGATACCGCCTCTTTCGGCGCAGCCACAACAAAGAAAGCCCGGCGATCGCCGGGCTTTCTTCTGTTGCTCAACCGTCAGTGTCAGGCGGTGACGGTGTCGGCCACGTCCTGGTATTCCTGGATCTGGTCGAAGTTCATGTAGCGGTAGATCGAATCGCCGGCACCGGCCAGCACACCGGCCGCTTCCATGTACTCCTCACGGGTCGGGATGCGACCCAGACGCGAGCAGATCGCGGCCAGCTCGGCCGAACCCAGGTACACGTTGGTGTTGCGACCCAGGCGGTTCGGGAAGTTGCGGGTCGAGGTCGACATCGCGGTGGAGCCTTCACGGATCTGCGCCTGGTTGCCCATGCACAGCGAGCAGCCCGGCATTTCCATGCGGGCACCGGCGGCGCCGAAGGTGCCGTAGTGGCCTTCCTTGGTCAGTTCGGCGGCATCCATCTTGGTCGGCGGAGCGATCCACAGACGGGTCGGGATGTCGCGCTTGCCTTCCAACAGCTTGGCCGCGGCACGGAAGTGGCCGATGTTGGTCATGCACGAACCAATGAACACTTCGTCGATCTGCGCGCCGGCCACGTCCGACAGGGTCTTGGCATCGTCCGGATCGTTCGGGCAGCAGACGATCGGCTCGACGATTTCGGCCAGGTCGATCTCGATGACCGCGGCGTACTCGGCATCGGCATCGGCTTCCAGCAGCTGCGGGTCGGCCAGCCAGGCTTCCATCTTCTCAATGCGGCGCGCCAGGGTGCGGGCATCGGCATAACCTTCGGCAATCATCCACTTCAACAGGGTGATGTTGCTGGTCAGGTATTCGATGATCGGGGCCTTGTCCAGCTTGACCGCGCAACCGGCGGCCGAACGCTCGGCCGAGGCGTCAGCCAGCTCGAACGCCTGCTCGATCTTCAGATCCGACAGGCCTTCGATTTCCAGGATGCGGCCGGAGAAGATGTTCTTCTTGCCCTGCTTGGCAACGGTCAGCAGGCCCTGCTTGATCGCATACAGCGGGATCGCGTGGACCAGATCACGCAAGGTCACGCCCGGCTGCATCTTGCCCTTGAAGCGGACCAGCACCGACTCGGGCATGTCCAGCGGCATCACGCCGGTGGCTGCGGCGAACGCGACCAGGCCGGAACCGGCCGGGAACGAGATGCCGATCGGGAAGCGGGTGTGCGAGTCGCCACCGGTGCCGACGGTGTCGGGCAGCAGCATGCGGTTCAACCACGAGTGGATGATGCCGTCGCCCGGACGCAGCGAGACGCCGCCACGGGTGGAGATGAACTCCGGCAGGGTGTGGTGGGTCTTCACGTCCACCGGCTTCGGATAGGCGGCGGTGTGGCAGAACGACTGCATCACCAGGTCGGCCGAGAAGCCCAGGCAGGCCAGGTCCTTCAGTTCGTCACGGGTCATCGGGCCGGTGGTGTCCTGCGAGCCGACGGTGGTCATCTTCGGTTCGCAGTAGGCACCCGGACGCACGCCCTGGCCTTCCGGCAGACCGCAGGCGCGGCCGACCATCTTCTGCGCCAGGCTGAAGCCCTTGCCGGTATCGACCGGTGCGGTCGGCTGGCGGAACAGGTCGGTGACCGGCAGGCCCAGCGCTTCACGCGCCTTGGCGGTCAGGCCGCGGCCGATGATCAGCGGAATACGGCCACCGGCGCGCACTTCGTCGAACAGCACGTCGCTCTTGACCTGGAACTCGGCGATGACTTCGCCGTTCTTCAGCGCCTTGCCGTCGTACGGACGCAGCTCGACCACATCGCCGTGGTTCATCTGCGACACGTCCAGCTCGATCGGCAGCGCGCCGGCGTCTTCCATGGTGTTGTAGAAGATCGGGGCGATCTTCGAACCCAGGCACACTCCGCCGAAGCGCTTGTTCGGGATGAAGGGGATGTCTTCGCCGGTGAACCACAGCACCGAGTTGGTGGCGGACTTGCGGCTGGAGCCGGTGCCGACCACGTCACCGACGTAGGCGACCAGGTTGCCCTTTTCCTTCAGCGACAGGATTTCCTGGATCGGGCCGCGCTTGCCGTCTTCCTCGGGCACGAACGGCGCGTCGGGACGCTTGTTCTTCAGCATCGCCAGCGCGTGCAGCGGGATGTCCGGGCGGGTGGTGGCGTCCGGTGCCGGCGACAGGTCGTCGGTGTTGGTTTCGCCCGGCACCTTGAACACGGTGATGGTCAGGCTCTGCGGCACTTCCGGCTTGGAAGTGAACCACTCGGCATCGGCCCAGCTCTGCAGCACGGACTGGGCGTTGGCGTTGCCTGCCTTGGCCTTTTCCTGCACGTCATGGAACGCATCGAACACCAGCAGGGTGTGCTTGAGCGCATTGGCGGCAATGGCGCCGACTTCGGCATCGTCCAGCAGCTGGATCAACGGGGCGACGTTGTAACCGCCAAGCATGGTGCCCAGCAGTTCGGTGGCGCGCGCACGGCTGATCAGCGCATTGGTCTCGGTGCCGAAGGCAACGGCGGCCAGGTACGAGGCCTTGACCTTGGCGGCATCATCGACGCCGGCCGGCACGCGGTGGGTGATCAGGTCCAGCAGGAACTCGGCCTCGCCGGCGGGCGGGTTCTTCAGCAGCTCGATGACGTCGGCCGTCTGCTGTGCGGTCAGCGGCAGCGGCGGGATGCCAAGCGCGGCGCGCTCGGCTACGTGGTGGCGGTAGGCTTCCAACATGACAACTCCCGGGGGTACGGTTTGAGAATGGATGGGATCAGGCTTGCGGCACGATCAGCTTCAAGCCCTTGAAGTAATCGCGGTAAAACGTGTCGTTCCAGGTGATCAGCCCGTCGCACTGCAACAGGGCATGGGCACCGACCATGAAATCGTCGATGCGGCGGGTATCGCCGCTGCGCTGCCGGTGGCGGCGGTGCATCTCGCCGGCGCGCAGCGCGGATTTGGCTTCCAGCGCGTTGAAATGGACGCCCATTTCCTCCAGCGCTTCCTGCACCTCGGCACCGCCACGCAACGAGGCGCAGATCTCGGCGAGGGTTGTCCCGCAGATGACCACCCGGCCACCGACCAGCGCCTGCCGCAGGCAGGCCTCCACCGCGTCGGCACGCGGGCCGTCGCTGAGCAGTTCGATCAGGACCGGGGAGTCGACGGCGATCATGCGCCGTCCGTCTCGTCGCGGACGGTGCGCACCGCCTGCTCGGCCGATTCAAATCCGTCCAGCGCGAACTTGCCACGCGCGCGGGAAATGGCGTCGTCCACGCTTTTGCGCAGGATGATGCGGCTGCCGTCCAGCTCGACCTTCAACTGGGTGCCCTTGGTCAGGCCCAGTGCATCGCGTACCGCCTTGGGCAGGGTGATCTGCCCGCGTTCAGCTACGGTGGCTTCCATGGGACCTCCAGCAAAGTATGCATGAATTATACATACTTTGACCGGCATACCCCAATCGACCCGCTACCGTCCCGGTCCGTTGCGGCCGGATGTCGCGCTGGGCGCCGTTACATGGCCGCAACATGGCCCTGCCTAGACTGCGGCGGCTGGCAGCGCCCGCCCAATCCGGCTTCGGCCATACTCGGGTACGCATTCACATCACCGGGCGCCGGCCCGGAACGCCCGCGCGGCCCTGCCGCGGCAAGCCATCTGCATGCAACAAGGAGCAAGCCCAATGAACGACTCATTCTCCACCCGCAGCGAGCTGGAGGTTGGCGGTCAGCGTTACACCTACTGCAGCCTGCCCACGCTCGGCCGGAAGTTCGACATCTCCCACCTGCCCTATTCGATGAAGATCCTGCTGGAGAACCTGCTCAGGCACGAGGACGGCGGCCAGACCGTAGGGCCGGAGCACATCGAAGCGGTGGCGAAATGGAAGCCGACGGCGGAACCGGACACCGAAATCGCCTTCATGCCGGCGCGTGTGGTGCTGCAGGACTTCACCGGCGTGCCATGCGTGGTCGACCTTGCCGCCATGCGCGATGCGGTGACCCGGCTGGGCGGCAACGCCGAGCAGATCAACCCGCTGATCCCCTCCGAGCTGGTCATCGACCATTCGGTACAGGTGGACGTGTTCGGCCGTCCGGATGCGCTGGACCTCAACGGCAAGATCGAATTCGAGCGCAACCGCGAGCGCTACAGCTTCCTGCGCTGGGGCCAGAAGGCCTTCGAGAACTTCAAGGTGGTGCCCCCCAACACCGGCATCGTCCACCAGGTGAATCTGGAGAACCTGGCCCGCGTGGTGATGGAGCGCGAGATCGACGGCACCCGCTGGGCATTCCCGGACACCGTGTTCGGCACCGATTCGCACACCACCATGATCAACGGCATCGGCGTGCTGGGCTGGGGCGTGGGCGGCATCGAAGCCGAGGCGGCGATGCTCGGCCAGCCCTCCTCGATGCTGATCCCGCAGGTGGTGGGCTTCAAACTGACCGGCAAACTGCCCGAAGGCGCCACCGCCACCGACCTGGTGCTGACCGTTACCCAGATGCTGCGCAAGTTTGGCGTGGTCGGCAAGTTCGTCGAGTTCTACGGCGACGGCCTGCAGCACCTGCCGCTGGCCGATCGCGCCACCATCGCCAACATGGCCCCGGAGTACGGCGCCACCTGCGGCATTTTCCCGATCGATGCCGAATCGTTGAATTACCTGCGCCTGTCCGGCCGCAGCGAGGCACAGATCGCCCTGGTGGAGACCTACGCCAAAGCGCAGGGGCTGTGGCATGACACCGGCAGCGCGCCTGCGCAGTACAGCGCCACCTTGGAACTGGACATGGCCGAGGTGAAGCCGTCGCTGGCCGGGCCCAAGCGTCCGCAGGATCGCGTACTGCTGGAGGACGTGCACAGCAATTTCGCCGAAGCGCTGAAGGGCCTGATCGCCCACCGCAAACCCCGGGTCGGTTGCGCGGTGGAAGACTTCAAGGAGGAAGGCGGCGCCCAGCCGCAGGCCACCCACCTGGCTGCCAAACCCATCTCGAAGATCCGCATCAACGATGAGGACGCCGAGCTGTGCGACGGCTCGGTGGTGATCGCCGCGATCACCTCGTGCACCAACACCTCCAATCCGGCGGTGATGCTCGGTGCCGGGCTGCTGGCCCGCAATGCCGCGCGCCTGGGCCTGAAGGCCAAGCCATGGGTGAAGACCTCGCTCGGACCCGGCTCGCGGGTGGTCACCGACTATCTTGAAAAGGCGGGCGTCCTGGCCGATCTGGAGAAACTCGGCTTCTACGTGGTCGGCTATGGCTGCACCACCTGCATCGGCAACTCCGGCCCACTGCCCGAAGCGGTATCCGTGGGCATCGGCCAGAACGAGCTGGTGGTGGCCTCGGTGCTGTCGGGCAACCGCAACTTTGAAGGCCGCGTGCATCCGGAAGTGAAGGCCAACTATCTGGCCTCGCCGCCGCTGGTGGTCGCCTATGCCATCGCCGGCACGGTCAACATCGACCTGACCACCCAGCCACTGGGCAAGGGCAGCGACGGCAAGGATGTGTACCTGCGTGACATCTGGCCCAGCAACAAGGAAATCGGCGACACCATCGCCGCCACCGTCGGCCCTGAGATGTTCAAGCAGAACTACGCCGACGTGTTCAAGGGCGACAGCCGCTGGGCGCAGATCGCCTCGCCGGAAGGCCAGGCCTATCAGTGGAATTCGGACTCCACCTATATCAAGAACCCGCCCTACTTCGATGGCATGACCATGCAGGTCGGCAACATCGCCGACATCCACGGCGCGCGCGTGCTGGGACTGTTTGGCGATTCGATCACCACCGACCACATCTCCCCGGCCGGCAACATCAAGAAGGACTCGCCAGCCGGCCGCTTCCTGCAGTCGCGCGGCGTGCAGCCGGTGGACTTCAACAGCTACGGCAGCCGCCGCGGCAACGACGATGTGATGGTCCGCGGCACCTTCGCCAACATCCGCATCAAGAACCTGATGTTTGGCGGCGAGGAAGGCGGCAACACCCTGTATTACGCCCCGGGCAGCCAGAGCGGCGAGAAACTGGCGATCTACGATGCGGCGATGAAGTACAAAGCCGATGGCGTGCCGCTGGTGGTGCTGGCCGGCAAGGAATACGGCACCGGCTCCTCGCGCGACTGGGCGGCCAAGGGCACCAACCTGCTGGGTGTCAAGGCGGTGATCGCCGAGAGCTTCGAGCGCATCCACCGCTCCAACCTGGTCGGCATGGGCGTGCTGCCGCTGCAGTTCCGTGATGGCCAGAACGCCCAGAGTCTGGGCCTGGATGGCTCGGAGGTGTTCGATGTGACCGGGCTGGACGACGGCAAGGCCAAGACCGCGACGGTCACCGCGACCAGCGCCGACGGCAGTACCAGCACGTTCACTGCCAACGTGCTGCTGTTGACGCCCAAGGAGGTGGAATACTTCCGCAACGGCGGTCTGCTGCAATACGTGCTACGCCAGCTGGCCGCGAAGAAAGCGGCCTGATCTTGGCAGGAAGCGCCCGGACAAGGGCGCTTCCTGCCCAGGCGCTGAGGAGGCCTGGGGCGATACGGTGCTGCCCGGCTTAAAGCTCCGGCTCACCTGCCCTCTTCCACGAAGCGCTATACACCTGCCAGCGGTCATCCTCATCGCGCCAGCCGCTGACCACCTCCTGCATTTCGCCGCGCTCGGGTAGGAACCGCCCGCTGCCACCGACCATCAGCACCGTGAAACGCACCGTGGCCGTGCGCATGTCTTCGCCCATCGCCACCGTGACCGGGCCGGTCTGCACCGTCACCCGGTGGTTCAGCAGCAGCTGTGCCTTGAGCAGCCGCTCCAGCCCTGCGCGGTCCAGACCCTCGTTGCCGACGAAGTCCGCCGAAACGGACGCCATGAAGTCCGCAGGCGCCCCCCGCTCCACCGCTTCCTGCATCGCGGCAACCGTCTGGCGCAGCCGCTGCTCGGGAGGCGCCGCCTTGCAGGCGGCCAGTAAAAGCAAAATCAAGACACAAAGCAGGTAATTCGGGGCCGTTCGGGCCATATCTCCCTTCGCCTTTTCCATTCTGGACGGTATGCTGCCGACAACGGCCCGTGTCGCTGACGGCCGGTCGATGTCCAACTAGACCACATCCATTTCCTGGAGGGGAAGATGAATCAGGAACGTCCCTGGCTGCAAAGTTACCCGGCTGGTGTACCGGCCGAGATCGACGTCAACGAGTTCCGCTCCGTTGCAGCAGTATTCGATACGTCTGTGGCCAAGTTCCGTGATCGCCCTGCCTACTCCAACTTCGGCAAGACGCTGACCTACGGCGAAACCGATGCGCTGGTCAGCCAGTTCGCGGCCTATCTGCTGGGCGAGCTGCAGCTCAAGAAAGGTGATCGCGTCGCGGTGATGATGCCCAACTGCCTGCAGTATCCGATTGCCACTTTCGGCATCCTGCGCGCCGGCCTTACCGTGGTGAACGTCAATCCGCTCTACACCCCCCGCGAACTGAAGCACCAGCTGGTCGACGCCGGTGTGGTGGCGCTGGTGGTGGTGGACAATTTTGGCGACACCGTGCAGCAGGTGATCGCCGATACACCGGTCAAGCAGGTGATCACCACCGGGCTGGGCGACCTGCTCGGCTTTCCGAAGGGCGCGATAGTCAACTTCGTGCTGAAGTACGTGAAAAAGATGGTCCCGGATTACCGCCTGCACGGCGCGATCCGCTTCAAGGAGGCGCTCGCGTTGGGCAAGCGCCACCGGCTGCCGGCCGTAGACATCGACCACGACGACATCGCGTTCCTGCAGTACACCGGCGGCACCACGGGCGTGGCCAAGGGCGCCATGCTCACCCACCGCAATCTGGTGGCGAACATGCAGCAGGCCTCGGCATGGATCAGTGGCTCGGGCGTGGAGCCGGGCAAGGAAGTGATCATCACCGCGCTGCCTCTCTACCATATCTTCGCATTGACGGCGAACGGCCTGGTTTTCATGAAGATCGGCGCGCTGAACTACCTGATCACCAACCCGCGCGACATGAAGGGCTTCGTCAAAGAGCTCAAGAACAACCGCTTCACCGCCATCACCGGCGTCAACACGCTGTTCAACGGCCTGCTCAACACCCCCGGGTTTGACGAGGTCGACTTCTCCGGCCTGAAGGTCACGCTTGGCGGCGGTATGGCCGTGCAGCGTTCGGTCGCCGAACGCTGGAAGAAGACCACCGGGGTGACGCTGATCGAGGCCTACGGCCTGACCGAGACCTCGCCGGCCGCCTGTATCAACCCGCTGGATCTGAAGGAATACAACGGCTCGATCGGCCTGCCGATCCCCTCCACCGACGCCTGCGTGAAGAACGACGACGGCCAGCAGGTTCCGGTCGGCGAAGTGGGCGAACTGTGCATTCGCGGCCCGCAGGTGATGAAGGGCTACTGGCATCGCCAGGATGAAACCGACCAGGCCATCGATGCCGATGGCTGGCTGCATACCGGTGACATGGCGCGCATGGACGAGAAGGGCTTCTTCTATATCGTCGATCGCAAGAAGGACATGATCCTGGTCTCCGGCTTCAACGTGTATCCGAACGAGATCGAGGACGTGATCGCCATGATGCCCGGTGTGCTGGAGGTTGCCGCAGTCGGCGTGCCCAACGAGAAGTCCGGCGAAGCGGTGAAAGTGGTCATCGTCAAGAAGGACCCGAACCTGACCGAGGAACAGGTCAAGGAATTCGCCCGCGCCAACCTGACCGGCTACAAGCATCCGCGCATCGTCGAGTTCCGCAAGGAGCTGCCCAAGACCAACGTCGGCAAGATCCTGCGCCGCGAATTGCGGGATGCGCCAGCGAGCACCTGAACCAGGCGAAATCGAGCGAACAGGACAGGGCCTCTCCGGAAACGGAGGGGCCCTTCGCATTTACGGTTGTCAAAGCCCGTGTAGCATCGCCACGTGCCAGCGTTTCGCCCGCCGCCCACGTCCCCTTCAGCGGGCCTTTGCAAAGGACCAAGCCATGAGCCTGATCGAACTGCTGCCTGCAACCCCCTCCTACGCCACCGTCCGCACCCGCAGCGATGCCACCCGCAGCGTGCATTGGCTGCACATGCACGCCGATGCCGCACCGGGCGTACGCCCGTGTTTCCGCAAGCCCCTGATGACGGACATGCACGCCTTCCTGGACAGCATCAGCGCCAAGCAGCCGGGGGAGCCGCGCCGGCTGCAGCACCTGGTACTGGCTTCCGATGCCGATGCCTTCAACCTCGGCGGCGATCTGGATGTGTTCTCAGCCTTGATCCGGGCCCGTGATGCCGAGGGCCTGCTGCGCTACGCCCGCAGCTGCATCGATGGCGTCCACCGTTTCGACCGTGGCCTCAATGGCAACTTCCGCACCATCGCCCTGCTGCAGGGTGACGCGCTCGGTGGCGGGCTGGAGATGGCCCTGTCGTGCCACACCATCGTGGCCGAGGAAGGTGTCGGCATGGGCCTGCCGGAAGTGCTGTTCGGGCTGTTCCCGGGCATGGGCGCCTACAACTTCCTCAGCCGCCGGGTATCGCCGCAACTGGCCGAGCGCATCATTCTGGAAGGCCGCGTCTATACGGCCGAAGAGATGCACGCCATGGGCGTGGTCGACATCCTGGTACCGCGCGGACAAGGCGAGCAAGCGGTCAACGACCTGATCCGCCAGCAGCAGCGCATCCCCCATTCCTGTCTGGCAATGAATGCCGTGCGCGGCATTTCCCACGCGGTCAGCTACCAGGAATTGCTGGACATCACCAAGGTCTGGGTCGAGGCCGCGCTGGCGCTGGACGAGAAGTCGCTGCGCACCATGGACCGCCTGGTCAAGGCACAGACCCGCCGCAGCGGGCAGACCGCACGCTGATCAGCCTGCGGTTTCATCACCCCGGGGGTGCGTGCGCCGTGCCGCGCGCGCATCCAATGCCTGCCGCCCCTCCAGCAGCGCCGCCTGGAGACGGGGCAGGCACTGTGCGCCTTCACTGCGCAACTGCCAGTCGGCCATCGCCATCAGCTCGCCGCCCAGCGCTGCCACCCGGGTCAGGCCCAGATTGCCGGCCACGCCTTTCACCGCATGGGCCTGCTCGCGCATACGCTCCCAGTCACCTTGCTCGCTGGCTGCCCCCACCGCGTCGCTGCAGGTGACAAGATCGGTCATGCACTGGCGTATGAACTCGCGCTCGAAGCCTTCGCCCAGGCCCAGCGCCGCCAGCTCATCCAGCACATCCGGGTTCAACACGTCATCGCCGGTCACCGGCGCTTCGATGACGGTGCGGGTCGCCGGGCTGCGCGTGTCACCTTCGCCTGCGATGATTGCCAGGGTTTCCAGCAGTTTGGCCGCTACCACCGGCTTGGCCATGAACGTGTGCGCACCAGCCTGCGTACAGCGCTGGATCGCATCCGGGGTCACATCGGCACTGAGGATCACGACCGGGGTGCGCGGTCCACCACCGGCCTGCATCACACGCAGCTGCCTGAGCATGTCCAGACCACTCATGCCGGGCATGTGCAGATCGACAATCACCACATCGAACTCACACTCGGTGAGCAGATCAAGGACCGCCTCGGCACCGTTGACGCACTGCACGCGATGACCGGCTTTCTGCAGCATGCGCTGCAGCACCATCCGGTTGGCCTCGTGGTCATCGGCCACCAGCACCTGCAGGCTGGGAACCCGTGCCCGATGGCGCCGGAACGGGTCGGAAAACGAGATGACATTGGGGAACGCCTCGGCGATGGCCTCCGGGCTATCCAACGCGACCGGCGCACGCGCGACGCCCCCGGCCTGCGCCGGGACAAGCGGCACTTCCACCCAGAAGCAGCTGCCGCCGCCCGGGTTGTCCTGGTAGCCGATCTCACCTCCCAACGTCTGCGTCAATCCCTTGGCGATGGCCGTTCCCAGCCCGGTCCCTTCATAGCGCCGGGCCAGGGACACGTCCGCCTGCTCGAACGGCTCGAACAGGCGCGGGCGCAATGACGGGGCCACGCCAATGCCCGTATCCAGAACATCGAAACGGATCCGCAGTGCATGATCGCCCGCTGCCGCCCGCATCGACACCCGGATTTCAACCCTGCCGCTGTCGGTGAACTTCACCGCATTGCCAGCAAGATTGAGCAGGATCTGGCGCAGGTGCGCAGCGTCGCCGTGCAGGCCGTCGGGTACGCCGGTTTCCACGAACACCCGGTAGTCCAGCTGCTTGGCACGCGCTTGAGGCTGGAGAATCAGGCCGATGGACTGGATCAGCTCGGCCAAAGAGAAATCGCGCGCGTCCACGCGCAGCTTGCCGGCCTCGATCGCCGAGATATCCAGCACCTCCTCCACCAGCGCCAGCAGGCTGCTGGCCGATGCCTGGATCGTGTTCAGACACTCGCGCTGCTCATCATCCAGCCGCGTGGTGGCCAGCAGTTCGGTCATGCCCGACAGGCCATTGAGCGGCGTGCGGAACTCATGGCTCATGTTGGCCAGGAACCGGCTTTTGGCATCACTGGCGCGGCGGGCCTCCGCCATCGCCTCGGTCAGCTGCTTCAACAGACTGGCGAAATACAGCGGAATTGCCGCCAATCCCACCAGCAGACCCACACCCAGCCCCAGATTGCGCTGCCAGTAGTCGCTCAGCGTGAGCGTCACCCCGAAACTGAGTGTCGCCATGGCCACTGCAAGCCACAGATAGCGGTTGCCATAGCGCATACCGTTGCCAACAGTGACCCACATCACCACGACATAGATGGGGGCCATCGGTTCGCCGATCGCACTCATCGCGATGGACATCAGCGCATAGTCATCGACCATGCCGAGAATGCGGCGCAGATCCGAACGCGCCGGACGCCACAGCAACCAGCCCATCAGCACCAGCGACAGGCCCTGGGCGATCAGGATCAATGTCACCACCAGCCGCAGCTGCCCGGCTGGCAAGCCCCAGCTCGGGGATGACAACAGCACATAAGCCAGGATCAGCGCGATCAACACGATACGCACGAACGCCTGTGCGTGCTCACTATCGGTGCGCTGCGAAAGCCGCCGCTTCAGCCCGGCGAACACCGCACGCATCTCAGGCTTCCGGTCTCGGGAACGCGGACGAATACTGCGCGCAGACCTGTTCCAGCTCTTCACGCGCACGCAGCAACGCATCGACACAGCGCGGGCAGAACAGACGCCCACGCTGGGCGTACAGATACGCCAGGGTTGCATCCATCGTCCACGCCTCCTTGTATGGCCGCGGCGAGATCAGTGCATCGAACACGTCGGCCACCGCCACGATCCGCGCTTCCAGAGGAATCGCCTCTCCGACCAGGCCATCAGGATAGCCGCTGCCATCAAAACGCTCGTGGTGGCGCAGCGCGATCGTGGCTCCCAGCTGGATGAAGCGGCTGTTGCTGCCGCTGAGCAGCTCGTAGCCGATGCGGGGATGACGTCGCATGACCGCCATTTCGGCCTCGTCCAACTTGCCGGCCTTGAGCAGGATGGCATCGGGAATGGCGATCTTGCCCATGTCATGCAACGGCGCCGCCATCTCGATGGCGCGTGCCTCTTCGGGCGGCAGCCCGAGCTGCTCGGCGATCAGCCCGGCAACATGCGACATCCGCTCCAGATAGGCGCTGGTGCCGGCATCGCGGTATTCGATGGCCCGCGCCAGCCGCGACAGGGTTTCGCGCTCGCGCTCTTCGACCTCGTTCATGCTGGCCAGCAACCGCTGCTCCAGCGACAGCGCCCGCTGCTTCACGCTCTGCCCTTGCTGGCGCAGCTGCAGGAGGTTGTGGCAACGCGCCCTCAGTTCACGGGGGCGGATCGGCTTGACCAGAAAATCGATAACCCCGGCTTCCAGCGCCGCTTGGCGCAGCGGCTCATCACCCACCACCGTAATCAAAACGATGGGAATATCGCGATTGTGCGGGAGCCGCCGCAAGCGCCTGGCGAACTCCAGCCCATCCAGCTCCGGCATGCGGTAGTCCAGCAGCAGCAGATCGGCCTCATGGGTGTCACACCAGGCCAGCGCTTTGAGCGGGTCTGCAAAATCATGCACCCGCAGTTCGGATGCGATGTCCTCAATCACATGCCGAAGCATGGTCCGCGCAGACGTCTGGTCATCGACGATGACGATATCCAAGCCCATGTGGTTGTAGTGTCCGGTGAAACTGCTGTGATCTGGAAGTTGAGCAGCCTCGCAAGCATCGCGGGCTACCTGCTGCATGTCACACGCCATTTTCGCGCTGCCCCTGTGCGGCCTGATCGCTGCAACATATTCGACCGGGCCCGCGCACTGTGCAACATGCCACATCACAGATACGCACCAGCGGCACGGCCAGCGGCTATCGCTGGCCGTCACACTAGACCATATCCATGGACAGGCGTCATGCCTGCCGCGGAATGCCTCAGTTTTCCGGGCGCATGTAGGGGAACAGCAACACGTCGCGGATGGAGCTGCGGCCGGTCAGCAGCATCACCAGTCGGTCGATACCGATCCCTAGGCCGCCGGTCGGCGCCATGCCGTACTCCAGCGCACGGATATAGTCCGAGTCGTAATGCATGGCCTCGTCGTCCCCCCCCTCCTTCGCCTCCACCTGCGCCTGGAAACGCGCCGCCTGGTCCTCGGGATCGTTCAATTCGGAGAAGCCGTTGGCCAGCTCCTTGCCATTGATGAACAACTCGAAGCGGTCGGTATAGCCGGGGCGGGTGTCGCTGGCGCGGGCCAGCGGCGAGACTTCGATCGGATGATCGGTGATGAAGGTCGGTTGGACCAGGGTGTGCTCGACGGTCGCCTCGAAGATCTCCAGCAACAGCCGACCCCAGCCATATGACGGCTTGACCTTGAGCTTGAGGCGTTCGCAATGACGCAGCAGTGCCGCATGGTCGGTGCAATCGGCCAGGCTGATTTCAGGATTATGGTGACGCACTGCCTCATCCATGCGCCAACGACGGAACGGCGCGCCCAGATCGATGCTCGCTCCGTCCCACTCCACGGTGGTGGTGCCCAGCACCTGCTGAGCGACATCGCGGATCACCCCTTCGGTCAAGTCCATCACTTCGTTGTACGTGGCGTAGGCCTCGTACAGCTCCATCATGGTGAATTCCGGGTTGTGGCGGGTGCTGACGCCTTCGTTGCGGAAGTTGCGGTTGATTTCGTACACACGCTCCAGGCCACCAACGACCAGCCGCTTCAGGTACAGCTCCGGTGCCACACGCAGATACAGGTCCAGATCCAGCGCATTGTGATGGGTGGTGAACGGCTTGGCCGTGGCGCCGCCGGGGATGTAATGCATCATCGGCGTCTCGACTTCCAGGAAGTCACGGCTGTCCAGCCAGGCACGCATCGCACGGATGATCTTGGAGCGCTTGATGAAGACCTCGCGCGACTCCGGGGTCACGATCAGGTCCACGTAGCGCTGACGGTAGCGCTGCTCTACGTCGGCCAGGCCATGCCACTTGTCAGGCAACGGACGCAGCGATTTTGTCAGCAGGCGGATGCTGCTGGCCTTGACCGACAACTCGCCGGTCTTGGTACGGGTCAGGCCGCCTTCCACGGCAATAATGTCGCCCACGTCCCAGCCCTTGAAGGCGGCGTAGGCATCGCCCAGCGCGGTGGACTGCAGGAACAACTGGATGCGGCCGCTCTCGTCCTGGATCTGGGCAAAGCTGGCCTTGCCCATCACCCGCTTGGCCATCAGGCGACCGGCCATCTTCACCGTGCGACCGGAGGCTTCCAGCGCCTCGGAGGTCCAGGCCTCGGCGTCGGCAAACTCGGCCTGCAGCGCGCCGGCGAAATCCTCGCGGCGGAAATCATTCGGGTACGCGATGCCCTGCCCGCGCAGCGCCTTGAGTTTCGCGCGACGCTCGGCGATGAGGCTGTTCTCGTCGACGGGAGGCTGCGGCGTTACCGGAGTCTGTTCGTTCATGGCTTTGGTATTCACTTGGGGGAGAGAACAAAGTGCGACGACCAGAGGGTGTCGCCGCACTGTACAGCGATGGAGGGCCCATGCCGGGCCACTCCGGATTACGCGTCGTTGCGTTTGGCGCCCGCTTCCAGGCCGGACTTCAGACTGGCCTCGATGAACTCATCCAGGTCGCCATCCAGCACCTTCTGCGTGTCGGTCCGCTCGATACCGGTACGCAGATCCTTGATACGGCTCTGGTCGAGCACGTAATTGCGGATCTGGCTGCCCCAGCCGATGTCGGACTTGGTCGCTTCCAGTGCGTCACGCTCGCTGTTGCGTTTCTGCACTTCCAGCTCATAGAGCTTGGCGGCCAGCATCTTCATCGCGGTGTCGCGGTTCTGGTGCTGGCTGCGACCGGTCTGGCAGGCGACGACCGTATTGGTCGGGATGTGGGTGATACGTACCGCCGACTCGGTCTTGTTGACGTGCTGGCCACCCGCGCCGGAAGAGCGGTACACGTCGGTACGCAGATCGGCGGGGTTGATGTCGATTTCGATGTTGTCATCGACTTCGGGCGACACGAACACCGAGGTGAAACTGGTGTGCCGTCGGTTGTCCGAATCGAACGGCGACTTGCGCACCAGCCGGTGCACGCCGATCTCGGTCTTCAACCAGCCGTAGGCGAACTCGCCTTCGACCCGGAACGTGGCCGATTTGATGCCAGCCACGTCGCCGCCGGACACTTCCATCAGCTCGGTCTTCCAACCGCGCGACTCGCACCAGCGCAGGTACATGCGCAGCATGATTTCCGCCCAGTCCTGGGCTTCGGTACCGCCGGCGCCCGCCTGGATGTCGACGAACGCGTTGCAGCTGTCCATCTGCCCGGAGAACATGCGCTGGAACTCCAGCTTCTCGATGTGGGCCTGATGCTTGTCCAGGTCGGCGACCACCGACAGCGCGGTGTCCTCGTCCTGCTCGCTTTCCGCAAGCTCCAGCAACTCGGTGGCATCGGTCATGCCGTCGAGCACCGCGGCGATGCCGCTGACGGTCTTGTCCAGCATCGAACGCTCCCGGCCCAGGGTCTGGGCGTACTCGGGATTGTTCCAGATGTCGGGGTTTTCCAGTTCGCGGGTTACTTCTTCAAGACGCTCTTTCTTGACGTCGTAGTCAAAGATACCCCCTGAGCGAGACCACGCGATCGGTCAGATCGGTGATTCGCTGGCGGATGGGATTAAGTTCGATCATGGGTCGGTCTATCAAACAGGCAGACAAGGCGGGAATTCTACCATCGGCGGGGCCTCGCCAGCGCCGGACACGCCCGCCGTTTCACGCGCTGCGTGGATCCGGCACGCGGTGCCGTTAGAATTCATGAATGGACCCGCCAACGGCGGGAAACGGACACCGCCTGCATGACCAAGGACTCCAGCTTGAAAACCCGCCCCACCCGTATTTTTGCCGCCATCGCCCTGACGCTGGCCCTGGCCGCATGTCAAAAACTCGGTATCGGCGCCGCTGCCGACAGCGCCCCCACCCTGGCGGTAGGCGATGCGACCTCCGGTGAAATCACTTCCTCCAGCCGTCTGAATTACAACGACGGCAGCCGGCACCAGGGCTACAGGATGACCCTGAAAAACGGTGAGGCGGTAGCACTGGAACTGGGCGGCGCACTCAATGGCCAGCTGGCGGTGTTCGACGGGCAGAACATGATCGCCAGCGCCTCCGCCAGCTACGAAGGTGAAGGCGAAGACTCCGCCGGCGCGGTCGGCCTGGCCTTCCGCGCGCCCAAGGACGGCACCTACCTGATCGCCGTCAACAGTGCCAGTTCCAGCAGCTTCGGCCCGTTCAAGCTCAAGACCGCCACGGTCGTGCCCTATGACGGCAAACCGCTGGGCGCCGACAGCCGCATCACCGACTGGCTGGTCGGCACCGACAAGCAGGAATACAAACTCACGGTCGCCAAGGCCGGGCTGTACACCGTCACCATGGAGTCCAGCGCGTTCGACTCCTACCTGCGCCTGAACGGCCGCAATGTGGAAGTGGAGGATGACGACAACGGCGGCCAGCTCAATGCCCGCATCCGCGCCTATCTGGAGCCGGGCGACTACACCATCGCCGCCTCCTCGCTGAACGGAAGCACCGGCTCGTTCAAGCTCGGCGTGGCGATGACGGCCACCGACCAGGGCCTGATCACGCGTGACAGCACCGCGCTGACTGTCGGCCAGACCGCGCAGTCGATGATGGATTCGCGCGGCCGCCGCACCTTCATTCTGAATCTGGACAGCGCCAGGCACATCCAGTTCGATGCAATCGCCGATGGCTTCGACTCGGTACTGCATGTCACCGGCCCGGGCGTGGACGCCGAGGACGACGACGGCGGCAACGGCACCAATGCCCGTCTGTCGCTGCCGCTGGGCCCGGGTCGCTACACCGTCGCGGTCACCGGCTTCGGCAACCAGCAGGGTGTTTTCGAACTGGAAACCACCGACTTGGGGTCTGATGTGACCACTCCGGCCAACAGCAACCGCAAGGATGCCGCCACCGAAGCTGCGGCAGCCGCCGCTGATGCGGCTGCCGCAGTAGAAGTGGACTGAGGATTCAGTGACCCGCCGGCGCTGCTGCCGGCTGGTTGTCGCCGCTCCACGTCAAAAATTTCCGGCGCCGCCAGCGCTCCTGTGCGATGCCGCTGGAACACCGCCGTTTCCCCAACGTTCTCCATAAGGAAGTCCAAGTGAAGCGATTTGCAGCAGGATTGCTGTCTCTGGCCATTGCCACCGCCGTGAGCTCCCCCGTCCACGCGGCCCCCTCCGCCCGTCCGCTCGCCAGCAAGGGCGATGTGTCTGGCGAGATCACTTCCACCAGTCCGATCAACTACAGCGATGGCACCCGCAGCCAGCTGTTTTCGCTGCAGCTGGGCGCCGGCCAGGCGGTTTCGCTGAAGCTGCAGGGCGCTCTCAACGGTGCACTGTCGGTGTTCCACCGCGATGTGCTGGTGGCGCGCTCCGAATCCGACGACCGCGGCAATGCAGCACTGAGCGTGCGCGCCGACAAGGCCGGCCCCTATCTGGTGGCCGTCAGTGGCGCCGACTCGCGCGCTTTCGGTCCCTTCCAGCTCTCGGCCGAACCGATCGTGGCCTATGACGGCAAGCCGTTGACCGCCGGCCGTCGCATCACCGACTGGCTGGAGAACGGCAGCAAGACCTACACCCTGGAAGTCGACCAGGCCGGGCTGTACACCTTGGACCTGGAATCCAGCGAGTTCGACAGCCGCATGGAACTGAGTGGCAACGGCGTCAACCTGGAAGATGACGACGGCGGCAACCAGCTCAACTCCCGCCTGGTGGTCCCCCTGCAGCCGGGCCGCTACACGGTGACTGCCAGCGGCTTCTCGCAGGCCTCCGGCGCGCTCTATCTGGGTGTGGAACGGGCCGACTTCCCCGAAGGTCTGGTATTCGCCGACGGCTCGGCGTTGCCGGTCGATGGCATGGCCAGCGGTTTCGTCAGCGCCGACGAAACCCGCAGCTTCACTTTCAACCTTGCCGATCGCCGCCGCGTGCAATTCGATGCCAGCAGCCGCGAGCTGGACACCGTGCTGACAGTGCAGGGTGGCGATATCACCCTGAGCGACGATGACGGCGGCGGCGGCGTGAACTCGCGCCTGTCGCAGGTACTGGATCCGGGCGAGTACACCGTCTCGGTCCGCTCGGTGAACGGTCGCGGCGGCATTTTCCAGCTCGCCTCTTCCACCGCGCCGGCACCGGACGGTCCGATCCGTCCGCAGCTGGCGATCGGCCGCGAAACCCAGGGGCAGCTGCGTCCGGGCAACCGCGACCTGTACACACTGGAAATTCCGCGCAAGGGCACGTACGTGATCAGCATGACCGGCACTTCAGGCCTGGATGGCCTGATCACCCTGATGCGCGACGGCGAGGAGGTCGCGCAGCAGGATGACAGCGACACCAGTCTTGATCCGTCACTGGAGATCGAGCTGGATGCTGGCCGCTATGTACTGCTGGCCCACAGCTTCGACTCCCGCGCCAGCGGCGGATACCGGCTGCTGGTACGGCGCAAGTAACGCGGCCGGGCGGTTCACACAGAAGCCGGCGCAATGCCGGCTTCTTTTCCGCTCCTGCCGGGACGCACGGCACTCATGCCGGCTGGGCATGCTCGACCATCAACTGGATGGCCTGACCCCCACGGTAGTCATCACTTGCCAGGCGATAGGCGACATGCAGATGCTGGCTTGGCGCATTGCCGGCCCAACCGCCGAACTGGATCGCGTTCAGACGTACCGGGCTACCCGGCTGGCGCAGTACCAGCTTCAGATGGCGCTCCTTCAGCACGCGCCACTCCAGCACCTCGAACACACCATCAAACAAGGGCTCAGGAAAGCCCTGCCCCCAGGGACCGGCCAGTCGCAGCGCTTCGGCATGGGCGAAATCCAGCTCCGCGGTTGACAGCTCGCCATCACTGAGCAGCTGCTGTTGCAGCAAGGCCGGGTCCAGCGTGGTTTGCACCTGCTGCGCGAAGGCGCGCTTGAAAGGCTCCAGATGGGCCAGCGGCAAACTCAATCCTGCCGCCATGGCGTGACCGCCAAACTTGTCCATCAAGCCGGGATGACGGGCATTGATCGCTGCCAGCGCATCCCGGATATGGAAGCCGCTGATCGAGCGCGCCGATCCCCGCAGGGCATCGCTCCCCGGCTCGGCAGGCGCAAAAGCGACCACCGGCCGGTGCAGCCGGTCTTTCATCTTCGAGGCGACCAGCCCCACCACGCCCGGATGCCACTCGGCATCGAACAGGCACGCCGCAACCGGCCGCTGACCATCGTCCGCGAGCAGGGCCCTGGACACTGCACGCTCGGCATCGTCGGTCATCAACTGCTGCACCGCGCGCCGCTCGGCGTTGATCTCCTCCAGCATCGCGGCGATCTGTCGGGCCTGCGCCGGGTCTTCGGTGAGCAACAGCTCGATACCAAGTGCCATGTCTTCCAGACGGCCGGCCGCATTCAGGCGCGGCCCCAGGGCGTAGCCGATGTCGCTGGCGGTCAGCCGTTGCGGATCCCGGCCACTGGCGTCGATCAGTGCACGCAGGCCGACACTTCCCTTGCCGGCGCGCAGGCGACGCAGGCCAGCGGCAACCAGGGCACGATTGTTGTCATCAAGCACCACCAGGTCGGCGACGGTACCCACCGCGACCAGATCCAGCAAGGTCAACAGATCCGGTTCGGGCTGGGCCTTGAACGCACCGGCCTCGCGCAGATGCCGCCGCAGCGCCATCAACACATAGAAAATCACGCCCACCCCCGCCAATGCCTTGCTCGGGAATGCATCACCGTCCACGTTCGGATCGACGATGGCATCGGCAGGCGGCAGCTGCTCGCCCGGCAGATGGTGGTCAGTGACCAGCACCTGCCAGCCCAGCGCCTTGGCCGCACGGACACCCGCATGACAGGCGATACCGTGATCGACGGTCACCAGCAGATCTGGCTTGAGCGCGACGAGCTCCTCAACCAGCGATGGCGACAACCCGTAACCGTGCAGCATGCGATTGGGCACGGCGTGCACCACGTCGCGCGCACCGAGCATGCGCAACCCGCGCACACCGACCGCACAGGCAGTCGCGCCGTCACAATCAAAATCGCCGACAACCAGAATGCGCCTGTCGCCACTGATGGCGGCAGCCAGCAACTCGACCGCCTTGTGCATGCCGCCCAGCAGGTCCGGCGCGTGCAGCTGGGCCAGACGCGGCTGCGCCTGCTCGGCAGACAGTGCGCCACGCGCGGAATAGAGCCGCTGCAACAGCGGCAGAGTGCCGTCACCCCAGTGCCCGGCCTGGGCCGGATCACGCCGGACGATCTTCAACACATCACTCATCGGCCAGCGTCGCGACCGGCTTCTTCCAGAAGTGCCAGCGCTGTCCTCGTGTCAGGCGATAGCGGACGCCATCCTCAAAGTCCAGCAGCAGCTCGCCCAGTTCACCGCGCTTCATCGCATCCAGCAAGGGAGTGATCGCATCACGGACCAGCTGCTCCAGGGAGCGCAGCTGGCGCAGATCCACCAAGGCATCCACCGCCTGCTCGCCGCCAAGCCGCACCCCGGCGGCCTTGGCCAGCCCCTGCAACAACGCGTCGCGACTGCGCACCTGCGCGTGCGACGTACGCACCGAATCGGGCAATCGCCCCGGGCCCCAGAACCACAGCGAGTTGACCGCCCGTTTGCCCTGCGCGATCCGCGCTTCATTCCACGGATGCTGGTGCAGCACCACCTGCGCTTCGGTCAGCAAGGCACGCCAGCGCCGGCCAAGATCGCCGTCGGGCAAGTGCGCGAACAGATCATCCCCCAGCACCGCCTCGGGGGCGGCGAATGCGGGCAATGGCGTGTCCTCGGGCAGACGCAGATACCAGCGTGACGCCGACGGCGCATCCAGCTGGAAACCGAATCCGGCAAACAACGGCTGCAGCGCGGGCAGCAAAGCATCCACGTCGCCTTGTTCCAGTCGCAGCGTCTCGGCCACCGCCATCATCCGCGCGCCGTGCATATCCGGCACGACATTGGCCGGATCGGCGCGCAACCAGAAACCACCGGCAGCATCGCCCGCATCGACCTCCCGGGTCAGCGCCGCTGCCGACCACTCCACCGGGATTGCACTGAAATGCCGGCGCAGCTGCGCCAGCTCACCGGCCGCGCCGGGCGAACGCTCGGCACGGCCCAATGCCGCAGCCACCTGTGCCGGCAGCTTACCGGCCGGGAAACGGCTGCGCGCAGGCAGCAGCAACGTGGCTTTGGCCATCGTCAGTCGAGGTATTCGACGTTGACGATTTCGTACTCGCGCTGGCCTGCCGGCGCGTCGATGACGATCGAATCGCCTTCGTTCTTGCCTATCATTGCCCGCGCCACCGGCGAGGAAATGGCGATCAGACCCCGTTTGATGTCCGCCTCCAGGTCGCCCACGATCTGGTAACGCTTCTCCTCGTCGGTTTCCACGTCAGCCAGCGTCACCGTCGCCCCGAACACCACCTTGGAGCCAGCATTGAGCTTGGTGATGTCGATGACTTCGGCGTGCGACAGCTCACCTTCCAGCAGCTTGATGCGGCCTTCGATGAAGCTCTGTTCCTCGCGCGCGGCGTGATACTCGGCATTTTCCTTCAGGTCGCCGTGCTCACGGGCTTCGGCAATGGCGGCGATGACCTTGGGGCGCTTCTCCGACTTGAGATGATCGAGCTCATCGCGAAGACGCTGCGCGCCTTTCAGGGTGATCGGGGCTCTCATGCTTCCAACTCCTTGTGCAGTTCCTGCAGCGACCAGACCGGGCCGGTACCGCGGAATTCCAGTGATTGCACCAGCGCCTTGGCACCGGCAACCGTCGTCGAATACGTGACACGATGCTGCAGCGCCTCGCGACGGATCGAGAACGAGTCGGTGATCGCCGCGCGGCCTTCGGTGGTGTTGACGATATAGACGATCTCGCCGTTCTTGATGCTGTCCACGATGTGCGGACGGCCTTCCACCACCTTGTTGACCACCTCGCAGGTATAGCCCTGCTGCTGCAGCCATGCCGCGGTACCGCGGGTGGCAACCAGCGTGTAGCCACGCTCGACCAGGCCCTGCACCGCCGGCATCACGCGCGGCTTGTCGGCATCCCGTACCGAGATGAACACCTTGCCGACCGGCGGGGTCTTGATGCTGCCCGCTTCCTGCGCACGCGCGAAGGCGGCGCTGAAGCTGCGACCGACACCCATGACTTCACCGGTCGAGCGCATTTCCGGCCCGAGGATCGGATCCACGCCTTGGAACTTGGCAAACGGGAAAATGGCTTCCTTGACCGAATAGTAGTCCGGCACGATTTCCTTGATGGCGCCCTGCTCGGCCAGCGTCTTGCCGGCCATGCAGCGGGCGGCGATCTTGGCCAGCGGCATGCCGGTGGCCTTGGACACGAACGGAACGGTGCGCGAGGCACGCGGATTGACCTCCAGCAGGTAGATCACATCGTTGCCGTCGGCGTCGGTCTGGATCGCGAACTGGGTGTTCATCAGGCCCACGACCTTCAGCGCCTTGGCCAGCTCGGTGACCTGGCGACGCAGTTCGGCCTGGGTTTGCGCCGACAGCGAGTACGGCGGCAGCGAGCAGGACGAGTCACCGGAGTGCACGCCCGCTTCTTCGATGTGCTCCATCACGCCACCGATCAGGACGTTGCCGTCCCTGTCACAGATGATGTCCACATCGGCTTCCACCGCCGCATCAAGGAAGTGGTCCAGCAGCACGGGCGAGTCATTGGAGACCTTCACCGCGTCGCGGACATAGCGCGCCAGGTCCGATTCGCCATAGACGATTTCCATCGCCCGGCCGCCCAGCACGTAGCTGGGACGCACCACCAGCGGGTAGCCGATCTCGCGCGCCAGCACCAGCGCATCTTCTGCATTGCGGGCAATGCGGTTCGGCGGCTGCTTCAGCCCCAGCTTGTCGACCAGCTGCTGGAAACGCTCACGGTCTTCGGCCAGATCGATGGAATCCGGCGAGGTGCCGATCACCGGCACGCCATTGGCTTCCAGCGCACGCGCCAGCTTCAGCGGGGTCTGCCCGCCGTACTGCACGATCACGCCCTTGGGCTGTTCCAGCTCGACGATTTCCAGCACGTCTTCCAGCGTCAGCGGCTCGAAGTACAGACGGTCGGAGGTGTCGTAGTCGGTGGAGACGGTTTCCGGGTTGCAGTTGACCATGATGGTTTCATAACCGTCCTCGCGCAGGGCGAGTGCGGCATGCACGCAGCAGTAGTCGAACTCGATGCCCTGGCCGATACGGTTCGGACCACCGCCCAGGATCATGATCTTGTCGCGGTTGCTCGGCGCCGCTTCGCACTCGTCCTCATAGGTCGAATACAGGTACGCGGTGCTGGTGGCGAACTCGGCCGCACAGGAGTCCACGCGCTTGTACACCGGACGTACCTTGTGGGCACGGCGCAGCGCACGGATCGCCGCCTCGTTGGTACCGGTCAGCTCGGCCAGACGCGCATCGGAGAAACCGGCGCGCTTGAGCTTGCGCAGACGCGCAGCGTCGAGCGCATCGATACCTTCGGCATGCACCTGCTTTTCGTCGGCGATGATCTCCTCGATCTGGTCCAGGAACCAGGGATCGATATAGGACAACGCGAACACTTCTTCGACGCTGAAGCCGGCACGGAACGCGTCGCCGACAAAGAACAGGCGTTCCGGACCCGGAGCCTTGAGCTCACGCTTGAGCGTGGTGATGTCCTCTGCGTTGCCCAGATCCAGGCCGGTCGGGTCCAGGCCGATCTTGCCGGTTTCCAGGCCGCGCAGGGCCTTCTGCAGCGATTCCTTGAAGGTGCGGCCCATCGCCATCACCTCGCCCACCGACTTCATCTGGGTGGTCAGGCGCGCGTCGGCGGCCGGGAACTTTTCAAACGCAAAACGCGGAATCTTGGTGACGACATAGTCGATGGATGGCTCGAACGAGGCCGGGGTCAGGCCGCCGGTGATCTCGTTCTTCAATTCATCCAGGGTGTAACCCACCGCCAGCTTGGCCGCGACCTTGGCGATCGGGAAGCCGGTGGCCTTGGAAGCCAGTGCCGAGGAGCGCGACACGCGCGGGTTCATCTCGATCACCACCACGCGGCCGGTAGTCGGGCTGATGCCGAACTGCACGTTGGAGCCGCCGGTATCCACGCCGATCTTGCGCAGCACCGCGATGGAGGCATCGCGCAGGCGCTGGTATTCCTTGTCGGTCAGGGTCTGTGCCGGGGCCACGGTGATCGAGTCACCGGTGTGCACGCCCATCGGATCGAGGTTCTCGATCGAGCAGACGATGATGCAGTTGTCGGCGGTGTCGCGCACCACCTCCATCTCGAATTCCTTCCAGCCCAGCACCGACTCTTCCACCAGCACTTCACTGGTCGGCGACAGCTCCAGACCCCGGCCGACGATCTCGATCAGCTCTTCGCGGTTGTAGGCGATACCGCCACCGCTGCCGCCCAGGGTGAAGGACGGGCGGATGATGGTCGGATAGCCGACCGTGGCCTGGATCTCCAGCGCCTCCTCCAGCGTGTGGGCGACCGCGGCCTTCGGGCATTCCAGTCCGATCTCGCCCATCGCCACGCGGAACAGTTCGCGGTCCTCGGCCATGCGGATGGCTTCGCGCTTGGCGCCGATCAGCTCGACGTTGTACTTCTCCAGCACGCCGTGGTCGGCCAAATCCAGCGCGCAGTTCAGCGCGGTCTGTCCGCCCATGGTCGGCAGCAGCGCATCGGGGCGCTCCTTCTCGATGATCTTCTCGACGGTCTGCCAGTTGATCGGCTCGATGTAGACGGCGTCAGCCATCTCCGGGTCGGTCATGATCGTGGCCGGGTTCGAGTTGACCAGCACCACGCGGTAGCCCTCGTCGCGCAGCGCCTTGCACGCCTGCGCGCCGGAGTAGTCGAACTCGCAGGCCTGGCCGATGACGATCGGGCCGGCGCCGATGATCAGGATGGTTTTTAGGTCGGTGCGCTTTGGCATTTCAGTACTCGAATTGGGGGCTGCGTGTGACCGCAGTGAGTGAACGTGTGCGCTGGATTGCCGCGTCTGCCGTTACGGCATTGCCGGAACGGCGGACCGGTCCGGCAATGCGATTACTTGGCCTCACCCATCAGGGTGATGAAACGGTCGAACAGCGGGGCGACGTCCTGCGGACCTGGCGAGGCTTCCGGGTGGCCCTGGAAGGAGAACGCCGGCGCATCGGTCAATGCGATGCCCTGGATGGTCTGGTCGAACAGCGAGCGGTGGGTGACACGGACATTGGCCGGCAGCACGCTCTCATCGATGGCAAAGCCGTGGTTCTGCGAGGTGATCATCACCCTGCCGCTGTCCAGATCCTGCACCGGATGGTTCACGCCGTGGTGGCCGTGGCCCATCTTCATGGTCTTGGCACCACAGGCCAGACCCAGCAGCTGGTGGCCCAGGCAGATGCCGAACGTCGGAACCTTTCTGGCCACGAACTCCTTGATCGCCGCGATGGCGTAATCGCACGGTTCGGGATCACCCGGGCCGTTGGACAGGAAAACGCCGTCCGGCTCCATCGCCAGCACGTCGGCCGCAGGCGTCTGCGCCGGCACCACGGTCAGCTCGCAACCACGCTCGGCCAGCATGCGCAGGATGTTGGCCTTAACGCCGAAGTCGTATGCCACCACCTTGAACTTCGGTGTGGCGCGCTGGAATTCATTGCGGTCCAGATCCAGCTGACCTTCGCTCCAGCTGTACGGCGTGTCGGTGGACACCACCTTGGCCAGATCCATTCCCTTCAGGCCCGGGAACTTGCGGGCGGCTTCCAGCGCCTTCTCCACATCGATATCACCGGCCATCAGCGCGCCATTCTGTGCTCCCCGCTCACGCAGGATGCGGGTCAGCTTGCGGGTATCAATCCCGGCGATGGCGACCACACCGCGCTGGAGCAGCCAGTCCTGCAGCGACACCTGGCTGCGCCAGCTGCTCGGACGACGTGGCACATCGCGCACGATCAGACCGGCGGCCCAGACCTTGCTGGCCTCGTCGTCCTGGTCGTTCATGCCGGTGTTGCCGATATGCGGGTATGTCAGGGTGACCATCTGCCGCGCATAGGACGGATCGGTCAGCATTTCCTGATAACCGGTCATGGCGGTATTGAACACCACCTCACCCACGGACAGGCCGGGCGCGCCTACGGATTCGCCCTCGAATACGGTGCCGTCTTCGAGCACGAGAATTGCGGCTTGGGTCACGGGAATCTCACTTTGGCTACCGAGGGGGACTCCGAAGCCACGCCTGCGTCCACGGCAAAAACCGGTTGCAAAAAAGCGCGGACGGCGGTCTGGAACCGGTCCGGCTGACGTGTTTCGGCGAGCGGGAATTGTAAAGGCAAGGGGCCCCAAGCACCAGTCTCCCGCCGGTGCCGTGTCATGTTTGACTGACCCTGGACCGCTGGCGCCCGTGCCGCTCGCCCCATTCAGGCGTTTGCCGGCGGCGCCACCAGATCCCGTACCCGGTACTGCCCCGGCGCACGCCGGACCAGCTGCCCGGCCACATGAAGCGCGCCCCGGGCAAAAATGTCGCGATTGGTTGCCCGATGCACCAGCTCCACCCGCTCGCCCAGCCCGGTGAACTGGACGAAATGCTCGCCGATGATGTCGCCAGCGCGCAGGCTGGCATAGCGCGGATCGGCGCCCCCATGCTGTGCCGCCTCCCCCAGGGTCAGCGCGGTACCGGACGGCGCATCCTTCTTGTGCACATGATGGGACTCGACGATGTCGCAATCCCATCCCGGCAATGCCAATGCCGCACGCTCGACCAGCTCGGCCAACACCGCCACGCCCAGACTGAAATTGGTCGCCCAGACCAGCGGAATGCGGGTGGCAGCAGCGGTCAGCGCGGCCTGCTGCCGCTCACTGATGCCGGTGGTGCCGGATACGAAGCCTGCGCCGCGCTCCGCACACAACGCCAGAACCGGATCAAAGCCCTCCGGCAGGCTGAAATCTATGGCCACATCGAACGCGGGCACCCCGGCCAGCTCACTGGCCGCAAAATGCGGAATGCCGTCCACCACCCGTTGCGTCGGCGGCTTGCGCACCACGGCGGCCACCACCTGCAACAGGGAATCTTCTGCCGCAAGACGCAGCAGGGCCTGACCCATCCGCCCGGAGGCACCATGGATCAGCAAACGAGTCGGAGTGTTGTTCATGGCAGGAAAACTAACGCCTTGGCGCCGGATCCGACAAGCACCGCCGGTGCATCAGTGATTCATCCCGGCGTGCACCAGCGCCGCACTGTGCGTGTCCAGCACCCTGCTCGCAGACGCCCACCACCACCGCGACCCGTCCGCTCACGGATAACGAACCTTCCTCCACGTCAGTCCGGGAGGGAGGGTGGTCTGCTGGGAACGGATGGAGCAAAAGAAACGCCGGGCTGGCCCGGCGTTTCTTTTCAATGCTGCTTGGGCTCTCCTGGACCGCAACCGTCGCAACCGCCGCAGGCACCTGACGTACTGGAGGGCGGTGGTGCCAATTGCCGGCCCCACGCCTGCAACCGGGGCGAGTGCCGCTTGACCAGCCACAGCGCCAGCGCGCCGCGCAGCTTGCGCAACAACCCCGGAAACTGCTTCTTCAGCACCACCCACGCGCTGACCAGCACCGCCAGCGCGATGACCAGGTATTGCAACAGCAGGCCGGTGTCCATGCTCAGCCGGCCCCGAGCGCCTTGGCCACTTGGTAGGTCACCAGCGCCGCCAGATAGGCCGCTGCAAACAGGTACACCGTGGCGAAGGCCATCTGCTTCCAGGAATTGGTCTCGCGCTTGATGGTGGCCAGGGTCGAAATGCACATCGGCGCGTAGATGAACCACACCATCAGCGACAGGCCGGTAGCCAGGGTCCAGCCATCGCTGATCACCGGGGTCAGCGCCTGGATCGCCGCGTCATCGTCCGCAGCGGAAAGCGCATAGATGGTCGCCAGCGAGGACACCGCCACTTCACGGGCGCCCATGCCCGGAATCAGCGCGATGCATATCTGCCAGTTGAACCCCAGTGGCGCGAAGATCACCGCCATCGCGTGGCCGAGCTGACCGGCGAAGCTGTAATCGATGGCCGGCATCGTGGCGTTCTCGGGCGCACCCGGGAACGACAGCAGGAACCACAGCAGGATGGTCAGCGCCAGGATGATGCCGCCGACGCGCTTGAGGAAGATCATCCCGCGCTCATACAGCCCGACCAGCAGATCGCGCGGATGCGGCACGCGGTAGGACGGCAGTTCCAGCAGCAGCGGGTGTTCCCCCTTGTCTCGGCGGAACTTCTTCATCGTCCACGACATCGCCAGCGCACTGAGGATGCCGGCAACATACAGCGCGAACAGCACCAGCCCCTGCTGGTTGAAGATGCCACCCACGGTCTTTTCCGGGATGAAGGCACCAATCAGCAGCGCGTACACCGGCAGCCGTGCCGAACAGGTCATCAGTGGCGCGACCAGAATCGTCGCCAGGCGGTCACGCGGATCCTGGATCGAGCGGGTGGACATGATGCCCGGTACCGCACAGGCGAAGCTGGACAGCAACGGGATGAACGAACGCCCCGACAGCCCGGCCGCCGCCATCATGCGGTCCAGCAGGAAGGCCGCGCGCGGCAGATAGCCGGATTCCTCCAGCGCCAGGATGAAAGCGAACAGGATCAGGATCTGCGGCAGGAACACCACCACGCCACCGACACCCGCGATGATGCCATCCACCAGCAGGCTGCTCAGCGGTCCCTCTGGCAGCGAGGCGGCCACCAGCGGACCGAGCCAGCCGAAAAACGCCTCGACCCCGTCCATCAACGGCGTGGCCCACGCATAGACCGCCTGGAAGATCAGGAACATCACCGCGGCCAGGGTCAGCAACCCGTACACCGGGTGCAGCAGCCAGCGATCCAGGGTGTCGTCCACCTTGGCGGTGCGCGCAGGCATGCTGACCGCCGCAGCCAGGATGGAACGCACCTGCGCGTGGTAATCCATACCGGCTTCCGTAGGTGGCGGCGGCAACGAGGCCAGCTGCGGCACCAGCGTATCGATCCGCTCCACCAGCGCGCGCGCGCCGTTGTGCTTGACCGCCACGGTCTCCACCACGGGCACGCCCAGCGCCTTTTCCAGCGCCGGCACATCGATTCCGATACCACGCCGACGCGCCGCATCGACCATGTTCAGCGCCACGATCATCGGCTTGCCCAGCTCGCGCACTTCCAGCGCAAAACGCAGGTGCAGGCGCAGATTGGTCGCATCGATCACGCATACCAGCGCATCCGGCGCGGCCTCACCCGGATAGAACCCCCGGCACAGGTCCCGGGTGATCGCCTCGTCCAGGCTGGCCGGTTGCAGGCTGTAGGCGCCGGGCAGATCCAGCACCGCGTATTCACGTCCGGACGGCCCGCGCATGCGGCCTTCCTTGCGTTCCACGGTCACGCCGGTGTAGTTGGCCACCTTCTGCCGACTGCCGGTGAGCTGGTTGAACAGTGCGGTCTTGCCGCTGTTCGGGTTGCCGACCAGCGCCAGCCGTGCCACCGCTGCCGAGGAACTCATGCGCGCACCTCTTCAGAGGTCTGCGAGGCCGCATCGACGCCGCTGAGCTGGACCCGGCTTGCCTCCGAACGGCGCAGCGCGAAACGAGTGAAACCCACCTGGATCAGCAGCGGCTCGCCACCCACCGGGCCGCGGGCGACCATGCGGACTTCTTCTCCATTGACGAAGCCCAGTTCGCGCAGGCGGCGGGCAATCGCATCATTGGCATGCAGGTCATGCACGCTTTCCACTTGCGCGGAGGCATGCAGTGGCAAATCTGACAACGTCACTGAAGGGCGCCTATGAATGAGTTGATAAGAATGGTTATCAATTCTAGCATCGCCGCGGCGCGTCATGGCGTCCCGCCAGCACACCGCTATGATTCGCAGGATTACCTGTCAGCTATGGATTTCCCGATGAGCGATACCCTGCTCGTGCAGCATGAGCGCGGCGTGGCGACGTTGTGCCTGAACCGCCCGGAACTGCACAACGCCTTCGATGCCGGGCTAATCGCCACCCTGACCGCAGCGCTGGAGCGCGTCGGCGCCGATCCGGAGGTGCGCGCCGTTGTACTCACCGGCAGTGGCGCGTCGTTTTCCGCCGGCGCCGACCTGCAATGGATGCGCGCCATGGCCAGCGCCAGCCAGGAGGAAAACCGGACCGACTCGCTGGCGCTGGCGCGCCTGATGCGCACCCTCGACGAGCTGCCCAAGCCCACCATCGCCCGCGTCCATGGCGCCAGCTTCGGTGGCGGCGTTGGCCTTGTGGCCTGCTGCGATATCGCCATTGCCGTGGACGGTGTCCGCTTCGGCCTGACTGAAAGCCGTCTCGGACTGCTGCCGGCCGTCATTTCTCCGTATGTGATCGCCGCCATCGGCCCCCGCCAGGCGCGGCGCTGGTTCGCCACCGGCGAGCATTTCGATGCCACCACCGCCCGCGATATCGGCCTGGTGCACCAGGTCGTCCCCGCTGCCGGGCTTGATGCCGCCGTGCAGGCGCAGCTGGACCTGCTCCGCAAGGCCGGCCCGGCAGCCGCGGCGTCGGCAAAGTCACTGGTGCGCGAGGTCTGCGCGGCCGGCGGTGACCGCGATGCACTCGATCGCGCAAATGCCGGCCTGATCGCCGCCCTGCGCGCCTCCGACGAGGGTCGCGAAGGGCTATCGGCATTTCTCGAGAAACGCGCGCCGCGTTGGGCGCAGAAGGACTGAACCATGCTTTCCAGCATCTCCCTGCCCGCTACCGTTGCGGGGTGCGTGTGAACGATTTCGTCCGCATTGTCGAAGTTGGCCCGCGCGATGGCCTGCAGAACGAGAAACAGCTCATCGCCACCGCCGACAAGATCGAGTTGATCAACCGCCTGTCGGCCACCGGCCTGCGCAGCATCGAGGCCACCAGCTTCGTCAGCCCCAAGTGGGTGCCGCAGCTGGCTGACGCGGCCGACGTGTTCACCGGTATCCAGCGTCGCCCCGGGGTCAGCTATCCGGTGCTGGTACCCAATGAACAGGGCTACGAACGCGCCCTGGCGGTCGGCGTGGAAGAAGTGGCGGTGTTCACCGCCGCCTCCGAGCGGTTCAACCTGAAGAACACCAATGCCGGCATCGACGAGTCCCTGCGCCGCTTCGCGCCGATCCTGACCCGGGCCCAGGCCGATGGGATCAAGGTCCGCGGCTACGTCTCCACCGTGCTGGGCTGCCCCTACCAGGGCGAAGTACCAGTAGCCGAAGTGGTCCGTGTCGCCCGCCAATTGCACGCGATGGGCTGTTACGAGGTCTCGCTGGGCGACACCATCGGCGTCGGCACCCCGCGCAAGGCCGCGGCGATGCTGCGCGCCGTCGCCGCGGCGGTACCGATGGCCGCGCTGGCCGTGCACTTCCACGACACCTACGGTCAGGCACTGGCCAATATCGCCAGCTGCCTGGAAGAAGGCGTGCGTGTGGTCGACGCGGCGGTGGCCGGCACCGGCGGCTGTCCCTACGCCAGGGGCGCCAGCGGCAATGTCGCCAGCGAGGATGTGGTGTATATGTTGCACGGAATGGGGATGGTGACCGGCGTGGACCTGCCGGCATTGGCCGCCACGGGACGCTGGCTCAGCGAACGGCTGGGCCGGGATACAGGCAGCAAGACAGGAAAAGCATTGGCGGCCACATGAGCAGCTCCGGCCAGCGCGTCGCACCCGAGGACGGCGGTCATCCCGCCGCCCCTGCCGATGCGCTGGCCGATCTGGAGCACGCCCTGCAACAGCCGCTGGCGGCCGGACTGAAGCCGGTACTGGAGGCGGCGCGCGATGCCCTGCTGCAGGCCACCGCCCAGTGCCAGTCTGCGCAGCAGCGCTACCGGGCGCTGTTCGATGCGTTCCCGGACCCGGTCAGCATCCTCAGCGCCAGCGGCACGGTGCTGGACGTCAACGCCGCCGGCGTCCAGGCCTACGGCCGCAGCCGCGGGGAGATCGTCGGCCAACCGATCGAACTGCTGAATCCGGATCTGCCCGAGGATCACCTGCAACCGGTCTGGGACACCCTCAACCGCGGCCAGACCTATGTGATCGAAGTCACCAACATGCGCGGCGATGGCAGCCGTTTCCCGGTGGAGGTGCATTCGGCGTCGTTCCAGAACGATGGCCAGCCCTGCATCGTGGCCGTGGCCCGCGACCTGAGCCGCCGCTGGCAGGCCGAATCGCGTTACCGGCTGCTGCTCGAATCCATCGACAAAGGCGTGATGCTGTTCGATCAGCACTTCCAGGTGATCTCGGCCAATCCGGCCGCCCATCGCATCCTCGGGCTCGGCGCCGAACCGCCGACGCAGATTCCGATGGAAGGCGAAGAGTGGATCACCGTTGACGAGCACGGCCGCCGGCTGCGCACGGAGCAATGGCCGGTGTCACGCGCGTTCCGCGATGGTCACACGATCCCCAGCACCATCGTCGGCCTGTACCACCGCCCGCGCGGGCGCATGATCTGGATCTCGATCACCACGGTGCCGGTATTTTCCTGCGGGCGCGACCTGCCCGACCACGTGTTCTCGATGTTCAGCGACGTCACTGAGCTCAAACGCGACCATGTGCTGTTCGATCGCGCCCAGGCGCTGGCGCATATCGGCGGCTGGGAGTGGGATCGCGGCCAGCAGCGGCTGTACCTGACCGGCGAGGCGCAGCGCATTCTCGGCCACACGCCGCCGCCGGCCACACTGGAGCAGCTGCTGCAGTGCCTGGGCAGCGATGACCGGCTGCGCCTGCAACAGACCCTTGACCGGGAGGTCGAGCGCAAGCGCGGCTTCGAACTGGATCTGCAGGGACTGCGCGGCGACGGCCACAGTGTGTGGATCCGCATGATCGGCGAGATCGAAGCCGGCGACATGGCCTCCAGCCGCATCGCCGGCACGCTGCAGGACATCACCGAGCGCAAACACGCCGAGGAAACCCTCAAGACCCAGGCCCGCACCGATCCGTTGACCGGCATCATGAATCGCGACGCGGCCCTGGCCGACCTGAAGGCGCGGCTGGGCAACCCTTCCCACGCCCAGGTCGCGGTGCTGTACATCGACCTGGACCGCTTCAAGACGGTCAACGACGTGCTCGGCCACAACGCCGGCGATGAACTGCTGATCGAAGCGACCCGCCGCATTGCCAACGCCATCGGCACCGAAGGATTGCTGGCGCGTTTCGGCGGCGATGAATTCGTGGTGATCTGCGATGCCCGCGAGGTGCCCGAGCATCCGCAACTGCTGGCGCAGGCCATCACCGATGCCTTCGCCCCGCTGTTCCGGCTGGGCAAGGACGAATTCGCGGTCACCACCAGCATCGGCATCGCCCGCGCACCGGAAGATGGGCAAAGCCCGCAGGAACTGATCCAGAACGCCGACCGGGCCATGTACGAATGCAAGCGCCGCAGCCGCAATGGCTGGCAGGTGTTCACGCCGGAACTGGCGCGCGAGCAGCGTGACCGCCTGCAGATCGAGCGCCGCCTGCGCCGCGCACTGGAGCGCAACGAGTTCCGACTGGTGTACCAGCCGCAGGTGGATCTGCGTGGCGGCCGCATCGTCGGTGCCGAGGCGCTGATCCGCTGGCGCAACCGTCAACTGGGCGAGCTGCGCCCGGACATCTTCATCAGCCACGCCGAAACCACCGGTGACATCGTGCGCATCGGCGACTGGGTGCTGCGCGAAGCCTGCCGGCAGGTGCGCGAATGGATGGACGAGGGGCTCGGGCTGGTCCGCATCGCCATCAATGTCTCCTACCGCCAGTTCAATGGCGACAACCTGGCCCGTCGCCTGCGCGAGATACTGGACGAATACCGGCTGCCCGGTGCGGCGCTGGAGCTGGAATTCACCGAACGCGTGCTGATCGAGGACGCACCGGCCACGCTGCATACCTTCGCCGAGCTGCGCGAGATGGGCGTGATGCTGACCATCGACGATTTCGGCGAGGGCTACAGCGCGCTGAACTACCTGCGCCATCTGCCCATCCACGGCCTCAAGCTCAGCCAGCTGTTCATCAATGGCGTGCCCGGCAACCGCTCGGATGTTGCGGTGTGCGAGGCGGTCTGCGGCATCGCCCGCAGCCTCGGCCTGGGCCTGGTCGCCGAAGGGGTGGAATCCGAAGCCCAGCGCCAGTTCCTGCTCGAGCTGGGGGTGCCGATCGGCCAGGGCTTCCTGTTCGCCCCCGGCCTGTCGCCACGCGAGTTCGCCCGCCGGCTGCGCTGACCGGTTTCGGCGCACGGTCGGCCATCGGCTAGAATCGGCGCTCTTTTCCGCAGGATCGTTCCAATGCAGCTGTCCTCCGTTCGTGCCGTCATCACCGGTGGTGTCTCCGGCCTCGGCCTGGGTGTGGCCCGCTTCCTCGTCGCCCACGGCGGCAAGGTCGCCCTGTTCGACCTCAACGACGAGAAAGGCGCTGCCGCCGTCGCCGAGCTGGGCGCCGACAATGCCCGCTACTTCACCACCAATGTCACTGACGAGGCCGGTGTGGCCGCCAACCTGGGTGCCGCCAAAGCGTTCCTCGGCGGACTGAACGTGGTGATGAACTGCGCCGGCATCCTCGGTGCCGGTCGCGTGCTGGGCCGCGAGGCCGCCATGCCGCTGGCCAACTTCCAGATCACGGTGATGGTCAACCTGGTTGGCAGCTTCAACGTCGCCAAGGCCGCCGCCGAGCTGATGCAGCACAACGAGGCCAACGCCGACGGCGAGCGCGGGGTGATCATCAATACCGCCTCGGTCGCCGCCTATGAAGGCCAGATCGGCCAGGCTGCCTACTCCGCCTCCAAGGGCGGCGTGGTCGGCATGACCCTGCCGATGGCCCGCGAACTGTCGCGCTTCGGCATCCGCGTGATGACCATCGCACCGGGCGTGTTCTGGACGCCGATGGTCGATGGCATGCCGGCCAATGTGCAGGAGTCGCTGGCCGCCTCCATCCCGTTCCCGTCGCGCCTGGGCCAGCCGGAAGATTTCGCCGGCCTGGTCGGCCACATCATTGGCAATCCCTACCTCAACGGTGAGACCATCCGCCTTGACGGTGCCGTGCGTCTGGCACCGAAATGATCCATCCGCGGGCGGCCACACCGCCCCCCCGGGCGGGTGCCCCCGCCCCCCACCCCCCCCCCCGTCCCACCACGAGACCCCCCCCCCAAAAAAAAGCCACCCGCGGGGAGGGAACACAACGCCG